>DATFXN010000001.1:0-31665 GCA_035315805.1 Chthoniobacterales bacterium
CGCAGCTTTCACTCTCGTACGACTCCGGAAGCGGCAATGGTCCGTTCGCCCTGGGCTGGCATCTGTCGATTCCGTCGATTACGCGAAAAACGGACAAGGGGCTGCCAAGGTATGATGACGTTAGTGAGTCGGTGTGTTGACCGTGACGCCTACGCGCGCACGCACGCGCGTGTGGTATGTCGGCGAACAATATCGGACGAAAAATGTGAAGGGACTTGGACATCACAATTTCGCGAAAGCGCGCGATAACTAGCGACATTCACGGACAAAGTCACACAGCAGTGAATTGAGTGGATTTGCTCTGAAGACTGTTCTGACTCGTTATTTCAAACAGGAGCGCTGCAGTTTACAGATTGGCTTCTATCGCGCGGTTTCCTACCGTGCAAAAGCGACTTCATTGCACGTCTGCGAACGCCGCTGAAATCGGTGGATTTGTTATGCTAATCTGTTATGCAAGTGGCTCTTAGGCGGAATTCTCCCCAGACTCACGGGCAACTGCTCACGAGAGGACTCGAACCTCCACGGGTTGCCCCATACGGTCCTGAGCCGTACGCGTCTGCCAATTCCGCCACGTGAGCGAGAAAATGAGCCGCTTAAATTGCGCTCTCCTTCAGCGCGCGCAAGCGTGAAATCCGCCGATGGCGATCTTTAGCCGCGGCGGCGTTTGCGGGCGCGGGCTTCGAGCTGTTGGGCTTTGCGAACTTTGCCTAACGAACGCAAAAGATCGGCGTAGTTCGCGGCCACGATTTCATAGTCCTCCGGCGGCTGATCGGTAGCTTCTTCCCAACTCTTGAGCGACGCACGATAAAGGTCGGCCGCTTTCGGATAATCGCCACGGGAATGATAGACCACGGCAAGATTGCATTTCGATTGCGCAATGTCGGGATGGGTTGGCGGTAGGACTTTTTCCCGGATGCGGAGTGCGCGAAGATGCGTCTTCTCCGCTTCGGCGTAACGCTTCTCGTTGGTGTAAAAGACGGCGAGGTTATTCAAAACCGAGGCGACATCGGCGTGCTGCGGGCCGAGTTGCTTTTCGTAGATCTGAAGCGCGTGCAAATAATAAGGCTCGGCCGCTCTCTGCCGGCCCGATCTTCGGAAGATCAGCGCGACATTGTTGAGCATCGTTCCCAAATCGGAATAAGGCAGATCGTCGAGCTGGGTACCGGCGGCGATCGCCTTCTCATAATAACGAATCGCTTCCTCCTGTTGGCCGAGGTTGTCGCACAAAAAAGCGAGCCGGCGGGCCGAGCGGTAAAGCAAACGTTGATCCGGCGGCCTGGCTTTTTCGAGAACGGTGTGGGCCTTCAGCAGATAAGGCTTTGCTTTGACGCGGTCGCCATTTTGATCGAGAAGGACTCCTAGTTTCTCGTAACTAAGCGCCAGCCTGTTTTCGTTGTCGCCAAAAGTGCGTTTGGCAAGCTCAAGCAAAGTCTCGGCCACGCGAATCGCTTCGGGCAGGCGACCGCTCGCGCGAAGTGTCTCGAGTTTGTCGCTAAGGATCTCCCAAAGCTTCTCCTCGCCTTTCATGCTGCTTCACCAGCCTTCGCTCAGCTGTGCGACTAGTCGGGTGGCCAATTCTTCTGTGGCCAGAGGCAGCGCCTGCCGTTCGTCGGTGGTGACATCCCCGGGGATAATTGATCCTTCTGATGATGTTTGCCTGACGAAAAAGCTGGTCGTGCCGATGACTTCGCCTGTAGGACCGAGCGGCTTTCCGTCGGGCCCCTCGAGCCTGTATCTCACCCGCATAGCGAGATTGAATTCGCTCGTCGCCAGCACGTTTCCCCGAACCGAACGCGCGGGCGATCTGCTAATGCGAATGATGTCGGCTTTGAGGGTGGCGTCCGCCGAGTCGCTGCTCACGATTTGAAAAGTGCCGTCCTGCTGAAATTGTTTGATCACAATATCGGTGACGAGCACTTCCACCCGTGGAATCAGCGTTTTGTTGGTGAAAGTTGGGATCGCGATGGTGTGCACTTCGCGAAGGTAATATGGCTTGGCCGGGCCAATCTGGTAACCGAGGCAACCGCTCAGACCGAGACAAGCCAGCGTCGTCGCAATTAAATTTTTCACGGCGTCGGTGACGCCGGTGCTTCAGAAGCACGGGCATCGTCACGGGACGAAGAAGTTGTGCTTCCGGCCGGCGATTCTTGCGGGGCGCTGGACGGCTCAGGCGCGGTGCTGCTGCTCGGCTCAAGCGAAGACGGTGGAGGAGGAAGTGCGCTGTCTAAATCCGGTGGCAAGATCGGCGCTGAGTCCGGAGCTGGCATGGTTTGCCTGGCGCCTGCGCCTTTCTCCGGCGCTGCACTTTTCTTCTCGGCAGCCTCCTTGGCCTGCAACGGTTCAAGCACCTTGTCGCCAAGCTTTGCCCGCAATTGATCGATTCGCCTCTTCGCCTTCTCGCTTTCGACCGAGCCCGGCTGCTGCCGAATCACTTCGTTGTAATAAATGACCGCGGCGCGATAGACTTTCTGTTTGTCGTAATAGCGCGCGACGTCATATGAGCTGTTGGTCACCTTGTGTTCCAACTGTTGTAGATTAGCCCGCGCTTGCGCCGCCTTTTCGCTGTTAGGGAAGCGAAACAAAAAATCCTGGAAGGCGGTCCGGGCATTGCTCGCCGCTGCAATATCCTTGGTACCGCTCTGCGAGGCTCTGAACCAGATGTAACCGATTTGATATTGTGCATCCGCCGCTACCGGATCGTTGGGAAATTTGTCGAGCACTGCTTGATAAGCCTGGAGCGCGGCGTCATTGGCGCCTTGTTTCTCGCGCGCCAGGCCAATGTCGAATTGCGCCCGGGCGGTGTACTTTCCGTAGGGCGCGGTACGGATAACAGCCGCAAAAATTTCCACAGCGCGATCCATCGAGGTGGCGAAGGGAATACCGAGCAATTTGAGTTTTTTTCCGGCTAAATACATCTCGCCGATGCGGAACTGGCCTTCAATCGCTTCGTTGAAATGCGGACTGGTAGGATAATTGGTCACTACTAATCGATATGTGCCCGCCGCTTCCAGGTATTCGTGCGTCTCCTCGTACAACTGCGCGCCGCGAAATGCGGCCCCAGCTGCCAACACGTCGCGCGAATACTTCCGGACAAGCTGCCGATACGCCCGAATGGCCCGCTTCGGATTGCCTTCCCTTTCCGCTTTCTGCCCGATCTCGAAAAGCTCGGCTGCGTTACCGTTTAGCTCCTCTTCACCCGGCGGAACGTACTTGGCTTTCTCGCCTGGCCGAAAGACAACCGCGCCGTTGCCCAATGGCGCAAGAAGCAAGCCGAGTGCGATCGGGAAAAATAACGGGAGAACTCGGAATCTCATCGGGAGTGGCAGGGTAATTGACTTATCCTGTCCGTCAAGTTCAGCAGCATTGGAGTGGTGGAAGAGTGGAGTCATGGAGTATTGGTTAAGAAGCGACCCGTTACTTCACACGCACCTTTGTGAACCTCACCGACCAGCAGAAAATTCGCATCGGCGCCTGTGCCTGGAGTTTCCCGGAATGGCGCGGAAGTTTTTATCCCGCTGAGCTGCCTGATTCCGAGTGGCTCGAATTTTACGCGCGCTATCTACCGGCCGTGGAAATCGACTCGACCTTTTACAGCGTACCGTCAGAGAACGCGGTTAGGCGCTGGGTCGAAGTGACTCCGGCTTCGTTCCGTTTTAGCTGCAAGCTCCCACGCGAGATCACGCATGTCTGCCGCCTGCGTGATTGCACCGCCGAACTGAACGCGTTTCTGCACGCAATCGAGCCGCTCGAGTCGAAGCTTCAAGTTATTCTGATTCAACTGCCACCGTCTTTTACAGCAAAAGACGGGCGACAACCTCTCCGTAAATTTCTCGTGCAACTCCCCAAGGGTTTTCGGTTTGCCATTGAATTTCGTCACCCAGGCTGGCACCGGCCGCACGTTATTCGGCTGCTCGAACAATGTCGCATCTGCTGGGTTTGGGCCGACACAAGCCCGCTCAATGAACGCAACCTTGCGCCGTTCGAGTTTCTGCCGAGGACGACTGATTTGCTTTACCTACGACTTCTCGGCGATTACGCGACCAAGTACGATGGCGCCGGCAAATTCATTCACCACTACGATAAACTTCTCTGGAAACGCGAAGCGGCCCTTGAAAGTTGGGCGCTAAAAACCGAGCGTCACATCGCCGAAGTTCGTAATGTCTGGGCGTTTGTGAGCAACCACTTCGAAGGTTTTGCCCCAGAAACTGCGCAACGCCTCGCGCAACGACTCGGCTATGAGCTCCCGTTGCCTTCGCAAGTGGAAAGGGAAACCGCGCCTCAAGACCGTTCTCAAATGGATCTCTTCAAGGAACCGACTGCTTAGTCGTGATTTTCGTAGGCTTTAATGAACAGCGAACGAAGCGAACCGGACAACCCTGAGCAATCTACCGGTCGCGCGTCCCGGCTATTACTTTTCCATCCCGTTAGCATCGGTCTTGTCGGTTCGCTGTTTTTATTGACCGGGTCCGGCTGGCTGCAGTCCGGTCGATTGAAGCTGACCATTTCCGGATTGAGCCGGTATTGTTAGTTGGCTCGTTCGCATGGATTTTTCGCGTGCTGGATTTTTCCTCACCGCGATTGGTAAATGCGACACCGCGGCAACTCGCCTGGATTCGCATTCTCGTCTGGTCGATTCCTATCCGTTTGATGCCACCGCCATCCATTCATTGTCCCGCTAGCGTTCTCTGATCTCGTTCCCTCCAAAATAGGGCTGCAGTTTTTTCGGGATTTGAATCGAGCCGTCCGGTTCCTGAAAATTCTCGACCAAGGCGACAAGCAATCTCGGCAACGCCAGGCCCGAGCCGTTGAGCGTGTGACAGAACTTGTTTTTCCCGTCCGTGCCTTTGTATCGAAGATTCATCCGGCGCGCCTGAAAACCTTCGAAGTTCGAGCAGCTGGAAACTTCGAGGTACTCATTTTGACCCGGCGACCAGACTTCGAGGTCGTAGGTTTTTGCCGAGCCGAATCCGAGATCGCCGGTGCAAAGCTCGATCACGCGATAATGCAGCTCGAACAATTGCAAAACTTTCTCCGCATCAGCCACCAGCGATTCGAGCTCCTTGTAGGATGTTTCCGCCGTTGTAATTTTCACCAGCTCCACCTTGTCGAACTGATGAACCCGAATGATTCCGCGCGTCTCGCGTCCGGCCGATCCTGCCTCGCGCCGAAAACACGGCGTGTAAGCCACAAACTTTTTCGGAAGATCGACAATCGCCACGATTTCTTCGCGATGAAGATTCGTCAGCGGCACTTCTGCCGTTGGTGCAAGAAACAGTTCGCCGCTCTCCAAGCCATACATGTCTGACTCGAACTTTGGCAGCTGGCTTGTGCCGATCATGCAATCGCGCCGCACGAGAAATGGCGGACTGATTTCGGCGTAACCGTGCTCGCGCGTGTGCAGGTCGATCATGAAATTGATCAGCGCCCGCTCCAGCCTCGCGCCCGCGTCGGTGAAGCAAATGAATCCGCTCCCGCTTACCTTTGTCGCGCGTTCGAGATCGAGAATTTTCAATTTCTCGCCCAGCGCGACGTGATCGAGCACTTTGCCGGACAACTTCGGTTTCTTTCCCCATTCCCGAACAAGTTTGTTTGCGCTTGGGTCTTTCCCGAGCGGAACTGACTCATGCGGCAAATTCGGGATGTCGAGAAGAATACGTCGTTGCTCTTCGTCGAACTTCGCCGTCTGCTGGTTAAGATTGATAATTTGGTCGGCGATCTTCCGGACTGGCGCTTCCAGATCCTTGGTCGCTTCACCCTTCGATTTTTTTGCGCCGATCTGTTTGCTCAACCGGTTCCGCTCAGCCTGCAGTTGTTGCAGTTCAGTTTCGGTTTTTCGCCGTTTGGCATCGACCTTGAGCAGTTCGTCAATCCTCGCCTCGTCACCGCCGCCGCGCGTAGCGAGCCGCTCGCGAACAAAATCCGGTTTCTCACGAATCACACGAATGTCGAGCATGGGCGAAGTGTAGACGCAACTCAGCGCGTGACAATCATTCGCATGCGCGGATAATTTTTGCGTGGATGAGCTGAATCTTCTTGGCGTCGCGCTCGGGCTGGCCGCGCTCGCGGGAATCAATCTCTATCTCACCGTTTTCGTCACCGGGCTCGCGATTCATTTTCACTGGATCACGCTTGCGCCCGCCTATCAGTCGCTCGAAGTCCTCGCTAATCCCTGGATCATCACCATCGCCGGTGTGCTTTATTTCCTGGAGTTTTTTGCCGACAAAATCCCGTGGGTTGATTCGGTCTGGGACGCAGTCCATACCGTTATTCGTCCGATTGGCGGTGCGCTGCTGGCAATTCAATTACTCGGTCATCCCAGCCCCATGTATACCATTATCGTCGCGCTACTCGGGGGCGGCACCAGCTTGATCACGCACACAGCGAAAGCGGCCACGCGACTCACCAGCAACACTTCGCCGGAACCATTCTCGAATATCGGGCTGAGTCTCGGCGAAGACATCGCCGTGCTCGGTGGACTTGCTCTGATCTATCACAACCCCATTCTCGCGTTGTCGATCTTCGCGCTCGCGATCGCCGCGTTCTTTTATTTCGCGCCGAAAATTTTGCGGGCCATGAAGGCGAAACTCTGGCTCGCCTGGAAAAAATTGAACGGGCCGGCGGAATTTCGTCTGCCGCCGAAACTTCCCACGACTCTGCCAGCGCGACTCACTTCGATCTTCAACCGCGAAAATATTCTCGGCGAGACAATCGCGTGGGCTGCGGCCTGCATCAGCGGCCGCGGGCGTAAAATCCCGGCGAACCTCTTCGGCGTGCTCGTGGCCACAAATGAAGAGCCGCGCAAACTTTTCTTTGTTGCCCGCAAGAACGGACGCCCGTTTTCCCAAACGATCGATCTTGAGGCAACGATGGTTGCGCACGAGCCGAAATTCCTGTCCGAAAATCTGATCATCGTTCCTTCGGCCGGCAAAGGATCGAAATACCTTTTTCTTTTTCCGCGATCGCGCGCTTCCGATGTGGAACAGATCGTTGACTACTTGCGGGACCGTTTGGGGCAACGCGGTCTGGCCGGCGTCGAAGCGCAGCTTCAACCTGCAAGCACTGATTAGCTTCTCGTCATGGACAACGCCCCCCGGTACGAAGACCTGCTTGCGTCATCACGCGTCCACGAGCGCGCGCTTTTCCTTCCACTGCGCACACCGAACGAGCTTGAGCTGCAAGCGCGCTGGTTCGCGGGCGAGTTTGGGAAAAGTTTTGTCAGCACGACCGGCGACAAGATCGACATCGTCCAGTTCGGCACCTGGAACCGCGAAGCCGGACCAGATTTTTGCGACGCCGCGATCCGCGTAAACGGAACCGAACCGATCTGCGGTTCCGTTGAGATCGATCTCGTCGATCGCAACTGGGAGCTGCACGGCCACGCTAGCAATCCGGCATTCGACCAAACGGTGCTCCACGTCTTTGTCGACAAGAGCGATCGCGAATTTTTCACACGTACAAGATCGAATCAGAACGTACCGCAAATTCGGATCGATCCCGCGACTTTGTCGGAAACGTTCAGCGCCAGTATTCCGCTGGCGCGTCCCGGCCGCTGCCAGGCGCCGTTGAGAAATTTACCGGAAGATCGCGTTCGCAGCGTGCTCGACGCCGCCGCGCAGTTTCGCTTACAGAAAAAAGCTGCGCGCCTCCGCGTCAGGATCGACAATCACGGCGCGGACGAGGCGCTCTTTCAGGAAATCGCGGCCGCGCTTGATTACAAGGAGAATAAGCTCCCGTTTACGCTGATCGCGCAAAGAATCTCCCTCAAAAGCTTGCGCAAGAACTTGAGCGACGCGGAAGCGACGCTTTTCGGCGTTGCCGGTTTTCTCGAAACGCCAGACCTCGACGTCTATAAAAGATCGGCCAAGAACTACGTGCGCCTACTGTGGGACCGTTGGTGGCCGCATCGAGACGATTTCTTTAGGCTGATTTTGCCAAGCAAAGCGTGGCGATTGAGCGGGACGCGACCGGTCAATCATCCACGGCGTCGTCTCGCAGCGGCGTCGATCTTGGCTCAGCAGTGGCCGGCTTTTCGTCGCGCGTTGGGCACGCGAACCGCCAAGGCGGTCGAACAATTCTTCGACGCGCTCGACCATCCGTTCTGGAAATTGCATTACACGCTCACCGCTGATCCTTCATCCCAACCGATGGCATTGATTGGCGAATCTCGTGCCGCGGATATTCTTGCGAACGTAGCTTTTCCTTTTTGGCGCATGGAAAGCGCCGAGGCTTGGAACCATTATGCAAAGCTTCCGGCGCGTTTGACGAATCGCCGGCTTGAGACCGCGAGCACGCGATTGTTTGGGGATGACCCGCGACGCTGGGAATTCACCAAAACGATCGCCAATCAACAGGCGCTTTTACAGATTAACGAAGATTTCTGTTTACAGGATAATTCCGATTGCGCGCACTGTCCCTTCCCGGAACAAATGGCAAAATGGAGATGACGCGAATGAGGAATGACGAATGTCCAATGACGAAGGGAAGAGCATTTACATTGATCGAGGTCCTGGTCGTTATGGCAATCGTCGCGACCTTAGTTGCTCTCCTAGTCGTTGCCTTTTCAACCATCCAGGAACGAGCACGAATTACCCAGGACATAAATAACCTGCGTCAAATAGCTGTCGCGACGCAGACGTATCTCAATGACAACGATGGCGCCTTTTTCTTGCCGAGCGGCGGGGCAACCCCTTGGATGAAATTCCTCCATCCAAAATATCTTTCGAACTGGAAAATCTTTCAGTCACCGTTCGACAAGCGTCCTCCAGCAGAAAACGATACCACATCGCCGGTCAGTTACGGCTTCAATGCCAATGCGAAATCGGGCGGCGCTGCGCTTCTGAGCGAGAAGATCACGAATCCGAGCGCATTTATTTTGTTTGCGCCGGCGCAAACAACCGGGGCTAGCGTCAGCTTTACCGGAACGGCGGCGACTTCGGTGACAGTCGATAAGAATGGCGGCAGCTCACAAGGCACTGCTGTGGGCGGCACCCACAATAAGCGACAGCGAATCGACGCATGTATGGCCGACCTTCATGTGGAGAATATGCTTTGGAAAGTTTACACGGACGCTTCAAGCGACACGACCGCAACGCAGCGTTGGAGTCCATGACCCCTGAAAATGCAAAATCTTAACTCTAACCAGCAGGGCTTCACATTGATGGAGCTGCTCATCGTCATCGCGATCATCGTAATTTTGATGGGCCTGCTCTTCCCTGCCTTCAAAGGCGTGCAAGACCAAGCCAAACGAACGCAAGCAAAGAACGATCTCACCCAAATCGTGACGGCTGTGAACGCGTTTTATACCGAATACGGAAAGTATCCGACGACCGTTACAAGCGGCGACGCAACTTACGGACCCGGCGGTTCCGATACGGAAAACGGTGACGTGTTTAAAGAGCTACGCGGCACCAGCACGGCGCTCAACACCCGACAGGTAGTTTTCATCAATCCGCCGGTTGCGAAAGACCAAACGAACCCTAAATCCGGAATCAAAAGCTCAAGCAGCGGATATTACGATCCGTGGGGAACCGAATACGCGGTAGCGATGGATGCCAATTACGACAATCAAGTAGCGAATCCTTATGGAAACAACAACGGCGCCGGCGCCGATCCGCTTCGCCAAGGTGCGATCGCCTGGTCATTGGGCAAAGACACAGCACTCGGTAACAACGGAGACGGTAAGTATACCAATTCCGACGATGCGATTTCCTGGCAGTAAATCCGGATGCTGCGCGCAATTCTTTGACTTTTCCTCGTCACTCGTCACTATTCACTGCTTCCAATCCGCGGGTGTAATTCAATGGTAGAATGGCAGCTTCCCAAGCTGCACACGAGGGTTCGATTCCCTTCACCCGCTCCAGCCTTCGCTTCCAAGCGATAGCGCGAAGTGAAGGCTCGAGCGTCCGCCGTAGCCTTGCGCGCAGGCGGACTTAGCACAAAGCTTCGGCTGGCAAGCCGCCCCCAGAAGTGCACCACGTTTATCTCCTCAGATCCGAACGATATCCGAAACAGCAATACATCGGACTCACCTCGGATCCGCGGAAACAGTTGCTAGAACACAACACCGCCAAGTCCCATCACACCTCGAAGTTCGCTTCATGGGCATTACTAGCCTATTTTGCCTTTGCGGACCGAGCTCACGCAACAGCGTTTGAAAAATACCTCAAATCGGGTTCCGGGCGCGCGTTTGTAAAGCGCCACCTAAAGTAGTTTTACGGTTTCCCGCCGCCAAAAAATTTTCTGAAGGACTGAAACAGCTTGCTCGGAAGCTCGGCGGCCTTCTTGCCGAACGGACTCAGCTTTTGCGCGAATTCCATTTGATCGCCGCCGTGAATTTCGCACGCCGCCGTCGGAACTTTGTCCTCCGGAAGATCGATTTCGTAGGCAGTCCCAGCCGCTTCGCAACCGGTGGTCGCGAGGTGATTTGAAAGCGAGCAGACCAGCGCGTGTTGCATCGGCATCGTCGGCTGCAAATCCTGGGGCGGGTAACGCTCCGCCGCTTTGTTCATTACTTGCACCCAAACAGGTAACGCCAGCGCCGCGCCGTAACCATGCGGAATAATTGTGACCGGCTGATCGAACCCGACCCAGACTCCGCACGTAACCGTTGATGTGTAACCGACAAACCACGCGTCTTTGTAATCATTGGTCGTGCCGGTTTTTCCCGCCGCCGGCAATTTGAATCCTAGCGAACGCGAAGCTGCGGCTGTTCCGCGGGTCAAAACTTCTTCCATCACTTGCGAAGTCATCCACGCCGCGCTCGGATCGAGAGCCTGCGCAGCAAGGTGCGACGCGCGATAAATCGGCTGATGATCGGCATCGTCGATCCGCTCGATGACGTACGCTTGTTTGCGCACGCCGGCGTTTGGAAAAACCGTGTAGGCAGCGGTCAGATCCCTCAGATTTGTTTCAAACGATCCGATGTAGATCGCCGGACCATGGGAAACATTTTCACTGAGGTTCAACGTGGTCGCGACCTTTTGAACTGAGTCGAGTCCGGCGAATTGTCCGACGCGCACGCTCATGGTGTTGCGCGAATGAATCAGGCCATAGGAGCACGGCTGAACTCCACCGTAAGTGCCGTCGGAATTTGCCGGCGACCAGGTCCCGGCGCCATCAATTTCGCCCGGTTGAATCTGGCCGTCGCTGATCGACGCGCCGGGCAGCAGTCCTTCCGAAAACGCGACCGTGTACACGAACGGCTTAAACGCCGAACCGACTTGCCGATTCGCCGGCGGCAGCGCGCGATTGAACTTGCTTTGCGAATAATCGCGTCCGCCGACCAGCGCACGAATTCCGCCGCTGCTGTTGTCGATCGCCACAACTGCGCCTTCTAAATACGGCATCGCCGAATCTTCGCCATTTTCCGGCGGACGATAATTCGCTTTGGTCGGATGATTAAAATTCGACTGGTGTTCGATTTTCGTGAGCTGGGTCTCGAGCGCCGCCTGGGCGACATTTTCCACTATCGGATCGAGCGTCGTGTAGATAAACAGACCGCCGTTGTCGATCTGGTCCTGCGTCAGAATCAAATTCAAATCCCGCTGGACCGCGTCCATCGCGTAATTTTCTTGAATTTGCAGGAGTCGTTTCGGATGCGCGTTGACTTTGGCGAATTTGGCCTGGGCTGCTTGGCTCCGCGGGATTTTCTTCAACTCGACCATACGATCCAACACTGCGTTGCGTTCATTCGCAGCGCCTTCGGGATTTTTCAGCGGCGAAAATCTGTTCGGACTTCTAATTAATCCCGCGAGAAGCGCCGCTTCAGGAAGATCTAACTTCGACGCATTCTTTCCGAAATAAGCCTGAGATGCCGTTTCGACCCCGTAACAACCGGCACCGAAATAAATCCGGTTCACGTAGAGCTCCAGGATCTGCTTCTTCGTAAACTCGTGCTCGATCCGAAACGCGACCATCGCTTCGAGGAATTTCCGACTGAGGGTGCGTCCTCCGAGCGGCAGACTGTTGCGGGCAAGTTGTTGGGTAATGCTACTGGCGCCCTCCTTGGCCGAGCCGCTCAAGACGTCGCGGATGAGAGCGCGCAAAATTCCGCGCCAATCGACTCCCGGATGTTGATAGAAACGCGTGTCTTCCCGCGCGAGCAGCGCGTCGATAAAATTCGGCGAGACCTCGTCGAGCGAAACGCGGAGCCGGTTCGCGCCCGCGAGTCGGCTGTAAATTTTTCCATCAACATCGAAAACGGTGTTGCGCTCCGGCATGGCGCCGACCTTTTTCGTATCGAAACTGGCCGCCCACGCGCCATAAAAAAGCAGGAGCGCGAGCCCGCCTCCGCCGATCAGAATCAGAATCGATATCTTCCAACCGTAGCGGAAAAGTTTGCTGCGCTTTTTCCCGCGCGACTTGAACCGGGCCAAAAACTTCATGGAGCAGGGCCGCAATCTTAGCCGAAAGATCGACATCTGCCAAAGCGGAGCTGTTCAAGAACAACGGGTTGGGACGATTGACCTCAATCGCCCGCGGACGGTTCGGTGAACCGCCCCTACCAAAGATCAGCCCAGCAGATCGCCGTAGCGTTTGGTCACCAGCTCCAAGCAGCGCGCCAAAATTTCAGAGGAAGTTTGGAGCTGAAGAGCTTCACCAACCAGCTGCTGACATTCGGGCACGGCCAGGCTTCGCACCGCCATTTTCACCCGCGGAACGGACGTGGCCCCCACACTCAATTCGTCCATCCCGAGGCCAACCAGGAGCGGAATGAGCGCAACATCGCGCGCCATTTCGCCGCAAACCCCGACCCAGATGTCGTGCGCGTGCGCGGCGTCGGCGATCATTTTCAACAAGCGTAAAACGGCCGGGTGCGTCGGCTCGTAAAGATGCGCGATGCGTTCGTTCACGCGATCAACCGCGATTGTATATTGGATCAGGTCGTTCGTGCCGATGCTGAAGAAATTAACTTCGCGTGCGAGCGCATCCGCCGAAATCGCCGCACTCGGAATTTCGATCATGGCGCCCACTTCCATGGTGCGGGCCATTTCGGCCTTGGCCGCGCGCAGCTCCGTTCGACATTGGTCCAGGACGGCTTTGGCGTGGCGCAGTTCTTCAAGCCCGGAAATCATCGGAAACATGATCTTAACATTGCCCACCGCGCTGGCGCGCAAAATGGCGCGCAATTGAGCTTTGAAGATGTCGATATTTTCCAAGCAAAAACGAATGGCCCGCCAACCAAGAAACGGGTTTAATTCATCGCCAACGTCGACTGTGCCGACGGCGAGCTTGTCGCCGCCGAGATCGAACGTGCGAATGATGAGCGGATTCGGTTTTACGCGCTCGGCCACGTTTCGATACGTTTCGTATTGCTCGTCTTCGCTTGGGAGCGTGTCCCGATTCACGAATAGAAATTCGGTGCGATAAAGTCCGATGCCCTCGGCGCCATTTTCAGTGACTGCCTCGACGTCGCCCGGCAATTCGATGTTCGCGGAGAGAACGATATGGCGGCCGTCGGTTGTGGTTGAAGGAGTCTCTCGAAGTTCCTTTAGTTCTTTCGCGACAAGCCCTTTTCGAAGCTCGATCTCGCCGTAATAAGCGAGCGTCTCTGGGGTCGGATCGACAATCAGCACGCCGGAGTAGCCATCCAGCAACACCTGTTGATCGCTCTCGAGCTTCCCAGTCGCGTCATGCAAACCGACCACCGCTGGAATGCTGAGCGAGCGAGCAATAATCGCAGTGTGCGAAGTGGAGCTGCCTAAATCGGTGGCGATGCCAAGCACGAGTTGGCGATTCATGCTCGCCGTGTCCGACGGCGTCAGATTATGCGCAACGAGAATGTGCGGTTCAGTCACGCCCAGGAGCTGTTTTGGCGCTTTGCCTTGCAAATTCCGAACGATCCGCCGCGTCACGTCCTGCATGTCGACTGCGCGTTCGCGCAGATAGGGATCATCGATTTTGGTCAGCGTCTCCGCGTAATTGCTCGCCACTTCCTGAAAAACCCATTCGACGTTGCAACGCTCGGTCTCCAGCCGCCGCAACACTTCGTCGATCAAGGTCCGATCTTCGACCACCAGCAGATGCGCGTCGAAGATGGCAGCGTCTTTGGCGCCGATCGCTTCCGCGATTTGTTGCTGCATCTCGAGGATCTGCACGCGCGTCTGCACGAGCGCGGCTTCGAAACGTGCGATCTCGTTTCCAATTTGCGACGGCTCGATATGATAGCGGACAACGTCGTCGAGATCATCACGCACGACATGAATTACGCCGTGCGCAAGTCCGGGCGAAACGCCAACTCCCTGATACCGCGTTTCCTTGTTACCGCCGCTCATCCGCGTGCGATTCTATCGAGGAATCAATCCTCATGGAAGCGCGCATTGATCAATTCCTCCAATTCGGCCATTGCCTTGGCGGCGTCCGGTCCTTCGCAGCGGATGTGAAGCTTTGATCCCTGGCCAGCTGCCAGCATCATCAATCCCATGATGCTTTTGCCGTTCACTTCTTCGCCTTCTTTTGACACCCAAATCTCAGCTCGGTAGCGGCTTGCGATCCGCACAAACATCGCCGCTGGACGCGCGTGCAGGCCGAGCCGATTGATGATCGCGATGTCCTTTTCAATTTTTTGAATCGGCGAGGTGTCACTCGCCCGGCGACTAAGCAGGCCCATTTTCGGATCTTTGTCTCCTGCTTCTGCTCATGCTCATGCTCGTAATCGTCTTTATGGCGATCTTGGTGCCATTAAGTCGAGCAGCTTCGCATTAAAATCGACGGCACTGTTTTGGCCGAGCCCCTTCAGCTTTTGATCCATCGCCGCGACTTCGATCAAGCGTGCGATGTCGCGCCCCGGCCGCACGGGAATTGTAACGTGCGGCACTTTCAAACCGAGAATCTCGTAACTCTGGCGCTCCATTCCGGTGCGATCGATTTGCTCTACGCTGTCCCATTCCTGCAACGTCACAACCAAATCTAATCGTTTTTCGATTCGAATGCTGCCGATGCCGAAAACCGAGGCAACATTGATGATGCCGATGCCGCGCACTTCCATGTGGTTGCGCGTCAGGTCGGGCGCGGTCGCCATCAATTCGCGACCCTCCAACGAAGTGATTTTTGTCACATCGTCGGCCACCAGACTGTAACCGCGCTCGATTAGTCCCAGCGCCGTTTCACTTTTGCCGATGCCGCTTGCCCCGCGGATCAAAACGCCGACGCCAAGAATATCGACCATGCTTCCGAATTCGGTCACCGTTGGCGAAAAATCCATCTCCAGCGCGATCGTCGCCGCGTTGATGAACTTCATCGTGATCATCGGGGTTCGGAAGACCGCGATTTTCTCTTCCGTCGCTATCCGCTGCAAAACCGGATCGACGTGGAAACCGCGCGAAACGACGATACATGGAATTTTTTTGGCACAGAGCTCGCGGAAACGTTTTTCGCGAATCTTTGGCGTCAGGCTTTTCAAATACGAATGCTCGGCCGCGCCAAAAACCTGGACCCGCTTCTCGGCGAAGTAAGTGTAAAAACCGGAAAGGGCTAGACCGGGACGATTGATCGTCGGCTCGCGAATCTTGCGATGAAAGCCAACGCTCGGCCCTTCCAATTTCATCTGCAATTTTTCGGCGTGTGAATTGTAAAAGCTTTCCACCGTTACAACTGGCACGACTTTGCGCTGCATGCGCGTCGATTGAACTGTCGTTGCCGCTGGCTCGCTCATTGACGGCCTAACTTCTAACGCGGATGCCGCGCGATTTCCAATTCGCCTTTGTCGTCGATCGACTGTTTCATTTCGAACGAAGGCGGGGAATCTCTCCCGACGTCGCCAATGACCATTCAGACGAAAAATCTCATTCTCGCTGCGCATTTGCCGCGACATCTGCGCGCGTTGCTTCACAGCGTTCAGGAATTTGAAATCATCGCCGGACTTCGCGTCGCGGAGGGGATTCGCGAGCAGCTTCTCAGCGCTTCACCGGATTTCATGACCCGTCTCCAAAGCGCGAGAGAACCCAATCCGTGGCAATTCGGCTTCGGGGTCGTCCACAAGATCGACAACGTTCTAATCGGCATGGGCGGTTTTCCAAGTCCACCGGATTCCGATGGCGTCGCTGAAATCGCTTACGGCATCGCTCCCAGCTATCAGGACAAAGGTTACGCAACCGAAGTTGCGAACGCCTTGTGTCATTTCGCGTCGTGCGACAAACACGTAAAAAAAATTCGCGCGCACACGCTTGCGGAAAAGAACCCTTCAACGCGCGTTTTGGAAAAATGCGGGTTCGAAAAAGTAGGAGAGACAGTCGATCCTGAAAACGGTCTCGCGGTTTGGAGATGGGAGCGCTCCGCGCCGTGACTCCTTAGCTCCTTCCAACCGAAAGCCCCTGGTTGGCGAAGTCGAATCTACGAGGGGCCGCTGCAAAAAATCACTTGCTCAGTTCGAGCATCCGGAGAATCGGCAACTCAGCGCGCTGCCGAATTTCTTCCGGCAAGGTGATTTCCGTATCCATTCTGAGCAGCGCGTCGTACGCCTTTTCGAGCGTGTTCTTTTTCATGTAGCGGCACTCGCCGCAAAAACAATTCTCGGTCGGCCCCGGAATGAATGTCTTGTCCGGAATTTCTTTCTTCAAACGATGCAACAATCCCGCTTCGGTCACAACGATGATCTCGCGCGCAGGCGAAGTTTTGCAGAACGCCACCATTTTTTCGGTGGAACAAACTTCATCTGCCAGCATCCGCACCGCGTAAGTACACTCAGGATGCGCGACTACCGGGGCGTTCGGATATTTTTCCCGAATCCGGTTGATGCTGCGGGCGGTGAACTCGACGTGCACGTAACAGGTCCCCTGCCACAAATCCATTTCACGGCCAGTCCGCTCCGTCACCCACGCACCAAGATTTTGGTCGGGGACAAAAAGTATTTGTCGATCTTGCGGCGCGGCGCGCACGATCTTGTCCGCATTGCCGCTGGTGCAAATGACGTCGGACTGCGCTTTTACGCCCGCGCTGCAGTTGATGTAGGCAATGACGTAATAATTCTTATCGGCGTTTTTCCTGAGAAACTCGGCCAGCTTTTCCGGCGGACACGATTCCGAAAGCGAACAGCCAGCCTCGAGGTCGGGAAGAATCACGCGTTTCGTTGGGTTGATGATCTTCGCCGTTTCCGCCATGAAATGAACGCCGCAGAAAAGAATCATGTCCGCGTCCGTTTTGGCGGCTTGATAGCTCAGGCCCAGCGAGTCGCCGACGAAATCGGCGACGTCTTGCAGTTCCGGGACCTGGTAATTATGCGCGAGAATGACCGCATTCCGCTCAGTCGCCAGCTCGCGGAGCTCTTTGGCAAGGTCGGCGCTACGCCAGCTCAAAGTTCCACTGCGACTTAAACCGGACGCAACGGCCTGCCCGGAGTGCAGGCCGAATCGGTCACGTTGCAAATTTACAGCGGGGGCGGCCATGAATTACTATCGCGAAAAATGAGCGCACCTCAAATCTACGAGCTGGGCTTTATCGGCGCTGGAAAACTGGCGGGATCGATAATTCGCGGGCTGTTGCGTGCCCGGTTTTGCCCACCGGAAAAGATGATCGCCAGCGAGCCGAACGCCCAAACGCGTGGGGCGCTGGAAAAAGAAACCGGCGTTGCGATTAGCGCACACAACGCGGAGGCCGCGGAGAAAGCAGAGGTCATTTTCGTTGGAGTAAAACCCGGCATTGTCTTGCAGGTTCTCCGCAACCTCGGCGCGACGATCGACCACAAACTTGTCATCTCGCTCGCAGGGGGGCTTCGGATTGCGAGCATGGAAAAAGTCGCGAACGCGCGGTTCATGCGTGCGTTGACCAATACGCCATCGGCGATTTGCCGCGCTGCAACCGGAATCGCACGAGGAACGCGGACAACGAATGACGATGTTGATCTTACCAAGAAAATTTTCGGAGCACTGGGCGTCGTCTGTGAAATCGAAGAAGACAAGATCGACATAGTGACAGCGTTGGGCGGGAGCGGACCGGCTTTTGTTTACACAATCATCGAAGCGCTCGCCGATGGCGGGAAAGAGATGGGGTTGACGAAGGACGTTGCAGTGGAACTTGCAATTCAAACAGTGGTCGGTGCGGCGGAACTGATGCGCGAAAGTAAACTGTCTCCGGAAGAATTGCGCAAAATGGTGGTAACACCGGGCGGGACAACTGCCGCTGGTCTCGCCGTGATGGAAAAACTTGGAACGCGCGAAAGTTTGATCGCCGCGATCGAGGCAGCGACCAAACGCGGCCAGGAAATGGCCGAAGAGAACGCGTAGGTGGAACGCGCTCTCCGAGCGCGTTAGATCGTATTCGGAGAACCCGATCCACCAAGAGCTTTCCGCATCACCTCAATCGGTGCTTCCTGTTGAAACCAAATCTCGAACGCGAGCGCGCCTTGATACAGCAGCATCGACAATCCGTTAGCAGCGCGCGCTCCCGCCTCCATTGCCGCGGAAACCAACGGGGTCCGTTCAGCGGAGTAAATCGTGTCGTAAACCATCACGTGCGGAGCGAGCAGCCGGGCGGGAATCGGCGAGGCGTCGCTGCGATTCAAACCGATGGACGTTGCGTTCACCATTAGATCGACATGGGCAATTTGGAATCGAATTGACGATTCTTCCAACGGAATCGCCTGCAACCGCGCAACAGGTCCGAGAACTTTTGGGCCGGCGAAAAAATCACGAAGTTCATCGGCGAGCTCTTGCGCTTTGTCCGGAGTGCGGTTTGCCACCACCAAGCGCTCGCAATTTTCTTTGGCGCATTGAAGCGCGATTGCGCGGGCTGCGCCGCCGGCACCCAGAATCATTATCCGCAGATCGCGCAGGTCGACGGAAAACTCTTCCCGGATCGCGCGCGAAAATCCGCGGCCGTCCGTGTTGAAACCGCGTAACTTTCCACTGCTTGCCACGCCGGAGCCAGACGAAGGCCGGTCGATCTTGATTGCGTTCACCGCGCCAACGCGTCTTGCGTTCTCGTCCAGTTCATCAACCAGCCCGGCCGCCGCGATTTTGTGCGGCAACGTCAAATTGATTCCGATGAAATCCATTTTGGAAATTAACGCGAGCGCCGAAGCCAGTTCCGCCGCACGAATGTGGAAGCGCACGTATTGCTTGTCGATCTTGCAATGCTTGAGCGCGGCGTTCTGCATTTGCGGCGAGAGAGAATGCGCCACCGGATCACCAAAAACACCAAGCCGAATCGGCGGTTTAACATCGCGGGCCGCTTTCCGCCAATTTTCCAGATCGGCCAGCGTGTAGCGGTCCGTCGTCCGTTTTTTCTTCATCGCGAGCCGAGTTTGGCGAGCGTTCGGTCAAAGCGTTTCAGTACACGATCTTTGCCCATGACTTCGAGCATGTGATACAAACTCGGGCCAACACCGCGCCCGCTTACCGCGACGCGCGCGGGATGGACGAGATCGCCGGTCTTGCAACCAAGTTTTTGCGCGAGCGATTTCAGCGCCGATTCGATCGCCTCGAGACCCCACTTGTCGATCTTCGCGAATTCCTCGCCCAGCTCTTTCAAACGTCCGGCCGCGTCCGCATTTCCGAAAACTTTCTTCACCGCCTCAGAATCGAATTCGTAATCGTCGGTAAAGAAGTAGCTCGTCCATTCCGGAACGTCTTTGAAGAGCTTGATCTTCTCCTTCACGATCGCGAGGACGTCGCGAAGATATTTTTCATTCGAGATGTCGATCTTGGCGCGTTCCATGAACGGACGCGCCTGCTCGATGAAACGATCGAGCGACATTTGCATGACGTATTGACCGTTGAGCCAAAAACATTTATCGAGATCGAAGGCGGCGTTACGGCGATTTATTTTTTCCAGCTCGAAAAGTTTCACGACCTCTTCGATGTCGATCTTTTCGCGGTTGTCTTTCGGTGACCAACCGAGCAGGCAAAGATAATTGCGGACCGCTTCGGACGCGTAACCCTGCTCGATGTAGGAAGCGACCGCGGCGCCCTCGTCGCGCTTGCTCATTTTCGAGCCGTCACGATTCAAAATCAGCGGAATGTGCGCGTAGTTTGGTGGCTCGACTCCGAGTGCGCGAAAAATTTCAATGTGCTTCGGGGTGTTCGAGAGATGATCTTCGCCACGGATTACGTGGGTGATTTTCATTTCGATGTCGTCGATCACGTTGACGAAATGAAAAATCCACGAGCCGTCGGGCCGGCGAATGGTCATGTCCGGATGCGTGCCGGGATTGGTGAGATCAAAATCGATCTTCCCGCAGACGAGATCATTGACAAGCACGTGCTCACGCGCTGAGCGAAACCGGAGCGCGCCCTGATCCTCGAAAATGTGGCCGCCATCCCGAAGTTGTTTCAGGTGGCGCTCGTAAGTGTCAGTGCGCTGACTTTGAAAATATGGCCCGAACGTTCCGCCGACGTGCGGCCCTTCGTCCCAATTGATCCCCAGCCACTCGAGCCCCTGGTAAATCGCGGCCGCAGCTTCTTCAGTGTTCCGTTTGATATCGGTGTCCTCAATTCGCAAGACGAGTTTGCCGCCGGTGTGCCGAGCGAAGAGCCAGTTGAACAAAGCAGTGCGGGCCCCGCCGATATGAAGGTAACCTGTCGGCGACGGAGCAAAACGGACGCGTATTTCAGAACTCATTGCATCGACAGATTACACAGATTTTCGCAGATGTTGTAGCGTCGGTTGTGTCAGCGGCCGAATTAACTCAATAGGCGCTTGGCACAAGCGCCTCCGCATCTATTCAATGAAAATTTTCCTGGCTCGGCGACGAACATGTCGACCTTGAGGCAGATTAACCTTAGCAACGGTGTGATCGAGCAAGGACCTCACGCTTTCGACGACGTCGAACCCAACATTCGCGATCCTTCGCGATCGTAACCATTTCAGAATTTCGCGACGTTGAAGGGCGACAGGCAATTCGCGTAATATCGAAACCGAAAGTTCGGCGTCGCGGGCGTTCGCGAGCTGAGCCTGGATCCAATTCTCCTCCTCGGCCGCGATCACCGCCGCGCGCCAGATGCTTTGCCGAATGTTTCGGCCGAGCGTTTTTTCCAAATGAGGAATCACGCGCCAGCGAATGCGGTTTCGCAGCGGCGCCAGATTTTTGTTCGAGGCGTCTTCGCGAAATTTCAGACGATGCTTGCGAATGTAATCATTAATCTCGCTCCGCCAGATTCCCAGAAATGGGCGCACGATGGTTAGATCGACACCGTCCACACGACGCTTAGAAGTTTCACGGATCGCGCTAAGACCAGCGGTTCCGGAACCGCGAAACAGGTTGATCAAGAAGGTTTCGACCAAGTCGTCGGCGTGATGGGCGAGAAAGATGGTCTGAGCGCGTTTCTGTTTCGCGACCTGCGCGAAAAATGTGTAGCGCGCTTGACGAGCCGCCGTTTCGATTGAGATCTCTTGTTTCGCCGCGAGCGCGCGTACGTTTGTGGATCGCATTTCAAGATCGACATCGTGCGCGTCAGCAAGTTTTGCAACGAAGCGCATATCGGCATCGCTGGCGCGGCCACGCAGCTGATGGTTCAAATGGCAGACGATCAATTTTTTGTAGCCGAGTCCATGCAACCAATGCAGCAGCGCGACTGAATCGCGTCCGCCAGACACGCCGATGAGATAACGCCTGTCGGGCGAAAACTCGCGCAAAAAATTTTTATCTTTCTGATTCAACGCCTCCCCCCATCCATTGTTCAAAGGCAATGATAACGCTCAGGGAGATTAGACAAAAGCAACGCCTAGCGGCGTCTTCAGGGAGAAAGGCAAATATGAAAAGGAGATCGACATATCGGCTGCTGGTTCAGTCGGAAGAGAAAAGCAGGAACATCTTGGAAACGGCGCTGTATGCGCTCTTCGCGCTCAGCGCGCTGGCTGCAATCTGGCAATTTGCGCGGCAGCCGAATGTGCTGCCATTGGATCGGGTTGCGAGACCTGTTGAGCAAGCCGTCATTTACCAAGATGCTTCGTAAAAGGTAGGGCTATTTGACAATGAATGAACGTTCATTCATTGTTTTGGCCTAATGTCTCAGACCCAAACCGAACCCGCAGTTGTCAATCGGCCGACCCAAATCCTCGACGCCGCGGTGGCATGCTTCGCCAAACGCGGTTTTCACCAGGCGAGCATGCACGATATCAGTGCCGAAGCTGGGATCAGTGTCGGCCTGATTTATCGCTATTTCCAAAATAAAGAGGCCGTCATTGCGGCCATGGCCGATCGCCACAAAAAACAAATCCACGAAATTCTGGAACGCGCGCGCCAAGCGCCGAATCTGCGCGAATCGCTCGAGACTTTGTTCACGGCGCATTGCGGCGAGACTGAACCGCACGTGACCGCGGCGTTCGTTGTCGATCTTTTCGCGGAAGCGAGCCGGAATGAGCACGTCGCTGAGCTAGTGCGTGACGTTTGCGAAACATCGATGAACGGCGTGACGGATTTGATTGCGCGCTCACCGGAAGCTAACGCGAGCGATCTCACTCCGCACGAAATGGCGGAGCTGATTTTTGCGGTGAACGACGGAATGCTGTTGCGCGGAGTTTTGCGATTGGGACAGCCAGCAAATGAAAGCCGCGAACGCCAGCTCGAAGTCGTCAGAAATTTGTGGCGAGTAATGTTTAAAACGGAAGGCAAACGCGTACATGCATGATGTGGCGAAAACTCTTTCAACGCTAAACCGCGTGAGACCGCGCGGCGCGATGGGCGTCGCGATTGGCGGACTAGTCGCGCTCGTCATCATGCTCGTCGGGATCAAAGCAATGCAAATCGCCAAAATGATGAGCTCGCCGAAGCAAATGCCGCCGACCACCGTGTCGAGCGCGGTGGTGAAAGAAGAGGATTGGGCACCGATGCTTTCGGCAGTGGGCAGCGTCAGCGCAGTGCAAGGCGCTGTGGTCTCGACCGAACTCGGAGGGGTTGTCGCACAAATCAATTTCCAAAATGGCGGCGAAGCGAAAAAGGACGACGTGCTGATGAAGCTCGACACCTCGGCCGAAGAGGCACAGCTGAAATCGTCCGAGGCGGATCTCGAGCTCGCGCGCGCGGACTTGCAACGAGCGCGTGATCTCGCAGCTCGCAAAGTTATTTCAAGAGCGGACCAGGACGCGGCGGAATCGAAGTTCAATCGCCTGCAAGCAGTCGTAGATCAGATGCGCTCCAATATTCGCAAGAAATCGGTGATTGCTCCGTTTGACGGACAACTCGGAATTCGCCAGGTCAACGTCGGTCAATCGATCGATGCGCGGCAGCCGGTTGTTCAGTTGACTGCGCTCGATCCCGTCTTTGTCGATTTTTCGTTGCCGGAGCAATATCTGCCGCAGCTGGCTCAAGGACTTGAAGTTCATGTTCGCGTGGATGCGCTCCCCGGCCGCGAGTTCAAAGGGAAATTGACCGCGGTCAATTCCATGGTGGACAGCGTGACGCGCAATGTCACGGCGCAGGCAACGCTGGAAAATCCGGACCACGCGCTGCGTCCCGGAATGTTCGCGAAAGTCGCCGTTCTCCTACCGCAAAAGGGAAAATCGCTAGTGATTCCAGGCTCGGCCGTTTCCTATGCGCCATT
The DNA here is from genome assembly GCA_035315805.1 of Chthoniobacterales bacterium. Classification (GTDB taxonomy): domain Bacteria; phylum Verrucomicrobiota; class Verrucomicrobiia; order Chthoniobacterales; family UBA10450; genus AV40. The sequence goes on from DATFXN010000001.1 coordinate 23,475, forward strand.
CGGCGATTCAGTTTATGTGATTGAGAAAAAGAAGGACGAGAAAAGCGGCAAGGAATCACAGGTATTGCGACAGCAATTTGTGCGAATTGGAGAAGCGCGCGGCGATTTTGTTTCAGTGACGCAAGGTTTGAAGGGCGGCGAGACGATTGTTAGCACTGGCGTTTTCAAACTCCGCAACGGCATGACCGTGACAATCAACAACGAGCTCGCGCCAAAACCACAGGTGAACCCGAAGCCAGTCGACTCGTAACGCAAGATCGACATGAAAAGTTTCACGGATCTCTTTATTAAGCGGCCGGTGCTGGCAATGGTGGTCAGCTTCGTCATTCTGATCGCCGGCTCGAAGGCGCTGCTTCCAATTCTGTTCCCGAGCATGAAAGGCCTCGGCGGATTGAATGTGCGCCAATATCCGCGCAGCGACATCGCCTCGATCACCGTAACCACTGTTTACGTCGGCGCGGATGCGGAGCTTGTGCGTGGGTTCATCACCACGCCGCTTGAGCGCGCAATCGCCGCCGCTGACGGGATCGATTACATCTCTTCGCAAAGCAAACAGGGTCAATCGACAATCACCGCGCGTTTGAAGTTGAACTACGACGCGAACAAAGCGCTGTCGGACATCAGCTCGAAAGTGGACGCGATCCGACGCGATCTGCCACCGGAAGCGGAAATTCCGGTGATCGAAATTCAATCGGCCGATACCCAATTCGCGTCGTGCTATCTAAGTTTCACCTCGGACATTCTTCAACCAAACGAGGTCACCGATTATCTCGTGCGACTCGTCCAGCCGCGACTCACCGCGGTCGGCGGCGTGCAGAAGGCCGACATTCTCGGCGGTCGCTATTTCGCGATGCGGATCTGGATGAAGCCGGATCGGATGGCGGCGTTGAACATTTCGCCGTCACAAGTCCGCGACGCCCTGGCGCGAAACAATTTTCTGGCCGCGGTCGGAAACACAAAGGGCTCGTTGCTCCAAGTGAACCTGACTGCGAACACCGATCTTCACACCGCGGACGATTTCAAAAAGCTCGTCGTGCGCGAGAACAAAGGAACTTTGGTTCGTCTCGGCGACATCGCGGACGTCGTGCTCGGCGCGGAAGATTACAATTCCCAAGTGCATTTCTCCGGCCAGGGAGCAGTCTTCATGGGCATTTACGTTTTGCCGAACGCGAATTCGGTCGACGTGATTAAGCGCGTCCGCGTCGAGATGGAGCAGATTAAAAAAGAATTGCCGACCGGGATGACAGGCGAGATCGCCTACGACGCCACCGCTTACATCAACGACGCCATTCACGAAGTCGTCAAGACTTTGATCGACACATTGTTGATCGTGATGGTCGTGATCTTTTTGTTTCTCGGGTCGTTTCGATCCGTCATCGTTCCCGTCGTTGCGATTCCGATTTCGTTGATCGGCGCGCTTTTCTTGATGCAGGCGTTCGGATTCACACTGAATTTGCTCACCTTGCTCGCGATCGTGCTCTCGGTCGGATTGGTCGTCGATGACGCGATAGTTGTTGTCGAAAACGTCGAGCGCCATCTGCGCGAGGGATTGCCGCGGATGCAAGCCGCGCTTGTCGGTGCGCGCGAGCTCATCGGCCCGATCATTGCAATGACGATCACGCTGGCGGCAGTTTATACACCAATTGCGCTCCAAGGCGGATTGACCGGCGCGCTTTTCCGCGAATTCGCGCTCACGCTCGCCGGCGCGGTTTTCATTTCCGGCGTCGTTGCGCTCACGCTCTCGCCGATGATGTCAGCGAATTTGCTGCGCGCGGAGCACGAGAGCCGTGGATTTGGCGCCTGGGTCAATCGCACTTTCGATCGTTTCCGCGATTGGTACGGCGAACATCTCGATCGAACACTCGCTGCGCGACCTGCGGTTTACACGATTTGGGCCGGCGTCTCCCTGCTCACAATTTTGATGTACTTGGGGATACCGAAAGTGGCCGTTAAAGAGTTGGCGCCGATAGAGGATCAGGGGGTGATTTTCGGAATCATCACCGCTCCGGCAAACGCGACGATCGACGATACAATTCGCTACGCAGACGCCGCGGAAAAAGTTTTCCTCGGTTTGCCAGACACTCGGTTCACGTTTCAAATCACATTTCCAGACAGCGGCTTCGGCGGAATGGTGCTGAAACCATGGGGCGTTCGCAAAACACCAACGAAGGAATATTTGCCGCGCGTCCAAATGGGACTCGGACAAATTCCCGGGATACAAATGTTCCCCATCATGCCGTCGGCACTGCCGGGCAGCGACAATTTCCCGGTCAGCTTCGTCATAACGTCGACAGCCGACCAGGACCGAATCCTGGAATTAGCGAAACAGATTTTTGGCAAAGCAATGCAGGCGCACATTTTCCAATTTGGCGACATCGACACCAAGATCGATCAGCCGCAGGCGCAAATTGTTTTTGACCATGACAAAGTTGCGTCGCTGGGAGTCGACATGCAAAAGGTCGGCGCCGACATGTCGGCCAGCATCGGCGGCAACTTCGTGAACCGCTTCAACATCGCCGGTCGCAGTTACAAAGTGATTCCGCAAATCAAACGCGTTGATCGTTTAAATCCCGAGCAACTTGAAAGCATTTACGTCACCGGACCGAACAATCAGTTAGTGCCGTTGAGCACGATCGCGTCGATCAAACACGGGACGGTCGCACGCTCATTGAATCGGATGCAACAACTCAACGCGGTGACCATCAGCGGCGTGCCGGCGGTGTCGCTGGATGCTGCGCTTAAGTTTTTGGAGAACGAAGCGCGCACCACTTTGCCGGCCGGTTATGTCATCGATTACACCGGCGAATCGCGCCAACTTCGCACCGAAGGCAGCAAGTTCGGAATGGTCTTCGCGCTCGCCGTTGTGCTGATCTTTTTAGTGTTAGCCGCCCAATTCAACAGTTTCCGTGATCCGTTCATCATTCTGCTCGGCTCGGTGCCGTTGGCGCTATTCGGCGCTGGACTTTTCATGGTTTTAAAAATGCCTTTTGGGAAATTCTTCACTGACGCTTGGACGACTTCGTTCAACATCTATTCCCAGGTGGGACTCGTCACGCTAGTAGGACTGGTTTCGAAAAACGGAATCCTGATCGTGCAATTCGCGAATGAACTGCAACGGCAAGGCATGGCGAAACTCGCCGCGGTCGCGCAAGCTGCCCGGATTCGTTTGCGACCGATCATGATGACGAGCGTTGCCACAGTTGCCGGTCACTTTCCGCTCACTCTCGTCACCGGCGCAGGAGCGGCGGCGCGAAACTCAATCGGTCTCGTCCTCGTCGGCGGAATGACGATCGGAACGATCTTCACATTGTTCATCGTTCCATCGCTCTACATGCTCATCGCGAAAGAGCACCACGAGAAATCCCTGGCTGAAGCGGAAGAAGAACCGACCGAAGAGGTCGAGCTTGCGCCCGAGTATGCGGTGGCGCGCGACGCCAACGGGAACGGCTGGAAAAAAGCATAGTGATCTAGCTCGGACAGCGTAGAGCATTATGTTTTAGCCAAAACCTGGTTGCTTACTGCAACTGCATTATTCGCTACTACCGCGTTCGCGCACGCCACGGCTTTTGATTGGGAAAATCTCCAGTCCGACATTCACGGCGTCGCGGAGCACACTGATCCGAATGTTGTAAATCCCTGGGGGATAGCGCTATCATCATCGGGCAACGTTTGGGTAAACGACAACGGCGCCGGAGTCGCGACCGTTTACGACCAAGACGGCACAGCTGCGTCGAACTCAACTACTCCCCGTGTAGTAACGATTCCTCCAAGCGCGACAAACAATGATGGGGCGAACCCGACGGGCATCGTCGCCAACAGCACTTCGTTTTTCAAGATCACCAAAGGCATAAACTCGCAGCCCGCCAGGTTTATCTTTGTCAGCGAGGACGGCATGATATCGGGATGGAATCCGAACGTCGAAAGCGCAAACGCAGTTGTAGCAAAAGATAACGGCGCAACCGGCGCAGTTTATAAAGGCGCGACGATAGGCGTCTCTGGTGGCCATAATTTTTTGTATGTGGCTAATTTTCACGCCAATAAGGTCGAGACGTACAACGAGAACTTTGTTCTCCAGGGCGGTTTCCCCTTTACAGATCCAACGACGGGCCCGAATGCTTTTCCCTCGGATTTTGCACCTTTTGATGTCCGCAACTTCAACGGCAGAATCTACGTGACATATGCCGAGCAAAATCCGCCAGATAATCATGATGACCTTGCGGGTCCGGGCCATGGTTTTATCAATGTCTTCGACACGGCGGGCCACTTTATCAAACGCCTCGTTTCCCGCGGTAACCTGAACTCACCCTGGGGAATGGAAATCGTGAACGGAGCGCTTTGGGTCGGCAATTTCGGCGACGGCCACATCAACGTTTACGACCCGAACAGTGGGAGCTTTCTCGGCACACCGCGCGATGTTTTTGGAACTCCGCTCGCCTTCGATGGTCTATGGGGTTTGTTTCTTGGCGATGGTAGACTGTTTTTCACAGCCGGCATCGTCGATGAAGCGCACGGGATCTTCGGTGTGATCTTTAGCGTAAACTAGCTGCAGGCTGCCTCGTCCGAGAACGGGTTAAGTACTCAGCGATCGTGGATCGCTGAAAAAAGCGCGGCCAGTAATTGGCCGCGCTGCTGAAGCTAAGGAACTTTTAGATTCAGTATGGTGACTTCCTAGCTTGCGCGGCCCTTACAAGCAGCCGTGATGCCAAGCCGGAATCGACATCTTCTTTTTCGTGCGCATATTCGGCGACTTATGCATCGCCGTTGTCTCCTGGCCGCGATTTTTCCTCCGGCCTCGAGGACCGGCCTTTTAACTCCACCCGGCTGAATCGCCCTTTTCTCGCGTTCTCATAGTGAAGGACAAAGCAGGAACTCCAACCAAAGAAAGGCAAAAAACTTATGACAACTAACCGCTCTTCAATCGGAACCGCGCTCTCATCGGAGTCGCGGCGCTATGTTCCACGCTAACCGGGCGCGCAGACAGCTACAGCTGGACAAATCTTCAATCAGACATTCCCGGTGTCGCCGCGCACACCGATCCAAACCTGGTCAATCCGTGGGGCATGGCCCCAAACTCTACCGGCTCCGTAATTTGGGTCAGCGACAACGGCACCGGAGTTTCCACACTCTATCACCAGGACGGAACCGCCTTGTCGTTGGTCGTCACTATTCCGACCTCCAAACAAAACAGAGGGAGCGGAAATCCGACTGGGATCGTCCGTAACGACACGCCGTTTTTCAACGTGACGAAAAATGGGATTTCTAAACCCGCCAAATTCATCTTCGTGAGTGAAGACGGTTCGATTTCAGGCTGGAACCAGAGTCTCGATCCAATGCACGCCATCATCGCGGTCGATAACGGCACGAACAAAGGAGTCAACACCGCGGTTTACAAGGGCGCGACCTTGGGCATGGCCAATGGTCATAATTTTCTTTACGTGACAAATTTCCACACCGGCAAAGTCGAGACTTACAACGAAAACTTTGTTCAGCAAGCGGGGTTCCCGTTTACCGATCCGAACCTTCCCGCCGGCTACGCGCCGTTCGGAATTCGCAATTTCAACGGATCAAATCTATGTGACCTACGCCGTGCAGGACGCAAAGAAACATGACGATGTTGCCGGGCTGGGCAACGGTATAGTTAATGTGTTCGACACCAGCGGGAACTTGTTCAAGCGTCTGATCTCGAACGGAAATCTGAACGCGCCGTGGGGTCTCGCATTGGTCGAAGGCACCAACCTCTGGGTCGGCAACTTCGGCGACGGCAAAATCAACAATTACGATCCGACGAGTGGCGCGCCCCTCGGAACGGTTAGCCAAGCCGATGGCACGCCGCTGCAGTTCGACGGTCTGTGGGACATGCTCCCGCTTGGCGGCGGAGTTTATTTCACCGCCGGAATCGCCGACGAAGAACATGGCCTCTTCGGCAAGATCACCGAAAATTAACGAACAACCTCGCGCTTCTGTTAACTGGATCGAATGTCACGTCCGCACGCCGTAAAAGAAGCGCTTTCCCGCCTCGGCGGGACTGGCGCTGCAGAAGCTGAGGAACTGTTCAGTTTCGTTTGCTGACTTCTTCGCTTGCGGCTTTCCAAAAACGCAGCCGCAATGCCGCGCGAAGATCGACATCTTCTTTTTCGTGCGCATATTCGGCGACTTATGCATCGCCGTTTTCTCCTGGCCGCGATTTTTTCGCCGGTCACATTTCTTTTCGCCGCTGATTCGCCGTCAAAATTCAATTATCCCCCTGCCCCAACGACCAATCAGGTTGACGATTACAATGGAGTCAGCGTCGCTGATCCTTATCGGGCGCTCGAAAATCCAGACGCGCCCGAGTCGCGAAAATGGATTGAGGCCGAGAACAAAATCACGTTCGATTTTCTGAAAACGATTTCGGAGCGCGACGGTATCCGGACCCGTTTGACCGAAGTTTGGGACTACGAGCGCTTTGGCGTTCCGTTCAAGGAAAAGGACCGCTATTTCTTTTCCAAGAATACCGGCCTGCAAAACCAGAACGTTCTCTACACCACGAAGAATTTTGCCGAGCAACCGAGGATGCTTCTCGATCCAAACCTGCTCACGAAAGATGGCACGATCGCACTCGGCGACGCAGAAGTGACCGACGACGCCAAGTTGATGGCCTACGGTCTCGCTACTGCCGGCTCCGATTGGCAGCAATGGAAAGTGCGCGAGGTTGAGACCGGCAAAGATCGACAAGACCTCATCGATTGGGTCAAGTTTTCGAACACCTCGTGGAAGAGAGACGGCAGCGGATTTTTCTACAGCCGCTACGATAAGCCGGATGAGAAAAACAAACTGCGCACCCAGGTTTACAACCACAAACTCTTCTTTCATCCGCTCGGGACGGCCCAGGCGCAGGACAAATTGATTTACGAGCGGCCTGACCAGAAGGAATGGCTCTTCAACGCCGAAGTCACCGACGACGGGCGTTATCTTATCATCACCGTCCAGCGCGGGACCGATCCGAAGAACCGCATTTTTTACAAAAACCTGGTGGATCCGAACTCCAAAGTAGTCGAGCTGCTCGATAAAGCCGATGCCGAATACGCGTTCATCGATAACCAGGGTCCGGTCTTCGCGTTCCGGACGAACTTAAACGCACCGCTTGGACGCATCGTCACCATCGACACGAGCAAACCGCTTCCGCCACGCATGGACGAGCTCGTTTCAGAATCAAAAGATAAACTCGAATCGGTCAGCAGCGTCGGCGACCACTTCGTCGCGGTTTATCTCAAGGACGCGCACAGCGCGGTGAAATTATTCAAACTCGACGGCACCAGCGATGGCGAGATCAAGTTGCCCGGACTCGGCACCGTCGCCGGATTCACCGGCAAACGCAAAGACCGCGAGACCTTTTATTCGTTCACCAGTTTCACCACACCGACGTCGATCTTTCGCTACGATTTTGACAAGAAAACGAGCCAAGTGCTCTTCAAACCGAAGGTAAAATTTAATCCGGATGATTATAAGACCGAGCAGGTCTTTTACAAAAGCGGCGACGGCACGCGCATTCCGATGTTTATCTCCTACAAAAAGGGATTGAAACGCGAGGGCCGGAATCCGACCTATCTTTTCGGCTACGGCGGATTCGACATTTCCGAGACACCAACGTTCAAGCCAGAGAACCTGGTTTGGATGGAAATGGGCGGTATCTTCGCGCTCCCCAACTTGCGAGGCGGCGGCGAGTACGGCGAGAAATGGCACGAAGCCGGAATGCTGCACACGAAGCAAAACGTGTTCGACGATTTCATCGCCGCGGCCCGGTACTTGATCGACAATCGCTACACCTCGACGCCGAAACTCGCGATCGGCGGCGGCAGCAACGGCGGGTTGCTCGTCGGAGCATGTATGACGCAGCGGCCCGATCTTTTCGGCGCCGCGCTGCCGAATGTTGGCGTGATGGACATGCTCCGATTCGAAAAATATACCATTGGCTGGGCCTGGACTTCTGATTACGGAAGCGCCCAAAAACCGGACGATTTCGCGTATCTCTACGCCTACTCGCCGCTTCATCACCTTGCCCCGCCTGGGCGGGGCTGCTGTTATCCCGCGACCATGATCACGACCGCAGATCACGACGATCGCGTCGTCCCCGCGCACAGTTTCAAATTCGCGGCTGCGCTTCAAGCCGCGCAAGGTTGCGACAAGCCGACATTGATCCGGATCGAAACCA
>DATFXN010000002.1:0-7290 GCA_035315805.1 Chthoniobacterales bacterium
TGCTCGATTACAGCTTGCCCGATTTCAACGGCGACGAACTGTGCGAACGGCTTCTCGAAAACGCGCGCACGGCGCGAGTGCCGGTGTTGCTAATGTCTGGCCACGTTCACGAAATGAATGCCGCGGCGGCGCGTCTGCCGAATGTCGTCGCGAAGATTGAGAAGCCGTTTTTCTCCGAGGCGCTTGTCGATCTCGTGCAACGAACGCTTGAAGCCGCGCATCGGTTCCAAAAGCAAATTGAAGAAGAGCCGTTCGAGCCCGCGGTTATTGAATCGGAGCCTGAGCTGGAGTCGGAACCAGAACCGCCGGTACCACCACCTCCTCCTCAGGACTCAAATTCAAACCACGAGGAACAAGTCGCCCAACGCGCTTACGAACTTTGGCGGGAGCGTGGATCTGTGCACGGAGATGACTGGGGCGATTGGTTTCAGGCGGAAAACGAAATCAACCAAACCGCCGCAAAGGATTAACTGAAAAGGATTAACGAAAAGGGCCGCGCCCGAATCGCCCCCATTTGCAGTTACGCTGAATCCCAAGGCGCCGGAGCAAAGCGCGGCAAAATTTGCAATGCGCGTCTTGAAACTCGACGACTCGGGTCAAATCAGCGAGCTCCTTCTTAGCCCAATCAAATAAACTACGGGGACGGCGACGCTGTCGGCTCCGGTGCAATCAGATCTTCAGCGGCGACGAGCTGCCACCTGTCCTCGCGCCGAACCCAGGTATCCGTCCAGACGAACCGGCCGCGCTCGCCACCTTTTCGCTCCCACGATTCGTTCCCCTGCGCGACCGCGGTGTCACCATAAAAACGAATCTTCACTTCGTTGAGATGATTTGAGGAAAAATATTTCGGGGCGTCGCCTGTTTCCGAAACCATCTTCGCTTTGTCGTAAAGCTGGCCCTTCGGGTCTACGCCAACGAAATCGTCGGCCAGAATTCGCTCAATCACGGTTTTGTCACCGGTTGCGACTGACTCGGCCCACTGTCTCTCGCTGTCGGTAATGTAGAGTTCGGCCTCTTTCTGATCGTAACGTTGTTTACAGTTGCACAGCGCGCAGCAAATCAGGCCTGCCAGAACAATGATGTTGTTCTTAATCCAAGCCGAGCGCTTTGAATGTTTCATCGACATGCGCGAGATGAATATCGAGTGAGCAAAGCCGGTCGATTTCGGCAGCGGGAAGTTTCGCGGCGATTGCGGGCTCGGCTTTGACGTTATCGGCCAGACTCCCCTCGCCTTTCCAAGTTTTCATTGCCGCGCGTTGCACCGCTTCGTAGGCAGTCTTGCGCTCGGCGCCGGCGCGGGTTAGCGCGAGCAGAATTGATTGGCTGAAATAAAGCCCTTTCGTCGCGTCGAGATTTTGTTTCATCCGCTCGGGATAAACCTGCAGCCGCTCGACCAGATTGCGCAGTTCGTGAAGCATGAAATCCATGAGAACGCACGAGTCGGGCAGGATAATTCGTTCCGCGCTGGAATGACTGATGTCGCGTTCGTGCCAGAGCGCGACATTCTCCAAAGCGACGAGCGCGTTGCCACGGATGACACGCGCGAGACCGCTCAATCGCTCGCTCGTAATCGGATTGCGTTTGTGCGGCATTGCCGAGCTGCCTTTCTGGCCTTCGCCGAAGTATTCTTCGACCTCCAAAACTTCCGTGCGCTGGAGATGACGAAACTCCGTTGCCCAGCGATCAATGCTGGACGCGATCACCGCCAGCGTCGTCATGAACTCAGCGTGGCGATCGCGTTGAACAATCTGCGTTGAAAGCGTGGCTGGTCTGAGTCCGAGCTTTTCGCAAACTATGCGTTCCACTTTTGGATCGACGTGCGCATGCGTGCCGACGGCGCCGCTGATCTTGCCGACGCGAATTCGTTCGCGCGTTTGCGCCAGTCGTTCTTCCGCGCGGCCGAACTCGTCGTACATCAGCGCCATTTTCAGCCCGAACGTGATCGGTTCCGCGTGGACACCGTGGCTGCGACCGATCATCGGCGTCATTTTGTAACGGCGGGCTTGGTTCGCGATCACCTGGCGGACTTGCTTCAAATCTTCGGCCAGGATGTCGGTCGATTGCGTGAGTTGAACGGACAATGTCGTGTCGAGAATGTCGGACGAAGTTAGTCCCTGATGAATCCAGCGCGCGGCCGGGCCGACCGACAACGCAACGTTTTCGAGGAATGCGATGACGTCGTGATTCGTCCGCTTTTCGATTTCGAGAATCTCTGGAATCGAAAACTTCGCCTTCTTGCGAATCGCGATCGCGTCTTCTTTTGGAATCTGGCCGAGATCGGCCATCGCCTCTGCGGCGAGAGTTTCAATCTCGAGCCAGATTTCGAACTTGCGTTGATCGGCCCAAATGTTCGCCATTTGCGGCCGCGAGTAGCGATCGATCACGCGGCAAGATAGATAGCCGCGCCGAACGCGAAAGTGTTTTGTGCCGGAAAACAAAATCGCTCCGGCAGACTAACCACCGGAGCGATTCGAAATTCGCTAATACCTGGCTGACCTAGCAAACCTTGGCCTTGAGAAACTTGCCGTCGCTTTGGAGACGGACTTTTCCGCTGCCTAAAAGATCGGCAACGGTCGCGACTGTTTCCTTGGTGTCCTTGGTGCAGGAACTAACGGCAAGAATCAGATCGCCGAGTGAAAGTTTCGGGCGGGGTTTTAAAATAAGGCTGTTTTTCTTCATTGCTGTTGGCCTGTTTGACAGCAGCTTAAATGCCGGTGTTCAAATTTATTTCGCGCGAAATGAGGGGCGCAGTCGTCTAAGTCTTTTTCTTAGAAACCGTTATTCCGCTTTCCGCTTGGAAAGCCACATCGACAGAACGTAAAGCGCTGCAAATGCTAGAACTACCGCGATCAACCACGGCGAGTCTTCTCGAATGAACTTAACGAATTCTTCCTGATTTTTGAGTAAATTAGGAGATCTTTGATGAGCCCGCACGCCGAGATAGGCCAGGATTGAACAGGAAATCGCGGAGCCTAAAATTGTCCAGATGCTGAAAAGTATAAAATTCATCCGCACAATCCCGGCCGGAATGGAGATCAGATGTCGAACACCCGGCAATAGCCGCGAAAAAAAGATGCCTCCGGCTTCATAGCGCGCCAGCCAGTGCTCGGCTTCCTCGAGTTTTTTCGGCGGGAATAGAATGAATCGCCCGAACTTCACGACTAACGGACGACCCAACCAAAGTGAGAGCCAATACATCACCGCCGCCCCGAGGTAGGCCCCCAACGTACTTGCCAGAATCACCTTGGTCACGGTCAGATTCCCCTGCTTGTCTGCGGCCAGGAACGCCACCGGCGGCACCACCATCTCAGCCGGCAACGGGATCGGCGTGCTCCCCACCGCCATTAGGACGATGATTGCCAGATAACCCCCGGTCAGGACCCATTCAGACCAATGTTGGAGAAATTCATGCATGTGAAGAGTTTCGGTGGTTTAGCCTAGCGGAATTCCGGCTGTGTAGTTCAATCTGAAATCGGCAATCTGCAATCATAAATTCCCATGTCGATCTACCGGCGCGTCTTCAGTTACTACCGATCGTTCCTGCCGCATACCGTCGCTGGACTGGTCCTATCGATCATCGGCATCGGATTGAATCTGCTGAAGCCGTGGCCGTTCAAAGTGATCGTGGACCAGTGGCTTCCGATGATGACGAACAAGCAGGCTGCCGGCATGCCGCTCATCGGCGCCACGAGTCGAAGTCATCCCGCGGAATCGTTGCTTTTCCTCTGCGCCGCACTGGTCGTTATCCAATTTTTCTGGGGCGTATGCAATTGGGCGACAAATTACATTTTGGTGAAGGTCGGCCTTCAGGCGCTGCTGAAGATGCGCACCGATCTTTACTCTCATCTTCAACGCCTATCGCTGAAGTTTCACGATACCAGGCGCTCGAGCGATTCGACTTTTCGCGTCGCCTACGATTCGCAGGCGGTCCAGACGATTTACAACAAGGGATTCACCGGGATTTTCGGCTCCGTCGTAACGCTGATCGCGACATTCGTGATCATGGTCCGGCTCGATTGGCAGCTCACGCTGCTTTCGTTAGGCATCGTGCCGCTCATCGTCCTCGCGATTTATTTCTTTGCGCACAAAATCCGCAAAGAATCGACCTTCATCCAGGAACAGGAAAGCGCTGTGCTTATGCAAGCGCAGGAAGGATTGAGCTCGATCCGAATGGTGCACGCATTCGGGCGCGAGGAATTCGAAGCGATGCAATTTCGTCAGCAAGCCCAACAAAGTCTGCAAGCCAACTTGCGCCTGACGCTCACGAACGTGAACAGCGCGCTCGTGATTAGCACACTGACCGTGCTCGGCACCGCCGCCATGTATTATGTCGGCGCGCTCCACGTCTTGGACGGAACGTTGACTCTCGGCACGCTGCTCGTTTTCAGCGCTTATCTTTTGATGCTTTATGGGCCAATTGAATCGCTCACTTACACGGCGTGGGCGATGGAAGGCGCGACCGCCGGCGCGAAGCGTTGCTTTGAAATTTTGGATCGACAAGATGACGTGGTCGATTCGCCAAATGCGACTGAGATCGAATCGGCGAAAGGCGCGATCGGTTTCCAAAAGGTTTCGTTCCGATACGCGGTTGATCGCGAAATCCTCCACGACGTCGATCTTCAGATCGAGCCGAACCAAATGATCGCAATTGTCGGCGGCACCGGCGCGGGCAAGAGCACGCTGCTCAGTTTGGTTCCGCGATTTTACGATCCGAGTTCGGGATCAGTGACACTCGACGGCCGAGATGTGCGCGAGATCACGAAGAAATCGTTGCGCGCGCAAATCGGCATCGTTCTCCAGGACACGCTGCTTTTTTCGACGACCATCCGCGAGAACATCGCATACGGCCGGCCCGACGCGACCGAAGAAGAAATTATTGACGCGGCGAAACGCGCGCAAGCCGACGAATTCGTTAGCCAGCTACCGAACGGTTACGCGAGCACGGTTGGCGAGCGCGGGCAGCAACTGAGCGTGGGTCAGCGGCAGCGAATTGGAATCGCGCGCGCGTTTTTGAAAAATGCGCCCATCCTTTTGCTCGATGAGCCAACATCGGCGCTCGATCCCGCGACCGAAGCCGCGATCATGGACACGATCAAAGAACTGATGCGCGGCCGGACCACGTTGATCGCAACGCATCGACTCGCCACGATTCACGACGTCGATCGAATCGTCGTGCTTGAGCGAGGGCGCGTTGTCGAGCAAGGGACGGGCGCGGAATTGCTCGCGCGCGGCGGCGTTTACGCGAAACTGTTCACGTCCGGCAAATTTCCAACATGAGCAACGTCAAAGAAGATCGACATGTGCAGGACGATTGGTATCCGGACCCAATCCCATCCAACGTCGAGTTCGGCGAAGGCTTTTATTGCGAGAGCGCGCAGGTTTTCAAAAAGTTGAGGAGCAAAAAGCCGCACGCAGTCGTTTTGGGCAACCACGTGTCAGTCTATGCCGGCTGTTCGTTCGCGATTGGCGAAAATGGTAAATGCACTGTCGGCGATTTCACTTTGCTAAACGGCGCGATCGTGATGGCCGAGGAGCGGATCGACATCGGTTCATACTGTCTGATCTCCTGGGGCGTCGGGATTGCTGACTCGGACTTTCATCCACTCGAACCGGCACAACGATTGGTCGACGCGCAAGCGCTAGCCCCATTTTTGAAAGATCGACCGCCGCGGCCAAAACTGAAAACCGCTCCGGTGAAGATTGGCGACAATGTTTGGATCGGAATGAACGCAGTGATCTTGAAAGGCGTAACCATTGGCGACAATTCGGTCGTCGCAGCGGGCGCGGTCGTAACGAAGTCAGTCCCGGCTAACACAATTGTAGCCGGGAATCCCGCCGTCGAAGTGAAAAAATTCGAGTGAAACGCAAGCGCATCGTCGTCATGGGATTCATGGGCGGGATGCCGATCGCCGGCGTGATCTGGCAGCACGTTCATTACGTCGTCGGCCTGCAACGACTCGGTCACGAAGTTTATTACATCGAAGACTCAGCGCGACTTCCCTATAACCCGGAAACCTTCGACGTGAGTTACGACGTCGAGTATCCGGGAAAAATTCTTGAGCGACTCGCCGGCGAATTCGATTTCAAAAACCGCTGGGCATTTTGCGGACGGTATTTACCAAAAGAAAATCCAACCGCGGGCCTGCCCTTAAAAAAGATTCGGGAACTTTATCGCCAGGCCGACGCCATCCTGAACATTTGCGGAACGCAGGAATTCAACGACGACCTGCTCAAAAGCGAGCGAATCATTTATGTCGAGAGCGATCCCGGCGTTGAGCAGATCAAGATCGACAAAGGCTCCAAGCCGGCGATCGATTATCTCAAACGCCATCACGCGCTCTTTACCTTCGGCGAGAATGTGAGCGCAAAGTCGTTTCCCGTTCCGAAGCACGGATTTAAATGGCACGCGACGCGACAACCGGTCGTGAGCCATCTCTGGAAAACCGATCGCACACCGAAACGCGCTGCGGTGTTCACTTCGATCGCGAATTGGTCCACGAGCGGCCTGAAGGACATCACCTGGCGCGGCCGGAAATATCTTTGGAGCAAATCGCGGGAATTTCTGCGCTTCATAAAAGCGCCGAAGACATCGGGCGAAACATTCGAGCTCGCGACCAACATTCCCGATGACGCAACGCGAAAGAAATTCGAACAGAATCAGTGGCGATTGGTCTCACCAACGCAAATGAGCGTCGATTACTGGCTTTATCGCGATTACATCCAGCAATCCAAAGGCGAGTACACGGTGGCAAAAGATCAGTACGTGCATTTAAACACAGGCTGGTTCAGCGATCGGAGCGCCTGTTATCTCGCCGCCGGCCGACCGGTGATTACGCAGGAGACTGGCTTTACAAAGAACTACGGCGGCGACAAAGGGCTGCTCGCGTTCAGCTCGTTAGGCGAAATCGCCGACGCGGTGAAAATGATCAACGCCGACTACAAGAAACACTCCGGCGCGGCCCGACAAATCGCGCGCGAAGTCTTCGAGGCGGAAAAAGTTTTGAAATCACTACTTGATCGCGCGGGCATTTGAGCCGTTGCTTTTACTTCACATCGTTTCATCTTCCAGACTTTCCGGCATGAAGGGTTTTCGCATTTTCACTTTCGCATTGTTGCTCGCTGGATCGACATTGTTCGGTCAGCAGCCCGCGCAACAAGCGCCGCCGCCGCCGCAACAGCAGCAGCCGATGCCTCAGCAACCGCTGCCTAACGGACCCGCGCAAGAACCGCCGGGGCAACCGCGGCCGCCGGCGCCGGCGGGACCGTTAGGACCAAAAGCGGGAACGCCGC
>DATFXN010000003.1:0-21025 GCA_035315805.1 Chthoniobacterales bacterium
ATTCGCCGACTTGTGGGCCAGGGATCGGCGCTAGTTCGTCGACCAGCTGGTTCCACGCTGGCATCCGTCACACGTCCGTGCAGATTGTTATTGCGTGGCGCCAGTCATAGTTGCCGATGTCCTCAGTAAACGATTGGTCTGAAGGCAGCGTAACCAATTCAGTCGTAGAAATGTACCGTTGATATTCCGCACTGGCTTTCTCGGCCAGCCGATAAACTTCGGCTTCATCTGCACTGAGTTCCTGCATACTACTCACAAGTAATATCGTGGCTCCCGTTGCGTTGTAAAGCATCGCGCGAGTTTTAGCAGCTTGGACTGTGCCTACAGCGGCCATTGGCGGCCATAAGCGATCTCTGGCGGAAAATGGCGGACTTGTTATGACTTTCGGCCTGTTTTGTTATTACTCGGCTGCCATAAGGCGGCGCTTTTCATAGGTAAATGAGCGGGCAACGGGAATCGAACCCGCATGGCCAGCTTGGAAAGCTGGAACTTTACCATTAAGCTATGCCCGCGCGCGGAGAGCTAAATTGCCGCGGCGCGGTGCCACTGCCAAGCGCTTTTTCGTTTTACTCTGAATTGGCCTGGATCTCGACTAGCTCGCCTCGGTCGCCTTGGTCCGTCGAGTGTGAGAACGTTGCCAACCGTTCAATCTTTGCGAGGTCGGTCCGGCACGGTGGCTGAGCTTCGCCCATTTGCTATTTACAACGCCGCGGTCTAGCTACTCCGCATGAGAACCTTCGCCTTTTGGTCAGTGATGACGCTCGGCCTGCTCGTCTCCGCGCGTGCCGATCTGACCATCGTCCAAAAAGTGGAAGGCGCAGGCCAAAACGGCGACGTCACGGTTAAAATCAAAGGTGACAAGGAACGGATCGATGCGCCTTCTCAACCTACGCGCATTCTAGACGGCAAGAGCGGCGAAATGACCGATTTGCTGAATGACCAAAAAAGTTTCGTCCGAATTTCGGCGGAACAGATGAAAGCCGCCGCGGCGACAATTGGTAGGTTCGATGGTGGCGACAAGAAAGCGCCCAAACTCACGCCCAGTGGCAAAAAGGAGACGATTAACGGCTACGAAACCCAAGAATTCGTTTACGAGACGCCGCAATTCAAAGCTTCGTTCTGGGTCGCCACCAACTATCCGGAGGCCGCCGGCATCCTCAACCAACTGCAGGCGCCGCTTTCCGGCGCGTGGAAACCGAGCACCATGGGCATGCCCGACTACACCGATTTTTCCGGTTTGCCGCTCCGGACTGTCATAACGGTCGGCGACAACAAGGTCGTGACCACGATCGTGTCGATCAAGAGGGATTCCATCAATGCGTCTGATTTCGATATTCCAAAAGAGTTTCAGGAATTGAAGAAGCCGCTCGATGCCGCGCCGCCTCCGGTCGAAAGCCCGATGACTTCTCCGGCCGCGACGCCGTGATTTTTCCGCAAGTGTCGCTGTCGCTCTCGCGTCGTTAGGTCAAGCTTGCTTCTGCCGCCAAGGCGAGTAACAAGTGCTCCAACTCATGAAGCGTATCTTCCTGTCGTTGTTTCTGGCCGCGGCAGTTTGCTCCGCGCGCGCTGATCTCACCATCGTCCAAAAAGTCGAACGCACTGAAGGACCGGGTGAAACCATCATCAAAATTAAGGGCGATAAGGTGCGGATGGATGTCTCGCCAAAATTCACGATGATTTTCGATCACAAAACGGACGAGATGATTCAGCTGATGCGACCGCAGAAGACGATTATGCGCATTCCCGGCGAGAAAATGCGGGCGCTGGCTGAGACGATGAAAAAATCCGGCATCAGCGGCGGTTCGTCTAAACTCACGCCCACCGGAAAAAAGGAGACGATCGAAGGCTACGAAGCTGAGGAGTACACCTCAGAGAATCCAACGTTTAGAACAAGCTATTGGTTGGCGCCAAAATTCCCCAACGGAGCCGCCGTTCTCGGCGAGTTACGGAGGCTCAAGCCCTCAGCGTGGAGCAAGTCGGACTTCGGGATGCCGGATTTCTCCGATCTACCGGCGGTGCCGATCCGCACGGTTTTCACGATGGGCGAAACCAAAGTGACGAGCACGATCGTCTCAGTAAAGCAGGAGCCGATTGACGACGCTGTTTTCGCCATGCCACCAGATTACAAGGAACTTCAAATCCCGGATTTTGGGAATTTGATGCAACCCGGGCCGAAGCGTCCTCACGTCGCACCGTCGCCTGAATAGTGCCGGCATCGCTGTTGCTCGCCTCAAATTCGCCGCGACGGCGCGAGTTGCTCCTCGATGCAGGATTCGACTTCAAAATATTCGCGCCAAGAGTCGCCGAAAGATTCGAGTTCGATCTAACGTCGCGCGAACTGACCGCGTGCAATGCTATTCGCAAAGGGATGAGCGCCGCGCGAGTCCGGCCAAAGCACGTTGTTCTCGCTGCCGACACGCTCGTCGCGGTTGACGATCACGTGCTCGGAAAACCGAAAAACAAAATGGAAGCGGTTGCGATGTTGGAGCGATTGAGCGGTCGCGCCCACGAAGTTTGCACCTCCGTTTTCATTTGTGACCTGGCACACGCGAGATCGGCCTGCTTCTATGAGGTGTCGCGGGTCCGTTTTCGCCGACTCAATCGCGGCAAGATCGACAACTATCTCGCGCGGGTGAATCCGCTCGACAAAGCAGGGGCTTACGCGGCACAGGGTTTTGGCAGCGAGATCATCGAACAGATCGAAGGTTCCTACACCAACGTCGTCGGACTCCCAATGGAGAAAACTATTCCGGCGCTGGCCGACTTTGGGATTGAACCCAAATCCGCGCAAGACTCTGTTTAATGCCGCTCCGGCTCGGACTTAGCAAGTTCCGACCAACTCTCTTTTTGGAGCACAGTGCGGTTCCGGTTTCACGCGTCGCAGCACCATGTAAAGGAACCAAACGATGAAGCAATTGGCCAAAAGGATCAGCGCTGGAACAAGAACCGGCTGGTGAAAGATCAACCGATGCCAGACGTGTCTGACTTCCAGCGGAATCAGGGCTCCCGTGGCGAAGATCATTAAAAACTCCGCCCAGCGCTTTTGCATGTAAACGCCGATGCCTTCGGTAAAGAGGACCCCGCAATAAAACAGCGCGAGAATTCCCGTTGCGCGGAGCGTCCCGCCGGAGAGCGCCTCCTGCAATTTGTTAAGCAGAAAAGTGACGGCCTTACTGTGATGGAGCAGAAGCTGGTCGTCCGCCCAATCGGAAATTTGATCGAGCCAGGCTGGCCGGCTGTTGAGAAACAAGATCGAGAATCCGAGTCCAAACAGGAGCACGCCCTTAAGAATTTTGAAGAGGGCGATGATTTTGAGATAACGGACGCGACGATGCTCCTGCAAAATGGCAGGAACGTGTTTCGGCTCGCTCATTCACCAACTCTTCGCCGAAACTTCTTTACTCCGCAATGACGGGATTTGCCCTACAGCAGATTTCCAGCTTGTTGCCGTCCGGATCTTCAAAGAAGAACCCGTAGTAGCCGGGACTGTAGCTCTGGCAAACTTCCGGACCTTCCAAATTCTTGCCACCTATCTCGTGCACCAGCTTTGCGATTCGATCGACGCCCTCGCGCCTATCGGCCCAAAACGAAACCCGCGTCCCGTTCGGCTGATGATCTCGGTCTTCGGTGAATCCGAAAAACTCGGACGGCTTGTCCGGGCCGACTGAGTAAAAGGTTCCCCACGTTTCATCCGAGCGATTGCACGTAAAACCGAGCGCCGGCAGCAGCTTCCTGTAAAACTTCATCGCGCGATCGAAATCTTTCACCCGCAAATCAATGTGATCCAAAATTCGTGGCTTCATTGCGCTTGGATTTTCTTGATCATCGCTGGATCGTCCGGCAGCAACCCGGATTTCGGCAAACGCCCGGTTAGCTCGCGCCAGTTGGTTCCGTTCGCGCCGTTGAAAACTTGTTTGAAGATCGGCAGTGATTCGTCGAGGCGCTTCATGTTGGCGAGCGCAACCGCGTGCCAAAAGCGCATCTCGGACAGCCGGCTCGGTTCCACATCCGCTGCCTTCGACGCGGTTTCTTCCGCCATGGCGTACTCGCGCAGCGCGGTTTCGTTGTCGTGGTGCTCCACCGCTTCATCGCCCGCGTTCATGTGATTGTAGGCGCGCTGGAGGAACACGAGTTTGCGCAATTCTTTAAGGGGTTCGGGTGAATCGTCCACGCGCAAGTTGAAACGAGTGTCGTTCCATGGCCGCCCCGTCGATTTGCCATTTACCACGATCAATGCGGCTGACTGTCGGCCCCGAGTGTCGCCTCCCGCAGCTTGCGCAGCCTCCAGCGCCGCCATCATCCGCTCAGCCAGATCGCCTTTGGTTTCTTGAAACGCTTTCGCCATTGCCGGCCAAATTTTGTCGTTCGACATCAAATTCGCTTGAGACGAAAAATCTTTGCCTTCGCTCAGCGCTCCGCCAGCTTTGCCGCAACTGAATTCCGCGTCCTTCGCTCCAACAATCATTCCGCCCGCCGGCGAAATATTTTTGGCGCCGGTGAAGGTCGCGACCTTGCCATTAACGTCGATCATCGCGACCTGCCGAACTTCGCACGACTTATCCGCGTTCAACAATCCGCGCAACGCGTCCGGCGCGCTTCGTCCCGCCCGCATCAAATCCAGTCCCAATTTTCCGTAGCTTTCGTCAACAAATGATTGCGTCGCAACGGCGCCGACGCCGGCTTCGGCCCACGGCACCTTATTGCCCACGGCGAACCAATGCGATTGCACCGCGACACCCAGCTCGCCCGTTTGTGGATCGCGCGCCACGATCGAGAACGTGTGCACCGGGTGAAGCTGCGCAGACGCTGCGGTCGCGAGCAACAGCATCAACAGTGCGACAGTGAACCTTAACCGCTTCATATCATTTGCTTTTTGATTTTCGATTCTCGCGCCGAATCATCAACTTCAATCCCGACCAGGTTTCATCGACTGCGCAAACTTTCACATCGACAAACCCGAGCGGCAGTGCAACAGCGCGGATAATATCTTCTGTTACGTCCGTCGGGACATTGGCGGATTTCTTCGGCCACGAGACCCAGACCGTAGCGTCATCGGCGATTTTGCGGCGGAGCGACTGCAAATGTTTTTCTAAGGCACGCCGTTCCTTCACGAAAAGATGAACGAAATTGCTTTTGCCGACCGGGCTGGTAGCAAAGTTTACGCCGCTTGGAATTTTATCGACGAGCTTGCGATAATGACCGGGTGCGTCAATCGCGACTACGATTGTGCCAGGTTTGATCCCCAGTTTTTCCGGAAGGAGCGTGCCCGAATAACCGACCATCGCTAATGCTTGATCGGCGACGTGCGGTTTGCAAGATGGCTGAAGCATTGCGAGCTGCGGAGCAGGTGGCAAAGTTGGCCTAAAAATTATGCTTGAGCCGGAAACTGAATATACTATAGTAGTTTCCATAGTGATATTATTAAGATGAATACGACAACATTCCTTCCGCCAATCGAAAAACCCGACGGGTTGATGAAAAAACTGGCCTATTATTTTACCCGCAAACAATTCGGCAAAGTCCTGACACCCCTAAAAGTCCATAGCGCCCGGTTGCCGGCTGCGTTCGGCCTGTTCTACGCGAAAGTCGGGCAGCTGGATAAAAAGCTGACGCTGTCGACTGAAATGGTTCTGCTCATTCGCGAGCGAGTGGCGCAGATCAACGTCTGTAGTTTCTGCATGGACATCGGCCGCGCGGTCGCGGTCAAGGCGTCGATGAACGAAGCGAAATTCGACGCGCTCGATCAATATCGAACGAGTCCTCTTTTTACCGACCCAGAGCGCGCCGCGCTCGATTACGTGACGGAGCTAACGAGAAATAAAGAAGTTAATCCGAACACCTTTGCGGGTTTGGCCCGCCATTATTCCGAACGCGAGATCTGTGAAATTATTTGGCTCGTGGCCAGCGAGCATCTTTACAACATGACCAACATCGGTCTGAACATTCACTCGGACATGCTCTGCGACGTCGCCAAGAAGAGGAGAGCAGCGTGAGTATTTTTGGATTGGATAGGAAATCTAGGGACGTACTTCACCAGGAATTGCGGCGCCGAATTCTCGACTTACCTGGCGTCACCGAGAGACAAGACGCGGGAATCCACGAGGATGCGTTTTTCGTCGCGGGAAAAATGTTCATGCACATCCACGGCGCCGGGCATTGCGATATTCGATTGGCCAAAGCTGATCAGGCGCGAGTTCTTGCCGAAAACAAAGCGCGCCCGCACCGTTGGGCGCCGGAACAAGGATACGTGACGTTCGTCGCGCGCGACGAAAACGATTTAGCGCCCGCGATGGAGCTTATTCGAATGTCCCACCAACATTTTGGCTCACGACAACGGACATGAAAAAGTTAGTTCTCTTGCTCTCGATCATCTGCGCATCCGGGCTGACAATGGTCAGCATCTACAATTCGGTGGTCGATGCGCAAAGCTGGAGCTCCGACATTCCAGCCTCGATCCAAACAGCGCGCGATTATTTTCAACGTGCGGATCCAAGGCGTTTTTTCTTCGTCGCCGGACCGGTCAACCAAATCCTGATTCTGCTCGCGATCATTCTCTTCTGGAAGAACGGCGTCACGCTCCGCATCTATTTTGGAATCTCATTTTTAATGTACGCGGGGATCATCGCTCTGACGTTTGCCTACTTTATCCCGCGCGATCTGATTCTTTTCACCTGGCCGATTCCTGAGCATGTCGATCAGATCCGAACTGCCGCGGCCGAATGGATCCACATGAACTGGGCTCGCACATCGCTCGGATTGATCGGCGTTCTCTTTTCATTCAAAGGACTCGACACGTATTACGGGACTATGAGAAGGAAAATGTGAGACGTTCAATCCAATCGCGGAGGCTAAATCGATGGAACGATCCCATTCGGCAGAGGATCGTGGAGGCGGCGCGCACGCATTTTTTTAGTCACGGGTTTCGCAGCGTGACCATGGATGATCTGGCGGAGGAATTGGGCATCAGCAAAAAGACACTCTATGCGCACTTCCCGGGCAAGATCGACATGTTGGAAGCAGTGCTGGCCGATAAGTTCGCGGGCGTCGAAGCGAAATTGAAGGAAGTGGGGCGCGCACATCCACACGATTTTCCGGCGGCTTTGCACGAATTGTTAGCCGGGACGCAGCGCGAATTGGATGAGATCAAGCCGCCGTTCGTGCGCGATATGCGCCAGAAAGCGCCCCAGGTTTTTAAAGTTATCGAGCGCCGCCGGGCCGCGTTGATTCAGCGCTACTTTGGAAAACTGTTCGTCAAAGGGCAACGGGCCGGGATGGTACGCAAAGATGTTCCGGCCAAACTGATCATCGAAATTCTGCTGGCGATGGTTCAGTCGATCATGAATCCGCCGAAAATGGAGGAGCTTGGGATGATGCCGAAAGAAGGTTTCGCCGGAATTCTCAAAATTGTTCTCGAAGGCGCGCTGACTGCGAAAGGTAGGAGAGCATGAGCGCGCTTTTCCCGAAGCAAGATCGACCCACCTACGCGCTGCGACGGCGTGGCAGGCATCTGCTGCGCGCGGCGGGAGCTCTGACATTGCTTCTCTTGTTCGCCGGCTGCAGCGATCGAAAGAACGCGGTTTCGGGAACGATTGAAGTGGACGAAGCGCACGTCGGTCCGCGCATGGCTGGCCGGGTCGAGAAGATTTTTGCGCAAGAAGGCGATCGCCTTCACGAAGGTCAGATCATTGCTCAACTCGAAGCGTCCGAACTGCGCGCCCGGCGTGACTTGGCCGCGGCACAGATCGACACCGCGATGCGGGATGCGGACGCGGCGGCCGCGCAATTAGAATTCCTTCGCGCTGACGCCAAGCGGCAAAAAGATTTGCTTACGCGCAAAGTGGTCTCACCCAATGACGCCGAACGCTCGGACAGCGCGGCGAAGACCCAGGAGAAAAGCCTGGAGGCCGCACAAATGAAAGTGATCCAGGCGCGCGCTCAACTGGCCGACATTGAGGCGCAGTTGAAGGAAATGCAGGTGGTCGCGCCGGCGGAATCGATTTTGGAAGTGTTGAGCGTAAAAGCCGGCGACGTTCTTCCGCCAAATGGCCAAGTCGCGACGGTCCTTCTCCCGCAACATCTTTGGGTCCGCGTTTACGTTCCCGAACCGTGGCTTGGCAAAATTAAACTCGGCGAGCAAGTTCGCGTGCGGGTCGATTCGTTTCCGGGCAAAGATTTTCCGGGCGAGGTCGAGCAGATCAATCGGCAGGCCGAGTTCACCCCGCGCAATGTCCAAACCGTAGAAGATCGAATCAAACAAGTCTTCGGCGTGAAGATCCGATTGCCGAACAATGACGATCATCTGCGCGCGGGGATGGCGGCGGACGTTTATTTCCCGAACGTGACCCGTTAGATCGACATCATGGAAGCAATGATCGAGTGCGAAGATTTGACTAAGCGGTTCGGCACCTTCACCGCGGTCGATCGCGTTTCGTTCAAAGTCGGCAAAGGTTCGATCTTTGGATTCCTCGGACCGAATGGTTCGGGCAAATCGACTGTGATCCGGATGCTCTGCGGGATTCTCGAGCCGAGCGAAGGCACCGCTCGGATTGATGGTCACGACGTCGTAGGCGATACCGAATCGATCAAAGACATCATTGGCTACATGTCGCAAAAGTTTTCGCTCTATGACGAATTGACCGTAAACGAGAATCTCATCTTCGCCGGAAAACTTTACGGCTTGAGCGGGCGCGATCTGGACAAGCGGCGCGACGAAATGATTTCGGTCACGCACCTGGAACCATACGTCGGTCGCCGCGCGGCGTTGCTTTCCGGTGGGTGGCGGCAACGGCTCGCGATGGCGTGCTCACTCATGCACAAACCGACCGTTCTCTTTCTTGACGAGCCCACCGCGGGCATTGATCCGGTGGCGCGGCGCGAACTTTGGGACCTGCTTTTCGAGTTTGCTGGACAGGGGATGACTCTTTTCGTCACCACGCATTACATGGATGAAGCGGAACGCTGCGACCATGTCGGTTACATTTACATGTCGAAGTTGATCGTGTGCGGCGAGCCCGACGAACTGAAACAGTTGCTGGAAGTGAGTCCGGCAGGCACGCGCCGGCTCGACGTCACCTGCGATCACGTCACGACTGCGCTGCAAGCAATGCGGCAGATGTCGGGCGTTCGCAGCGCAACAGTGTTTGGCCAGTCGATGCACCTGCTGGTCGATGAAAATGTCCGCCGTGCTGAGATCGAAGAGAAACTGCGCAGTGTCGGCATCAGCCAAACCGAAATCCACGAGATCGGGCCGTCTTTGGAAGATGTTTTCGTGACGTTGAGTGCGAAGTACGCTGGCGAAGAGCAAAAGGAGAAAGCCGCTTGATGACGGGAAAAGTAACATGAAAAAGCGCGCTCCATTCCGCGGACTCGGCGCAATTTTGTTCAAGGAATTTATCGTCGTTTGGCGCGACCCGATGACGTTGTTTTTCATGTTTTTCCCGCCGCTGGTGGAAATGATCGCGTTTGGCTATGCGCTTGACACGGACGTAAAGCACATGGCGCTGGTTGTTTTCAATGAGGACCGCACGGTTGAAAGCCGCCAATTGATCGACAAATTCGTAAACACGGAAACGTTTCGCGTGGTCGGCGAGGTGCAAAGCATCGAGGAGATGTCGAGCCAGATCCGCAAAGGCCGGGCTTACGCCGGATTGCAAATTCCGCCGAAGTTCACCCAGAACGTGCGCGCCGGTTTTCCCGCGCAGGTGCAACTTTTGGTCGACGGTTCAAATTCAACCACCGCGCTCCAAGCGCTCAACACCGCGCTCAGTGTAACCTTGACGCAGTCGATTCAATCACTGCTTCGCGAAACCGGAAAACGCGCGCCCCCGATCGATATCCGGCCCCAGATGCTCTACAACCCGACGATGCGCAGCCCGAACTTTTATGTTCCAGGCGTGATCGGGATCGTTCTGCAAATCGGGACCACGTTCGCGACCGCGATGGCGGTCGTCCGCGAGCGGGAGAGGGGAACACTTGAGACTTTACTGGTGAGTCCGCTCAGCCGCTGGGGTCTGATGCTCGGCAAGCTCGTGCCGTATCTCTGCATCGGCATGACCATGGCGGTGATTCTATTTTTGATCATGCGTTGGCTTTTTCACGTGCCGATCAACGGCAGCGTGGTCGCGATGATGTTCGCGACCCTGGTCTACTGTTTCGCCTTGTTAAGCCTCGGCTTGCTCGTCGCCACCAAAGCCGAGAACCAAATGCAGGCTTTGCAGATGTCGATGACGTTCATCTTGCCGAGTGTCTTCTTTTCCGGATTCGTTTTTCCCCGTGAAACCATGCCTTGGATCTTTTACGCGCTCGGCACAATCCTTCCGACGACTTATTTCATCTCGCTCATGCGCGCGATCATTCTCCGCGGCGCGCACTTTTTCGAATACTGGCCGCATCTTCTGATTCTCATCATCATGTCGATCTTGCTCTTTGCCTTTTGCGCGTTGCTGTTCCGCAAAAAGATCGGCTGACGATGTGGCGGCGCCTCCTTTTTTCCACTCTGCGAATTTTCGCCACAGTTGCAGTCATCATTGCGCTACTATGCTGGTTCGGAATGCGAATGCCTGGTAAGAACGTTTCCGATGCAGCGCAATTGTCGACGGACGAAATGGCGCTTCGAGAAGAGTTGCGCTCGGACGTGCAGACACTCGCCGGCCAGATCGGCGAACGAAACATGGACCGCTATCCGCAGCTGATCGCGGCGGCCGAATTCATTGAGCAATCGTTCGGCAAAGCAGGACTTCGAACGCGGCGGGAGAGCTATCAACTGCACGGACACGACTGCCACAATATTGAAACGGAAATCCGCGGCACGTCCGAAGAAATCATCGTCATCGGCGCGCACTACGATTCCGTTCTCGGTTGCCCGGGCGCGAACGATAACGGCAGCGGCATTGCCGCGTTGCTGGCGCTGGCGCGACGTTTTTCAGGAAAATGTGTGGGGCAGACGCTGCGCTTCGTCGCGTTCGTCAACGAAGAACCGCCATACTTTCTTTCGTCCCAAATGGGCAGCCAGGTTTACGCTCGGCGATGCAAAGAGCGCGGCGATCAGCTCGCCGGCATGATCAGCCTGGAAACAATTGGCTATTTTTCCGACGCGCCGAATTCGCAATCGTATCCTGCGCCGGGATTCGGCGCCTTTTATCCGAAGACCGGCAATTTCATCGGTTTTGTCGCGAACGTGGGCTCACGTGCGCTCCTGCGGCGGACGATGTCGATCTTTCGTGCCCAGGAAAAAATTCCGAGCGAAGGCGCGGCGCTGCCGGCATTCATTCCCGGCGTGAGCTGGTCGGATCACTGGTCGTTCTGGCAGCACGGTTATCCCGCGATCATGATCACCGACACTGCACCCTTTCGCTATCCTCATTATCATCTTCCATCTGACACGCCTGAAAAACTGGACTACGACCGGTTCGCGCTCGTGGTCAGCGCGATGCAAGAAGTAATTGTCGATCTTGTCCGCTAAGGCGAGCTCCTCGGCAGGAGCCAATCGAGCGCGTCGTACAAATCGGCAAGCGCGTCGCCCTCGATCGGATCGTTGTGATAAGCGCCGCCGAGCGCGATCACCCGCTTTTCGCCGGCATAAGCATTAACCACCAGCCGGTGAAAGCGAGGCGGGACGACTTCATCCTTTTCCGCGAGCAAAAAAATCGCGGGCGCGCGAACTCGCTTCGCATTCTCGATGCTGTCCAGCTCCGGCGGGATTTTCAGCGCCACTAGCCCAGCCAGGAGCCAGAGGTTCCACCAACCAAACTGGCGCAAGATCATTTGGCGCAATGGCGGAGGATTATGCAAAATCAATCCGGCCACCTGTCGATTGGCTGCAATATGCAGTGCCGGCGCGGTGCCGATACTTGCTCCGAAGAGAACAATTGGCCGGCCGTTTGCCTGGCGTTGCAGTTCATCAAAGGCCGCGAGCGCGGCCGGCGCGATGCTCTTAAGTCGGGCTGGTCCAGTGCTGCCGCCGAAACCCGGATAATTCATTCCCCAGATTTCGATCGCACGCTCGTTCCACATCTCCGCCTCAGCCGCGACCCAACCGTCGGCGCGATCCGCGTTGGCATAGAAACGCAACGCGTACGCTTCCGGCCGGTCTCGTTGGTGAGCAAGGCGCGAAGGAGCAGTCCAGATTTCCAGTGTGCCGTCCTCAAACGGAATCATTCTCCGGACAGCACCCCGGGGATTAATCGGATTGGTTGTCGGAAAGAGAATCAGCTGGTCAGGTAGGTTCGCGAACATGACCAGCGCGAAGATCAAGATTGCGAGCGCAATTGCAAGGCGAGTGGTTTTGCGCAAGCGACGTTGCGGTGGCCAGGTTTCCGGCAACGATGTTATCAATCGCTCGCGCGCAGCTTCATCCCTGTGGCTTGGGCAGGAAGTGCGACATGATCGTGAGCAACGCGACCACGACGACGCCGAGCGCGGCCCAGAAAATGTAGCGGGCAGATCCGGTTAGCGTTTCGCCAACGCGGTTGGCTGGGCCGGAAACATTTTCTTCGGATCCGGCGGTGAGGGCGGTGCGTTCGGCACGCAACAGCTCGCGCGAGACGAGGGTGAGGTCGTAACGTGGAGCGCTCGCGTCCCGGTTGCCGTAGTAAATCCACGGCGGCTTTGCTGAATCTGGCGCGGCTTTGAACAAGACACGCCTTACGGCATAATAAGCGCCAAAATCGCGCAGCTCGATCGCCGGATTGTCGCCGTTATCGGTTTCGAGAAACAGCGTGTCGCTTTGCGGTCGGACTTGAAGATCGGCAATGAATTTGCGGTTTGAGGCAGGCGTTTGGTTCCAGACCGCGCGGCCAAGCTCGGACGGATATTTGTCGCCGCGTTCGTCGGTTACTTCTTCCCATAAGCGCATTTCGCGGTGAAAAAGCGGGGACGAAGTGGTGCAAACGATCCGAGTGATTGGCAAACCCGCCTGTGGCAATTTCATCGACCAGCGCGATAACGTCGGTTTCTTCGGTTCGTTTGCCGGCGTCGCATTCAAATTGATCCGGCGCACGATCGACGTTCGCTCCAGTAAAAATGGAATCTGCCGTTCTTCGCGCACTAGACGGATGTCGCGTTGATCGGGCATGGCGTGCGCGAGCAACTGAGGGTCCAGCTCAACTTCTTGAACGCCGTTTTCCGACACCGGCAGGCGTTTTCGGAATTTCCAATTATGGATGTCGATCTTCGCGCCGCTCAACGTGACAGCGGCGACCGCTTCTGGCGCTTTGTAATTCGGATTGGAAGTTAGCGCAGACGGAACACTTTCTTTCGCGCTCGCGTTTTGCAATTGCTCGCTCAACGCCGAAAGATCGTAACGCGGAGCAGTCGCCTGACTGTTGCCGCTCAAAAGCGAATAGCGGCCAGGCTGGTTTGCGTAAAAAATCAGGCGTACTAGCCGGCGTTCGGCGCGGACCGCGTCAATCGAAAGCGGCGGGCTGTCTTCGTTGCGAATGAGCACGAGCAGTTCGCGCGACCGAATCTGCGATTCAAGTGGAATGTCGAGGCGTGCTTCGCTTTTGCCATTCACTCTTACGCGATAGACCATCGCCTCGGCGACCGTCCGTTCTCGAATTCCATCATCGCTGAACGCTGGCGTCGCGATCGTGACCGAGCGCGTAAACAACGGTTCGTTCGCTTCGAGACGCAGCGATGCCAAGGTCAGATTCGCGGCGCCTAGATCGACGTCGAGCCGCGTCGTGCCCAGACTTTCTTCGTGCGATTTGATTTTTAGCGGAACCGACTCGGCCGGCGCGGTAGCGCGGGCCTTGCACAATTGTGCGCCGGTGAACGGCACCGGTTCCGAACGGCGATCGTCAATCGTAAGTCGCAAAAATTCCCATGCGCCTTCCGGGAATGAGACGCGTAGTTTGGTCGCGCCGTTTGGCAATTCAAAGGTCGGTTCGCCCGTCGCCAGTTTTTTCCAATGCACGCCGTCATGCGAGCCTTCGACTTCAACACCCTTCACGAATTGCCGACTCGGCGTTTCCAAAACGACACCGGCGATGGGCGCGTTCGTTCCTGTGCTAATACTGATTCGCGTCGCGCCGGTTTCGATCGTGCTCCCGAAGTCTTTTGGCCGAGTGGTCGATTCGGCTTCCGGTGCAGGTCGCTCGATCAGATACGGCACTTGGTTTCCGTTCGGATCGAGAATCCGCAGATCTTCGAGACCAGGCTGCGCCGCATTCAATGTTGCGGCCGGAAGATTCACTCGCGTTAAACCCGCGGCGGAAATCTCGACGACTTGGCCGTAACGCCATTCGTTCGGTTCAATCGCCAATAGCGACTCTTCGCCGAGCAGTGTCAGAACAACGAGCGGGAGGAGTTTAAGGAGTTGGTGCCGTGGATTTTGAGTCATTGTTTTTCTCTGTAGCGGCCAGGAATCGTTGGTACAGAAACGATGCGAGGATCGCGATGACCGCGACTACGACAAACGCGCCGATGCGATAGAGTTGATCAAGCTGGGAAAGATCATGAAAGAAAAGTTTAATCACCGTGATGCCGAGTAATCCCAAACTCGAGTAGCGGACCGGCGCAGCTTTCATGCGCATGCCGATAATGAGTAGCAGCAGCGCGAACAACGCCCAGGCAATGCTGTAACTCATATCCCGCGCGAAATTTCCTGTGAACTCAAACGTCAACGTGGCCGCACCGGGTCTGCTGAAGTAATCGGCGATCTCGATATTAACGAGCAGAAACGCGAGCACGGTGCCAAGCGTGTAAAGCAACGGGAGAATATTTCGACCGAGCGCGAGATGACGTGGCGGCGCGAGCAACGATGCAGCGCCGAACAAACACACAGTCCCGATGCCATAGGTATAGAGATACCAGTTCAAAATCGGAGTCGCGGCGCGCGCGTGATAACTGAGCACGGCCGGGTTGAGCGCGAGACGCACGAACACCGTTGCAAGCAACGCGACACCGGTCAGCCGCAACCCGGGATGTGGCACGCGATGAAAAAGCCAGCAAAGCGCCGCCCCTTCGAGCGCCCAGCCCACGGTGATCCATTGTCGATCGAACTGAATTGGAAAAATCAGCGTGATAAAAAACAATGTTGCCCCGCCGAAGAATGCGAGCTGGGTGTTGCGGGCCGCACTTTCGAACGGTGTGCGTTTGAGCAAAACGAAAAGTCCGAGTAGCGACGGCAACGCAAATGCCGCCGGTACGAGACCGGGAATACCGCTCGGATATGCGGCGCGAATCAGTTGATAAACGAGATAAAAGTGTAACGGACCGGTCAGCGCAGCAGTCGCCCACGGCAGAGTTTTTCCTACAAACGTCCGATGGAAGACAAACGGAAACACAGTGAAGACCGCATAAAATCCCAGATACCAAAACAACGGGAGCGACGCCCGCGCCGGATCGAAATGTTGGAAATGCCAGGCGTGTTCCAATGCGAGCACGGACAGGAGCGCGACCACCGGTAAGACATCCAGCAAGAAAATTTCGCTCATACCGAGAAGCAAGACGATTAACAGCAAGGCGAGCCCGAACGCCGGCGACGGATTCGCCAGCGGCAAGCGCAACGTCACCATGATGAGCAGCAGGAAGGGCAGCGATGCGGAGAGCGTCGGGATTTGTACGGAAAGATTTCCCGGATCGCCGATGCTGCCAAAAAGTTTTGGTGCCGCACTCGTGTCTGTGCCGATGAATCGGCGGCAGACGAAAGTTGTAGCGGCTAAGAAGAAAATTGCGAAGCCGCCGAGAAGCAAAAGCGTGGTGGATAAACCCGTCAATTCCGCCGGAATTCGCAATATCGATGCGCCGATCGCGACCAGCGTCAGTACCAACATTGCAATGATCGGCAGCAACGTCGCAGTCGTTACGGCAAGAACGATCGCGAGAAGATCGACAATCAGCACGAAGGGCCAGACCAGAATCGAAAGCTCCGTCAGTTGGAAGATCGGCATTAAGACCAGCAAGAGCGCGAGGGCCGGAAACGCGTGACTCCACCACGAGATGTCGATCTTGCGGAAACGTTGCAGAACCAGCGGCGTCGCGGAATGAAAGAGCACGAAAATAAAATAAAATCCGAGCGCGACGTAGAGTTGTGCGTTTGTAAGATAGCCGGCGGTCCACGCGCTGAGAAAAATGAACGCGGCCAATCCAGTGAGGGCTTCGATAATCGCAAGCCTACTTTCGACCAACGTCAATGCGACCAAGCCAAGATCGACAACGAAGAGGTAGCTTAGCAGAAGTTCCGGACGGTGCGCGATCGTTTGAAACGAGAGCAGGTAAAATGCGGACGCCATAGCGACTGCGCCGAGTCCGAGCGCGCACGCGAGCACCTCGCGATTCATATGGGCAGTTCGTTTTGCCCACCGGGCTGCGAAAACGAAGAGCGCCTGAAATGCGACGAACACCGCCATCGCGATGAGGACTTTGTTGCCGGCAAAATATTTTTCCGGAACGAAGAAGGTCGCGACCCAACTGATTTGCATTAGCACGGTTCCGATCGCCCCGAGAATTGGCAGGAAAGTCCAGCGCTGACGTTGCGCGACGGCGAGCAGTCCGATATCAAGCAAGGCGATGTAAACGAAAAGCCCGAGCGGACGATCTTGTCCGGTCGAAAGCAGAACGGGCGTGAGAAAGCCGCCGGCAATGCCGAGAACGGCGACGACAATTGCATTCAACCGAACAGAGAGAAGAAACGCGACGATGGTGATGAGCGCCATCAACAAGAACGTCGGAACCAGTCCGAAGAACGCGAAGTGATAATAAGATCGAGATGCAAACGTCACGGCGTAAAGAACGAGCACCCCGGTGCCGCAAAGGGTCTGCGCGGTGACGGCATTCTCCGTTCGCTTCAGCAATACTCCGCCGACAAGCAAGGCGACGCCGACAACAAAGCCGATCGCAACGCGCACCGCCGGCGGAATTAGATTGTGCTCGAACGAGTACTTCACGAAAAACGCCACGCCGAGGAAAAGGGCGAGTCCACCGATCCAGGCGAAGAGTTTCGCGCCCATGAATTGTTCCCAATTGATTGGCGGTCGCGGCAGTTTTGGCGGCGGCGCGGGTTTTCGTGCGACAATTTTTGCCGGAATTGGCGGCTCCTCTTTTTTCTCCGGTGCGGCCTGAGACACCGAGGCCGGCAAAGGCGGCGGAACTGCAATCTCCGGTGCGGGCGCGGCCTCCGGTTTGGTCGCGGTCGCCGCTCCTGGCCGCAGATTGCGCAGCTCGTTTTCGACTGACGCGAGTCGCGCGGTCAAGTTCGCAAGGTCGCGCTTGGCCGCGTTCGCTTTTGCGATCGCAACGAACGGCAGCACGAAAATCAGAATCAACAAACCGATGACCAAGAGGATTAGGAGTTCCATTTGTGTTTGTTAGGTTTGGCCGAAATCTTGGCTTTTGAGGAGGATACCTGCTTTGCGCCGCAGATGTTAATTGATAAAAATAGTGGTTTTCATCGACTCTTTCGATCATGAACGTTCATCACCTCGAGCTGTTCTACTTCGTGGCCAAGCATGGCGGAATCGCAGCCGCAGTGCGCAATATTCCCTACGGGATCCAACAGCCGGCGGTGAGCGGGCAAATCGCGAAGCTCGAGGAATCGCTCGGGACAAAATTATTTCGGCGTCGACCATTCGCGCTTTCGCCAGCCGGGCGGGAGCTTTTCGAACTCATTAAACCATTCTTCGAGAGCATCGACATTGTCAGCGAAAAACTGCGCCAGAACCGGTCGCCGCAATTGCGGATCGCGGCGCCGTCGATTGTTCTGCACGACTACGTCCCAGCGTTGCTGCAGAGGCTTCGCCGCAAATTCCCGGCGTTTCGGCTTTATTTGCACGAAGCCGGGCGCGCCGATGCCGAGCGATTGCTTTTGGCACGCGATGTCGATCTTGCGATCACACTGGTCGAGAAAAAATCGCGCGCTGGAATCCAGGTCCGGCCGCTTCTCGAACTGCCGTTGATTCTGCTCGTCCACAAAAAGTCGAAGGTCACCCAAGCCGAGGAACTCTGGAAGCGCGACAAGATTGAGGAAACCCTGATTAGTTTTCCGCGGACTGATCCGGTTCAAACGCATTTCCAACGCGGTCTGGAACGCCTCGGCGTGGAATGGTTTTGCGGAATCGAGGTTAATTCTTCGCGACTGATCGAGCGTTATGTTTCGAGGGGCTATGGAATTGGTTTGGCGGTGGCGGTCCCGGGATTCAAACCTGCCGCGCAGGTTCGCGTTCTTCCGTTGGCAAACTTTCCGCCGGTGGTAGTTGCCGCGGCCTGGTCCGGCCAACTCTCGGACATTGTCCAGCAACTCCGTTCCGAACTGGAGGCCGAAGCAAAGACGCAGCAGCGCCGGATGAAACGAAAATTCGTTAGTCGTTCGAATCCTTCAGCATCGACTTGAGCTGTTCTCGCAGCTCTTTTGGATCGGTATGACCGTGCGCCGAAACGGCGTGCTGGACTGCGGCGTCGAGCACTTCCTCTTCCGTTCCCGAAATTCTCAGTGTGCAGCCCTTCTCGCTCGGATAATCGCGGCAATCAATTGATTTGCGTTGTGGCATAAGACTTAACTTTTTTTCAGTTCGGCCAAATCTTTCAGCACCTGTTCGCTGTGCTGCGGTAGGTTCTTGCTCACATCCGTGTAAACCTTCGCGATTTTTCCTTCCGGATTAATCAGAAACGTGTTCCGCGCTGCCATCGTCGTGCCGTTGTAATCCTTTGTCGATCCATATTGCGCCGAAATCTTTCCGCCCGGATCGGCCAGCAGTTTGAAGGTGAGTCCTTCCTTTGTGCAAAATTCTTTGTGTGATTCCGGACTGTCCACGCTCACGCCAAGAATCACCGCGCCGGTTTTGTCATACTGAGCGAGATCACGTTGAAAATTATGCGCTTCCATCGTGCAACCGCTGGTCATGTCCTTGGGATAAAAATAAAGGACGACCCATTTACCTTTGAAATCCTTGAGACTGACCTGGGATCCGTCGCTCGTTTTCAAACTAAAATCCGGCGCGGCAGTTCCGGCCGCCGGTTGGGTTTGCGCGTCTGCGCCTTGCATAAGGGCTAATGTAGCGAAGCCCACAATTGCTAACAGCAGTGGTTTTTTCATGTTCGTTGTTTGATTGTCCCTGAACGTTATCCCGAACTTTTGAAATCAAAAGAGCCAAAAATGATCTCGCGCATTTGGACCATCGGGCATTCCACGCGCAAGATCGACATCTTCCTGGAGCTGCTCAACGAAAACGGAATCAAGCTTCTCGCCGATGTCAGGATGTATCCGGGTTCGAAACGTTATCCGCAGTTTGGACGCGAAGCGTTGGCGAAATCGTTGAGCGAAGCGGCAATTCATTACGAACATTTTCCGGAGCTTGGCGGACGACGAAAAGCGAAACCAGATTCAAAGAACACCGCGTGGCGCAACGAAATGTTTCGCGGGTACGCCGATTACATGGAAACAGAAAATTTTTGCAAAGGCATCGCACGACTTGTCGATCTTGCCGAGAAATCTGGATCGACCGCGGTCATGTGCGCTGAAGCGGTCTGGTGGCGATGTCATCGCTCGTTAATTTCGGATTACCTGAAAGCGCATGGTATCGAAGTCCTACACATTCTCGATTTGAAAAAAGTTGAGCCGCACCCGTTCACGTCGGCGGCGAAAGTTGTGAATGGTGAATTGAGTTACGCGGACGAAACCTTGTAGTAGAGAAGTCACCGTGGATCGGTCACGCGGCCGATGAATATGCACGCGCCGCTCGGCGCATGCTGGATCGCGTAAAGAAACGGCCGATCTACGCGCACGTGAATTGGTTCCTTTGGTTTCTCGAGACGCGCTGTAGCCTCCAGCATCACGACTGCGGTGGCGGCGGCCGCTTCTGTGCCTTTTTCATCCACCGCGATGAATGTTTTGTGAAAGACATTCGAGATCGCGAGGTAGCTGTCCGGTTTGCGTGGCGAAATTTTGTCGAAGTTCGCGCTGCCTTGCGGAACATCGAACGCGGTTTTCATTCCGAGCGCTTGCAGCGTTTCGCCAAGTGGAATCGTGGGCGGCTCAATTTTGAATTTGGGCAACTCAAGATCGACATCCTGCGGCTGGAGTTTCGCGCACTGGGCCAACATTTCGGCGTTCAATTTCGATTCGGCCTTGCCGAGACCGTTTACTTGATCTGGCAGCAAGATAACGAACTGCAATTCGTCGCCAGCATAGGGCAATGCAACAGCCGTGAATCCATCGCGCTTCGCGTAGCCAAACTGTTTTACTGTGTTCATTGTCGGAACATCGACGGCCGCGCCGCCGTGAACGTGAAACGGCTTCGGTTTAGTCAATGCGCCGTTGAATTCTGATGCCCACGGCGCGTTGAGATAGAGCGCATTGGCAAGGACAAGTCTCGTGTCCTTTTTGATTCCGTCTGCTGGGATCAAATCGCGAATCTTGTCGCGCGTTTGGCCGGCGACCCATTTATTGATATGCACCCGTGCGGCTTCGGGATCTTTTTTAAAATCGATCGGCTCGAATGGGGCACCGTAGAATTCCTTTACGAGCTTCTGAAACGGCTCGCGAAAATCGTAGCCCGCCTGAGCGAACAACCGGTTTGCGATTGAAAGCGTGATCGGCTCGCTCGGTCCGCCGCGCTTTTTTGATTCCTCAGCGATCCTTGCCGTCGTCTTTGCCATTTCGTTCAGTGATTGCTGGAGCGAATTGAACGAAGCGTGAATCGCATCGCCATCGTTAGGGAAGTGGAGCACGCGAGCCATCTCCGTGCGCGTGTCGCCGTCCGCGCCGGCGAACGTCATCGCGAGCGCGCTTTGAATTGAATAGGGCGAGAGACAAAGATTTTCATCACCGTGAGCGAGCTGGTGGTGAAGATCGACACCGATTTCATTCGTCGCCCGCGCGGCCATATCCACCTCGGCCGCGTTAAGAGATAACGCG
Organism: Chthoniobacterales bacterium; assembly: GCA_035315805.1. Classification (GTDB taxonomy): domain Bacteria; phylum Verrucomicrobiota; class Verrucomicrobiia; order Chthoniobacterales; family UBA10450; genus AV40. Next base: position 20,855 of record DATFXN010000003.1, read on the forward strand.
AGGGCGAACAACAAAACGCAAGAAAGTTTCATGTTATCCCGAGCGATTATCACGACCTTGCGACCATATTCAAAGTGGATTAGACAACTTGTTCCTGAGGGTCGGTAGCTCAATCGGTAGAGCAGCGCCCTTTTAAGGCGTTGGTTCCGGGTTCGAGTCCCGGCCGACCCA
>DATFXN010000004.1:0-16205 GCA_035315805.1 Chthoniobacterales bacterium
CCTCCGCAAAACGCTCAGAGCATTGCCTAAAATTGAATTTGCCGTTTATTTCCAAGTGATGCGTAGACTGATTACGCTGGGGTTGCTTTTCTCCGCGGTGCATGCGGAGAGCGCGACGAACTACAACGCGCTAATCCTCGAACAAATGCGCAAGATGCCAAGCGGCGGCAACTATTCCGTTTCCCATTTCGCCAAGATCAAGTTGCAGTCGTCCGCGCATTTTGAATCCGGGAAATTTTTTGTCGCCCCCACGAAGCCGTATGTGAGTTTCTGCTCGGGTGCGACGTATTTGGTTTTCATCAAAACCATCGAAGAATTGCGCGACCGCGGCCAACTCCAGCTCGATTTTGCAACGTTGAACCAGCTGATCATCCGCGATCAGCGCGACGGTGAAGGAATTTGGGGACGCTGGAACGCGAACGGCCCGGGGACCGCTCGATTGTTTTACGAGCTTGGTCTCGGACGCAATTTCACCGATTTTGCAGAGGCCCAAGCGGGCGATTTCATGAAAATTTTCTGGAACAGCAATGTCGGCCAGCACGAAAGCGGACATTCCGTCATTTTCCTCGGCACAACGGAGCGTCCAGATGGCGAATACGTGCGTTTCTGGTCGAGCAATATCGGAATGGGCTACGGGGAGAAAGCCGTGCCACGAGCAAAAATCACCAACGCTATTTTTTCTCGCTTGGAAGCGCCGGCGAACCTCGTGCGAATCAACAGCGCGCCGGCGACGGACAGTTATCTCGCCTCGCTGTTGCGCAAAAAATCGAACTTCGCGGAAGCTCGTCAGAAGTGCGGGTTCTAGTGGACTGCGTTCGCTAATTCCGTCGCGAAAGCGCCGACCGTCTCAACCAGATCCGGTTTGTCCCCATGCTTTGCGATAAGATCAACAATCGCGCTGCCAACAACGACTGCGTCGGCGTGCCGCACCACTTCGCGTGCCTGCTTGGCATTTGAAATTCCGAACCCGACCGCGATTGGCAGATCTGAAATTTTTCTCAGCTCGCTGAGCTTTTTGGGCAACGAGGTTGCAATTGAATCGCGCGTCCCGGTCACGCCTTCACGTGAAACGTAGTACAGAAATCCGTTTGCGCTTTTCGCGATTTTCATAATCCGATCAGCCGGTGTCGTCGGCGCGATTAATCGAATGTGAATTAGGCTATCTTTATTCGACGTTCGGCCTTCGGGCGGGCGGCGTTCTTGGAGTTCGGCGACATCCTCTTCCGGCGGCAAATCGAGCATGAGCAATCCATCCACCCCTGCCGCTTCCGCCTTGCCGTGAAACTTATCTGGTCCGAATTGGAAGATCGGATTGAGGTAACTGTAGAGAACGATTGGGATTTGCGATTTGCGTCGGATTTCGCGAACGCAGTCGAAGACGCCGCGAATCGTCGCGCCCGCAGCAAGCGCGCGTTGTGCGGCGAGTTGGTTCACAATCCCGTCGGCGAGTGGATCAGAGAATGGCAAGCCAAGCTCGAGCAGATCGGCACCGGCTTTCTCCAACGCAAACGCAAGATCCATAGTCCGCTTCAAATTCGGATCACCGGCGCAAATGTAGGGGATGAATCCCTTGCACTTTTCGGCGCGCAGGCGCGCGAAGCAGTGGTCGATCCGGTTGTGCACAGAACTCGATAATCTGATAGATTTAGGTCCAAGTCGAATGAGCGAGAAAACGCTGACAATCAACGAGATTTACGAGTCGATCCAAGGCGAGAGCACCTGGGCAGGCGAGCGCTGCGTCTTTGTCCGGCTGACATCCTGCGATTTGCGGTGCAACTACTGCGACACCGAGTACGCCTTTTATGAAGGCAAGAAGAGTTCGCTGAAAGAAATCGTCGATCGCGTGGAAAATTTTGACTGTCCTTTAGTCGAGATCACCGGCGGCGAGCCCCTCCTGCAAAAGAATGTGCTCCCGCTGATGTCGATCTTGTGCGACGCCGGTCACACAGTTCTGCTCGAGACCAGCGGTGCGCACGAAATTTCAAAAGTCGATTCGCGCGTGCACCGGATCATGGACTTGAAAACCCCCGGAAGCGGCGAAGTTGAAAAAAATCTGTGGTCGAACATCGATCACCTCACGAAGCGCGACGAAGTGAAGTTCGTGATGGGCTCGCGCGAAGACTACCTATGGTCATGCGACAAAGTTGAGAAGTTCGACTTAATCAAACTCTGCCGGGCCGTCTTGTTTTCACCAATCTTCGGCCGGATCGATCCGCGCCAGATCGTGGAATGGATTCTGGCTGACAAACTCAGAGTCCGTTTCCAACTCCAGATGCACAAATTCATTTGGACTCCGACCCAGCGTGGAGTTTAGAGATGAAGCGAGAAGCAAAACTTTGGATTGTGATCTCGCGGCCAGACCGTTTGCCGAATGCGCTCGTGGCGGCAGTTGCGCTGCGGAAAAAATTTCCGGGCGGAGTTCATCTGCTTCGCGAAGAATCGAAGTGGTGGGAGAACGCGAAATGGCAGGAGTTTGTTGCCGACTTCGCAGAAGTCCACGCGTTTTCGAAAGTCCGCACCTGTCGCGGCTTGAAAGATCTTCCTCGGCTTTATCGTGAAAACGTAGATCGACAACGAGGCGTCGGCGCGTTGCCGATCGATCCTGACAACGATGTCTTACTTTGCCTTGCTGGTCTGCTCGGGCTCGGAAATGCCGTGCTCTCCGCGCACCCAGACGTGTACAAGATTCTTTGTGTCTCGCAAAAAGCTTACGGAGAGTTAACGCGGACGGGCGACCGCGCGCGCTATCGATTTACAACTTCGGGTTGGCTACAAAATCGTTTCGTTGAACCGATGACCGGAGTCGAGCGAACGATTCATTACAAGCCACGAATCAATCCCGGCGGAGACGGCGTGCGTTTGCGACGTTTGCAAAAGGACCCCGATGAACTCTTCGACGTCATCATCGTTATGAGCAATAGCGGCGGTGAATTGCCCGCGAGCGCGGAAGCTCAAATCATCGCCTCGCGTTTTCCGAGCATTGCCGAGCTCCACGATTTCTCTCCGCAATTGAACCGCAGAGAAGATCGACCCGCCTCCGCTGCACTACGGCGTAACGAGCAGCCGCGCGTGATTTTCTTCGGGACACCATTCCTGCTCGTAAAAAATCTCTCGCCCCAGGTTTACGTCGAACACTTGAACTGTTGTCTCGATTACATCAGGCAAAATTACCCGGGCTGCGACCTCGTTTATCGGCCACACCCGTTCGAAAAAGGCGAAGCAAGCAAACTGAACCTCACGGGTTTTCGCGTCGAGGACGACCGCGAAGTCGCGGATTTATATTTTTTGCGACATTTCGCGGGGATTGGAGCCGTCTACTCGGTTTCTTCAACCGTCTCGCGAACGGCGCTCAACAATGGACTAAACTCTTATGCGCTCTGGCGGTGTTTTCCATTTTCGGAGACGCAGATGAAATTTTTCCAAAAGGTGATGGGCAACGTTCCGCCCGAATTCGAAATCAGCGATCTAACAAAACCGCCGATCGCTTATCAAGATCGACAATCGGCCGCTGCGGGCCCGAACAGTTTTTCCAACGCGCTCAATCGCGCGGTAGATTTGAAAAATCTGCAGGGACGAGCTCTGGTTCGTCCGAATTAGTGGGAAACCACGGAGGGCGTCCCTCCACTAATGTTTCGGCGCGCGGACGGTGCCGGTCTCGATAGCGAGATTACGTTGCTCGACGATGCGATCGGCAATTTCCTCAACCATTTGCTCGACCACCAACCGTAAATGCGTGTTCGGCCGGTAATCAGACGGCACGAAGTGTTTGACGCGGTCGGCGTGCGTTGAAAGCTCGTAGCACCTTCGAAAACCGGCGCGCTGCGGATCGTCCGGGTTGTAAACGGCGACGGCCTGGCCGCCGTTTTTCTTCATCACCGTAAAACACGGCACGTCGGGCGGGCCGCTGCCGATGTAGATCATGTTCCGAAATAGAATCGGTCGGATGTCGGGGTCCATATAATCATTCACGTGGATTCCTAACAGACCAAACCCAGAAATCTTGTTAATCCTGTCTAGGATTTTTTAAGTTCGTTACGCGGGAAAAGAAGTCTTCGAAGAGCGAGTCGTAGATCTTGCCGCGCTCGGGATGATATTGAACACCGAGCGCGAACGGATAATGGCGAAGCCGGATTTGCTCGATGATGTCGTCATTCGCGCACCACGCCTCCACTTCGAAACCGCTGCCGAGTCGATCGAGCGCCTGGTGATGTGAACTGTTGACTTTTTCGAAACGATGGCGTGCGCTTGCGTCGGACCGCAGCGGCTGAATGTCGTTCGTCTTTTGCTCCGGTAGTTTGTGACCGGCAATGTCGAGCTTGAGCGTGCCGCCGAGCGCGACATTGATGAGTTGCATGCCTTTACAGATCGCGAGAATTGGCAGGCCCCGCGCAAGCGCTCGATCAATAGCGGCGAATTCCCAGCCGTCGCGCGCAGGATCGACGTCTTTCTCGAGAACGGACGGATCGGGAATTTCCTGTCGCAAAAATTCTGGCGCGATGTCCGAGCCGCCGGTCAAAAGTAGTCCGTCGGCGTCGGCGATTAAAACTTCGCTTTTGCGCGCGTTGCAAATTTCGATTTCAGGACTCTTTGCGAAAAATGATTGAAACCATTTTTCGTCTTTTTCGCGGAGCCAAGTTGCGAGTTTTGGCATGATGTCGATCTTAGCACATCAGCGCTCGAGGCGCGCGTGCTGACGCGCCAAGAAAGAGCGGCGGATCCTACGTTTCCGGCTGGACAGCAAACCCAATCGCGGGCTCGGCATCGCCGGTGACTTGGGTCTGGTCCTGTAAATAAGTGCGGCCTTTGTAAAACGGCGTCACGATTGCGAACAGGACTGCGGTTCCCAACATTACCCAGACGAAAAACATGAAATAACTCGTGCCTTGCAACTTCACCGAGCCATCCGGATTTTGGATGAAGAAGTTGACTGCTGCAGTGAATTGATTGCCGAGCGAGACCGCGAGCAAATAAGTGCACATGATCAGCGATTTCAGTTTCACCGGGCCTTGCGTGTAAGAGAATTCGAGATGGGTCGGCGAAACCAGCGTTTCGCCCGCGGTCAGGACTACGAATGCCCAGATTTGCCACATGATGCCGGGCTGGCCGCCGGCGTCGATCCGCGTTTGAATCATCGCAACGATGAAAAATGATACCGCGGTCACGAACAATCCGGCGCCAATTTTGCGGAGCGGCGTCAATTTCACGAACTTCTCCACAAATGGATACAGCCAGTAGGAGAACAGCGGCAGCATGATCAAAATGAAAATCGGATTCACCGTCTGGATTTGTTCGGGCAGCCACTCAATTCCGAAGAGATGTCGATCCATTGATTTGGCCTGAACGATCCAGGAGGAAAAGTTTTGCTGCCACAGCGCCCAGAACATCGCGACGAACGGCACCGGAATCAGAATGTAACGCAAGACGGGGCGAATCGCCCAGATCACGACGCCAACAAGCAGCACGAGTGCGATCGCAACTGGCATTCCAACATTGAAGTGGAGCACTTCGCTGGCCGACGCGGCGCCCAGGATCGGCGCAATTACGGCGAGCACGCCCACGGTCAGCGAGAAAAGAGCGAGCGGAATGAAAATAAACAGAAACGGCTGTTGCCGCTCCCGCGGCACCGTGTCATCAAAAAAAGCTTGCCAGCCGACCGGCGGGATATGGACAAACTTTTTGCGGCCGGCCCAAAAGAAAATCGTCGCGATGACCATGAAGATACCCGGCAAACCGAACGCGATGTCCGGACTGTGAAGCCGCGGACTCTCTAGAAAACTCACCATCGATGGACCCAGTTTTGCGATGAAACCGTTCGGATCCGCTTTATAAGGTTCGAGCAACCACGGAATCAAAAGTGTGGAGAGCGCGGAGCCGGCGTTGATCGAAAAATAAAACCAATTAAAAAGTTTGGGCAGCAAATGCTTGTTGGTTTCGCCAAATTGATCGCCGACGTTCGTCGAAACACATGGCTTGATCCCGCCGGCGCCAAGCGCAATCAAGAAAAGTCCTATGCCTGACAAAGCCACAGGCGGAATCGTGTGTGCGACGGCCGTACCTATCAGAGCAAGGGTGGCGTGCCCGGCGCAATAAACGATCGACAACCAGAAGACGACCCAAAATTTTCCAAAGAACGCATCGGCGAGGATCGCGCCGAGCAACGGCAAAAAGTAAAGCGCCGACACGAATGTGTGGTACCACGCGTCGGCTTGCTCCGGTGCCATTAGCGCCAAATTGCCGGCCTGGTCGTGAAGGAACGTCGTCCAGAAAATCACGACGATGGAATTCATCCCGTAATACGAGAAACGCTCGGCCGCTTCGTTGCCGATGATGTAAGGAACACCGGGCGGCCACCCACTGATCTTCGGCGGCGAAGTCAGATATTGATATTTAGCCATAACGAATCTGCTCAGGGCGACGGTGTGCTCTTGGGAAAGAAATCAACCGGCGTCCGCTTCGGCGTGGCACTTTCAGGAACATCCGCCTTGTTTGGCGCGTCGGCATCCTCTTCACGGCCTTTCGGCTTATCGACACGTTCCTTCTGCACTTCCGGATCTTCGCCGAGGTGATGTTTCTCGCAGGAAGAGCAAAAAATCAGCGCGCCGGCAGAGATGGCGGCAGCGACTTCGCGAAGGCCAAAATGCATAACGCGCCCGGAAAGTAATCGGGCCGGCGCGTCATGCGCAAGATGAAAGGTTGTCCTTCGTATCTTACTCATACTCCTTGGATGAAAATTAAGAGCGAGAGGAGGAGTAAGAGAGTGTGTTGCTAAACGGCGCGCTTGCAGCATTAGTATCAGCGATCGCCGGTGTCCCGCAGCACAAAGAACAGCGCCTGGAACGAAGTCGTCGCCATTATTTTACTCGGCGTCGGAACCCTGCTCTTCCTCGCGCTGATTTCCTACAACCCGAAAGATCTGCCTTCATGGGTGCCGTGGAGTTATCTCTCGCCCCCGAACAAGCCGGCGCAAAATCTGATCGGACCATTCGGCGCGATTTTCGCGAGTATTTTTTGTTTCTTAATCGGGGCCGCGTCGTACCTGCTTGCTGCCCTGCTGTTCGGGTTTGGTTGGGGGAAATTATTTCACGGCGACTTGCGGCTGTGGCGACGCGCTCCGTGGCTGGTCCTGGTGGTTACCTCGGGAGCGTGTCTCGACCAGTTGCTGCGAATCAGCATTCGGCTCGGATGGAAGGTGCCCTCGAATGTTCGGGGCCCCGGCGGGTGGGTCGGCTATTTCTTTGGCAAAACTTTGTTGCTCAGCTCGATGGGCAGAGTTGGCTCGCTGATTTTACTGGGCGGAATCTATGTCGCGTCACTGATTTTGGTCACTGGGCTTCGCCCAATCCATGTCGTTCGCCAAACGGTTTCTGGCACGCGCGCAGCATTGGCAAGACTGCACGAGCGGCGGCTACATCGAAAACTACGCAAAGCGGACATCAAAGGCCAGCTCGAGATCAGCCAGCGTGAGTTGGCGAAACAGCGCCGTTCCATCGAGAAGCAGTTGAAAAAGAAAGGCGCCGCTGTTCCGGAAGCCGCGACTACGCTAATTTCGCCGGACGAATTAGCGAACCGTCCAGCGCCGAAGGTTGTCGACACAACTGCGCTTCCGGACGAACCGATCGCTGCGCGCAAAAAACCGTCGCTCGCGGAGTTGCGCGGCGCTCCAGCAAGATCGACATCCACCGCAGGGAGCCTGACGAGTCGGAGTTGGGACCCGAAAACCTACACGTTGCCCGGTCTCGATTTACTGAACGAACACGATCCAGAAGGCCGTGGCGGCGCTGACCTGAGCGAGTTGCAGCGTGTTCAACAGACGTTGATCGACACGTTGGCGCAATTTGGGATCGCAGTCGCGCCCGGTGACATCACCAAGGGTCCGACGATCACGCGCTATGAAGTTTATCCGGCAAAAGGCGTGCGGGTCGACAAAATCGTCAGTCTCGAGCGCGATCTCGCCCGCGCCACGCGCGCGGAGCGGATCAACATCCTCGCACCAATCCCCGGCAAAGACACGGTCGGGATCGAGCTCGCCAACACGCGCAAAGTCACGGTGACGCTGCGCGAGTTGTTGGAATCCACGGATTGGGATGAAGCGAAAACGCGAAGCAAAATCCCGCTCGCGCTCGGCAAAGACGTCTACGGCAAAGCGATCATCACCGATCTCGCGCAGATGCCGCATTTGCTCGTCGCCGGTACGACTGGTGCTGGCAAAAGCGTCTGCATCAATGCGCTCATCGCGAGCATGCTCTTCCGATTCACGCCGGAAGAACTGCGCTTTATCATGATAGATCCCAAGGTCGTCGAGCTGCAGCATTACAACGTACTGCCGCATCTCGCGTTTCCGGTCGTGACCGATCCGAAAAAAGTGCTGCTCGCGCTCCGCTGGTTGATCGATGAAATGGAACGTCGCTATAAAATATTCGCTCGCGTCGGCGTGCGCAACGTGATCAGCTTCAACGCGCGGCCGAAGAAAAAGCAGGATGTCGATCTTGATGTAGAGGCGGCGGGGTCGCCCGGGAACTCTTCTCCTGCGGCCAACACGGCCGCAGCAGCCCCCCCAGAACAGAGAATTCCCATCCCGGAAAAAATTCCCTTCGTGGTCGTAGTGATCGACGAGTTGGCCGATTTGATGCAAACCGCGCCGGCGGACGTGGAAAGCGCGATTGCGCGGATCACCCAAATGGCGCGGGCGGCGGGAATTCACTTGATCGTCGCGACCCAAACGCCGCGTGCGGACGTGATTACCGGTGTGATCAAAGCGAACATCCCGAGCCGGATCGCGTTTCAAGTTGCGAGCAAGATCGACAGTCGCGTCATTCTCGATGAGAACGGCGCCGACCGTTTGCTCGGTCAGGGCGACATGCTTTATCTGCCGCCAAGTGCATCGCGATTGATTCGCGCCCAAGGTGTGTTGGTGACGGATGAGGAAATCCGGCGGCTGGTTGAGTTCGTTTCAGCCCAAGGTCGGCCGGCGTTCGATCCCGGAATGCACGAAAAACTTCAGGCAGCCTCCAGCTCCACGGAAGAAATCACAGACGAAGATGAAGAGTTGGTGGAAAAATGCCTGGAAATCATTCGCCAGGAAAAACGGGCGTCCACTTCTCTCCTTCAAAGACGACTGCGATTGGGCTACACACGCGCGGCCCGAATCGTTGATATTCTGGAGCAGCGCGGTATTTTGGGTCCCGGCGAAGGGGCCAAACCGCGCGAGATCCTAGTCGATCTCGACGCCGCCGTTTAGCCGACGAAACCCATCATGACAATCGAAGGTCTGGGCAAGAAATTTCAAGAGGCGCGGTTGGCCCGCGGCCTTACGCTTGATGAAGCCGCACGATTGACGAAAATTCGACCGTCCCGTCTCGCAGAAATCGAGGCCGACGATTTTTCGCAGTTTCCCAGCCTCGCCTACGCCAAAGGCTTCCTTCAAATCTACGGAAAATTTCTCGATGTCGATGTAACGCCGTATCTCGACGTGTTTGAAACATCGCGCGAAGTCACGCTCGATGGTTATTCGTATTTGCAGGACCAGCCGGCGCCGAAGCCGCGCCGGGTCCGGGCGACCCGCGCGCCGGTCGTGCGCCATCGTCCGCGAAGCAGCGGCGACAGAAAATCGCCGTTTGGTTTGCTGATCGCGATCGGCGTGATCATTCTCGGTTTCATGTTGATGCAGTTCATTCTGAGAATTCAACGGACTTTGCCGCACCAAATGGTGGGAGTTCCGCAACCGACGGTCGTGCAATCAGCGCCGCCGCAACAACCGGCGCCGGCTCCACAGGCGCAAGCGCCACAGCAGCAAAACATCCTGGCGCAATCGCCGGCGGCAACGGCCGCGCCGGTTGCCCAAGCTCCGTCGCGTGCGGCTTCTCCGCCGCCAGTCGTTGCTGAAGCTCAAAAAAAATCTGCCCCGCCCGTGGCAACTGTAGCCCCGTCGATTCCGATACCGGAGGCATTTGTGCCGGCTTTCGCGAATGCGAAGGCAGCGGCGAAGGCGAGCGCTGCGCCAACAAAAGAACCGGAAGTGCGACGGGCCGAGCCAGTGCTTCCAGAAGACCTAGCAAAAGCCGGAGCAACCCAAGCCGCTCAACAGTCCGCCACCGAAGCGCAGGGCCCAAACCAAGTTGCGATCAAACCGCTGAAGAAAACCTATATTAAGGTCGTGGTGGACAATGAATCTCTCCAGCCGGCGTTCGAACGATGGATTTCGCCCAGCGACGGGACCGTTGAGTTCCGCGGGCAAAAAATTGCGGTCCGCGTTTTGGATCGTGACGCGATTCAGATCAAGAAAAACGGCAAAGCGATTGCAAGTGGGGACGAAGACGTCACCGTCGAATAGCAATCACGCTATTTCATTTCATTCCAACATGAGCACAAAGGTCGGCATGATCAGTCTCGGCTGCGCCAAGAATTTGGTGGACGCCGAGATCATGCTCGGAAGCGTGCTCGAACGTGGCATGGAGATCACGTCCTCGGCTGACGACGCGGACGTGCTTGTCGTAAACACGTGCGCCTTTATCGATTCGGCCAAGGAAGAATCAATCGAGGCGATCCTGTCAGCGCATCAGGCGCGCGGTCTGAACAAACGCACCGGACAGAAATTGGTCGTGAGCGGCTGCATGTCGCAACGTTTCGCGCGCGAGTTGCGCGAGGAAATGCCGGAAGTCGATGCGTTTATCGGACTGGATCAGGTGGTGGAGCTTGGGGAGATCGTTGAGAAGCTTTTGAGAAAGCGTCCAACGCTCAACACTCAACATTCAACGCTCATTTCAGACAGCTCGGCGTTTGACGTTGATTCTGACGGTGTCGATCTTGCGTTCGCGGACACCCGGCCGACGTACATTCCGGATTACGACACGCCGCGCTTTCGCCTTACCCCCGCGCACTCGGCTTATGTGAAAATTGCCGAGGGCTGCAATCATCCCTGTAGTTTCTGCGTCATTCCGCAAATGCGCGGCAAACATCGCAGTAGGGCAATGGAGTCGGTGGTCGCCGAAATTCGCGGGCTCGTCGCGGAAGGCGTGCGCGAGGTCAACTTGATCAGCCAGGACACGACTTATTACGGAATGGATTTGTGGAGCGAAAGAGCCGGGCCGCGTCAGCCGGTCGATTCCGCACGCGGGCCAACCCTCGTGACGCTGTTGCACGCGATCCAAAAAATCGACGGCGATTTCTGGGTGCGGCTCCTTTACACACACCCGGCGCACTGGAGCGATGAACTGATTGAGACGATTGCCAGTTGCAGCAAAGTCGCGCGTTACATCGACATACCGTTGCAGCACATTCACGAATCCATGCTGCACCGGATGCGACGGGAAACGTCGCGCACGCATATCGAGAATTTGATCGCCAGACTCCGGGCCGGGGTTCCCGGTTTGGCACTACGGACGACATTCATCGTTGGTTTTCCGGGCGAAACGGACGAGGAATTCGCATCGTTACTGGAATTCATTGAGCGTGTTCGGTTCGAGCGGCTCGGGATTTTCAAATACTCGCGCGAGGACGGCTCCCGGGCGGCGAAAATGCCGAATCAGATTCTAGCAAAGGTTAAAAACGCACGCTACCGCGCGGCGATGTCGATCCAGCAAGAAATCGCGCACGAGATCGCACGAGAGAAAATTGGCGATGAACTGAAACTGCTCGTTGACCAGCCGCTTGTCGCGCGGACAGAAGCGGACGCGCCAGATGTGGACGCGCGCGTGATCTTGTCGGAACCGGCGCCGGTCGGGGCATTCGTGATGCGGCAAATCACCGGCGCACGCGGTTACGATTTAATCGCGTAAGTTCTTCGATCGCGTCATCTTGTATTGGGGCCCACACTTCGGGGGTGACAAAATCCGCCCGCTGAGGCAACCTTGTTATTCGCGCAAAACCCCGCATGCCGGACTCAAACGAACCAAAAAAGGAGACGGTTCGCATCGCCGTATCGGCGCAGCCGGCTGCGGCGCCTTCCACTGCAATGCCAGCGGGGGCAACACCCGCCTCGCCCGAAAAAGAGACAGCGCGGATCGCCGTTTTACCGGACCCGCCAACCAAGCCGGCGGTTCAAATGAAAAAGACGCAGCCGCTGATCGATCTGCCCCCAGTCGAAACGCCTGCAACCACTGTCTCCGTCAGGCCGGAGCCGCAAAGGCGGATCCAACAAATTCCCATCCCGCTCTGCTGGGCGTTGCTGGCGGCCTCTGCCGCCGTTTTGATTCTTCAGATTTGGAACTATCTTTCCTAAACCATGGAAAACTCAGCGACAATCAATCTCGACGAATCAAACTTTGACCGTGAAATCAACGGCGACAAACCAGTGTTAGTGGACTTTTGGGCCGAATGGTGCGGCCCGTGCAAATTGATCGCGCCGCTCCTGGACGAAATTGCGCACGAGAAAGCCGACGCACTCAAGGTTGCGAAAGTAAACGTCGACCAGAATCAGAGCCTCTCCTTCAAGTACAACATTCGCGCGATTCCTTCGCTGCTCTTTTTCAAAAACGGCCAGCTACGCGATCAGATCACCGGCATGACAAGCAAAAAGGATTTGCTGAGCCGGATCGAGGCCCTGACATAGCATTAGATAACGATCTTTCAATAGTTTCGCCACGCATTGAGCATTCGGACCACGATCGTGGTTGTCCAAAGGCCGAACACAAGAAAGAACACCAGCCATCTGGTTGCCGGCCAAACGAGTCCGACCAGGCCCGTGACCAAGAAACCCAGAACAATTCCTAGAATGATCGAAGCGACATCGCCCCAAATGCACGTACGAGGATCAGCGTTCTTATATCGGAATGCGTGACAGACCTCCAACCATACTTTGACGTTCTTACAACGCCATGGCGCTCGGCCAGCAGCGTGTCCACCGCGCCAAAACCCCAGTAGACGAGAAAAGCGATGAAAACAGCCAGCCACATCTCAGGCCACACCCAATGCGTGAATAGGGCCAATAATCCAGCCATGAGTACTCCCACGATAATTCTCGAGATGTAGTCGAAAAGGCGCTCCGAAGTAATCATCATGGTCTCCAGTACTCCCAAGGTATCATTTCCGAACGTACCGCCGAATTACGAGCAACGATCGCCGAACTCCAGGCAATCAATCAAGATTTGCAAGGGTCATCGGCCCTTACCCGCGTCTAATGGGTAATTGAACTGCGCCCGGCGGGGTCGAACCCACAACCTTTGGCTCCGGAGACCAACGCTATGCTAGGAAGAATGACTTAGGTTGCCGTTCTGTTGCCGTTTCAGAGCGCCCCTCGATGGCGCTAGAGCGCGCCGGAACGCGCTGTCGAGGAAGTTGGCGCAGAAACCGTTCACGCCGGAGCAAGTGGCGAAACTCTTTGAAGCCGCCGAAGGCGACTGGAAAGGTGTGAGGGAAATGATCCACGTTTTTATTCGCCGCTGACAGTTGGAGAAGGTCCCTGCTACGTGCGCTTTCTCAGCCGTTCATGAATACCACTTCGAAATTTGCTCATCAGGTTCGGCGACAGCGCTTTGCCGCTTGTCTAGGTCATTGTGATAAAAGGCCGTCCGTGGCAGCCCAGTTCGCAGCAGCCGTGGTGTATCCGGGAGTTTCCCCTTGTGTTGCACAAAATAGAGTGCGCCGGTTTGAGTGATTGTTCGTTCCATACTTTCAATTCTCCTTTAATTTCCAATGTTGACCACCGAGCGTGGGCGGCACCTTGGCCTTTGGCCTTACGGAAAAAACCTAGTAGTCTGCGTAGATCGTCGAATGAATCGCCGAGTCTCCTTGTGCGCTCTGCGTCGACGAACGGCCCGTCGGCGCCACGCGCGTGGCGCTGAACGCTGCCTTCCAGCACATGAGCGACGCCGAGCTCCCTCGCGCACGCGCACGCGCGTGCAGTGGTGCGGGAAAAGAGCTCAAATTTGTGTCGCGTGAAGCTGAGTAACGACCACCTAGTTATCTGGGGTTTGAGGCGTTTATGCGCCGCATCGAATTTTCACTCACAATAGACTACGCCGATCGGGTAGTAGCAGCTGAGGTGAAACCCGTGGGCGGGATACCAGCAACCGTCGTCGGCCAGATAGAAGTAGCAGCCGCCCATCAACAGGATGGAGTAGTTCCTGAGCCACCAAGCTCGATCGTGGAATCCAATCCCAAAGTGAAGATCATTTGGTTCACGAAAGCTTTGATGCAGGTCTATATGCTCGTTGGTCTCGTGCCCATTTCGAAAGACGGTCGTGCTGTGTAACACGTTCGCGCTTTGTTTGGGGTCCAAAGCGCGTTTGCGCTCATTCGGGCGCGTTGTTTGTATTGTTTGCGCACTGACAGACAAAGCAATCGCGAGCCCAGTCGCTACTAACGACAATCGTCTCATACCCGCCCTTTCCGTTTCTTCAGTGATGTATCGTTCGACGCACGCTTGTCGGATCTATTTTTGCTTGCGGTGCGCGAAGCGCCGATCAAGATACCAACAGCAACGCTTGCGACAAAATCATGTCTACGGAGCTAGCGCGTACGCGTGCGCGCGTACGCGTTACGGCGATGATTGCAGCACGCCTAACGAGTTCTGGCCTCTCGTGCATGTGCGAACATCGGCGACACAAACCGGCCATTTCAGACGCTGATACCGTCAACATGGCGTCAATGGTTTCGGCAGCCCTCGCGCGCCCACGCGCACGCGCGTGGAGTGGTGTCAGGCTGCTACGGGGTCGATGTTGGCGTGGGCGTTTCCGCGGGAGTGCTTTGCGCAGCAGACTCAGTTTGCTTGACCGCAGAAATCCCGCGCACCTGATTCACCCGTTCTTTAAAAGGTTTTTCCCAACCGAGATAAATCAGTGCAGCGATAATGATTATTTCAATAAGGAACCGCACGAGAGCCCGATCTTTTCAGAATGCGCCGTCGGATGCAACTAAAACAACACCGCGTCAACGGTCGCAGTCACTTGTCCAGTGGGATTGAGCCCGCGAGTCCTCGCGCGCGCGTGGAGTTGCAACAGACCGTTCCGCGACAAAAATCAGAATAATCCTTAGACGATTTAATTTGAACCAAAACGTTTTCGGTTGGAGCGGTTAACCTAATTTTCTAGGACAAAAGGGAAAGATCATGAAAGTGGCGACGAAAGCGAAATTAATGTTTACCGTAATGTTGGGCTTGCTCTCGATGTCGATGTACGTCGTGGCGAAGCCGGGTGGTGGCAAGGGAATTGGCTTCGGAAAGGGCAATGGAATTGGCTTCGGACCCCATAACAATCCGGCCAGAGTGACACCCAAGCCGACACCACCCGGACACCACTTTGGTTGGCAGAAAGGGAAGCATAACCCCCACCACCTCTAGGTCGAGCCCGACTCCGCTAGCTGGTTGAGGCGCGAGTTTTGCGACGCCAGCAAATAAATCCCCGAAACACAAAACCTGCGACTATGATAGAACCAACAGTGACTCAAAACTGCGCGCTTTACTTTGCGCAACATAAAGCTCCACAACGAGGGGCGGCGTCCTTGCGGCTCATTGCTCTTGCTGCCAAAAAGTGGCGTCTGGACATTCGGCGGTCGCGGTTGAGGTGCGGCCTATTCTTCTGGCCGCGAATTGAGACCTAGACCGGCATTAATCCTCTTTTCGTTCCAGCTAACGATTCGGGTCGGCAATGTGGTCGCGCACCGGGACGCCATGCGTCAACCGGATTCCCAGCTTCGAGATGGTCAAAAGCCTCGTTGATTCGACTCATGGGAAAATGCTCGGTTTGCGGCGTTATGTTGTGCCTTGCCGCGAATTCCAACATTGTTGCAATTGCAGTTGGTGAACCGATCGGTGAACCGGATATACTTTGCTGTCCAGGGATCAGCGGCCAAATAGAAACCGGAACGGGATCTGTAACAACTCCGACAAAGTGCAAGCGGCCGTTGGGTGCCAGGGCGCTTATTAACGCGGGCCAGTCGAGAGGCACGTTGACCGTTACAAGCACGAGATCGAGTGTTCCGGCCAGTTTTTGAACTGCCGATCCGATCGCCACGATACGGCCGGCGCGCGGGAGTGGTTCGACTCTTACAAGCGAGCCAACGTCTGTCGCGAAAAATTTAATGAAACCAACTCGTCCATCACCGTCGAATCCTTGTCGATAACAGTGAAACATATGAACAATCTCAAAAAAATCACAACTCTATCGCTCGTATTCGCAGTGATGACTGGCTTCGCGCAGGCAGCGACGCGTCATTCCCATGCAGACGCGACTCTGCGATTTAGCGGAGGCTCGTTCGCGGCCGGTATCGGG
>DATFXN010000005.1:0-3812 GCA_035315805.1 Chthoniobacterales bacterium
TCGATCTTGGCGAGCAAGCGCTGCTGCCCGGGCTAATCAACGCGCACTGTCACCTCGATTATACCTGCCTGCGCGGCAAAATTCCGCGCCAGAAATCGTTTCCGGACTGGATCGGCGCTATCAATGCGGAGAAAGCGAAGCTTTCGCCAGACGATTATGTTCGCTCGATTCACGAAGGGTTCGGTGAAGCCAAGCGATTCGGAACGACTGCGATTGCAAACTTGACCGCGTTTCCGGAATTGATTTCGCGAATCGAACGGCCAATTCGAACCTGGTGGTTCGCGGAGTTGATTGATGTGCGTGAGCCGAGCCGGGCGAACGACATCGTCGACCTTGCAGTCGAGAAACTGAGAGTGGCGGAGCATTGGGGACTCGCGCCGCATGCGCTGTTTACGGCATCGGCGAATTTGTATCGGCGCTGCAGCGAGGTCGCGCGACGTGAAAACGTTTTGCTCACTACACACATGGCCGAGTCACGCGAGGAAATGTCGATGTTTCGAGAGGCGCACGGGTCGCTTTACGAATTTCTTAAAGAGATCAGAAGAGAGATGAATGATTGTGGGGCGGCAACGCCGATCAGGCGTTTCTCAGAAATAATTAGAGATGTCTCGGCTCCGCTCGACATGACAAAAGCTTGGTTACTCGTCCATCTGAACGAGCTCGCCGACACTGATTTTGATTTGCTGAAGGAGTTCGCTCGCGAATCTTCGCTAACTCATTGTCCGAGGAGTCACGATTATTTCGGACATTCGCCATTTCAGTTTCAGAAGTTGAGTAAACTTGGATTCAACGTGTGCCTCGGGACCGACAGTTTAGCGAGCAATGAGGATTTGAGTTTGTTTGCGGAGATGCGGGCGTTTCAGGAAGCATTTCCGATTGTCGGGCCGGAGGAAATTCTAAGAATGGTGACGATTAATCCGGCGCGTGCGCTGCGGCAGGAAAACTCGCTCGGCAAAATTCGGTCGGGGTTCAGTGCGGATTTGATCGCGATTCCGTTCACAACGTCGAAATCGGTTTTCGATGAGATTATTGAATTCGATCGGCCGGTGAGCTGGTCGATAACTCGCCGCCGGAGTCTGGCCTAACGGCGAAATTCTCAAAACCGCTTTCTTTTTCTCAAATATTCTCCGCGCTGAGATTCGCCGTCGCTAAAATCGCAATTATCGATGACGAGCCGCAATGGTGGAAGCCATTGTGACCCTCTGTCGCGAAAAAGGACACCAGGTTTTCCCGTTTAACTCTGCGCCGAAAACAGTCGAGCAATTGGACGGCATCGCGCCCCCAGGTCGTGATCGCCGACATCAAAATGGAAACGATGACCGGGTCGATGTGCTCCGACACCTTCGGGAGCATCACCGCCAAACGGCGGTGATTTTGATCACGGCCTACGGGACCGTCGAGACCGCGGTCGAGGCGATGAAGATGGGCGCGTACGACTACGTGACGAAGCCGTTCAAGATTGACGAGCTGCAAGTCGTGTTCCCGAAAATGTTGCCGAATGCGAAATGAGGAGAGCGCTCGGGTCGCGGCCCGCAACCTGCTTGCCTGTCGCTCGCCCGACAGTAAAATCGAGATATGGCCGGTCTTGGGATGCACCAAACGCAGAATCTTTCTCTGCAACAGGTCCTCTCCCCCCAGCTTCAGCAGAGTCTGCTCATTCTCCAGGCGCCACTTCTCGAATTAAGAAATCTCGTTCGGCAGGAAATGGAGACCAATCCGGTATTGGAAGAATTGCCGGATGCACCGAATCCCGATGCGCCGGCGGAATCGGACTCGCCTGCGGACGACAATTTCAAAGAGGAATTCGATAAACTGGCTAAGCTCGATGAGGAATGGCGCGATTACATGGCGCAATCGAGCAGCTACAGCGGGCGCTCGCAGGAAGCGGAGGAAAAGCGTCAGTTCTTTTTCGATTCCATCCCGACCCAGGAAACACTGCAGCAGCATTTGATGGGTCAGCTCAACCAAAACGCGCTCGACGCGGACGATCGCAAGACGGCCGAACTGATCATCGGCAATATCGACGACAACGGATTTTTGCAGACGACGCCGGAAGAAATGGCGGTTAACACCGGGATAGCGCGGGAAGATTTCGAAAACATGCTCATGCTCATCCAGAGCTTTCATCCGCCGGGTGTGGGCGCGCGCGATTTGCGTGAGTGTTTGCTTATTCAACTCAAGCGGGAAGGCCGGCAAAACAGCCTCGAATACAAAATTGTGGCCGATCATATGCAGGACCTCGGCAAACGCCGGTTCCCCGAAATCGCGCGCCGGGTTGGGATCAGCGTCGAGGAGGTCCAGAAATGCGCGAACAACATTGCCCAACTCGATCCGCGGCCGGGGGCGATTTTCGCCGAGGCGCCCCAAAATTACGTGCTGCCGGATGTGACGGTCGAAAAAGTAAACGGCAACTATCAGGTGATTTTAAATGGCGAACAGATTCCGCATCTGCGCATCAGCAACACTTACAAAGACATCATGGCGCAGGACCGCAACGGCAGCGAAGTGAAGGATTACATTCGCGACAAGATCCGGAGCGGAAAATTTCTGATCAAATCGATCCATCAACGGCAGCAAACCATTTCCAACATCGCCCACGAGATCGTGAAACGGCAGCGCGAATTTTTCGAAAAGGGTTCCGCGTTCCTCAAGCCGATGACGATGGTGCAGATCGCGGACGCGGTCGGCGTGCATGAAACGACGGTGAGTCGCGCGATTTCCGGAAAGTACATGTCTACCCCGCAAGGCGTGTTCGAGATGAAATATTTTTTTACGCCTGGCTACCAAACTTCGAGTGGCGAATCGATGAGCAACACCAGTGTGAAGGAAGCAATTTTCGACCTCGTGAAAAACGAAGATGGCGGCGCGCCGTTGAGTGACAACGAGATCGTAGAAATCTTGAGCGAGCGCGGGATACCGATCGCCCGCCGCACCGTGGCCAAATACCGGACCGAGTTGAATATTCTGCCCAGCAACATGCGGCGGCGGTATTGATTGTCGATCCTCGCTCCTGGCGCGCAGGTATTGGATAGTTGATGCTGGATTCTGAATTCTAATCGAGTATCGAGGATCGAGTATCTAGCATCTGAAGTTCATGAATCCCGCCCTTCGCGCCGCCGTCATCGCCGAGTGGCGCGGGTTACCGGAAAAAAAACTTCCGCACAATCGCTGGGCCGCGCCGGCCGACGTGTTGCCGAAATTAATGCAGCGGCTTGGATTGAAAGAGCGATTGCACGAAACGGAAGTCCAGGAGGCTTGGAGCAAAATCGTCGGCGAATTCATCGCCGCCCATTCCGCACCGGTGGCGTTGCGCCAAGGCATTCTTTATGTGCGCGTGCTCCAGCCGGCGTTGCATTATGAGCTCGAACAGGTAGCCAAGATCGAGGTCTTGCGAAAGTTGAAGCAGCGCTTCGGCGGAAAAATCATTCGCGACGTTCGTTTCCGAGTCGGTTGAGCGGGAGAGTTCTGCTAATCGTGCACCGTTTTTTTTGTGCGGAGGCGCCCGTCGCAGACGCGCATATTAGAGAACTGCGGGCAACGCACGCCGCTAATTCAAAAGACGGTGGTTTGCTATGATCAACGCGAGACGCTCCCAGGTCTCGCCAAAACCGGCGTAATAATTCTCCATGCTTTCTAGAGATCGAGTCAGCGGTCCAGCCGAACCCTCCGGGCGCAGCCGAAGATCGACTCGGAACACTCCAGGAAAACTACCGAACTGCGACATAGCCGGCGGTGATTGGCCGCGGAGCGCGCGCGGGCCGCCGCTGGTCAAGCTCTGCTCTCAGGAAGAAGCTGCCGGTATTCGCGTTAAG
>DATFXN010000006.1:0-6067 GCA_035315805.1 Chthoniobacterales bacterium
TCTGCGCTTGCCGCGGTCGCGAATACAATGTACGCGACGCAATCGATGCAGCTCTCTTTCGCGGCGAGCTCAAAGCGATCTGGAAAGAATTTCTCTGCAATATCAAGGCGGAAGAACAGGCAAAAGAGTTGGACTTGGAGCCCGACGACGATGCCATCAGCGAGATGGCGGAGTCGTTTCGCTATGAGCATGATCTAATTACGGCCGAAGAAACAGAGCTATGGCTGCACGACCGTGGCCTAACTTTGGAAGATTTCAGCGATTATTTCGCGCGGCGATATTGGCGGACGTCACTTGAGGAGAAAATTTCAGCCGAGAATATAGGTCTTGTCTCGGCAGCAGATGAACTGCGTCAACTTTTTGCTACCGAACTGATTTTCGCCGGCGAGCTGGATCGCTTGACGAAGCAATTGACGTGGCGGCTCGCGGCGCTTGCTGCAAGCAAGCAGGAAGATGTCGATCCGCAACAACTTCGCGCCGAGCGTCGGCGATTTCTTGATCGCAGTGAAATCAAAGGATCAAAACTGACCGATTGGCTCGATCACATTGGCCGCAATGAGCAGTGGCTGGAAGAAATGCTGGCAATGGAAGCGGCCTACCGTCGCGATCACGAAAGCGTGTTGACAGCGGAGGCGCGAAAAAAACAACTGGCCATGTTGCGCATGCCAATGACTCGGTTTGAAGCCGAAATGATTGAAGTGGAATCGCTCGATGCCGCGAGAGAAGCACTGTTTTGCATTCGCGAAGACGGCATGTCGATGGAAGAACTCGCTGTTGAAGCACGGTATCCTTATCGGCGGATCACTTTTCGGCACGAGGACGTTCCGCCGGACTGGCAACAAAGATTCTGGAGCGTGGGCGCTGGAGATTTACTGGAACCGTTGCCGCGTGATGAGGGGTTCGAGTTGTACCGGATCACGAAGAAAAGCGAACCCGACTTGAGCGACACGATTGTGCAGGAGCGAATCGATCAGCGGTTGCTCGAGCGACATTTTGCCGCGTTAGCAAGCGAACATGTTCAGGAGCGGTTGCAGGCAGTATCGACAGAATGAAAGCGCCCGACACAGAGATTATTCGGCGTTCTTCCGCTTTTCGCTTTCTGTCGGACGAACATTTCGGGGTCCTCGAGCCACTATTGCGGGGAGAACATTACGATTTCGGCGACACAATCGTGAAGCAAGACGATCCGGCCGATGCCTTCTACATTCTCACTAGCGGTCGAGCACGCGCTATTAAGATCAAGGCAGATGGCGAAGAGATTCCGCTCGGTGTGTTGAAACCGGGAGATAGTTTCGGCGAAGCCGCGTTGGCCGAAGGCGGACGCCGAACGGCGACAGTGCGTTGCAGTACGGCGGTGGATGTCTTACGCCTTGATCGTAACGATTTTCTCGGGCTGGTCGCGCAGGTCCCCGACCTGAGGCATTACATCGAAATGATCGGGCGCAATCGCGCCGTGCAAAGTTTTCTTTATCAATTCACTAATTTCGGCCGCCTCCCCGGAGCCGCCCTGCGGAGCATGATCGACAAGCTGGTGCCGGTCGGTTTCACGAAAGGCAGCCTGATCATCCGCGAAGGAGACCCGGCCGGACCGTTGTATGTTCTCGAAAAAGGGCGGGCGCGTGCGTTCAGCGGTGATGGCAACGGGCGCCCACTAAATCTGGCCTTTTATCGCGAAGGCGATTTTTTCGGAGAGTTGTCGATCTTAAATAACGCGCCCCGCGCCGCGTCGGTCGAAGCATCTACCGATTGCCAACTGTTAGCGCTCGAGCCGGCAGCGGCCCTGGATTTGCGAAAGCGCTTCCCCGAATTCGACAAACTCATCACCGACCGATTGGCGCTTTATGAGGCAAAAACCGAGGCCCGCGTCCCGCTCGATTTCACGGAGGAGCTTTTGCCGGCCGAAACCCGGCGCGTCGATAAGACCGAACTCGACCGTGAAGAAGCGGCCGTTGAGCCAGAAGACAAAGAAGAGCCGTTTGCCGACGAGAGCGGTTATTTTCGGAAGCGCGCAAAGCGCATCCGCAAGATCGAACACATTCAGCAAATCGACGAAATGGATTGCGGCGCGGCCAGCCTGGGAATGATTTGCCGGCATTTCGGAAAAAAAGTAAGCCTGGCCCGAATTCGTCAGCTTTGTCACACCGCGACCGACGGGACGAGTTTGAAAGCATTGGTGCGCGCCGCGACGGAGCTCGGACTGGCTGCGCGCGCCTTGAAGGTTTCGATTCGCAATCTTCCGATGATGCCACTACCGGCCATCGTGCATTGGGAAGGCGATCACTGGATCGTGCTCTACGATGTCGATCCGCAATTCGTGCGAGTGGCTGATCCCGCGCTTGGCCTGCGCAAACTGCCGCGTCGCGAATTCGAAGCGAAGTGGACTGGTTACGCAGCGCTCTTTGATTACACGATTGCGTTTGAACAGGCGCCGGAAAGCCGACCGGCGCTCGCCTGGATTATTCCATTTCTAACCCGCTTCAAAGTTATGCTATTTCAGGTGTTCGGATTGGCGGTGGCGGTGAGCATGTTGCAACTGGTCTTTCCGGTGTTTACCCAGATGGTTGTCGACAAGGTCATCGTCGAGAACGATATCGGCCTGCTGCGACTGATTTTGCTGGGAATGCTTGCGGCGATCGTTTTCGTTCAACTCTCAACTCTCGCCCAGGAATACTTGCTCGCTTTCGCCGCGGTCCGGCTCGATACCGCAATTCTTGATTTCCTTAGCCGGAAACTGCTTTCGCTGCCGATGACTTATTTCACGAGCCGCCGCACGGGAGACATTCAACGTCGGCTCGATGGCGCGCGCCAAATTCGGCAATTTGCAGTCCAACAAGGGGTCGGAGCGGTGCTCGCCCTGATTTTTTTGGTTGGCGCACTTTGTCTGATGGCGATCTACAGCCCGCTCCTGATGCTCGCGTTTCTCATAACCACACCCCTATATGGGGGTCTAATGTTTTTTTCGGTGAAAGTGCTACGACCATTGTTTGCTGGCGTTGAAGAAAGTCAGGGCAAGTATAGCTCCCATCAGATCGACGCCATCAAGGGAATTGAGGCGGTTAAAGCCGCTTCAGCGGAAAGCGCGTTTCGGGATGCAATGTTGAGCGAGTTTTTGTCGGTCTCGAAGCAAATGTTTCGCGCGAGTTTCATTGTCATGTCCTATGACAGCATGCTCCAGAGCATCGGTTTGCTTTCGACAGCGATCTTTCTTTGGGTGGGCGCGACGCAAGTGATTCATGGCCACTTGAGCGTCGGCGGATTTGTCGCCTTTAGTTCGCTCACCGCGATGGCGTACTCGGGAATTCTGCGCACCCTCGGTGTGTGGGACAATATGCAATTTGCTTCCGTCCTGCTTAATCGACTCAACGACATTTTCGAACAGGAACCGGAACAAGGGCACGATCGTTCACGGCTCATTCCAGTGCCTAGTCTGGAAGGTCGCATCCAGCTGCGGGGAGTTTGTTTCAAGTACGGCGGCCCGGAAGCACCAAATATTCTTAGCGACATCAATCTCGAAATTATGCCAGGCCGAATGGTTGCATTTGCCGGCCGCAGCGGTTCCGGAAAAACTACGTTGATCAAACTGGTCGCCGGCCTTTTGGAACCAACCGAAGGCACAATTTTTTTCGATAACACCGATCTAAAAACGCTGAACTATCGCGATGTCCGGCGCCACATCGGGATGGTGTTACAGGAAAATCATCTCTTCAATGACACCATCGCGCGAAATATTGCCTTCGGTGACATCGAGCCGGATTTGGATCGCGTTCTTTCAGCAGCGCAAGCCGCGGCGGCGCACGATTTCATCATGCGTCTCCCGCTCGGCTACGAAACAAAGGTTGGCGAATCGGGTCTTGCTCTCTCCGGCGGACAGAAACAACGCGTTGCAATTGCACGCGCGATTTACAACAATCCGCCGATCTTGATCTTCGATGAAGCGACCAGCGCACTCGATACCGAATCAGAGCGTGCGATTCAGGAAAATCTCGGCCGCCTAATGGCTGGTCGGACAACTATCGTCATCGCCCACCGCCTGAGCACAATTCGCGAAGCGAACACCATTGTCGTGCTCGAGAAAGGAAGTGTGGCGGAATTGGGCTCACACGATGAGCTAATGGCGCAGCGCGGGCTCTATTACTACTTGTCGAGTCAGCAACTGGGCGTCTAACGCAGGGTCGACATGAGCACGACAAGACCACAACGCGGTTCGATTGAGTTGGAGTCCGACATGTTGCCGCAAGATCCGCCGCCTTGGGTCATCAGGAACACGGCGTTGGTTTTGTTGAGCGCATTTTTGGTCGGCCTCTTGTTCGCGATCGCAGTGCGTTTGCCCGAAGCAGTCCATTGCCCGTTCATTTTAGTTCCTGCGACAGGCGCGGATCCAATTCAAGCTGCCCACCCTGGCGTGATCAGTCGCATTTCTGTCAGCGAAGGCCAAACAGTGAACAAGGGTGACGAACTTTTCGTGCTGCGTTCAGATGAAATTCACAACTTAGACACTGAGCTTCGGACGTTGATGGAAGATTTGCGCGCGAAAGAAAATGGACTCGCCCGGACTGAGTCGGCTTATCAGGCGCAGCTCAACATTAAACTGGCCGAGATCGAGCAGGCCAAGAGCGAAGTAAAGTTCCGTGAGAACCATACCAAGACGAGCCGGGACTTAGTCATACGAATGGAAAAACTTGCCAAAGAAGGCGGCATTTCCGAGCTCGAGCTTATTAAACTTCGGCTCGAGTCAGCTGGATCGGAAAAAGATCTCAGCGTTGCGCAGCGGACGTTGCAGCAAACAAACCTGGAGCGTGAACGCATGGAAATGGATCACGCCAAGTTACGCGGCGAACAGGCGGCGGAAATTGAGAAACTCAAGGTGCGCACCGCCGCTCTGAAGGCAGACCTTGAAAACGCGCAGCAAAACTTGCTCACGGTTCGCAGTCCCTATGATGGCGTGGTCATTTCGCTGGATCGGCCAACAGTGGGCAGCGTCGTTCAACAAGGTCAGGTGCTTTGTCAGCTCGCACAACGGAACGCGGCGTTGCGTGCGCGATTGGTGTTGAAGGAAGCTGGTTTGCCGAAGCTCGCCGTTGCTCAAAAGGTCCGTTACTTTTTCGAAGCGTTTCCTTACCAGCGCTACGGGGCGCTCAACGGAAAACTGGATTGGATTAGCCCCTCCGCAATCAGCTCTAGCGATGGCCCGCGCTTCATTGCTCTCGCTTCCCTCGAAAAAACGGCAATTCCCGGAGGAAAAGGGCAAAGCTTGCCCTTGGGCGTTGGAATGAAAGGCGAGGCGCACATCATTGTCGGTGGCCGAACTTTGATCGAGTACGCGTTCGAGCCTGTTCGACAATTGCGCGAGAACTTGAGGCAATAACCGGGTCACACTCATGGATCGCCCATTGTCCCAGCTCAAGGTTGAAGATCTCACGACGAACAATGCGGCGATGTCGCGCTGTCTCAAGCTCGCGCTCCTCGCCGCGAAATCTGATGTCCCGGTTGTGCTTCTTGGTGAAACTGGCACTGGAAAAACTTTGCTTGCACACGCAATTCACAATTCGTCCGCGCGCGGCCCCGGACCTTTCATCTCTTTCAATGCCTCGGCAATGAGCGACACGCTGCTTGAGAGTCAGCTTTTCGGCCATGAGAAAGGCGCATTCACCGGCGCGCAACAAAGTGTGAAGGGAAAATTTGAACTCGCAGACGGCGGAACCCTTTTTCTGGATGAGATCTCAGAGATGAGCCCGCTGGCTCAGGTTAAAATTCTCCGCGTCCTCGAGTACGGGGAGTTCGAGCGCCTCGGCTCGGAGCGAATGCTCAAATCGAATGCCAGGATTCTATGCGCCTCCAATTGTTCGCTGCGGGAACGCGTTCGTAACGGGAAATTTCGCGAAGATCTTTTTCAGCGGCTCAACGGTCTGACGTTGCTTATTCCGCCACTGCGCGAGCGTCTCGAAGAATTGCCAGGTTTGATTGCCGCCGAGCTAAAAATCGCGGCCGCAAAGGAGGGCAAGAACGTTACCGCGATTCATCCACGAGCGATGGAAAGACTCATGCATCATCAGTGGCGCGGCAATCT
>DATFXN010000007.1:0-113200 GCA_035315805.1 Chthoniobacterales bacterium
CCGCCAATGTCGGATTCTCCTCGCCGCCGCAGACACATTTCGTGCTGCCGCGATCGAGCAACTGGGCGTTTGGGCCGAGCGCCTCGGACTTGAAATGGCGCAAGGCCACTACGGGGCCGATCCCGCTGCCCTTTGTTACGATGCCTATCAAAAAGCGGCGAAAAGCCAGCTCGATTTTCTTCTCTGCGACACAGCCGGCCGTTTACACACCAAAACCAATTTGATGGCTGAACTGCAGAAAATTAAACGAACTCTCGCCAAAAAAGATCCAAGCGCGCCCCACGAAATTCTTCTCGTCGTCGATGCAACCACCGGCGGCAACGCGCTCACTCAGGCGCGCGAATTTCATCAAGCGCTCGGTCTCACCGGTTTAATCGTGACCAAGCTCGACGGCAGCGGCAAAGGCGGAATCGTGGTTGCGATTCAGGACAAACTAAAAATTCCGACCCGGTTCGTCGGCACCGGCGAAAAGATCGACAACTTCGCGCCGTTCGATGCCCGCGAGTTCATGACGAAGTTGTTGTAAAAAACAACTCGCGCGTCAAAAAAATCTGGCGAGGAACTTCGCCGCTTCACCCCTGAGATACCGCCGATTTTGTTCGTCGCTTGCCGATAGAAATTGAGCTCGGTCTCGGGCCGACCGCTGTTCACACCACCCATTAATGTCATAACTGTCAAATGCAAGCGCGCGAAGGAGCGGCACCATGATGAAAAAGAGTCACGGATTATTTGTCCGTTTGCGGTCGATAAACTTAAGGGCAAGGATTTAATCAGGGCAAGAGTAGCCGAACTCGATCTAGAACAATTATGAAGAAGATCAATCGTAGGTCCGCCCGAGAAGAACTCCAGGTGCCAACAGATCTTCGCAAAGCTCTCGCGGCTGCCCCGATCGCGAAGGCCCAGTGGCAGGATCTCACCCCGATCGCGCGCAAAGATTTCATCAGCTGGATAGACTCAGCTAAACAATCCGAGACACGTAGACGCCGGATCGAAAAAGCCTGCTCGATGCTTGTGGCCGGAAAGCGGCGCCCCTGCTGTTATTCAATAGTGTCATTCAATCTTTACACCGCGCTCGCGGCCAGCCCGCTGGCGAAGGCGCAGTGGCGCGATCTGACGGCAATCGAGCGCAGGGATTTTATTAGTTGGATGGACTCAGCCAAACAGCCGGAGGCAAATAAACGCCGGATTGAGAAAGCCTGCGCGATGCTTGCAGTCGGAAGGCGACGGCCCTGAAATAGATTCATAAAAAAAGGGACGCGACTGAATCGCTGACTCTTCATTGGCTGACTTGATCTCGCAACCGCGGCCGGCGCATGCGTTCGTCCCGGAATCGGTTATTGTCCCGCGCAAGTCGTGGGAGAAGCAATCAAAGAGGCGGTCGCGGCGGAAGAGCATGTCGCTCCGGGAGCCATTAGCGGTTTTATCGCGAAGTTCACGGTGCTGCGTGGCGCGCGGCGCGAGCTCTGGCTGACGTTCCTGATCAAGTTTCTGATCTATGCGGCCTATTCGGTCACGAACAAGACAATGGTCTTGTGGCTGTCGAAGGACCTCGGTTTCAGCGACCAAGCAGCCGGCGCTTTGGTCGGATGGGTTTGGGCGCCGGCGATGACAGTGTTTACTTTGCTGGCGGGTTCGCTGACCGATGCGATCGGACTGCGACGGACTTTTTTTCTCGGCGTCGCCATCTGCACGGTCGCGCGCAGTGTGATGGTGGTAACGGCAATCCCATGGCTGGCGCTTGTCTGCGGGGTTCTTCCCCTCGCTGTCGGTGAAGCGCTGGGAACTCCGGTGTTGCTCGCGGCGACGCGGGTTTATTCCACTACGCAACAGCGCTCCATATCGTTCTCCATCATCTACGCGATCATGAACGTCGGCTACTTCGTTGCCGGTTGGGTTTTCGATTTCGTTCGCCGACTTGATTTTCATCCAACCTTTTTCGGCTTCGCCCCAACGACGCATCAGCAATTGTTCATGGTCAGTCTCGGGCTCGAGATCATTTTGTTTCCTACGATCTATTTTCTCCGGCGTCGCGCAGAACGGGAACGAGAGACGCATCCGACGATCCTAGGAACGATTCGCGCGAGCGCCGCGGAAACGACCGATCTCTTTCGGCGCTTGCTCGGCCAGTCGGCATTTTTCCGGCTGCTCGTTTTCTTTCTGCTCATTGGGTTTCTCAAAGCTATCTTCTTGCAGATGGATTACGTCTTCCCGAAATTCGGCGATCGCGAGCTGGGATTAAATGCGCCCGTTGGAAAACTGGCCGGCATTAATTCTATCCTCATCATTTTTCTCGCGCCGCTGGTTGGCGCGCTCACTCAAAAATATTCCGCTTACCGAATGGTGATTATCGGCGGCGCGATCTGCGCCGCAGGCGTGTTCATCATGTCGTTACCGACCGATTGGTTTGTGTCGGCTGCCAACAGCGTCCCGGGCCAATTCCTCGGACACAGCTATCTCGGGGTGTCGGGGACGATCCACCCTTATTATGTAATGACGACGCTTTATCTCGCCGTATTTTCCGTCGGCGAAGCCTTCTACTCCCCTCGAGTTTATGAATACGCGGCATCCATTGCACCGCCCGGTCAGGAAGCTTCATACGGATCGCTTGCTTATCTGCCATTTCTCGTCGGCAAACTTTTGGTTGGCACAAGCGGTTGGCTGCTCGCTGCGTTTTGTCCGGAGCAAGGCCCGCGACATTCCGGAATCATGTGGTTCATCTTTGCCCTGGCCGCCGCTGTGGCGCCGGTCGGATTGTTTGTTTTCCAACGCTACATCCGTGTCCACGAAGCTGGACGGGCAGATTGAAGACAGAGGTCTGATATCACAGGTCAGCAATTGATCAGCAATCGACGCGTTCTGACTTGTGACCGCCAACCTCTGACCTCTCGGATCTTTGATTCGTGCGGATTAGCGGTTAGTTTCTTTCGTGATCCAATTACCGAAACGTCCCCCACCCTCCTCGCGCGGAATGTTGATTTTCTGCGGAGTAGTGTTCGTGGTGTTAATCGGCGTCATGATTTTCCTGCAACGCGCCGGCGCCCAAAAACCAAACAATTCTTCCCAACAATCGACTTCTATGACAACTCCATCATCCACCGATCAAAGCTCGACCAAGCCCTCTTCGGAAGAATTGAAAAAGAGGCTCAGTCCCGAGCAATATCACGTCACCCAGCAATGCGGGACCGAGCCGCCGTTTCGAAATGAATACTGGGACAATCATCGCGCTGGCATCTATGTCGATGTTATCAGCGGAGAACCGCTCTTTACCTCGCTCGACAAATTCGACAGCGGCACGGGCTGGCCCAGTTTTACGAAGCCGATCGACAAGAACAGCGTGACGGAGAAATCCGATCGCACCCTGGGCACGGAGCGGACCGAAGTGCGCGGTGGCAAAAGCGATTCACATCTCGGTCACGTTTTTGACGACGGTCCACGCGACCAAGGCGGCATGCGTTATTGCATCAACTCCGCTGCGCTGCGGTTCATTCCGGTCGAGAAGCTGAAAGACGAGGGCTACGGCCAGTACTTGCCGCTTTTCGAAAACAAAAAGTAATTGCCAGAACTCAGCGGCGCATTTCAGTCAAACCGTCTTTGTGTTCGGCTGCGATCTCTAAGAAAAGATTTGAGTAGCGGAGGGCCGCCCGCCGTCTAATGAATTAGGGGGTTAAGGAATCGATGCACCGAATTCGACATCCTTCAAAGCGTTCGTCCCATTTGACTTTGTGGTTCGGGTTGCTCGCCGCCATCGCAGTGATGGCGGGATTCCTTCACTACAGCAGCACCCAGGCGGAGAAAAAGAAGACGGGCAACTACAATTATCTCAAGCCCGTGCCGAGCGATTCCGTTCTCAAATCGAAATTAACCGAAGACCAATACCGCGTCACCCGCCAGAACGCGACTGAGACCGCTTTCCGAAACGAATATTGGGACAATCAACGCCCCGGCATCTACGTCGACGTGATCACCAACGATCCTCTCTTCAGTTCGCTTGATAAATTCGACAGCGGAACCGGACGCCCGACGTTTACGAAACCGATTTCCCCGGATGCGGTTTTTCTACAGGACGACAATTCCTACGGCATGGCGCGGGTCGAAGTTCGCGCGAAACTCAGCAATTCACACCTCGGCCATCTTTTCAAGGATCCGACTTCGCTGACCGGAGAGCGCTACGCCGTAAATTCGGCGGGCCTGCGCTTCATTCCTACCGACAAGATGGAATCGGAAGGCTACGCCGAATATCTTTCGCCGTTCGGAAGAAAAGAGTGACTTGAGCCTCGCCTTTTGGTTCACTGATGGGGCGAGGCTTGCAGATGAACGGCGGTCGAATCATAGGCGATGAGACGTCACGGGTGAGCTTGTGTATCGGACTCGGAGTCGCGGCCGTCCTCGTTGGTCTGGTCCTTTATTTTACGCTCGCTGCGCACGCCGTCAGCAAAGAAACAACCGGCTTCGATCCGAACCGGCCCGTCCCGAACGACGCCGTTCTGCGCTCACGCCTGAAGCCGGACCAATACCGAGTGACGCGCGAGAACGGTACCGAGACGGCGTTTCAAAACGAGTATTGGAATAATGTCCGACCCGGCATTTATGTCGACGTCATCACCGGCGAGCCGCTGTTTACCTCGCTCGACAAGTTCGACGGCGGCACCGGTCGGCCGACTTTTACCAAACCGATTTCGAAAGAGACGATTGTCGAGAGAGACGATAATTCGCACGACATGCATCGGATCGAAGTGCGCGCCAAACGCAGCGACGCGCATCTCGGCCATTTGATCGCCGATCCAACGTCGCCAACCGGACAGCGTTACGCGGTCAACTCCGCGGCGTTGCGATTTATCCCGACCGAGAACATGCCGCACGCAGGTTATGCTGCATACTCGCCGCTGGTCACCCAGGTTGCGGCCAAGTAAGCGGTAGCGGGGCTCTTGCTGCCACGCCGAAGCATTGCAAAGGCGGGCGAGCACCGAACTTTTACTCTGGGTTCGACGCTCATGGAGCGCCGCTAGAGCAATTTGCGACCCAGATGTCGATCTTGTATTTTGTCCCTAACGAATGAAGGAAGACGATTTTCAATACGCGATCGAAAACACCCAGGTAATCCTCGCTCCCGAACAGAAAATCGCTACCTTCGGCACGACCAGCTTTCGCTTCTATCTAATTTCCGAATTGATGGACCGCGTTAACGAAGTGCGCGTTCGTGACGGGAAAATTCACGCCGATCGCCCTCAAATTCTGACGCCTGAACATTTCAGCCGCTTGCTCCTCGAAGGTTTCGGCGAGAAAGCGCAGCGCTATGTCGATCAACTCCGCGAGCGCACTCAGACCATGGCCGTGCTTCGCTACGGTTTCCAATTTCGCAAAACCGATGTGACCGAACAAATGTTTCGCGATCCAATCGAAGCCGTGATCGAGCGCACGAAATTGCATGTCGAGCATCGCGACGAACCGCTCACCGCCGTGATCCAAGGCGTAGACGACGCTTGGGAAGTTTGCCTCCTCAAATTCACCATCGACCTGATCGAGCGCTCGAGCGGCGGAAACATCGGCGATTTCCGCAAACGTGGATTGATCTAGTCGACGCGAATGCATCTCGAGCTCGCGGTCTGGCTGAATCTGATTTCGACGATTGCGATTGTTGCCGCACTGATCTTCACTGCGCTGCAAGTGCGACAAGGAAACATTAAACGCCGCGACCAAGCAGCGGTCACGATTATTCAAACAGCACAAAGCGAAGGATGGACCCGCGCACTCGATTTAATTGGAAAGCTTCCAGAACGCGCAACGGTCGAAGACGTAGAGGCGGCCGGACTGGCAACGCAACGCGCGGTGATCGAGTTCGGCGTTCGCGCCGAGACCATCGGCTACATGGTCTTCCGCCGAAGTGTCGATCTTGAAACGGTGGACGATCTCATCGGCGGAGTGACGCTCATGTTTTGGTCGCGAGCGAAAAATTGGTGCGAGCGCGATCGCCAGCGAACGGACAACCCGAAATCATTCGAATGGTGCTAGTGGCTCGCGGACCGAATCGCCGAGCGGCGAAAAAGCTCGGACACAAGCCCGCGTATGTTCGCTATCAAGATTGGCGCGAATAGCTCGCGTAATTGTCGGTCTCAGTAAAGCGGTCTGTTCAAAGGCAATCGAGGCGGATTTTCGGCTTTCGTCATTCGGCCCGGCTTGTCATTCTGACGCGCCCTGATGCTGCAAAATTATCTGCGTCTGAATCTGAGTTTGCTTTACTGGGTGTTCGTCGCGCCATTCACCGGTCAGTTTTTCAAGATCTCGCCGATCTTTCGGCAAATGGTTTTTATCGGCGTGCGCGCGACTTCGATGGTAGCGCTGACCGCGTTCAGCATTGGTGTGACGCTCGCGATGCAGGCGGCGCACTCGCTTCAGCAAATGGGCGCGGAAGTTTACGTCCCCGACCTCGTGATGGTGTCGATCTTGCGCGAGATGGGCCCGGTGCTTATCGCGGTGATCGTGATCGGCCGAAGCGGGTCCGCTGTCGCCGCCGAGCTCGGCACGATGAAAGTTTCAGAGGAAATCGAAGCGCTCGAAGTAATGGCGATCAATCCGGTCCAATACCTGGTCGTGCCACGTTTTTTGGCGATGCTTGTTATGCTGCCGGCGTTGACGATCTTCGGAAATTACATCGGCGTGCTGGGCGGCTGGGCGGTTTGCCGATTCGCACTCAATTTCAACACCGCCGGCTACATCATACGCGCGCTGGAAAGCGCCGAAACGTGGGATTTATACTCGGGCATTATCAAGAGCGTCGTCTTCGCCTGGATCATTATCACGATCGCATGCAACGCCGGTTTGAATGTTGAGGGTGGCGCGGAAGGCGTGGGGCAGGCTACGACTGCATCGGTTGTTCAAGCATTGCTCGCGATGCTCGTGACAAATGCCATCCTGACCGGCATTTTCTTTTTTGGAACATGAACGGAAGCGCCGTCATCGAAGTGAACCGCCTTGTCCGAACATTTGGCGACCGCGCCGTGCTTAGCGACGTCTCCTTCAGTGTCCAGCGTGGCGAAACTGTCGTAATCATGGGCGGGAGCGGTTGCGGCAAGAGCACCCTGCTCCGTCATATTATTGGCTCGATGAAGCCAACTTCCGGTTCGGTAAAGATTTTCGGACAGGAAATTACCGCGATGAACGAGCGTGAGATCGCCGAGATTCGGCGCCGGTTCGGAATGTTGTTTCAATCCGGGGCGTTGCTAGCTTCATTGACCGTAGGCGAAAATGTGGCACTGCCCCTCGAGCAGCACACCGACAAGTCCGCGGATGAGATTGAGACAATCGTGGAGGAAAAATTGAAAATGGTCGGACTCAGCGGGTTCGAAGATCTGAAGCCGGCCGAGATCAGCGGCGGAATGAAAAAGCGTGTCGGCCTCGCTCGCGCGCTTGCGCTTGATCCGGAATTGCTTTTTAGCGACGAGCCAACTTCCGGATTGGACCCGATCATGACTGCGGTTGTCGATCAACTGACTCTCAAGCTCACCCATGGCGAACACATGACCGCCGTCGTCGTAACCCACGACATGACGAGCGCATTTCGGATCGCAACTCGCATGGTCATGCTTGGTCATGGCTCGATTGTCGCGCAAGGCACGCCTGACGAAATCCGCAGTAGCTCGAACCCTGAAGTGCAACAGTTCATCAATGGTGAAGCTGATGGACCGATTCCATTGAACCTTTCGCAGGAAGAACATGAACATCATCAACACGTCAAACCGCGGCCGTTCGGCGCGCGTCATCGATTTCATCGCAAGACCGCATGAAGAAAAACCTTTCCGACTATCTGGTTGCCCTCTCCGTTATCCTCTGCAGTCTCGTTTTGCTGGCCGCGCTCACACTCGCGCTCTCCGGTTATCGCTTGAAGAAACCGGCCCGCACGTTGCAGATCCAGTACGAAGACGTGACCGGCATCAAAGTGCATTCCGAAGTTCGATACGCCGGCGCGCCGGCCGGACGCGTGATTGGAGTGCGTCACCTCACGGCCACGGAGCGCGCGAAATTGCCCAATAAGAAAGACGCCGTGATCGTCACAGTCGAGCTGGATGAAGGAATCCCGCCGTTACCTGCCGACATAACAGCGACCCTGAGCTCGGACACGTTGCTCGCGCCGAAATTTGTTGCCCTCTCCGCTGGGACACCGGGGGGCAAGACTCTCGCGAACAACGCGTCAATCGAAGGGCATCCCGCTTACGGGATCGAACAAATCACCGCCGCGGCTGGGCCGCTGTTCGAAAACGCAAACAAGTTGTTGGACAATCTCAATGTCACCGTGGCCGATTTGCACGGCAATCTCGGCGACTTAATGCCCAAGCTTGGCCCGCTCGCCGATTCGTTGAAGATCGACGTCGATAATTTACAGAACGTGATTAAGAACCTGGAGAGCGTCTCGAAAGGCACCGACCAACTCTTCGGAACCGCCGACACATTCATCAGCACCACCGACAGGTCGATTCAAGAGCAAATGAAAGAGCTCCACGTGACCCTCTTGAATCTGAAGGTCATCACGACGCACGCTAAAGCGCTCGTCGAATCGCTCGCGGAAAAACCGAACCGCGTGATTTTCAGCGGCAAACCGGCGAAACTCACACCCGAAGACGAGATCATCAAAAGCACGAAACCGCTGCCGGCGAAAAAGCCGTGACGCCGGCAAGAGCAGTTAATCGCCTCTGCCTTTTTTGTAGCGCCCCATCAAGCTAAAAAACCGCATTGTGTCGCGGATCGGATGGATGCTGCTCACTTCATCGGAGTAAACAGTACTAATCGGCACTGAATGTATCCGAAACCCCTTTCGACTCGCGATGATCAGCATTTCCGTTTCGTAATCGAACCGGGCAGCCCCGCCGAGCAGCTCCGGAATCACGCTCCGATGCAACATGCGAAATCCGCATTGGGTATCGGGAATCTCCTGGCCGCAAAGCGCGCTGATGCGTCGGCTCATCCAGCGATTCACGATTCGTCGGACGAGCGGCATCGATGAAAGGTCGTTCATGCGGTTACCAAGAATCAGTTTTGGTCGGTCTGCGGCAACGGCCGCCACGAGGAACCGATCGATCTCTTCCGGTCGATGCTGACCATCGGCATCGAGAATGATTACGAAATCGACCTGTCGATCTAACCAATGCCGCAAACCGGTTTTGATCGTCTCGCCTTTGCCCCGATTTTGTGAGTGAACGATGACTTCCGCGCCAGCTTCGCGGGCCCGTTCAGCGGTCTTGTCACGCGAACCGTCATCGACAACAAGAACGTCATCCAGTTTCTGACGCATTCGGCGAACGACGCCCGCAATGTGTTTCTCTTCGTGATAAGCGGGAATGACCGCCGCGATTGAAGCCATTCTTAGCGGACGATCGGATGAAAGTCGGCCGCGTGATAGGAACTGCGCACTAGCGGACCGGATGCGACGTGCTCGAACCCTTTTTTGTGCGCGATCTCGCCATAAAGATCGAACTGCTGCGGCGTGATGAACTCAAGCACCGGCAAATGATTCGGTGTCGGCCGCAAATATTGACCCATCGTCAAAACCTGGCAGCCGACTTCGCGCAAATCGTCCATCGTTTGAAAAATTTCAGGCTCAGTTTCGCCAAGCCCGAGCATGATGCCGCTTTTCGTCACGGTTTTGGGCGACAATTCTTTCGCGCGCCGCAACACTCGCAATGAAGTCCGATATTTTGCACGCGAACGAACGAGCGGCGTAAGGCGTTCCACTGTTTCCATGTTGTGATTGTAAATATCGGGCCCGGCGTCAAGCACGGTTTGGATGCACCCGTCTTGGGCATGAAAATCGGGCACCAGCACTTCGACGA
The DNA here is from genome assembly GCA_035315805.1 of Chthoniobacterales bacterium. GTDB lineage: Bacteria > Verrucomicrobiota > Verrucomicrobiia > Chthoniobacterales > UBA10450 > AV40. Next base: position 9,822 of record DATFXN010000007.1, read on the forward strand.
TGATTGATGAATCCATTTCCCGGATTGCCGTGATCACGCGCGCGAAATGGTTCGCCCCGCCGTCATGCAAATCGTCGCGCGCGACCGCGGTGATCACGACGTGTTTCAATTTCATTCGCTGCACCGCCTGCGCAATGCGTTGTGGCTCGTCTTCTTCAAGCGCGAACGGTTTCGCCGTCGTCACCGCGCAAAATCCACACGCGCGGGTGCAACGATCGCCCGCAATCATGAACGTCGCCGTCCCCTGACTCCAGCATTCCCAGCGGTTCGGACACTGCGCGCTTTCGCAAACCGTGTGCAACCGCAAATCCGAAATAAGTGCCTTGGTGGAGAAGAAAACCGGGTTGGACGGCAAACGGACTTTGATCCACGCCGGCTTGTGCGCCTGGTGCAACGCCGGATCAATCTTTGCGCAGGACATTTCAATCAAATTAGCGATCCGCGCCTCGAAAAGCAAACTAGGTGTCTTTTCTGAATTCTACGTTGGGGTTGGATCTTCGGCGTTTTCTGATTATTTGGTTCCATGTCTCAGGCAGAACGCGCGTTGCCGATTCTTCACCAATGGGTCCAATCGGAAAGCCTGCGCAAGCATTGCTACGCCGTCGCCGATTCGATGAAACACTTTGCGCGGCTTCGTGGCGAAGATGCCGATCTTTGGGAAGCGGTCGGATTGTTGCACGACATGGATTACGAAAAACATCCAAATCTCGAACGCAGCTCGACCGAGGGTCATCCCTTCGTTGGTGTAAAATGGCTGCGTGAGAACGGTTGGAGCGAAGAAGTTTGTCACGCGATTCTTTCCCACGCTGATTACTCAGGCGTTTTTCCGGAAACACCGCTTGAGAAAACGCTGCGTGCGGTGGACGAGCTGAGCAGTTTCGTCGTCGCGGTCGCGCTCGTTCGCCCGACCAAGAGCATCAACGATGTCGATCTTGCTGCGGTGAGAAAGAAAATGAAGGACAAGGCTTTCGCCCGCGCCGTCGACCGCGAAGAGATTGTGCACGGCGCCGAACAACTCGGCATGCCGCTGGACGAAGTCATTACCAACGTCATCGCCGCCCTCAAAGCCGACGCCGGGCGATTGGGCGTGGGTGGAACCGCGAATTAGGTCCGTCCAGGGTCGTTTTCTCCAGCCTGAAAAAATACCCGCGCAGGAGCGCTGCCGCGCGAAACAGGAAGAGGCAAGGCGTTCGTTCTTTTCCGGTCCAAACGGAATTGGGTTTCACCAGGGCGAGGTGGCGAAGGCCTTGCTCAATTTTTTCAGGATTTATGAGGCCACGCACAAAGAGACGGGCGAAGCCGAAGTATTGGTCTGCAGAAGTCACTAGACATAGCGACGCGCTCGATTTGGAGCCAAAAGTTTTTAGATCGAGAAGCCCCCGGAAAATCGCGCTCTCGCTGAAGCGCTCGGCCGAGCGAAGCAAGCGGCGCAAGGCCAAGCCGTATCAGTCCGCGATGTCGATGTTGAATTTCTACATCAACCGCGCCGGCAAGAATCTTCCGAAGAGCCGGAAGCAAACCCTCGAGCGGGCAAAGAACGAACTGCGCGACGTTTTCGGGCGAGACTGATCAGTGAAACGCCAGATTAGCCGCGCAAAGCTTGGGTGAATCGAATTAATTCGTCGGCCGCTTGCTCGATGCGTGCGATGATTTTTTTGTCGGTGATCTGCCCGTTCTTGAAGGCGTCGCTCGTGGCGTAAACAAACCGCGGAATGATCACAGTCCGAAAATCGAGCATCAGACTGTTGGCATAGGCCATCACTGCCATGTAGCTGCTGTTTCCGCCGGCGGCGCAGAGAAATCCAACCACTTTCTCTTCCCAAGAGCTGCCAGTCAGCTCAATCATGTTTTTGGCTGAGGCGGCCACGTCGTAGTTGTAAACCGGCGCAGCGATGAGGATGCCGTCCGCCGATTCGATCGCTTTGTTCAACTTTTGCGCCGCAGGATCGCCGTAACATTTGTCGGCATCGCACAACGGCAAACCCATCTCGCTGATGTCGATCCAATCGCAATCGACTTTGCGTTCTTGTAAATACGCAAACGCGACCCGACCCATTCGGCGACTATTGCTGTCGGGATTTCCGCTCGTGCTGACGACAAGATATTTCGGCATGCGCAGCGATCTTACGCCGTCACGCAGAATTGCCAATATCTGTCCTCTGTCTTCTGACCTCTGTTTCTCTAATGTTACGGCGTCAAGAAAACTTTACCGCTATAGGGATCTCTAACCGGGGTTCCTGGCGCGAAGCCGCGGACATCGATGTAACCGCTGTTGGGTGAGAACGGACTGGTCACAAACCCTTGTTTACCCGGCACGGGCGTGCCGTAGCGCAAATCTTCCCCTCTCCTGGAGCTTGCCAGGGTCGCACTCCGAGTATTGCGTTCATTCGGCGCCGCATTTGGGTCAGCGGGGGTCGGCGTCGGAGATGGGAGCGGCGAGTTCTGAACCTCCGCGCCCTGTTTCTGCCTGTGTCGAGGCATGGGCTTACGCTGCGGCGGGCTGAAGACGTGCTTCAAGGTTCGGAAAAAGGGATCGAAAGGGTTGTTCGATTTCGTTCGAACGCTAGCCGGGGTCGGTTTCGCTCGCTTCCTCTCCTCGGTCGATTTCGCTCGAATGTTGCCCGCGCCGATCAGCAAGATCGACATGATCAGAGCCACACCTAGTCGCCCAAGTCCTTTACTAGTTTTCATACTTCAAACTCGCAGGCTGCCGCCCCCTCGTCGTGCCGCCCATCATGTTGCCCAGTCATCATTCAATAATTCAAACGTTTCCCGGACAGCCACGCGCCAGATTTTCATCATTTCCTCATCGCTGCGCTGATACACTCCTCCCCAGTTTCCGTCTTTTAAGTATCCGCGCAACGTCTTCGGATCGAGCTGGCGAAGATAATCCATCTTCGCCTCCGGTTTTTGCTCCGACGGCATTGTGACTTTTTCCAAGCGCGTCCACGGGAAATTTTCCATCCAGGAAGCGTGGGACGCAACCGGATCAATCTCCTGCACCTGCGCCCACGTCTTCGGCGCGTTCCACCAATTGTGAAACTTCACTTTGACGCCGGTATGGTCCGCAATCCATTCCCCGACCAAATTCTGGGCGGGCGCGTTTCCGCCGTGACCGTTCACGATCAGGATCCGTTTGAACCCCTGCTCCGCCAGCGTGTCGAGAATTTCGCCCACCACCGATAGAAAAGTTTGCACCCGCAGCGTAATCGTTCCCGGAAACGCACGGAAGTAGGGTGTGATTCCGTACGGTTGAACTGGAAAAACCGGCACTCCGGCCAACTCCGAGACTTCGGTCGCGAGTCGTTCGGCCAAAATGCTGTCCACGCTCAGACTCAAATAAGCGTGCTGTTCGGTGCTGCCGAGCGGCAAGACGCAACGGTCGTCGCGTTTCAAATACTCCTCCACCATCATCCAATTCATCTCGGAGATGCGCATAACAGACGATGATCCTACCCAGAAATTTTACCGGATCGATTTCTTAATTCTTCCCTCTTCCTTCTGATTTGGTAATCATCCGCGCCATGAAAATTTTGACTGTCATCGCCCGAATCATTCTCGGCCTCGCCTTTGTCGTTTTCGGTTTGAACTTCATTTTGAATTTCCTTCCCCAACCGCCGCCACCGGCGGGTCTGGCCGGAGACTATTCCAAAGTCTTCGTTGCCAGCCACCTCTCCTATGCCATTGGAGCAATGCAGTTCCTAAGCGGTCTGCTTCTGTTGTTAGGCCGTTTCGTGCCGCTTGCCTTAACTATCCTCGCGGGCATTCTTTTTAACATTTTGGCCTTCCACATCCTAATGGATCCTCAAGGGATTGGCCCAGGAATCATCGCCACACTCCTTTGGGCGCTCCTCTTCTGGCAATATCGCGACAGATTTGCCGGAATTTTGCGCCCTTAAGCCGAGCGATTATTTCAGCGCACTTTGCACCTGCGTTATTTCGGCAACGAGAAGCAGATCGTTTCGTTCGCGGCGCGATGGTTCGACCAGAAATTTTTTCCGTCGAACGTCAGTGACCGTGCTGCGAACGGAACCTTTGCAACGTCCACCACATCCGGCTTTTCATCTTTCGGATCGAGCCGGGCAATCCACCATTGTTCTTCGCCAGGCTTGGCACCGCTCTTGAATCGCGCCGGGGTCGGTCGACCTCCGGCGTAGGGAGGTCTCGGCACATTCTCGGTTCCGCGCAGGACGTAGAGCGCTCCGTCGGCAAACGTTTGGCCGCAGATTTCCGCGCCGATGTCGATCTTACCGATGATGTTGCCCCTCTCGTCGTATTTGAGAATCCGTTGTTCGTACCATTGGCTGAGATAAAGATTTCCGCCGTCATAGCTCAGGTACGACCCCGTGAAATCCGGACAGGCGAACAGTTTCGTGAAGCCGCTCTCTGATTCGTAGCGATAAACGTAACGATCGTCGTTCAATCCTTTGCCGATGGTGAAATGCATCGCGCCGTTTGTCGCCACCGCCGCCCAAATGACTCCAGGGGGATCCAACTCCTCGATCGTTCTCCAGTTCGCGATGTCGATTTTATGAAGTGTGCCGAGGTCGCGCGAGCTAATCCAAAGTTGTTTGCCGTCCCACGCCAGCGCCTGTGGTGTGACTGTTGGCGATTGTAATCTTTTTCTTTCCTGAACAGTTGGTAGTTTCATTTTCTGTGCACAACATCGGTCGTCTTTTCGCGGTTTTCTACTTCCTAATTCTTACTTCTTAATTTTTACTTCCCTTCTCGTGCACGATCCTGAGGACCGCAGCTTCATCGGCCACCCCCGCGGGCTCGGTTACATCGCCTTCGCTGAGGCGTGGGAACGTTTTTCTTACTACGGCATGCAGGCGCTCCTCGTCCTTTACATGGTGAATCGGCTGTTGCATCCCGGCCACGTCGAGCATATCGCCGGGTTCGGTCCGTTTCGGCATTTGCTCGAATCCGTTCGCGGCCCGCTCGATATTCAACCACTGTCCTCGACTATTTTTGGTCTTTACACCGGTCTCGTTTACCTCACGCCGATCGCCGGCGGCTTGATCGCCGACCGCTGGCTCGGGCGCACGCTTACAATCACAATCGGCGCCTCGCTCATGGCAGTGGGTCATTTTCTGATGGCGTTCAATGTCACGTTCCTGCTCGCACTCACCTGCCTGCTCACGGGCGTTGGTTGTTTCAAAGGCAACCTGGCCAGCCAGGTCGGCGCGCTTTACTCAACCGGCGACAATCGCCGCGCCGACACGTTCCAGATTTATTACATCTTCATCAACGCCGGTGTAATCATCTCGCCGCTGATTGCCGGCACGCTGGGCGAAAAAGTCGGATGGCATTACGGCTTCGGCGCCGCTGGCGTCGGAATGTTAATAGGTCTAAGTATTTATTTGTCCGGCCGGAAATATCTGCCGACCGACTCACCCGTTGTCGTGGAAAAGGAAGCGAGCCCGAATCACGCCGCGAAAGCAAAGCTGACGCGTCGTGAATGGATGGCAATCGTGGCGTTGATTGTGCTTTTGCCGTTCCTGACCATCGCGATCATCCCAAATCAACAAATCTTCAACGCCTATCTGGTATGGGCGCAGGACCACGCCGATCTCATCTTCTTCGGACGGAAAATGCCGACGACTTGGTTGATCACCCTCGATTCGATCGTCTCGGTTAGTTTTCTTTTTATCGCCGTCGTATTCTGGCGGCTTTGGTCCAAGAAATTTCCCGAACCATCCGAGATTAGGAAGATCGCCATCGGCAGCGTGATCGCTGTCGCCGGGATGCTTTCGCTTGTCATCGGCGCCGCGATCGCCGCCAATTCCGGAGGGAAAGTGTCGATCGGTTGGCTAATCGCGTTTCATGTTTTGAACAGTGCCGGGTTCGCCAACGTCTTTCCAGTTTCGCTCGCGCTTTACGCACGCGTCGCTCCGGCGTCGCTTTCCGCCACCATCATCGGAGTTTATTATCTCGCGTTCTTTTTCGGGAACAATCTCGTTGGCTGGATCGGCGGCTTTCTCGAGAAAATGCCGGCCACACAATTCTGGCTTCTTCACGCCGCGTTCGCCGGAGTTGCTGGCGTCATCTTTCTCCTCGCCGGAAAAATGTTTGGTCATCTCCTGGCTCCAACGGATAACGCCAAAAACCTGTAGGGGACGCTGCTAGCGTCCCTTGTCTAAAGATTGTGAAGCAGACTGCTTCCCGTACAAATTTGCCGATATGCCAATTGATCATTGCTGATCGAAATCGACTCATTCAAAATCGGCCCCATGAAACGTTTCCTTCCTGATTATTTTTCCAATCTCCACTGTGAGCGAGAAACGATGAACAAATTTCTATTCACCATCGCAGTCTGCTTCATCGTCACCTCGCGAGTCAATGGCGGGAACGACGTGACCCCGGCGCAGGTCAACGGCACTTGGAGATTGAAAAGCAACGAATTCAAAATCTGGGCGCTGGGGCAGCAGCGTCTGCAAATCGAGTTCCTCGGAATCTACGAATACAAATCGCCTCAAGGTCCGACCGCGAACGAAGGTCAGGGCAACGGCATCGCGCGGATCGAAGGCGATACCGCGATTTTTAAACCGGACGGCGCCGAGGATGAGTGCAAGATCACATTGAAATTCAGCGGCGGAAAATTGATCGTCACGCAAACCGGCACCTGTGGATTTGGGAATCACGTTTACGCCGACGGCACTTACACAAAAGTTTCCTCCAAGAAACCAAAGTTCGATTCCTAATCTTTGGTGATCGCTGTCCTCTGTCTTCCGTTCTCTGATTTAGGATGACGCGCGTTTTCATTCTCACGCTGCTCGCCATGATCGCGTTCGCGAGCAATTCGCTTCTTTGTCGCGCGGCGCTGAGAGATACCACCATCGACGCGGCTACATTTACTTTGGTCAGAATTTCTTCCGGCGCGATCGGGCTCTGGCTGATCTTAACGTTGCGAAGATCGACAGCATCTGTCGCGGCGGGCTCCGACCGTCGAAATAACCCAGTCGGGGCTTCCTTCGACTCCGCTCTGGACAGGCGCCGAGCGCCACTACAGGGCGATTGGATTTCTGCGTTCGCGCTTTTCGGTTACGCGGCAGCGTTTTCGTTTGCTTATAACACGCTGTCAGCCGGGACGGGCGCGCTACTTTTATTCGGCGCGGTTCAGGCAACAATGATTTTCTGGGGACTCCAAAAAGGCGAACGACTCGATCCAATTCAAGTGATCGGTCTGGGTGTCGCGATTACTGGACTAGTCGTGCTTGTGTTCCCCGGACTGACCGCTCCGCCGTTGATCGGCTCGATTTTAATGCTGAGCGCCGGCGTCGCCTGGGGCGTTTATTCATTGCGTGGCAAAGGGCCAACTGATGCAGTCGCGGCGACGACGGGAAATTTTTTGCGCGCAGTTCCGTTCGCGGCGCTGGTTAGCGTCATCATGATTCAGCGAACGAAGCTCGATTCGCTGGGCGTTACTTACGCTGTCATTTCCGGCGCGATCACTTCCGGACTTGGTTACGTGATCTGGTACAGCGTCCTGCCGAATCTCAAAGCGAGCAGCGCCGCGGTTGTGCAATTGAGCGCGCCGGTTCTCGTCGCCACCGGCGGAATTCTCCTTCTCGGCGAACCGATTACTTTACGTTACGTGATCGCTTCCATCGCCGTTCTCGGTGGAATCTTTCTGGTTGTAATCGAAAAGCAGCGCGGCCCGAGCCGGACTGGCGGTGACCACCTTCTGAAGAAATGAAACGGCTTGTCTGGATCGATATCTCAAAAGGCCTGGCGATTCTGTTCGTGGTTTACTTCCATTTTCTGCGGACCGTTTTCGAGCATTATCAACTGCCACCGAACGAATGGAGCAACGTCCTTGCCGGCACGATGTCGATCTTGCGCGACGCGTGGTGGGAAATTTCCGGACTCGGTTTTCATGCCGTCGGCGCGTTCATCGTTCTAAGCGGATGGACGCTGATCCAATCAACCATGGGGCGAGCGGAGTCGGGCCGCGTCGCTTGGGGAAACTGGTACGCCGCGCGATTCGTTCGCCTATATCCAATGTATTGGGTTGCGCATCTGGTTTACCTGGTTTCGCCGTTCGTCGCGCGTCTCGAACCAGTCGACGAACGGATCATTCTGAGCTTGCTCGGGCTTCGCTTCATCAACATTGAGATGAACTTCATGTATCTCAACGCCGCTTGGTGGTATTTCTCGATGCTCATCCAATTTTATTCGATTTTTCCCCTGCTCTTTTGGGCGGCGCGGAAATTCGGCGCGTGGATTTTCTTCTCGATTGCGGCGGCGCTCGGATTTTTCGTGCGTTATCTCATGCTCAATGTTTATCCCCAGCATGGGTTTTGGATTCTTGGCGGATTGGCGATTTGTCGATTGCCCGAGTTCGCATTTGGCATGGCCCTCGGGATGTGGCACCTAAGATCGACATTGCGCGTAGAATCGCTTCTTCTTCGCGGGCCCGGACTCATCGCCGGCGTGATCCTTTATCCCCTCGCGCTGAAACTTTATGCTAATGGAATCGCCTATGTCTTTTGCGATTTTGGAACCGCTGCGTGCTGCTTTCTCGCAATCGTCGGCATCTCGGGATTGATCGTACGCGCCGCCAGCGCCGCGAAACTTATCTCCCTAGTTGGAATCTACTCCTACGGACTTTATCTCATTCACCAGCCCTACGTGATCTGGCTCGGACTCAAAATCCGGCCCCAGCCGATTCTGATTTTTCTCCTGATCTTTTTGGCGACGGCCGCGGTGCTGAGCGCATGGGGAATTATCTTGGAGAAAACGACGAACACAATCGTGAGCAGATGGTTTCCAGCGCGAAAGCCTCGCCCGTCCGAAATCACGGAGAGAAGATGAGCAGCAAGAAGATGGCAAACAGAAGCAAGTGAACGCAGCCTTGGAGAACGTTGGTCTTGCCGCTACTGAAGCTCACCACGCTCACACCCAGAGTAAGCAGGAGCAACGGAAGATTGCCGCCTTCGACGCCGAGCGTAACCGATCGTTTTGTGACGAGCCCGATTGTCACGACGGCGGGAATAGTTAATCCGATGGTAGCGAGCACGGAACCGAGTAAGATGTTGACTGAACGCTGGAGTTGATTGTGGATCGCGGCTCCGATTGCGCCCAATCCTTCCGGAGCGAGAACCAGTGCCGCGATGATGGCTCCGCCAAAGGCCTGCGGCATGCCCAATCGCTCAATGCTGTTGTCCAGTGGAATCGCGAACTTTTCTGCGAGCAGGACGACTCCGAGCAAATACACGGCCAGCATCACAGCGTGAAATCCAGTCGAGTGGACCTCAAGTCGACGATGCGCAGCACCAATCACGTCTCCCGATTCGACGAAATGTTGGCGGTGTCGCACTGTCTGGATGACCAGAAAAATTCCGTAAATCAGGACTGACACTATGGCGAGAAAAATTAGTTGGGACGTCGAAAAGGTCGGCCCGCGAGTGGAGGTAGTGAACGTGGGAAGCACCAGGCCGAGCACTGCCAACGACATGATTACGTTCAGATACGAGTTCACTCCCTGCAGATTGTAATGCTGCTCGCGATGACGCAGTCCTCCGACGAGCAGAGTAACACCCAACAGACCGCCGAGGGCGATCATCACGACCGCAAACATGGCGTCGCGCGCGAGGGTCGGATTGTTCGCGCCGTGTAACATCGCGGTGGAAATCATCGCCACCTCGATGGCGATCGCGGAAAGAGTCAGCACTAACGTCCCGTAAGGCTCGCCCAGTTTGACGGCCAGAGCGTCGGCATGGCGCACCACCAAAATCGCGAACCAAAGAATGACCGCAAACAACCAGACGAAAATCGCCCCCAGCAGAAAAGAGTGCCTGACATCCTCCAGGACTTCGTTTCCGAGCGCGAAAAAAAACGCAACGCTGGCAAGCCCAATAAAAACTGGGTATTCCGAGCGGACGAACGCGAGAACGACTGATAAGTGCGATGCAGCGGCGGAAGTCTTCATCTGCGCCAGCTTATACAACTTGACCTGACCCGCGCAATGTCAGGCAAAATTCGATTTGCGAAATTCAAATTGAACGTTCGGCACCGACCGTTGGACGCTTGCTTCGCATGAAAAACGATATCGAACTAAGCGCGGTCGAGGATCACGACGGAATCCTGACCATCCGCGGTGGTGGCGCGCGCCGGGATTGGAACGGGATTCATTATAAACAAGGCATGTCACGCAAAAACGTCGACACGACGCAACTCTCGGCCAACATCGCGACCATTCCGCCGGGCGGCGTGGCTTACGCACACATCCACGTCGACTTCGAAGTGATCCTCTACATCATCGAAGGAAAAGTGCGCCACGAATTCGGCCCCGGCTGCAAAAAATCGATCGAAAACGAAGCCGGCGATTTCATTTATATTAAACCAGGCGTGCCCCATGAAGTCTTCAATCTGAGTGACACGGAGCCGGTCGTCGCCTTTGTCGCGCGCTCCTCCGCCGACGAGTGGGACAACATTATCCCCTACGAGCGCAGCCGGGCCGACTGAGCGCGTCGTTCCATGAAACATTTTTGTCTCGCTTGTTTCTTTCCTGCGCTGTTAACAGCTCAAACAGTGCAGCTCACCGAGCAATTAGGTAAGACGGTCCTCTACGGCGACATCGCTCTCTCACCCAACGGGAAAGATGTCGCCTGGGTGCAATCGACTGCGGCAACAACTGCTAAACAAACTTACATTGGACCGGCGTCCGGTGATGCGACCGCGACGTTGGTTAATGTCGGATCCGCGGGCGAAAGAAAAGATGCCGATCCGACGTGGTCGCCCGATTCCCAAACGCTCTGCTTCTTCTCGACCGCCGCGGAAAAAAATGACCAGAGACAACTTTGGATCGTTAGGGCTAACGGGGCCGGCGTGAAAAAACTCACGCAACTCCGCGGCTACGCCGCCCGGCCGCGTTGGTCTCGCGATGGCAAACAGATTGCCTTTCTGTATATAGAAGGCGCCGGCGGCGGCGGGCCGCTCTTCGCCCACGCGCCGACCACCGGCATCATCGATAAAGCGATTCATAATCAGCGAATCGCGATCCTTGATGTGGCTACCGGTCAGCTTCGGCAGGTTTCATCCCCGGACCTGCACGTTTACGATTTCGATTGGTCGCCGGACGATAAAATGTTTGTCGCGGCAGCCGCACCGGGACCGGGCGACAACAATTGGTGGATCGCGCAGGTCTACAAGATCGACATCGACGGCGGCAAAGTGACTTCCATCTATAAACCATCGCTCCAGGTCGCCGTGCCGCGCTGGTCGCCCGACGGAAAATCGATTGCCTTCATCGAAGGCCTGATGAGCGATGAAGGATTTCACGGTGGCGATTTGTTTACGATCCTGGCCAGCGGCGGCAAGGCGCTGAATCGGACGCCCGGACGCAAATCGTCGGTCAGTTCGATCTTCTGGGTCGCGCCCGATCGCATTCTTCTCACCGAATACGTTGGCGGCGGCGGCGCGATCTCGGAGTTGAGCGTTACAGACAACTCTGTGCGGACCATCTGGAAGGGTCCGGAAAGCTTTCATGCTTTCGGCAATTTCCCCGATCTCGCACTCGCAAAGGACGGAAAGGTCGCGGCCGTGGTTCGCGGTGGTTTTAATACGCCGCCGGAAGTTTGGACTGGCCCGATTGATGAATGGCGACAACTCACGAGCAACAACGCTGCGCTGCCCATGAATTGGGGCAGACCCGAAAGCATTGAGTGGGCGAATGAAGGATTTGGGATCCAGGGATGGTTGCTGGCGCCGGCCAAAACAGAGCCGAACAAAAAATATCCGATGGTCGTTCTGATTCATGGTGGACCATCGAGTGCCACCACGCCGCAATGGCCCTCCTCATTCGGAATGGCGCGGGCGATCATCGCCGCGCTTTCAGCGAACGGATACTACGTTTTGCTGCCGAATCCGCGCGGCAGTTACGGGCAAGGCGAGGAGTTCACCCGCGCAAACGTGAAAGATTTCGGTCACGGCGATCTCCGTGACACCATGGTCGGGATCGACACCGTTCTAAAAAAATATCCAATTGATCCCGATCGCCTCGGCGTGACCGGATGGAGCTACGGCGGATTCATGACCATGTGGACCGTCACGCAGACGAACCGATTCCGCGCCGCGGTCGCCGGCGCCGGCCTTGCCAATTGGCAAAGTTACTACGGTCAGAATCTGATCGACCAATGGATGATCCCGTTCTTCGGGGCGTCCGTTTACGACGATCCGGGTGTTTACGAAAAGAGTTCGCCGATTCGTTTCATTAAAAACGTGAAAACGCCAACGCTCGTCATCGTTGGTGAGCGCGACGCGGAATGTCCAGCGGCGCAGTCCTACGAATTTTGGCACGCACTACGCACTCTCGGCGTGCCTACCCAGCTGATCGTTTATGCCGGCGAAGGCCATCTTTTTGTAAAGCCCGAGAGCCAGGAGGATCGACTGAATCAAACTGTCGCCTGGTTCGAAAAATACTTGAAGTAATGGCCCTGCTTTATCCAGCGGGAATGCGGAGCTTGAACTTGTGCCACAGATACAAGACAAGCAGCGCTCCGAGGATTGAGACAATAATGCCAGCGGGATGAAACCTCGCGCTAGGCGCCGGCCTTGCAAACAAGTGCGTCACTAATCCGCCTACGATTGAGCCAACGAGGCCGAGCACGGTCGTCCACAGTAACGACAGATGCATATGCATAATTGATTTCGCAACGAAGCCCGCGATTAACCCGACGATGATGTACCAAATTAGATGAAGCATGTTACCTCCTTCTTAACTGGGACGACGAATACCAACGCGCTGGTTTCGAGGCGATCCTAAAATCGCGCCAGTCCCCGTGCCCAAAGATACAACTGTGGGAGTCCCTCACGGCGATGAAATGATGTGAGTCCCCGTCTTTGTTTTGGACTGGCGAGCGCAATCCTATTAACAACTGCGCTTGGGGCACACAAAAAGTCCACGGCGCATTCAAGAGAGCCCAAGCCACAGAAAGGTGCTCCTGCACAGATCGAGGCAGCCACGCGGCTGCAGATTTTTCTCGATCGCGCGAATTTCAGCCCGGGCGTGCTGAACGGACATTACAACGAGTTCACCCTCAAAGCTCTCTCACTCTATCGCCAGTCGCGGGGCGAACCGCCGTTGCCTCCGCCGACAAGACCTGATATTGCGCCCAATCTCCAGGGACTCGACTTCGCCAGCGTCGGCGCGGTTTTTATTCCTTACACCGTCGCTGATGTCGATCTTCAGAGCATCGGGCCAGTCCCACGTGGAGTTGCGGCGCAAGCAAAAGCAAAATTTCTCCCGTATCGCGACGCAGCGGAAGCAATCGCGGAAAAGTTTCATTGCGATGTCCATTTCCTGGAGCAACTGAATCCAGGAAGGACGAAATCGATCAAAGTCGGCGATCAGCTCAAGGTCCCGAATGTCGAACCTTTCGAGCCCGATGCGGTCAAGAATTTGAAACCCGGCAGCGAGATCGCCTCCTTAATCGCGAATGATTTGCCGGACGAAATTGACGCGGGAAACGAGCCAAGCCCGACGATAACTGGCTCACCGTCGATGATGCTGGTAAAGATCGACACCAAAACAAATATGCTCGGCGTCTTCGAAACGGATAAATTGGTCGCGGCCTATCCAGTCACGATTGGGTCTGTCCAAACTTCGTCACCGATCGGTGAATGGAAAGTCAGTGCAATCGTAAAGATGCCGCGGTTCCGTTATGACGAAGCAATGCTTCAGCACGGAAGGCATAGCGATAAGTTCCATATGCTTCCGCCCGGCCCAAACAGTCCCGTTGGTGTCATCTGGATCGCGCTCAATAAGAAGGGAATCGGGATTCATGGAACGAGCGAACCGGAAACAATTGGACACTCGGCCAGCCACGGGTGTATTCGACTCGCGAACTGGGATGCCGTTCGTCTCGCGCAAAAGGTGAAACCCGGCGTCGCGGTTTCGATCCACTAACTTTATCCGAGTCTGACCGGCATTCGTCGCGCGCCCCAATCGCCGCGCTCCTCTTCAAGAACACCCGCGATTTCGAACCCGCAAGATCGACATCGGCCGTCTGCAAGATTCCATTCGCCGAGCTCGTACCAATCGCGCTCGATCAAAAGGTCGCCGCAACTGGGGCACCACGTGCTCCCGCCGTCGCGGTCGTGAACGTTGCCGGTATAAACGTAGTGAAGTCCTTTTGAGCGCGCGATCTCGCGGGCGCGCGTCAGCCTCGATGTCGGCGTGTGCGGTTTTTCCAGCATTTTAAAATCCGGATGGAACGCCGTGAAATGCCATGGCACATCCGGCCCAAGATTTTCCACGAACCATTCGGACGCGCGATGCAACTCTGGATCGCTATCGTTCTCACCCGGAATTAGGAGCGTCGTGACTTCGAGCCAGACGTTTGTTTCTTCCCGCAAATATTTCAGCGTGTTGAGCACCGGTTCGAGCTGCGCGAAACAAAGCCGATGATAAAACGCGTCGGTGAACGCTTTCAGATCGACGTTCGCCGCGTCCATGTGCTGGTAAAATTCCGGACGCGCTTCATCGGTGATGTAGCCTGCCGTCACGGCGACAGCTTTGATTCCGCGTTCGCGACACGCGTCCGCGACGTCGGTTGCGTACTCGGCAAAAATCACCGGATCGTTATAAGTGAACGCGACCGAGCGGCAGCCGAGCCGTTGTGCAGCGAGCGCGATTTGTTCCGGCGATGCCGCATCCGCGAGCTTATCCCATTCACGCGCTTTGGAGATGTCCCAGTTCTGACAAAATCGGCAGCCGAGATTGCAACCTGCCGTGCCGAACGACAGCACGCTCGTTCCCGGTAAAAAATGATTCAGCGGTTTCTTCTCGATCGGATCGACACAAAAACCGCTGCTTCGGCCGTAGGTCGTCAGCACTATCTGATTGCCCACGCGCTGCCGCACAAAACAAAAACCGCGCTGTCCGTCGTTCAGTTTGCAAAACCGCGGACACAACCGGCACTCGACGCGACCGTCTGGCAACATCGCCCACCAGCGCCCGGGGTAATCGGATTGTCTCAGCTCCGCGACCATTGACTCAAATATCGCTCAATCTCGAAATCCTGAAATTCTGAAATTGCTTTCCTGTTTTCCTGAGTTCCTTAGAGATGAATGCAGGTCGAAGCAAAGGAAGAAGTCTGGCCGCTAAGAGAAACGTTTCGCATCTCGCGCGGAAGTCGCACCGAAGCGCAAGTCGTCGTAGTGACGGTGAGCGATGGCGAGCACTCCGGGCGCGGCGAAGCTGTTCCGATCAAACGTTACAATCAGAGCCCTGAGTCAGTTATCGCGGAGATCAAATCGGTCAAAGCCGCCAAGGATGTGGATCGACAACAACTTCAGAAACTTCTGCCCGCAGGCGCCGCGCGCAACGCTTTGGACTGCGCGCTGTGGGACTTGGAAGTGAAAGTTTCCGGCAAGCGTGTTTGGGAACTCGCAAACATTCCGATCGTCGATCAAATCGAGACATCGTTCACGATAAGTCTGGATGCGCCGGAGAAAATGGCCGCCTCCGCACAGGGCTACGGCTTGCCGGGGCTACTGAAACTGAAACTCGGAGGCGACGATCTTGATCTTGCGCGCGTTCACGCAGTGCGAGAAGCCGCGCCGACAGCGCGCCTGCTTATCGACGCCAACGAATCGTGGTCGCTAGCGCATTACCGGAAAATTGTGTCGGCGCTGAAAGAACTGGGCGTGGAATTGATCGAGCAACCATTTCCCGCAGATGCCGATGAAGTCCTCGAAACTCTGGCTCATCCAATTCCCGTCTGCGCCGACGAAAGTTGCCACACTACTGCCGATCTTCCGCGCTTGAAGAACCGCTACGAAATGGTCAACGTGAAGCTCGACAAAACCGGCGGGCTAACTGAAGCACTGCGCTTGTGCGGGCGCGCGCGCGAAAGCGGCTTCAAGTTATTGATCGGTTGCATGGTTGGCACCTCCTTGAGCATGGCTCCGGCGCGTCTCCTGGCCAGCACCGCCGATTATGTCGACCTTGACGGCCCGCTTCTCCTCGCTCGCGATCGCGACCACGGTTTGAATTTTCGCGCTGGCAAGATCGACCTGCCGTCAAGCGAACTTTGGGGGTAGTGTCTATTCCCCTTGTCACTCGTCGCTTTGGCCTGAGGGTATGAGTAGGGGAAAGAAACCATGATGCCCCAAACCAAAGGCTACGCCACGCACGGCCCGAAAGAGCTGCTAAAACCGTTCTCGTTTATCCGGCGCGATCCGACGCCGAACGATGTCCAGATCGACATCTTATATTGCGGCGTCTGCCACTCGGACATTCACGTCGCCCGCAACGAGTGGGGTGGCACGACTTATCCGTGCGTGCCTGGTCATGAAATCGTTGGCCGCATCGGCAAAGTGGGACGCGACGCGAAAAAATTTAAGGAGGGCGACCTCGCCGCGGTCGGATGTCTCGTGGATTCGGATCGAACGTGCGAAAATTGCAAAGCCGGACTCGAACAATTCTGCAGCGGACCCGCGACTTTCACCTACAACAGTCCCGACCCGCACACCGGCGGCATGACTTACGGCGGTTATTCCAAAACGATCGTGGTCGATCAGGATTTTGCGCTCCGCCTTTCCAAAGATGTCGATCTTGCGTCGTCGGCGCCACTGTTGTGTGCCGGGATCACGACCTATTCGCCGTTGCGCAAATGGAAAGTCGGCCGCGGACAAAAAGTCGGCGTTGTCGGATTGGGCGGACTCGGTCACATGGCGCTCAAATTTGCCAATGCGTTCGGAGCAGAAGTTACGCTCTTTACCACGTCTGTAGGCAAAACTGCTGACGCAAAACGCCTCGGCGCGCAAAATGTTGTGATTTCGCGCGATGAAGATGCGATGGCAAAACAGCAGAAGAATTTCGATTTCATCATCGACACGGTTTCTGCGCCGCACGATCTCAATGCCTATCTCGGCCTGTTAAAACGCGACAGCGTCATGGTGCTGGTCGGTGTTCCGCCGGAAGGGACGCCGCTGAAGGCATTCAACTTGATTATGCCGCGCCGCCAATTGGCCGGTTCATCGATTGGTGGAATTCCCGAGACTCAGGAGATGCTCGACTTCTGCGCGGAGCGCGGCATCACCTGCGACATCGAGAAAATCAAGATCGACCAGATCAACGAAGCTTACGACCGAATGCTAAGGAGCGACGTGAAATACCGGTTCGTCATCGACACGGCGACGATCTGACCTCTGACTTCCTGCAGCTGACTTCTACGTCGAAGTTTCCTCAATCTTGTAGATCGACATTCCCCTCGCCTGATAGTTTGCCAGCGCCTGCGGATGATCGCGATTGCAGGTGTGGACCCAAACGCGCGATGGCTTCGGTAAAATTTTCCACGCTTGCTCAATCGCACTCGTTAACAACGCGCCGCCTAGACCGTGCCCAATAAATTCGGGCAACAAACCGAAGTACGCGATCTCGACGTCTCCATCATCGTCTAGACGCAATTCGTAATAACCGGCGAGCGCGTCGTCATAGTAAGCTGCGAAGGTCCGTAGTTCAGGCACGCTCGCGTACTTGATCCATTGCTTGTCCGTCCAGCGACGTTTGTCGATCCAGCACCACTGCTCGCCGACACGGAAATACATCTCGCGATTGAATCGCCAGTCGCGATGCTCGATTTCGCGAACTCTAAATCGCGCATACGCGCGCTTCGGTCGCAACTGATCCGGCGCGCACATTTCGAAATAAGTCGTCACGAGCGTTTCCACAATTAGCTGTAGCGGCGCGAGTCCGAGCCGCAACCGCTAAGTCGCAACGCCGACGTAATTATTCGTAACGGAGCGCGACGACCGGATCGACGCGGATTGCGCGGCGCGCTGCGATCGCGCATGCCGCCAACGAAATAATTACCAATAAAAGACTAACGACTGCGAAGTTGAACGGATCGCGCTCACTGATGCCGTACATTTGGCTCGCGACCAGTTTGGCCATTAACAGCGCAATTGCGAGACCTGCGCTGGTGCCTGCTACCGAGAGCAACGCGCCTTCCTTGAAAATCATTCCCAAAATGCTGCCGCGAGTGGCGCCGAGTGCCAGACGAACTCCGATTTCGCGCGTTCGTAACTGAATTCCGTAGGAGATGACGCCATACAATCCCGCGGAGGCGAGAAAAAGTGCGGCTCCGGCAAAAGCTCCAACGAGCAGTAAACTGAACCGGCGAGATGCCAACGCCGCCGCCAGCACTTCACTCATCGGACGAACGTTGCCAACCGCAATGCTTGGATCGACATTTCGGATCGCGGTGCGCAATTGACCAGCATTGTAAGCAGCGCCGCCGAGTTGCGGACTCATCTTCGCCACGCAGTAAATGGTGTTGCGCAGCCATGGCACGCCATCTTTGTGCACCTGTTTAAGCGGCAAATACATGTCCGCTCGCGCCGGCGTTTCGAGATTGGCTTGCTTGACCGGCCCAACGACTCCGACAATTTCTACCGACCTGGGCTCAGCATCGTTATCGTCAATCACCACGCGTTGCCCGATCGGTGAGCGGTCAGGAAAATGGTTCTTCGCCAGCACGCTGCTGACGATGACGACCGGCGGACGATCACCGTTATCTTCCTCAGTGAAATAACGTCCGGCCAGCAATGGAATTCCCATTCCGCGAAAATAATCTGGGGTAATCATTCGATAGTTAGTCGACGGCGTGTTCTCTGGTTTGGATGGCGGTTGGTCCGGCCGAGTAAAATGAACAGTCGAAACGCTTTTCGGGGCCAGCGGGAGGATCGACACCAAACCGGCGCTTTCAATTCCTGGCAACGCAGCTAGCCGCGACTGAAGTTTTTCGTAAAACTGAACAATGGCCGCGCGATCCGGGTAATTGACCTGAGACAGCGAAAGGCGAACCGTCAATACATCCGCCGCCTCGAATCCCGGTTGCTCGCTACTTAATCGCGCAAAGCTTCGAAACAGAAGTCCCGCGTTTGCCAAGAGCACGAGAGCGAGCGCGATCTGACCAGCAACCAGCCATGTTCGCAGCCTCGATTGAATGCCGCCGGTAGACCCGCGAGAACCCGAGACCAGTGCGTCGCGAAGATCTGACCGTGAAAGTAACCACGCTGGCGCGAGTCCGCACGCGAACGTTGCCAGCAAAGTCACGCCGCTCGCAAACAAGAACACTTTCCAGTCAACGGTAAAACTGTCGATCCTCGGCAAATCGGCTGGAACAAGGCAAAGCAAAGCTCCTTGCGCCGCCGTTTCCAAAATTAGCCCTAACGAACCGCCGAGCACTGCGAGGATCGCACTTTCCACCAACAGCAGGCGCACGAGACGACTGCGCGTCGCGCCCAAGGCTGTTCGCATCGCCAGCTCGCGTTGGCGCGCGCCCGCCCGGGACAACGAGATGCCTGCGAGATTTGTGCAACCGATCAGCAGCACCGCGCCGGCCGCACAGAAAATCGTCAGTAACACCGATCTGATGTTGGTCACAATCTCCTCCGTAATCGGAACGATTGTTAGGCCAACTTTTCCCGTGTAAGCGTCCGGATACTGACGATGTAGGTTCTGCCGGATGGAATCGAGCTCCGCATGTACTTGGTGCACGGTTACATTCGGTTTCAGTCGGCCAACAAATCGCAAAAAGCTGACCGAGTTTCGCGCATTGCGCCGCGGATCAGACTCCGGTTGCAACGGAACGACGATATCCGTGTCGAGATTCGGGAGAGCAAAATTGCTCGGTAAAATGCCGATGATTTGCCGCGGTTCACCATTTACGTCGACCGATCGGCCAACCACATCGGGGTTGCGCGCATAACGCCGCGACCAAAGCGCGTAGCTCAGCAAGATGACAGGCTCTGCGCCATTCTTGTCGTCGCCGGCAATCAGCGTACGGCCGATCAATGGGCGTAAGCCAAGAATGTTAAACGCGTTCGCGGACATTTTCACACCCTGGACGCGTTCGGGTTCACCCGAGTCCGATAAGCCGGGGTTAAACGAGGCGATCGCGGCCAGTCCGTCGAACGAAGTGTTCTGGTCCCGATAATCGCAATACTCCGGCAACGAAAAATTGCTGCGAGGATTGTCCGGGCGCTGCGAATAGATCCACAAGAGCCTTTCGGAGTTGGTGAAACCGAAAGGCCGGAGAAGAACGGCGTTCACGACCGAGAACGCCGCCACTGTCGCGCCGATGCCCAATGCCAGTGTAATGACTGCAACCGCAAAGAACGCCGGCGATCTCCTTAATGTGCGCAAACTAAAACGCACATCCTGAATCAGCGTGTCGAGAAAATTTCCGCCGAGCTGTTCACGAGATTCTTCTTTGAATCGCTCCGTGCTTCCGAACTCGATTCGTGAGCGGCGTTCGGCCTCCGCCCGATCCAAACCGCCGCGTTCAAGACGATCGGCGTGGAGTTGAATGTGAGCGCTAAGCTCCTCCTCCAGCTCATTGTCGATCTTCGCGCGCCGGAAAAATCTTGCGCCTAACGAACGAATATAGGCGATTGCACCCATTTCACTCCTGTCGTAGCAGCTGCGCGGGATCGATCCGCATGGCACGCGAAGCGGGGATCGCGCTAGCGGCCATAGCTATTCCGATCAAGAAGACTGAAGCACTCACGAACGTAATCGGGTCAACAGCTGAAACCTGGAAGAGGAAGCTGCGGATCACCCGCTGCATTCCAAATGTCGCCATTGCGCCGAGGAATGTTCCCGCTGCTGCAGTCAGCATCGCTCGCTTCAAAACGAGAGCAGCAGCGTTGGCGCGGGTTGCGCCCAGTGCAATCCGAACGGCAATCTCTTGCTTGCGTTGTGAAACCACGTTGGACACGACTCCGTAAACCCCGACCGCCGCGAGAACGAAGCCAGCAACAGCAAACGACGAAAGCAGAACAGTTGTGAAACGTCTGTCGCCAATCTGCCTTCGCACGACTTCATCGAACGTTTGCACTTCGGCCAATGGCATATCGGGATCGAGTGCGTGTAACTGCTCTCTTACCTCGCGCGATAACGTGCCTTCATCCAGAGTCGTTCGAACGACGATGTCTTTGAAGCCGTAGTTCACAATCGGATGCTGCGAGTACAAACCGATGATTTGCGGCTGCGGTGGAAGCATTAACCCTCGATTCCTAAAATCGGAGACAACACCGACAATCGCTACGTCGGCATTGTCCATCGTGCTCGCTCCAGGGCTAATTTGAAGAAATTGCGGCGGTCCGATATGGACCTGTTGACCAATTGGATCGCGGTTCGGAAAGTACCGTTCGCTGAATGCACGATTGATGAGTGCCACCGGTTGCGTCGAAGCCGTGTCTGATTCGGAAAAATCCCGGCCGCGTAGAAGGGAGATTCCCAACGTCTTCAATAAATGCGCGTCGCTCACCCCGAATTCCACCGATGCAACATCTTCGATGCGCGTCACTGGACGTTCCGGAAGATCAAGCATCTGACTCCAACCGTTCGTCGGGGGATAAAGCGTCGTAACGCTGCCTTCGATTACCCCAGGCAATCCGCGCACGCGGCCGGCAAATTCGTCGCAGAACCTGGTGATTGCCTTTGAGTCAGGATAACGGACCGGAGGCATGTAGAAATGCGCTTTGATCAAGTGCTCTGGCTGGATTCCTAAACTTTGCCGCTGCAAATGAGCGATGCTCTGAACCAACAGACTCGCAACCACGATGAGCATGAGCGACACCGCGATCTCGGTAACAACCAGAACGTCGCGGAGACGTTGACTGGAATAAGTCGACGTTCCACCCTTCTTCAATACATCGACCAAGTCCCTTCGAGTCGCTTTGAGCGCCGGAAACAAACCAAAAAACAAGGTCGTCCCCAGGCACAGCAACAAACTGAAGATCACGACACGCCAATCGATCTCTATCGACGCGAGTTGTGAGAGGTTGGTGGAGTAAATTCCGCGAAACGCCGAAATGGAGATTTGTGCGATACCAAGGCCGGCTGCCGCGCCGACAATCGAGAGGAGCCCAGCCTCAACCAATAGCTGTCGAATGAGGCAAGGTCTTGCCGCTCCAAGTGCGGCCCGCATTGCCAGTTCGCGCTCGCGACCTGCGTTGCGCGCCAGGAGCAGGTTTGCCAGGTTCAAACACGCAATCAACAAAATCAGACCCACCGCTCCGGCTAACAAAAACAGCATGGGACGAAGCGTTCCCACTCGGGTGTCGACTAATCGAGTAAGACTAACTCCAACTCCTCGATCGATCGGGTGCGTGGCCGCGAGTTCCGCAGCGATTGTTGCGAGATCAGTTTCCGCCTGATCAAGTGACACTCCCGGCTTCAAGCGTCCCAGAGCTGCATCGCCGCGGGAGCCACGGGAATTCTCCGACCACGCGGTTGCCGAAGCGAACGGAGTCCAGATTTCAACCGGTCCGGCACGTCCTGGTTCCATCCATTCGGGAATCGTCTGCGGCATCACGGCAACGATCGTATACGGCTCGTCATTGATGAAGATCTTCTGTCCAAGCACTGCCCTACTGCCCGCATAGCGCTCTTTCCAAAGTCGTGTGTCGATCGCCGCGACGTAACCACGCCCAGCCTGATTTTCTTCCTCAGAAAAAGCCGGCCAATAACTGGTCGAAGTCCAAGAATTTCGAAATACGTGCCGGGCACTAAGCCGACTCGCATTTGTTCGGGCGCGCCCCGGCCGCTGCTAAAGCTCACGTTCTTCCGCCACGTGTCGTAGGCGACAATTTTCTGGAATGTGTGATTGCTCTGCG
This sequence comes from Chthoniobacterales bacterium, assembly GCA_035315805.1. Classification (GTDB taxonomy): domain Bacteria; phylum Verrucomicrobiota; class Verrucomicrobiia; order Chthoniobacterales; family UBA10450; genus AV40. The sequence continues at coordinate 32,460 of DATFXN010000007.1, forward strand.
CAAAATCGCGAACGTCCATTGGCGACGGGCCACCCGGATTTCCCGTCACCTGAATCGGCATTCCATTTTTCGTTGAGTAGATCCGAACGAGCTGATCTGGTGACTCAAAAGGCAACGGGCTTAGAACAAGCGAATTGAAGGCGCTGAAAACGCCGGTGTTCGCGCCGATTGCCAGCGCAAGCGTCGCCCCAGCCAGTATGGTAAAGCCGGGATTCTTCAGCAGAATCCGCGCGCCAAAGCGCAGGTCGCACAGAAACATTTCGATGTAATTTCCCGCGACGGCTTCACGGCATTCTTCTTTGAAACGCTCCGGGCTGCCGAACTCGATTCGCGCTCGTCGCTCGGCCTCATCTCGCGCCACTCCAGATCGTTCAAGAGCATCGGCCCGCATTTGAATATGCCAATCCAGTTCGTCTTCCAAATCGTGTTCCGTCTGGGCGCGCCGAAAAAACCTTGCCCCGAGCGATCTAAGATAGGCGAAGATCATTTTCTGGTTTTCTCGTCACTTCCCCCTCATGCTTGCTGCGGTCGCGCCGCCAACGCATTCGCGATCGCGTTTGCGAGGCGGTTCCATCCCTCAGCCTCTTCTCGGAGACGTTTACGACCACGCGTCGTAAGTTCGTAAAATTTTGCTCGTCGATTGTTTTCTGACTTCCCCCACTCTGTTTTCAAGAGTCCTTGCCGCACTAAACGGAACAGCGCTGGATAAAGCGCTCCCTGCTCGATGAACAAGGTTTTGCCCGAAATCTGCTCGATCCGCGCGAGCACCGCGTAGCCGTGAAGCGGCCCGAGCGAAACCGCCTTTAAAATCAGAAGATCAAGCGTGCCCGGAAGAAGTTCAGCTTCATCGCTCATTGGCCCTCCTAAGTTGCTTAGGAGTTTAGGGCACGCTCTCCTAAGTCGTCAAGGAGAGAATGCTTCTTTGTTCACCACATACGGCATTTTCGCCGGATCCCCGCCGTAATTTCCTTCCAGCACGTCGATCAATCCCTGGACAGTGCGCCCGGCCATCCCTTTCTCCGGATCGGCATCGAGCCGCGTGATTCGTGCGCCGCTGGCGAAATGATGGAACACACGGCAGCGATCGGCGATTTCGGGATCGAGTAGCGGCGAATCAGGCGGGAGCGGTTCTTTCTCGAAGACATCGAGCGCAGCGCCGGCGATGACATCTTCTTGCAACGCGTTCGCCAGCGCCTTCTCGTCCACGACCGGACCGCGCGAGCTATTTATTAAGTACGCCATTGGTTTCATCAGCTTGAGCGTTTTCTCGTTGATAAGGTGAAACGTGGGCTTGTCGGTCTCGTCTTCGCGCAACAGCGGCACGTGAATGCTCACATAGTCGGCGCCGCGCAATGCCTCCTCAAAATCGACATACTTAATCCACGTCTTCTCTTTTTGAATCCCCTGAGCATGGCGTAAATCCATCAGCTGTTGAATGGAGGCGATGTACTTATCGTTGTGATACGCCGGGTCGTAACAAAGAATGTTCATGTCGAAACCGGAACACTTCTTGATCATCGCGAGCCCGATGCGGCCGGTCCCGATCACAGCGACCGTCTTACCCGTGACCTCGTCGCCGAGAAACGGCTGGAATGGGTGCCACGAAGGCCACTTTTGTTCCCTAACGAGCCGCTCGCTCTGCCACATTTTGCGCGCCAGCATGCCCATCATGAAAAACGCGAACTCGGCCGTCGCTTCGGTAAGCACATCCGCCGTGTTCGTGAACGGAATTTGGTATTTGTTAGCGTCACCGCGGTTGATGTTGTCGAACCCGACCGCGATCTGCGCCACGACCTTCAACGTCCCCTTCCCCGCTTCAAAAACTTCCGCGTCAATCGGATCGCGCAGCGTAGTGATCAGCCCATCGACCCCGCTTTTCACTTTCTCGATGATCAACTTCTTCGGCGGCGCCTCCGGGCCCTGGAAAACTTCGAGATCATAGCCGTTCTCGCGCAATCGGTTCTCGGCCGGATCGCCGATCCGCGATGTGGCAAAGACACGAACCCGTTTCTTTTCGGTCACCGTGCAGGAAACTAGACAGGATTTACAGAATTAACAGGATTGAATGGGTGGGCATGGCACTGATCCGTAACTGCAAAAGACACAGCAGTCGCCGGGCTTAGGTTTTAACGTCGCTTTACACGACGGACACTCGAAGAAAAAAATGCAGGCATTTGTCGGCATTTCTTCTTCAAAGAGATGGCCGCATATGGGACAGGTAATTGTCGATCTCAGAATCGGTGTTGGCACCGTTCCTAGTCCTTTATCGCGTTGCCGTTTTCGCTTGTCGAATCTGCCATTCTCTTTGCGACACCAAATCTATTGTTCATTCGGCAGCGGCAGCACACCGCTGTCGATTGCCTCGTTCAGAATCGATACTTGGTCTTTCGCGAGATATTCCCGGCCAATGTCTTGGAATCGCGAAAGCTCCTCGTCGCGGCTGATCTTGTTAGTGAGCCGTTGCCTGTACGCGTCCGCAAGAGCGCGTTGCAGCCCTTCGGCTTTATCCTTGGCCAACGCCGTCTTTGCTTGCACCCTTCGAACCAGCCTCGCCGCGATAACATCGGCCTCTTCCTCGCTCAACCGATCGACATCCGCACCGCGATACCACCCCTTGCCAGACAAGAAGTCGTTCACCGCCTCGTCGCGAGGCTTTCCGTCTAGCTCTATGACATAATCTTCCTTCAGATCCGCTACAACCTTGCCTCGAGTCGGAGCATCCGATTCTGGCTTCCACACAACGGCAATTCTCGTACCGGCGCGATTTAGCCAAGCTTCGAGCACGCCGGGTTGCTGTTCCAAATCTAAGAGGATTGGTTTTGAAGCGCTGCCGCAACCAATCTGCCGCGCAGCCGGACAGACTAACGGAGCTTTGAATACGCTGATCCGATCTGCGGTAGCCGCCGGTGCTTCAGCCGCGCTCACGACCGCTGCGTAAAGCAATCCACCGGCCAAAACTGCAATGAGTTGTGTTTTCATATTTTTTGTCCTTTCGTATTAACGGTTCAGAGAAGAAATCCTATTTGTTAGGCAGGGACGCGCGATAACCGGTCGAATTTATCGCGGCCACCAGTTGTTCGGGATTCGCTTTCGCCGGTTCGTAATCCACCTTTGCGGTTTTGGTCGCAGCGTTGACGTTCACCGATCTGACGCCGTCGATTCGCCTCAGTGCATGGCGCACTGGAATTTCGCAGGCCACGCAACTTAGTCCCTCAACTGAGACGACAACGCGATTTAGTCCGTTCGCGAGCTGCGTTTTCACTGCCACAGGCGAGCTTGCGACGACGTAGCGGCTAATGTTTAAGCTGGCAAAACCCAGCACCAAAAGCGTCGCCATGAGAAGGGTGAACATTCCGCTCCGTCGCCCTTTCATTGGTTTGTCCTGGCAATCGCAAACCGTTCCTTCACGCAGATATCTTGCCCACGCCCAGGCCAGCACTGTGATGGCACCGATGAGAAAAAACCAATGATTGCGCCCGACAAACCCCGCGCCACTGCCGAGGCCAATTGCGACCAGCAGCAACGGTCCGACACAGCAAATCGACCCGAGCACTGCGGCCAAAATACCGACGGATTTCGTCTTCATGCGAGCATGCTAAGGCCTCTAGCTTAGTAGAGGGTCAAAGGCTTTTTTAGATTTCTTTGCCCGGCGTCGTCGGCCAATGCCTTACGGCAAGCGCTCGATTAAATCGCAAAATTCGCCGGCGCAATTCCGCCGGTGTGCGGTTTTCTCCCGCCAAGAAGCGAGTGATTGCGCGACGGCATTGCGATATCGGCGCAGGTCAGCAAGCCGATCGTCGATTTCTCGCAAATGTTTTTCGCCTAGTTCGGCCACTTTTCGGCAAGGCGCTCTCCCATGACTTTTTAGGTCGAGAATCTGCCGAATCTCCTCAAGTGTGAATCCAACAGCCTGGGCTTTTTTTATGAACTGAACACGCCGAAGCGCCTCAAACGAGTAGAGCCGGTAGTTCGACGCGGAGCGGGCAGGTTTTGGAAGCAGCCCGACGCGCTCGTAGTAATGCAGCGTCTGCACACCGACTCCGGCCCGATTCGCAATCGCCCCGATTCGCAGTTCGGATTCATCCGTGAGTAATTTAGTAGATATGCCGACATGCGAACTTTTCATTCGCCTTTGTGCTCGGGCATTTTGAAATGGTTGGGGTGAGATTCGTTTTGCGGTCACGCTCACAACTTCCGGATTTCTTCGACTTGGAGCTGCGCAAATCCGTCGCGGATCGATTGCTTTCCTTTGATCGTGACGATTTTGGCAGCGTAGTCAGCGAGTTCGGCGTTTACCGTCTGGTAGTTACCCACCAGAAGATAAACTTTGCCATCTCCGCTTTTGATCCCAACTGGCAGCCCACTTCGAATGCAGTCCCTGGCACACTTGGCGTGCTCGGGCCCGCTAAGGTTCGACGCGATATAACAAGTCATATCGAGCACCTCGCCGGTCACGATAATTTCCCGTCCTTGCGCGAGACGGTTGCTTTTGCGTTCCCACAACTTCATCAAGACTGCTGTGATGCTCGCGGAAATGACTATCGCGGCGGCGAGCTGCAGTATTCGGTTCAGGTCGTAACGAAACGGAATCGGCCGATGCGAGATAATCTTGTCGGCTAATGCAGGTGGCGGTTCAATATTGCGAAGTTTCGAGCGGATAGCTTCGAAACAAGTCCTCTGCTCGTGTAACCATTTGGGCAGTTCCCGATCGGCTCGGGCGTACGCCAGAGCGTCTTGAAACTGCGGATCGGCATCGTCGATCGGCCCGCGATACAACAACAGTTTTTGTTTGGCTTCGCTCGTCGTCACTTACTTCGGTGGGTTCGTTTCATTCAAGAGTTGAAGCAACTTAATCTTCGCCCGGGCAATGCGCGACTGGACTGTCCCGAGCGGAATCGCCAACGCCGTGGCGATTTCTTTGTAAGACAAATCTTCCAGGTAGTAGAGCACGAGCGGAGAGCGGTAATCGATCTCGATCTTCGCCAGAAATCTTAACAGCATCTGCGCGTCGATCCGGTCGACACAATCGGCTGACACTTGAGGCAGCGCCGGCGATGATTCGTCGATCGGTTCATCCTTGAAACGGTTTCGGCGGCGGCAAGTTTGCAGAAACTGCCGGTGCAACGTCGTAAAGAGCCAGCTTTTGACACTCGCCGGATTTCTCAACTGATGTCTCTTCTTCGCCCAGACGTAAAACGTTTCCTGCGCCAGATCGCACGCGTCTCCGTCATTTCCGGTCAAGCTCAGTCCAAATCGATAAAGATCACCGTAATAAGCATTCACCAATTTTTCAAACTCTGGATCGGCGGACATTGCGCCGTCATCCCAAAATGGGAGTCCTCAGCCAACCATTTGTTCCCGGAGTTCGAGAAAGATGGCGGCTCCTTTGATCGCAGCGTGCGTGCTCAGGTTTCAAAATTTTCCCCTCGGGCGGGAACAACCGGGATTCTGACGCATCTGATCACTGACTAGCAAATGAATCCGCGTTTATTTCAAATCTTTATAATCGCACTAGCTGGTCTTGTCGCCGGTCACTCGTTTGCTTCGACAACTTTGATCAAAGCCGGGCGATTACTCAATCCGCGCACAGGCAACGTCCTTTCGCCAGCAGCGGTGTTGATCGACAACAACAAAATCAAAGAGGTGGGTCCGCCACCACAAGTGCAAGCGCACCTGGCAGCCGACGTAAAAATCATCGACCTCGGCAATGCGACTTTGCTGCCTGGCTTGATCGACAGCCACACCCACCTCTTTCTCGACATCATTGTGCCGCCGGAACTGGAACAGCAGCGCCATAATAATGGACTGTTCGCTCCGGGGATGTTGCTCGCCGTCATCGAGTCGCCGAGCAAACGCGTGTTGATGGGCGCACAATCAGCTCGCGAAGACTTAGAGAGCGGCATTACAACAGTCCGCAATCTCGGTCACTCCGGCATTGATGGTGATACCGAACTGCGTGACGCGATCAACGCGGGCCGCGTCGCCGGTCCAAGGATCCTGGCTTCTGGACGCAAACTGATCACGCGCGGTGATTACGTTCAGAACCTGAATCCCGCTCTCGCCGATGCGATCCTTCAACAGGAGTTTTTGTTAATTGACGGAACAGATCGCGCACGGCAGGCGGTGCGGCAGAATGAGTTTCAGAACGTCGATGTGATCAAGGTTGCGGCCGATGTAAATCTCACCGTTGCCGAACTTACCGCTGTCACGGAAGAAGCGCACCGCCAGCATCTCAAGGTTGCGGTCCACGCCCCGGACAAGATCAGTATACAAACCGCCATCGATGCCCGAGCAGATTCCATCGAGCATGGAAATGAGGCAACCGACGCGCAACTGAAGCAGATGCGCGACAAAGGGATCTTCCTGTGCCTGACGCCGACGTTCAACGACGGCTTCTATTTGAAAATTACCGAACCGAGCATAGTCATCTCGCCCGCCTCTCGCGCTGCCGCGGTCGATCGCAACAAACGCCGTAAACAAGACTACGATCAATTAGTCCAGCGAGTGGTGAAGTCGGGAGTGAAATTCACCACGGGCTCGGACATGTGCTGGTTCCATCCGGGAAAAACGCGCGGCCAAGCAAGCGCTGAGATCTTAGTCAAGTTGCGCGACGCTGGCGTGGCCCCTCTCGATGTGATTCGCTCCATTACCACGAATGCCGCAGAAATGCTCGGCTGGCAGGACCGCAATGGCGCCGTCGAGCCTGGAAAATTTGCCGATCTTGTGGCCGTTGCCGGCGATCCGGTCGCCGACATCACTGAACTGGAGCGAGTACAGTTCGTGATGAAAGACGGACACGTGATCAAGAACGAGCTCGGCGCACATTAAACATGAAGCGAAATGCTTTTGTTGCGATCACAGTTGCCGGTTTGAGCGCAGGCCTGATCGATCTGGCGCAGGCATTGATTTTGTTTGGGACAAGAGTCCCTTTCGGGATCGCTGCCGGGTTGATCGGCCGGCAAGCGGCTCATGGAGGTGGCTCGGCGATTTATGCGCTCGGCATTTTTCTGCACTTCTTTATCGCGTTCTCAGCCGCGGCTGTTTATTACGGCGCGAGCCGCGTGCTGAGATTCTTGCAGGAACATTGGTTGATCTGCGGCTTGGTCTATGGCGCGATTGTCGATCAAGTCATGACGCTAATCGTTTTGCCGCTCTCAGCGCTCCAGGCGCGAGGTCCTTACAAACTTCATGACCTCCTTCTCGGTATCTCGGTTCACATGATCACCGTGGGGCTCCCGATTTCCTTCAGCGTTCGACGATTCGCAAAGTAGAAAGGCATCTGTATGAAAAACATCATTGTAGTCTTAACGGCGCTATTCCCTCTCACGCTTTTCGCGGCCCCACCCAAGAATGGATCGAGCGCTGTCGATATTGAATCGAGCAACGGCACGATTTTGAAAGGCAGTTATTTCGCCGCGGCCAAGCCAGGGCCCGGCATTCTGCTGTTTCATCAACACAACCGTACGCGCCAATCGTGGGACGACGTCGCCAAACAACTTGCGGCAGCGGGAATTAATACACTCACTGTTGATGTGCGAGGACACGGCGAGACGGGCGGCAAGTATGACAATTGGACGGGTCCAAATTGGAAAGAAACAAGAAAAGGATGGTGGCCCCAGGATCTGGACGCCGCATTCCAATTTTTGGTTTCCCAACCAGGAGTGAACCGCGACGTCATCGGCCTCGGGGGCGCTGGATTACTTGGCGTCGACAATTCAGTTGAAACAGCGCGACGTCATCCGGACCAAGTGAAGTCCCTCGTCGTGATGTCCGGTGAAACGTTGCGACCGCAACTCCAATTTCTGCAACACGCACCACAGTTGCCTGTGCTGGATGTCGTTTCTGACGACGACGAATATCCGCCGACGGTCCAGGCGATGGAATTGCTCTACGTCACTGCTGCGAGTCCCAGCAAAAAATTCATCCACTACTCGGCAGCGCACGAGGCGCCTTGGATTTGGTACGAGCCGGTGGATGTCGGCAAAGTCCCGGCTAAAGGCGGGCACGGAACCGATGTGTTCAAAGCGCACCCCGAACTGCCCGGCATCATCGTGGATTGGTTTGTCACGACATTGATTAAAACTCCGGAACACGCGCCAGCGGACACAATTGCAGCTGCGGCAATTATCAATCAACTGCAAAAGCCTGACGAGATTGAACAGGCGGCGAAACAATTGACCGAAGCGCGTCAAAAAGATCCGCAAGCGCAACTGTTTCCGGAAATTACCGCGAGCATCATCGGCCAGGATTACATGCGCGAAGGCGACCTGAAATCCGCGATCGGCATCTTGAAGCTCGTAGCCCTTGCCTATTCCGATTCAGCCGACGCCCACGACAACCTTGCAGGAGCCTATTTGAAAGACGGGCAGAACGATCTGGCACGACAACACGCCGAGAAAGCATTGACCCTCCTTAATTCAGCTGGCTTGCCGGCGTCGTCATGGACGAATACCGACGAGTATCGCGACACCATCCATCGTGACGTGGACAAAATCCTCAAACAGCTAAATTCGGCGCAAAGCTCGTGAAGTTCCTCCAACTCCGATGAAACGAACAACACTCGTTTGCCTCTTCGCATTGCTGATTCTTGGTTCCCTCGTTTTCGCGCAACGTGTGGCGACTCCGCCGCAACGTTTGTCCACCGCGCGCTCGGTCGACATCAAATCATCCGACGGCACGATGGTGAAAGGAACGTACTTCGCGGCCGCAAAACCAGGTCCGGGCGTGCTCTTGTTTCCGCAAAGCAACCGCACACGCGACTCGTGGGAGGATGTAGCGAAGCAATTCGCCTCAGCTGGCATCAATACGCTTACGGTCGATCTGCAGCGATACAAAGAAGAGAAGGGATGGTGGGCCGCCGAGGATGCGGCATTTGAATTTTTGGTGTCTCAGCCCGGGGTGAATCGCAATATCGTCGGAACCGGAGGCGCAGGAGGACTGGGAGTCGACCTCGCGCTCGAAACGGCCCGGCGCCATGCGAATCAGGCGAAATCTATGGTGCTGATGTCGGGAGAAACGTCGCGGCCAGAACTCCAATTCCTACATGAGGCGTCGCAGTTACCGGAACTCTTTGTCTTTTCCGATGACGATGAATACCCGCCGGAACAGGAAGCGATGCAGCTGATTTACGACACGTCCTCGAGCCCGAGCAAAAAGTTGATCCACTACCCTGCGGCAAACGAGGCGCCGTGGCTCTGGTACGAAACGTCCGACAGCAAAGTGCCGGCGAAGGGCGGCCACGGCACGGATCTTTTCAAACCTCACCCGGAACTTCGCACGATCATCTTCGATTGGCTTGTAACGACCTTAATCAAAACACCCGGGCACGCCCCGGCAGATCCTTTGGCTTGTGCGGCAATCCTCAACCAACTCCAGCTGCCTGGCGGGGCTACCCAAGTCGCGCAGCAACTGACAGACGCCCGACGAAAAGATCCGCAGGCGCAACTGTTTCCCGAAATTAACGTCGACATTATCGCCTCCGGTTTTTTGCATGCTGGCGAGACGAAGGAGGCCATTGAGATCTTTAAGCTGAACCTCCTCGCCTACCCGGACTCGGCCGACGCTCATTACAATCTGGCTGACGCGTACCTGAAAGACGGCCAAAAAGATCTGGCGCGCAAGTACGCAGAAGAAGCGTTAGCCATGTTGGATTCTCACAAAGCACCTTTATCCTCCTGGTCCGATACTCCGGAGAGGCGAGCGGAGATTCGTCGAGGTATACAGGACACCCTCAAGAAAGCATCAGCCAATTAACGGCTCTCTGCTTCCGAATCTTGACTTGCTTCAGAGATTCTTGTTCGCCCAAGAATCGACGCGTTCCAGCGCTTTCTCGATGTTCTCGATCGAATTCGCGACGCTGAATCGGAGATAGCCTTCACCAAACGCACCAAAGGCGGTCCCGGACAATGCTGCAACGCCCGCCTCATCGAGTAATGCATCGGCCAATTTCTTCGATGGCCAACCGGTCTTGGTGATGTTCGGAAAAACGTAGAACGCGCCTTTCGGTAAGCGACAGGAAAAACCCTTGATCTTGTTCAGGCCGGCGACCATCACGTCGCGTCGCTTTTTGAACTGGGCGCACATTTGATCAACCGACTCTTGCGGTCCGCGCAACGCTTCAACGCCGGCGATTTGAGTGAAACTTGCCGTGCATGAACTGGAATTGGTCATTAATCGCGCGATATGGGCGGCGAAATCGGCACGCATCACTCCGTAACCCATCCGCCAACCGGTCATTGCGTAAGTCTTGGAAAAACCGTCGAGCAAAATCGTGCGCTCCTTCATGCCGTCGATCGAGATGATGGAATGATGCTCGCCTTCAAAAATGAGGCGGCTGTAAATCTCGTCGCTCAGCACCACGATGTTGCGATCGCCAATCGCCTTCGCGACTCGTTCGATGTCGATCTTTGTCAGCACGCCGCCAGTCGGATTGTGGGGTGAATTAATAATGATTAACCTTGTTCGATCGGTGATCAGCCCCGCGAGCTCATCGATATCGAGCCGGAAATCCATCTCCTCGCGCAAGTGGATCGGCACCGCCCTCGCGCCGACATAGTTGATCATCGACTCGTAAATCGGAAACCCGGGATTCGGATACATCACTTCATCGCCTTCTTCGGCGAGAGCGAGGATTGAGAAAAAGATGATCGGCTTACCGCCGGGTACGACAACCACTTCGTCGGGCGAAGCATTTACTCGTCGTGTGTCGCTCACGTACTGCGCAATCACGTCGAGCAGTTGCGGTAATCCGGCTGACGGACCGTAGTGAGTGAATCCTTTGTGCAGCGCGTCGCATCCCGCATCGATGATGTTCGTCGGAGTATCGAAATCCGGCTCGCCGATTTCGAGATGAACAATGTCTCGGCCCTTCGCCTCAAGCGCTTTCGCCTTCACCAAAACCTCAAACGCGGTCTCGGTCCCAAGCCTCGCCATCCGTTTGGCCAGACGAAGTTCCCTTTGTGCGGGCAGGTGCATTGTGATTTTAGTAACACGTCACTGGTCACTCGTCACATGTCACTTACATTTCGCTATGAGTTTCATCAATCTCGAGCAGTTGCCGTTTGTGGGAATGTCGTACGAATTCCACGGCGAAAAACAAGGCGCACCAATCTCGGCCTATATCGTCAACGCGAAACCTGGACAAGGTCCACCGTTACACACCCATCCCTACGTCGAGGTCGCGTTCACGATTGAAGGAACCGCCACGATCACTGTCGGTGGCGAGACCCGCGATGTGAGAGCCGGCGGCATCGTGGTTATCCCGGCGAACACGCCGCACCGATTCGTTAACTCAGGCGATACGCTGCTGCGCCAAATCGACATCCACGCGAGTCCAAAGTTTATCCAAACCAATCTATGATCACACTCGCTTGCCAAGGCGCAACGTTTGGCGAAGGCTGGTGACTGTTCCTGTGAAACGCTGGTTGCCTTTCTTCATTGCCACTTTGGTCGTCCTCGTCGCCGCGCTCGGCGTTTACATCGACTGGAATTGGAAACACCAACTTTCTCCGCGCGGTGGACGTTATTTTTTTCATCGGCTTGAGCTGGCGGTACCGTCATTTCGACAGGGTGACGAAAATTGGAGTGACGATCCGCTCGGCGGGATTCCGGCGAACGGCACGATCGGCGGGGAAGGTTGTGCCGTCGCAGCGGCGGCGATGGTGTTCAAGTTCTACGGCATCGACGTCGATCCACAGAAGCTAAACTGGTTTTTGAGCGGAGTCGGCGGCTATACCGAGAGCGGTTGGATCTATTGGGACCGCGCCGCTTGGTTCGCGCCCGATCGCGTCCGCCATGTTTACGAAGACTTGCCGTCCTATGCGCTCATCGACTCCAATCTCGCCAACGGAAATCCGGTCATTGTGCGCGTCCGGCTCCGCAACGGCATCACCCACTTTGTTGTAATCGCTGGCAAAGATGGATTCGATTATCTCGTCCAAGATCCCGGTGGCGGTGCAGCCAAAGGTCTCTATCCATTGCGCGAACTCCACAGCGACATCGAAGCGCTCCGTTTTTACGAGCCGATCGCAACGGTCAACCCGCGTTTGTCGGCGCAGCGCTAACGCGCCCAGCTTATGCCCCGCTGTCCCTGGGCAACCACCGAACCAAACATCACCTATCACGACTACGAATGGGGCGTACCGGTACATGACGATCGAAAGCTGTTCGAGTTTCTAATTCTGGAAGGCGCACAGGCTGGATTGAGTTGGACCACGATTCTCAACAAACGCGAAAACTATCGCAAGGCTTTCGATGGGTTTCGTCCGGAGAAAATCGTGCGCTACGGCGCGCTGGATGTGAAACGGTTGCTTCACGATCCAGGAATCGTGCGCAACCGATTAAAAATTGCCGCGACCATCCAGAATGCGAAAGCGTTTCTCGCAGTCGGGAAAGAATTCGGGAGCTTCGATGCTTACCTTTGGAATTTTGTCAGCGGCAAGCCCAAGCAAAATCGTTGGCGGCGGATGGCTCAGGTGCCCGCGCGCACAATTGAATCCGACGCCATGAGCCGCGACCTCTCGCGGCGCGGATTCAAGTTTGTTGGCTCGACAATCTGCTACGCGCTCATGCAGGCAGTCGGTATGGTGAACGATCATCTCGTCACATGTTCGCGACATGCCCAACTTGGTGGCCGTCGCCACGAATAGATTCCAGAAACTCTTTCGGATGCAAAACGCCGGCGAGAATTTCGAAACTATCGACATCTATCAACCCGAGCGCAGCCGCGATTCTCAGTTGCCGCCGGCAACAATGAAACGATTCGTGGCACCGCCCACTCGACATCACTTAGCGCATCATTCTTGTGCAAAGATGGTCGGCCAATGTGTCGGCTGAACGTTAGTTTTGCTGCGCCAAGACCGCCTGAGGCAGCGGACACGGAGGAGACTGGTTCGGATTGCAGGCGAAATTGCTGGGATCGGTGGACGTGGTCAGTGTGTCGTCGGTGTAAATGATCGCGGCTTTGCTATTATGTGGGTCGATCGCGACCTTGAACAAGTCGAGCAAGTTCCGCGTGCCCTGACCGCAACCAACTCCGCCGGTGCAAATAACGCCAACATGATTCGCCGCGAAATTCACCTGCGTTTGCGTAAAGCTCGTTCCGTTGAATTGCGCAAAGTAAACATGCCAGCTCGCGCTTGGATCGAGATTCGAAGTCGCGTTCGTACCATAATAGACAACATCAACAGTGTCATTGTATGCGGCGACCCATGGGAAGATCGCCGTAACTGCCGGTGATCGACTGACTGTAATCGGCGAGCTCCAAGTGTTGCCTTGATCTTTCGAGCTGCTGAACGACACGGTATGTCCATCGGACCAAACCGCGTAGAGATTCCCATTCACCGGATCGACCGCCATTGACGGAAATATGTTGGCCAGGCTTGTGCCGGCGGGCGCGGTGAACACAACATTTGCCGTCCAACTCTTGCCCATATCCGTGCTCCGCGAAACAATGATGTGGTTCGGCGTAAACGTGTGGGCCTTCAGTACACCGGTCTCACCCGCAGCGTAAATGTCGTAGACGTTATGTGTCCGCGGATCGGCCACGATATTTCCCTGCTCGTTATTGAAGGTCGAGTCGGCCGTGGTCCGCCCCTGCCCCACCACCGGATCTCCAATTTTTTTCCACGTGAATCCATCATCATCGGAACGCTGCATGTGAATCAGCGTCGAGTTGCCCGAATCGTGATACGAAATGTAGACGTGCGGTCCTTCAGAAGTGATCCACGGCCGATCGTCCCGGGTTGTGTCGATAATTTGTTCCGTACATTGGCTAATTGAGAAGCCGGCCGCCGGGCTTGGGCAGGTCACCGCCGAGACACCAATTTGCGCGCTGTTAAACTTCCGATTAAAAAGAAAAATAAGGGTAGTCGCGTGCAGTCTGCCGCTCGAGCCGATGTCGACGTCAGCGTCACCGGCACCAAAAACTGATTTGCCGGGATGTTGCAGCGCAGCATCGATGACTCCTTGAAAAGTCGGCGTCGAACCGAACGGCCCAGTCCAAAGATCGGTCCCGAAGTTTGACGGATCGAACAGCCACTGCAGCGAGACCATGCCCATTGTGCCATCGAGGCCGATGGAGATTTCTGGCTCGCTGCTGCCGTTCGGCAGCACAAGTGGCGTAATGCTAAAAGTTGGTGTCGGACCAGCACTTGTTTCTGCGGGCAATATGACCGCAAGCGACAGCGTAACGAGCGCCGTCTTAATCATGATCACTCCCAGACAACGGCGAGCGAAAATGACTGATCGTGAAGAGTGAGCAGTTGAAGAAAATCGGTGTGTACTCATAGGTTTGTAATCTGTTTTAATAGTTCACTACTCTCAAAACTCTCAAAAACTTTTGCAAGGCGCATAGCCGGAGCAAGATCGAAAAAGTAACAAAAACGTAACTAAAGAGACTAAAAACGTCAGGTGAAACCTGTCTTTGCAATCGTAAACAGGATTACTGGATTAAAATCGATTAACTGAAACTCCGCTTGGGTCTCAAAGAAATTGGGCTAATCCTGTCCGGCAAATGAAATGGGTCGTTTTTCTTCGTGGCATAAATGTTGGCGGCGCCAATCGCTGCAAGCCGGCTGAGATCGCCAAGCAATTGAAAAAGCTCGAAATCGTGAACATCGGCGCAGTCGGCACGTTTGTGGTTCGTCAAGACGTCAGTGAATCAACTCTCCGCGCCGCATTCGCCAAGAAATTGCCATTCAAGTGCGAGATCATGATTGTTCCCGCTCGCGATGTCTTGAAACTTGCTTCGACAGATCCGTTGGCACGCCAACCTTCTGGCGGCGACATCACGCGCTTCGCGAGCGTGCTGCACAAACGTCCGAGCAAACTCCCGTCGCTTCCGCTTTGTCTTCCATCAGCCGACGAGTGGCTTTTGAAAATCATCGCGATCCAAAGCCAATTCGTCCTCGGCATCTACAAACGCGAAATGAAAGCGATCGGTTATCTCGGCAAGATCGAGAAGATGCTTGGCGTGCCCGGAACAATCAGAAATTGGAATACAATTGAGAAAGTCGTCAAAATTCTCAAGGAAAATTGAAAAAACTCATCATTGGTAGCGGAGCGATCACAGCGTTGCTTTTGTTTTTTGGAACCGGCCTGCGTCCGCTCTGGCCACTACTTTGGTTTGCACCTGCCCCAATTCTTGCGATCGCGCCGCGACTCAAACCAGCTTTGGCGTTCGGTCTCGCGACGGTCGCGTGGTTCATCGGCGAACTGAATCTGTTGAAATATCTTGTCGGCATCGATGTTCCATGGTTGCTGATTCTCGCGTCGTTTCTGATCCCGGCGATTGCTTTTGCACTGGGTGTTCTGTTGGTGCGACGCTTTCTTCTGCGCGGCTCGCTCTTTTGCGCAGCGCTCGCGCTCCCGCTTTGGTGGGTCACTTACGAATACGCGACCGAGAGCGTGTCGCCGCACAGCACCTACGGGAATCTCGGTTACACGCAGATGAATTTTCTGCCGGTGATTCAGATCGGCGCCGTCACCGGAATTTGGGGAATTAGTTTCGTCGTGTTCCTTTTCGCCGCCACAGTTGCGATTCTGCTGAGCGGAATTGGGCAAAACCGGCAGCGTCGTGTTCTCGCCGTCGCCGTCGGCATCGTCTTGAGCGCAGTCTTTCTTTTTGGCGCAGCGCGCGTCAGATCCACACCCGCTGGTCAGTCGGTGTCCATCGCCCTCATCGCGAAAGACGTTCCGATGAGTGTTTATCTCGGCTCCGAGCAACAAGCGCTCGACCTATTCCACGAATATGCCGACGAAATCCGACGGGCCGCGCCGGCGGGAAGCGATGTGATTGTCCTTCCGGAAAAAATCGGTCGCGTCAGCGAGAGTAGCTTGCCGGAGATCGATGCACTCTTCTCGTCGGTTGCGAGAGACGTTCGTGCCGCTATCGATCTCGGCTTGGTTCGACGAACTGCGTCTGCTGCGTTCAATTCTTCGCGATTCTATTCGGCTTACGGAAAGTTCGAGGCGAATTACGACAAGCATCATCTTTTGCGGCCGGTGGAACCGGAAACTGCCGGAGACCAGCGCACGCTTCTCGACCAGCCGTCCGGCCATTGGGGTTTGCAAATTTGCAAAGACATGGATTTCCCGCAGCTCAGCCGAAACTACGCGGCCGACGGCGTGAATCTCTTACTCGTTCCGGCGTGGGACTTCGATCTCGATCGATGGCTTCACGCGCGGATGGCGGTCCTGCGCGGCGTTGAAAATGGTTTCGCGCTCGCCCGCGCCGGGCGCAACGGACTCCTGACGCTGAGCGACAATCGCGGTCGCATTTTGGCCGAGAGAGCGACGGTGCCCGGACAATTCGTTTCGATCAGCGGAAAGATCGACATCGTGCACGACCAAACGTTTTACACGAAAGCTGGCAATTGGTTCGCCTGGATTTGTGTCGCGGGCTTTTTCCTTCTGCTGATTTTTGCGTTTTCGACGACCGACCACCGCTTCTTAATTATAAAGAGAATCTGATTCCGTAAACTGCTTGTTCGCGTCTTAATCTCCCATCTCCGATTTTCGATCAACTCCACGCCCCGAGCCGGTACTGTCCCCGCTAATTTAAGGCCCAATCAATCTGGAGTGGCCCAGGAGCACGAGCACTGTAGTGACAGCGCAGATCGGAATCAGGTTCGCGAGCAGCCCCGCGATACTGAGCGCGATGGCACGAGGCCGCAGAAAACAGCCAGGTATCGCCGCGATCGCACCAACTCCCCAGAAAGTCATTGCCAGCGGACCGTCTTTCGACAAATCACGAAACGGCCGGAGCACTTCGAAAATCAGAAGCAACCCAAGCGCAGCGCAGCCAAAGCTAACAACGGCGAGTCGTTTCGGGTTCAAGTTTGCGGTCGTCGCTACCAAAGTAGATCAGATGGCGTGCAGAGTAGAATTAGTCACTGCCCAACGTTCATTCCCAGCGGCGGAGGAGCAGAATAAAAGTCACATAGTGAGTCACCAGTAACAACGGGACCCAGAATGCTGGGATCCAATAGGTTGCTCCCATCGCGAACGGCGCAGCATGAATCGTGGCCGTAATAACGGCCGTGACCAGGTCAACCGTTCCCCAAATGTTGAATATCCAAACGATCGGTTTGGCCCAACCGGAGCCGCGCAGCACGAACGGGATCGCCACGAAGGCAATGATCGCTGTCGCCAAATCGCCAAACGCAGCCGGATGAGCGAACTCCGCCGGCATTCCGGGATACGTTGCGCCGCGATCCAGGAACATCATCCCGAGATTTCGCATGGAGTGTAAGAGGAGAATCGGGACAAGAATTTGTCGTGGGCGAACGCGTGATATGAGAGGAAACAGATACAGCCGCGCCGCAACGTAAAAGATCACCGTGTTCGCGACAAGAATGAGCGGCAAGATCCGGTCAATAACGGGCGGCACGTCTGTCATTGTCACCTCGATTAGTCAGACAAAGCGAGCCTAAAGCCATTGTCTTGTTCCGCAATCTTGTCACTTAGCGCGACCGCCACTGGTCACTGATCACTACCTTTGTTCTTCTCCGGATCGTATTCGGACAACCGCGACGGATCGCCGAAGACTGCGCCAATCACCCGCTCGGGCCAAATCTCGAAATAGGTCAGGAGCAGCGCCATCAACGGAACGATGAAAATGGCAAAGCCAATCATCATGAACATCGCAATGCCGCGCAGCATCAGGAGATAAACGTCCCACCGCACCCGCTGTTTCAGCTGATCATCCGGCATCGTGTCATAGCCTGACTGGAACGCTTTCCAGAAATGACTGATCGCGATTGATCCGAAGGCGAACCAGAGACCCGGCGAGTTCGCCAGCTGATGTCGGAGATTTTCGCCGAGCAACAGCGTGTGCAGCGGAGCGAGCACAATCCAGTATGGCAGCCCGATAATGCCGACCAGAAAAATCCATGTGAAAACTCCGCGCACGATCGTAATCGTTAGGCCAGCGGACTTCTTTTGCGTCTCGCGCAGCGCGCGCGGAACCAATGCCGCCATAATGGCGGCCAGCGCGGTCAATCCGTCGAACCAGTAGTTGAACACGGTGAGCCCGGCCGACCAGCCGAAGCCATAAACACCGACAACCGGAATTAGATTGCGCACAAGCACCGCCCACGCGTGAGGATTGGACGCAAACTCGCGCAAGTGTTGCGAAAGCGGTGGCGGCGCGATCGGCTGTCGCGCGGTGGAGGAAGTTTTTCCTGCCGGTTTCACAGAATCAAACTAATCAGAAAGCCAGGAGATCAGGACGGGTTTAACGCTTTTCGTTTCCCGCTTTCCGTATTCAGCTTTCAGTGTTTCAGGACCTCCCGGAACTGTTCGAATTTTTTCCCTTCAGCGTTGTCGTTCAACAGCCAGCCGCTTACATCGCCAGTGGCGAACATCACGATCTTCTTTGCGTCCCCAGCCGGAATCTCGTCGACCAGGCGTTTAAGGTTCGTGAAATTTTCGGTCGCGCTCTTCACGCTCTCAATGAGCTCACTCTTCCGATCTCGCTCGGCGTGCAGGTTCTTGATTAACGCCATCGTGCGATCGATCACTTTGTCGGCGTTTGCATCACCCTTGTCATCGGGCAACGGCAGACTTTTCGACAGTTCGGCAAGAAAATTGTCGACCGCCGCCACGTCACGCCTTTGACCGTGGCTGTACATCGTACCGCCGCCGTTAAAGACATAGGCCAGGGAATCGATGCTTCTGCGGCAGGCGGAGATGACGTCGCGCCAGCTCTGAAGATCGATCACGAGCTGAAGATTCTTCTGCCCGAGCGCTTGCTCAGTAGTGAGGCGTTTTGCCGTCGCATAAAATTCAGCCGCCTCATCCTGCCCGACCTCGCTCAAGCCAGTGTATTGGGTTAATCCATCTTCGCCGAGCTCGAGCCCCTTGGATATCGTCACCGGTTCCTTCTTCTCCTCGGCATCCTGCGCAAAGACGAAACCAACCATCGCGATGAACAATAATAATGGGATCAAAGTGTTCGTTTTCATCTCGGTGATGAATACAATGCCGTGATGCCAAAGACGATCCCGTTTCTGCTCGCATTGACGATTGCCGCCGCGGCAAGTACCGCCAGTCCGGCGCGGACCGCAGATTTGGCAAAGGATGAAGCACAGATCTGGAACTTGGAGCAAGCGTATTGGGAATACGTAAAGACGAGCGACCTGGAGAAGTATCGTGCGCTCTTCCGCGACGACTTCGTCGGCTGGCCGCTTATAACTACAGCCCCCGTTCGAAAAGATGATCACATCACCGATTGGATCACGAACAACACATCAAAGGGCATCACGCTCCAATCGTACTCGATGGAGCAACTGGCCGTTCGCGTGACCGGCGACGTTGCGATCAATCACTATCGAATCAAATTGAACTGGGCCAAAGTCGACAACGGTGAAGCTGCGAGAACAGACGCATTGCGAATCACTCACACCTGGATCCAGACCTGCAACACATGGCAAATTCTCGGCGGCATGTCCGCGTCGGTGAATTCCGATGGCAAATAGTGACGCTGTGGCGGCAGGCGTCCCTTGGCAAGCCGTAGCTGCCCATGGCTTTTTCCAACAGGTAATGACGGTGACTGTCTAACGACCATGCGCAAACTACTCTTGCTCACACTCATGTTCCTTCTCTGCGTGCCGGTGCTGGCGCAGGAGAACGAAGCCAAGATCAAGGCCGTGGTGGAGGATCGTTACCAGGAGTGGATCGCCGCGGCGAACAGGAAAGACGCCGCCGCGCTCACCAATCTTTACGATGAGAACGCAATCCTGATGCCGCCGCGGGAAGAGCAGGTACTCGGCAAGGCGGCGATCGGTGAGTATTACAAAAAACTATTCGCGAACCCGCAATTCGTGCCGTTCACCGAGACGTTCGATTCAAAGAGCTTCAACGTGATCGGCGACATCGCGATCGATACAAGGAATTTCGACGGCGACGCGACGAGAGAGGGGGAGCGGATCCACTTCCACGGCAAGCATGTGATTGTGTGGAAGAAAGAAGCAGACGGTTCATGGAAAATCTTCCGCTACATGTACGACGAGATCCCGGCCAAGAAATAACTTACGGCTGCAAAGCGCGTCACTGCTTAAACGTCCTAATGCTAGTCTGGGTCGAATGAAATCGTACGTTCATGGTTACCAAGCGCGAGAAAACGAGCGTCTGCAGGATCAGGCCGGCGCGCTTGTTGAATTGCTGCACCACGACACCGTCTACCCGGCCGGCAGTAACGTGCTCGAGGTTGGATGCGGTGTTGGCGCTCAAACCTTGATCCTGGCCCAGCGAAGCCCGGACGCACAATTTAAATCCATCGACGTATCGGCGGAATCGATCGGGAAAGCAAAGCAGAAGATTGCGGCTGCCGGCCTAACAAACGTGCAATTCGAACAGGCCGACATTTTTGATTTGCCTTACCAGCCCGAATCATTCGATCACGTATTCGTTTGCTTCGTCCTGGAGCACCTTCCGCGACCGCGTGAAGCGTTAATGATTCTAAAAAATATCCTTCGTCCGACCGGCACGATCACGGTGATCGAAGGCGATCATGCGTCGACATTTTTTTATCCCGACAACGTTGCCGCACACGCGGCGATCGAGTCTTTGGTCAAAGTGCAGGCCCAGGCCGGAGGAAATGCGCTCATCGGCCGGCAGCTTTATCCGCTCATGCTTGACGCTGGATTTGATGACGTGAAAGTTTCACCGCGGATGGTCTATGTCGACGGGAGCCGACCTGATCTCATCGATGCTTTTACCAGAAAGACATTTACCGCCATGATCGAAGGCGCTCGCGAATCCGCAATCGCCGCGGACCTAGTCGACCCGCAGCGTTTCGATGAAGGCATCAAAGCACTCTACCGAGCCGCCGAACGAGACGGCGTCTTTTGCTACACTTTCTTCAAAGCCGTCGCATCGAAACGCTGAATTCCGCCGTCTCCACGATTCAATTTCTCGCTAACGCGAATCCAGCTTGGATCTCAGCTTTGCGAGGTAAGATCGGCATACGACGATGCTGTTTTGTCGATATAATTTGCCGCGGAACAGCAGATTTCCCTAGGCCGATTCCCTAAGGCTCACCACCTCCCGCCGTAAAGTTACGTTCCCGCTAGTTCGCGCAGAGTGTTCCCATAATTTTGGGCTGCCGCAAAGCGGCATCGCTCGCGCCATGCGAACCGCACTTGTCACTCGCCGGCCGAGCCGTGGCCGGTCACTCACCACTTTTTCAAGAAAGCAGCCTTCCGAGGACGACGTCTCCTTTTTCCCAACTGTGGATCTTTCCGCAGTGCGCGCAGGTAAATCTTTGTCGTTTCACTTTCGCCGCCGGCCAGAGTTTTTCTTCAACCGTGCGACCAGTGTCGGTTAGCTTCGAGGTGGAAGGACAACGCACGAGCAAGCTTTTCAAGCCGGCCCCGATCTTCGGTTTCGGTCGCCGTTGCGGTGGTTCAAAATAGAATCGTCTTGCCATTTCAGAGCCGGTAAACGATCCGCGCCTTGCCGGTATCGTAGGGTGACATCTCCATTCTTACCCGATCGCCTACCGTTAGGCGAATAAAACGTTTGCGCATTTTGCCCGAGATGTGCGCGAGCACGAGATGATCGTTCGCCAGCGCGACCCGGAACATCGTCCCGGGCAGCACGCTCGTGATGGTTCCCTCCAGCGCGATGGCTTTCTCAGAATTCATCCCGTCACTCGTCACTTCTGCGCTAGCGCCGATCATTCGCGAACGAACGCCTCGGGCCGCCTGGCCGCGGACGATCTTCGCGCGGACGCGCTTCGTTAACTTTTAGCGCGCGGCCGTTGAGGTCGTGACCGTTAAGGGCAGTCATCGCCGCGCCGGCTTGGGCGTTGTCATTCATGGTGACGAACGCGAACCCGCGCGATTTGCCGGTCATTCGGTCCATCATGAGATGGACTTCGTTGACCGTGCCGTGTTGTTCGAACAGATCCTGAAGATCGTTCTCGGTGGTCTCAAAAGAGAGATTACCTACGTACAGTTTCATTGTGTCTAAAATTTGGAAAAACTAAGGAGCTACAGAGCCGTTCCCGGGAATCGGGTTTCAAACCACCAATGAGCGACGCTCACCTGACGATCTACCGTGCAGTGGAG
Source organism: Chthoniobacterales bacterium (assembly GCA_035315805.1). Lineage (GTDB taxonomy): Bacteria > Verrucomicrobiota > Verrucomicrobiia > Chthoniobacterales > UBA10450 > AV40. The sequence goes on from DATFXN010000007.1 coordinate 54,533, forward strand.
TTAACAAAGTAATCCAATAAGCGCCTACTATCGTCCGGATTGCGCGGGAGCACAAACGATCATTTCAACGTCTCAACAATGCGAGTCCACAAAGCCTGCCCGCGGTGGCGGGTCACGCGTCACTATTCTTCTTCCCACGTCAGCCCTTCCGTCATCGCCTTGATCTGACTCCCGCTGCCGGCCGGCTTAACGAAGATGGTTAGCTTCGCGGATCCCTTCTTGCGGCTCAGGATCGAAGACGCCGGTGTGATCAGATCGTCGCCGTCCTTGGCCCAGCCTTGCTTTTTCAGATTTGCGCTCAGATCCGCGCACGCAGCCTTCACCGCCAACCTACTTTTGAAATCAATTTGGCCGACGAGCCCGGAGTAATTGATCTCCGATGCGTCTTTGGTTAGGGCAAGGTCCTTCGCCTTCGGTCCGGGCTTTTCGTTAGACTTGCTCGCCGTCGTATCCTCGTCGGTCTCGCTACTGCTCGCCTTTGACTCTTTCGCTGCCGGCCTCTCCTCCGCGACCTGATACTCCTTCGGGATCTCGCCCAGCGGCGCAAGGAACTTCAGTTTCACTTCCCACTTCTCATCGAACGTGTCGACCACGCCGTTGGTCGTGATTTCGCCATCGACCTTGCCATTTTCGTAAGTGAAAGGAGTCGCCTCGATCGAGCCGCTGGAGCTAAAGCCTTTGTTCTTCATCGCGTTGTGCACGACCTGGCAGCTGTAGATCGAGCCGTCTTCGTGCAGCGAAATGATGAGCGCATTGCCGTACTTCCCGAACATCGCGTCGTTATCCGGCTTCTTGTCCTTGGAATGATCCCTCTCCGTAAATAGCAATAGAATCCCCGGTTTGTTATCGAACGGCTCGGTCCACCGCGCCGAGACATAATTCAGCTTCGCGTCTTTTCCGTTGCCGGTGAACGTGCCGCTCACCGTCGGCTTCACATTCGCGGCCGGCCCTCCGCTTTTCTTCGCGATCGACGCCGACGCCGGCAGCTCTTTGTTCGCCTTCAACATCGCTACATTGAACTTCACATCCAAACTTCTCGGAATCGTCGCCGAAGGATCGAGCGGATGGCTGGCTTTGCCGATCGCGCGCCCGTCACGGATGTTCAGCTCGGCTTTGGCGCCTTCGTCGGGAACGCCGCTCACGGACGTGTTGTTGTCGACCCCATTCCACTGCTTCAGTTCGCCGTTCTTGTTGAACACAAGCTTCAGGTATGGCTTTTTGAAATCGGGAAAGTCACCTTTCTTTTCCGCGGCTCGCGCCTCCTTCAATTTTTGTGCCGTGATCGGCTGGTTACTCAAGACAACGACCAATGCGTCTTCGCCGTCAGCAGTCGTTTCGTAGGCTACGCCCTGCGACAATTGCCAAGTCTTCTTACTCAGGGTGAGCGAGCCGTCCGCCGGTTTTTCCTCTGCCAGAACCGTCACGGCACGCGCCGCAATCATCGCGGCCAGGAAACAAATGAATTTCTTAGTCATACTTCGACCATCTGAGCAAAGAAGCGAAGGCCTGCCAAGCCGTGACCGAGGTCAATTGATAGCGTAAAGTTTCGTGACGGCAACGCTCCTTTACGAGATCATGCGCGATGATGTTAAAGACCATTTCATTTCTGCTCACGCTCACAGCGGCGACTACGTTCGCGGGAGAGCCCTCACCGAAAGACGTTGTTGCGCAACTTTATCAAGCACATCGCTCCAAACACGACCCGTTTCAGGAAACGCGCTCCCTTTCCCGCTATTTCGACCCCGAGCTCACTAAGCTTTATCTGAGAGACGTCCGCGAGGCGAAGGGCGAAGTCGGCCGTCTCGAAGTTGATCCGCTTTACTATGCGCAGGATTTTGAAATCAAGGACTTCTCCATTTCGGAGCCGAAAACGGTTGGAAAAGAAACGATCGTGACGGCTAGCTTCAAGAACATCGGCAAACCGAAGCGCGTCGAATTCGTGATGAACCGAACGGGCGGTGAATGGAAGATCGCCGATATTCGCTACGACGACGGCAATTCACTCAAAAAAATCCTCCAGGCCCCGCTCTGATCTGTACCCTCTGACCTGCATGCCACTCCGTAGCTTAGCGTAGGCGGGTGATCCCTGACCTGTGACTTCTGTCGCAACAGCGTGTCTGCTGCTTACCGGGAATTTGCCGGGACAGGCGTCGGGCTTTGCCAGCGTCCTTGTAGGGAACCGTCGGGTGCTTTCGCAATAATGATTTCGCCGCTTGGCCTCTCCTCCGGCTCGGCCGCATGCCCATGATAATCAAACGCCCGGTGAAAATACCAGGCGCCCGCGGCGACCAGCGAGGCAGCGAGCAAGAAATTCTTCACTCTAAATAACCGGAGCACACCCCGAGCCAACTAGCACGAGCCGAGCTCTTCAACCCCATAAAGGAGCGTGCTCCAACGGAGTTTTACGCTCTCAACTTCTTCTTGTCACTTGTCGCACGTTACTGCTCACTTTTCCTTTTTTAACGGCGTTAACAGTTCCTTTTCGCCCGTATCCACCACGAACACCGCCAGCAGCTTGGCGGGTTCGGTCTTGCTCGCATTCTCATCAAGAGTGTGCCGATCGCCAGGAAATTCAGGGAAGTTCTGCCCGGCGCGATAAACTACGGGCGGGCCATCATTGACCGAAGTTCGGATCGCTCCTTCGAGGACCGTTGCGTAGATGAAAGCAGACTTGGGATGCGTATGGCCTACCGACGCAACACCGGGTCCATATTCAACGAGGATACCCTTCATACTTTTTCCAGGCACATTGGGGATAGCGTGGTCGAAGACGACCGTGACCTTTGGACCTTCGTCAGCGGCCATCCCTGAGCCCACGCCCAGAGTGCCAACGATTAGTGTGCAAACAATCAGAGTGAAGCGCGGCCGACCAATTGGTTTAGAAGTTTGAATTCGTTTCATTGTGATGTTCGTCCTCGTATGCGGTTTGGTTGTTCTTGTTAGGAAGCGGAGCGCTTGAGCCAGTCGTCGTAGTGCGTCGCGCCGAGACGGGGATTATCTCCAGGGCCGGGGACCAGACTTTGGTCGTTCAACTCCGCGCCGAAGTATCGGGCGTGAACATCCGCGGAAACTTTCCGCGCGTCTCCGGTTGCGGTCAGGAAACGTTGCACGAATTCATTCATTCGGATCGGGTCAGGACCGGCAATCGTGACCGTGCCATTCACCGGCTCGGCCAGTGCGACATCGGTCACAGCGGCGGCGACGTCATCCGCGGCGATGGGTTGCATCATACCAGGCGACAACCGGATCGTTTGCCCTTCGGTGGCTGATTGCGCGATGCCCTTTACGAATTCGAAGAACTGCGTCGAGCGAACGATCGTATATGGAACCTTGGATGCCTTGATCACGTTTTCCTGCGCCACCTTTGCCCGCAGGTAGCCGCTGTCCGGAGAACGATCGGCGCCGACGATTGACAGGGCAATGTGGTGACCTACGCCGGCCGCCGCTTCTGCGGTAAGTAAATTACGCCCTGCCGTTTCAAAAAATTCCAGCACGGCGTTATCCTCCCACGATGGCGCATTCGCGAGGTCAACAACCACCTGTGTAGCGGTTAGCGCTTCAGCCAGTCCCTCACCGGTAAAGGTATTGACGCCCGATTTGGGTGATGCCGCTACGACTTCATGATCATGCTGGCGAAGATTGTTCACCACCTTTGCTCCGATGAGCCCAGTACCGCCGATGACAACGATTTTCATTTCAATAAACAATCAGCCTCAGCTTTGAGCTTTCCGCGACCAGTTTTTCAGCTTTTCAGCTTTTTCGTTTCGCATTCATTCAAGTATGGGACCCCGTGTTAGGATAGCGGCATGCATAACCATGCCCATGTTAGACACCCTAGGGAACTAATTCAGGAAGCCAAAGACAGGAAACGCCACGAGCATAAGCTCCTTTATTACAACGACACCGTTTTAGAGTGGATCACTAACCACGTCCTGGCATCGGTCATCCTCTTTGACATCGCCTTGATTGTGCCGCTGCTCACCCTGAACGCGCCGGACACAATTAAAATCACTCTCGGCGTTATTTCTGGCAGTTGGATTCAGTGGTGGGCTTTGCCGGCACTACAACGGAGCCAAAACAAGACCCAGGCCCGAATTGAAGCCAAGGCACAAGTTGATCACGAGACGCTGACCTACCTTGCCAAATTGCAGGATGAACAAATGACCGAACTCAAAGGTATTACCGAAATTCTGCGCGCTCTGAAGGACAAATAAATTAACTAATCCTCGTTTTCCGGACTCAACTCCTCAACCGGTCAACCTCTTCGAGTGTTACGGCGCTTTCGTCTTAAACGCGAGATTGATTTCCCAGGTCTGACCGAACGCTTCTTGTTTGCCGTCGCTGACGAGCTTTCCCGAAATTTGGCCGGATTCGTTTTTAAAGTCAGTCATCTTCGCACCTGTCGGCGAACTGATTGGAACCTGTTTAAGCGCTTGATGAACAATATCACAGCTCACGACGTTTCCGTCAGGATGGATTCCGACGATCAGCGCGCTTCCGAAATGGCCGAACAACGCGTTCAAATCTGGTTGCGCATCTTTCGAATGATCCTTCTCGGTAAAGACAAGCTTGATTACATCCTTTCCAGCGAAGCGTTCGCCTTTTTGCGCCGATACAAAAGAGAGCTTTGCCGGCTGATCGTTCCCGTTGAAAACGCCGCTCACCTCCGAATCAGCCGCCCGGAGTTCATCCGGCGCGATCGCGCAGACGACAACAGCAACCCCAAAGATCGCCAATCGCTGGATCAACATTTTGCTTAAGGTATTTTGCACGTTGGAGCCGTCGCCTCAACTTCTTACGTGTCCGCCGTAGCTTCAGCGAAGGAGGAACCACTCAACACCTCAACGTCTCAACTTCCGTTGAGTGTTTAGATGTGACCCCGCTGCCTTCCCCCCGCGTCACTCTTCCGGCTTACGAAAACCGATTTCTTCGGGGTGAAGATGCACTTTCTCGAATTTTCCGGTGTCGAGGTTCCAAACCGCATCCAACTCCGCGCCCCAAGTCGCTCCCGGCGCGAGATTCGGTTTATTGTCGGCCTCCAAATAAACCAACAACTTTCGACCATCGAATTTAAAATCCGGCTGCTTGCTGGATTTGTTTTCGCCAGATGTGACAATAACTGTGGCGCTTTCCTTTGGGTATTTCTTCAGCAAGCGAGACCGAATATCGCGCTCAAAAATCTTTCGGGCTTCGTTCATCACGCGGTGCACGCGTTTCACCTTGTCGTTGTCGATTTCGTAAATGGTAAGGTCGACAATCCCCCAGCGATAATATTCCCAGATCGCGACGGTCGAATTATCCTCCCACGTCGCGTTGATCTCCAGATTCGCGTTCGATCGAACGCCTTCCTTATTTAGTTTCGCCAATACCGCATACGGTTTCAGTCGGACGAGCAAGTTCGGCGGATACTTGTCGTTCGCATCCGCCGTGTCACGAAGCGGACAGATCATCGCGAATCGTCCATCGGGCGAAATCGCCTTTTCGTTTTCCTCGACTTCAGGCAGGCCGGCCACTCGTCGATGAGTGCGTTCGTTTTCACAAATCTCGTATCCTTTTGGGATCTCCGCCGCCGCGGCTGCTGAATCAGACGGCGTCGGAGTTTGCGACGCTGCGTTTTCCTGCGCGCGAATCGTGTTCGAGAACGTGAGAGCAACGGCGATGCAAATGACCAACGCTTTCATGTCGCTGAGATCGTAATCTGCGCAACGCCTCCCGTTACTACCGTAATCAACGAAAAGCGAGCGCGCTTTCTTGAAGACCTCGTCGAATTTCGAGGACGTCAGCTTTCCAATGAGTGAAGAATGACGTGCTGTTCCACGGTGAAAAGCCGTGATTCCTAGCGGGAGCTTAACATCCCACCTTCTTTGAAATGTTGAATGTTTAGATCTGACCCCGCGGCCTTTTCCCTCGTCACACGCCACCCTAATCGTCTGGATTCCAAAGGCGCTTGCGAAAGTAGTTTCGCCAGCTTTCCGGAAGCGCGGACAGCTCGCTCACGCGACGCAGAAGGTCTTGGTTCGCCGCGTCCGCCGTATACAGATTCACGATCTCGGCCACCGTGATCCCGCTCTGGTCCCGGGCGAGTAACTCTATCGAATCTCCGGCGGCCACTTCTCCCTCTTTTCGAACGGCAAGGTAAAACCCAGCCCGGCCGCTGTGCAGAAAGCGCTTAATGATGTCTGGGCGGCCGAAACGAATGCCAAGTTTAAAGCATGGCATCCGAGGTTGAGTGACAACAAATTCTGCCGAGCCAACCCGAAAGCGGTCGCCGATAAAAACGCTTTGGTCGTCGAGCGAACCTTCTGTCGTGAAATTCTCGCCGAACATTCCCCACGGCAGATCGGCTCCCGGCAATTCTTTCCGCCAAAACGCGTAGTACTCCGATGGATAAACGTAAACGGCCTTATTGATTCCTCCGTGCACGGCCAGATCAGACTGCTGATCTCCTTCGACGTTTAGTTTCGTAACTCTGACTCGGCCCGGCACCGGTTCCTTAAATATTGAAGTGCGAACTATCTTCCCCCTCCACTCAACCTCGCGCGGACGACCAACATTGACCGACAACAGCTTCATGGTTGCCCAAATAAATGTCGCCGTTGCTACTTTGCCAAATAACGGATTAGCGGATAACCAAGGCCGCCGCTGTGCGGCAATCCATATTCAGGGAACATTCTTGATGAGATCTGCCGCTCTGCGGCAATCCACGTGCGGGCACATTCTGCCGAACTAGCAAGGTGCGTAACTAGCGGGAGCGTAATCGTGAGATACGACCCCAATTTCCTCAATTTCCTTTTTCTCAACTTCTCAACGCCTCAACAGCTCAACGTCTTCTCGTCACAGGTCACTGGTCACTTTTTTGTCCATGTAATCATCGGCAGCTGCAGCGGCTTGCTCCGGACTGCCACCGTTTAGGCGCGTGCCCAGGTACGGTGCGTACCAATCCCACCAGTCGTGTTTGCCGTGCGTCTTCTCGTAATTGCCATGGTGCTGCTCGGTCTCATGAAGAAGTTTCGCAAGTGTAGCGACGTCTGCGGTTCGTTCCCATTCGCGGCCGGGAAGTCGCGTGGTGATCTCTTGTAGCAACCAGCTATTGCTGTCCGGATCTTCAAATGACGCAAACGACGCATATGTACCACGTTTCGGATCCGGTCCGGCGACGCGCGGTCCAAGCAGCCCGTCAAAGTGAAATACCTCGGACACGTTGACGCCCTTGCTCATGAGATCAGCACGCGCTTTCTCGATATCGTCCACGATCAAGTACAAGTTCCGGAGCGAACCGGGCGCCGCCGACGTGATCCCTTTCCCGATGTGGATCGATGCTTCGGAGCCAGGTGGAGTGAACTGCACAACGCGATGGTTGGCGTCGCGGACGTAGTCGATATCCAACCGCCAACCCAGTTTCTCGTAGAACGCTTTTGCTTGATCGACATCCGATACCGGTACCACCACAACCTCGAGCTTCATGTCCATATGATTGCCTCCTTCTGTTTTTGCCTTAAGACTGTGGTGGCAGGCGTCCTCGTCTGCAATCTCACCACCAATACCAGTTCGGCTCGGACCGTTCGGTCTAAGATTTAGCTTCCTGCGTTCGTGCGTTCCTGAGAGATATTCCTCATGAACTCCATTTTGTTGTTTGCTTTGGGCATTGGCTTCGCCGCCGGTCTGCGCTCGCTCACGCCGCCGGCAATCGTGGCGTGGGCCGCTTATCTTGGCTGGTTGAATCTCAGCAACTCGCCGCTCGCGTTCATGGGATCGATCATCGCCGCTGTCATCTTTTCCCTCCTGGCTCTGTTCGAGTTGTTCACGGATTTGCAACCAACTACACCGAAGCGAACCGCGCCCGTCCCGCTCACGGCTCGCGTTGTCATGGGCGGGCTTTGCGGCGCGTGCGTGTACGCGGCAGCTCATCAATCGTTGATCGTCGGCGCGATTCTCGGCGCGGTCGGCGCGGTGATCGGAGCGTTCGCCGGTTACGAAATCCGGAGAAAATTGGTCGCCACGTTGAACATCAAAGATACTTTTATCGGACTCCTCGAAGATCTGGTTACGATCGGCCTCGCTTATTTCTTCGCCTTCCGTTGATTCGGCCGCTTTCCGTATTCTCCTAAGCGCCTCAGCGATGCTCCGGTGCACCAATCCACCATTAAGGGAACACCTTGGATGAGGTCTGCGCTCTGCGGCAATCTATAAGCGGGCACACTCTCAATGCACTCAGCGGTTCGCAACGCGCGAGCGATGCCGCTCTGCAGCAACCTATATCAGGGGAACACTCTGCGCGAACTAGCGCGAGCGTAAGGCTCGTCACTTGCCACTCGTCATTTCCTCGATCATAGAGAAAACTCCACTCCTCCAACACAACGAATGAAAAAGCTGATCATCCTGCTCTTGTTCTCGATCGTTTCCGGCCTGCGCGCTGACACCAAGGTCCTTACCGCTGATGAATCCATTCCGATTCCCAAAGTGACCTTTGACGCGAAAGGCGATCTCGCCCTAACCGCATCCGCGACTTCGTCCGCGAGCGATTTCGATTTTCTCGTCGGCAAATGGAAAATGCACAACCGTCATCTCGATAAACGCCTGGAGAACTGCAAGGACTGGACCGAGTTCGATTCGTCGGATGAGAACACGAAAATCCTCGGCGGTACGGCGGACATGGATACCTATTCGACCACCGAGTTCCCCGGACAGGGCGGCAAATTATTCGAAGGTCTCACCCTGCGACTCTTCAATCCAAAGACGCGGCTGTGGAGTTTGTATTGGATCGCCAGTAACACCGGCACGATCGATCCGCCCGTTGTCGGATCATTTGAAAACGGCGTCGGCCATTTCTTCGGCAAAGACACCTTCAAGGGAAAACCGATCATCGTGATGTTTCGTTGGGACGCGCGGAATAAGGATCGGCCAGTCTGGGGACAGGCGTTTTCCGCGGATAACGGCAAGACTTGGGAATGGAACTTTTTTAACGTTTCGGAGCGACCGTAATTATTGACCTCTGACCTCTTGTCCGACTCCTTCGCGCTTTCTTAATTCTTAATTTTTCCTTCTCACTTTTCTTCGCTGGTCACTCGTCACTTCTTCAGTGCTTGATCCGTCCCTTGTGCCCCAAGATAATCCGGCCGTGCCACCACGGACGCGGCCAACGAACGAAGCGACATTGAGTTTGACTCGGACGGCGTGAAGCTTCGGGGATGGTTGTACCGCCCGCGAGCCAGCGCAGCAGCAGTTCCCGCCGTGGTTATGGCCCACGGCTACAACTGCATTAAGGAGCTCTACCTCGACAAATACGCGGCCGCCATCGCTGACGCCGGCCATGTCGTGCTCGCCTATGACCATCGCAACTTCGGCGATTGTGACGGTGAACCACGACAAGAGCTGGACCCGTGGTTGCAAGTCCGCGACTACCGCAACGCGATCACCTTCGTGCAGACGATCAACGGCGTTGACTCTGCGCGGATCGGCATCTGGGGAACGAGCTACGCTGGCGGCCACGTTCTTGTCGTCGCTGCGATCGATCGCCGCGTGCGCTGTGTCGTCGCGCAAGTGCCAACGATCAGCGGCTGGCAATCGACGCTGCGACGAATCGCGCCGCAGGCGCTTCCCGGCCAACGCCACACTTGGGAAGACGATCGCCTCGCGCGCTACAAAGGGAATCCGCCGAAAATAGTGCCGATGGTGGTCGACCCCGCCGCGGGCGGTGCGGCCTCATACGCGAGTGCTGACGCATGGGACTTCTTTACCGGCAAGACCGCGCCGGAGCAGGACAAGTGGCGTTTTAAAAAATGGCGCAACGAGATCACATTGCGCTCGCTCGAAATGTACTCGGAGTACGAGCCTGGCTCATACATTGAGCGCATCGCACCCACTCCGCTCCTGATGGTAATGGGCGACGCTGACGTTGTTTGCCCCACCGACCTCGGCCTCGCCGCGTTCAACCGCGCCGGCGAACCCAAGCGACTTGAGCTCTACCCTGGCGGTCACTTCTCGGCTTACACCGACCAGTTCCAGCGGGCGGCGAATGCCGCAACCGATTGGTTCGTGCAGCATCTGCGACCTTAATTCTTAATTACGCTCCCGCTAGTTCGGCGGAAATGTTCCCATGTTTCTGGATTGCCGAAATTCCGAATTCCGGCGCCCGGCCTCCCTCCCAAGCATGTCCCCGTCCAGCCGTAAGGTTGGCTCCCAGCCAACGCTGCAGAGCGGCGGCCTTCTTACTTTCGGTACCGCTCGTCACTGGTCACTGCTCACTGGTCACTTCTTCAATAGTCGCCGCCCAAGATCGACAATCACTGATCCGTTGGCGGCCACTTCACGCCGGCAAGTTCGTTAGGCAATTGCTTCGGGTCGACCGGATAGAACTGTGTCAGGTCTATTTTGGACTTCGAGCCCTGCAAAAATTCGAGTTCCTCCGGCGCGCCGACGATTAGCCAAAGTACTTCGACATCGGTGTCGTTGAACACCTGACGCAACTGATCCGGCCCGACCAACACACCGCCGTATTTTGGCACGGTCAGGGTCTCATCCCCGACGCGCATGCGACCGGTGCCTTCCAGCAAAAAATAAAATTCTTCCGACCGAGAGTGCTTGTGCAGCGTGTTGGCGCTCTTCGGCGGTAATCGCCAGAGCCGCGCGCCAAGATTCTCGCTCCCAGTGCGCTCGAGATAATCCGCGTTCGGGACCCTCATCAGGTTCGACGGCCGCCAGTGCAAGTCGTCCGGCGTGATCAAATGAAATTTCGCTTTCATGGCACTAGCTTCCGCGAAGATCGACGCCTACGCATGTGTCGCCGGCAATCCCTCGATGGCAGCCTCTCGTTCGTGAACAGACCGTAAATCCTCGGCCGTTGGCCGTGACCAATGTCAGCGTTTCTCGAGAAACGCCTTCCCACAATCTTCCAGATCAAGACATCTACAGCGATCCGCCTTTTTGAGCAGATGTTTCATTTTCCTCGCTCTCGCGATCAGATCGTCCATTTCGGTTATCTTGCGTTGCGCGAGTACTTGCCAGCGGCGGAACGCCGGGATCCCTTTGCCAAATCCGTGGAAGAGGTGCCTGATCTCGTCCATTCGGAACCCAGCGCGCTTGGCCACGTCGATGACCTCCAAATAGTTCAAGACGCTGGTTTCGTAACGGCGTTGCCCGCCAACGCGCTGCGTTTTCGGCAGCAGACCAATCTTCTCGTAATACCGAAGCGCAGAAGTTTGCAGGCCAGTTCTGCGTGCCACTTCCCCAATGGTCATGTTGGCCATTTTGAAAAGAAAAAGTCGCTTGACTTAAAGCGCACTTCAAGTCCGAGCGTCGCAACAAATATGAAGACATTAAAAACACATCGTTTATCGCTCATCGCCAAGATCGCCATTGCCCTGACGTTCATTAACACGTGGGTCATCTTCGAAGAGACAGTCGTAGATCGACACGGCCTCTGGCGCTACATGCCGTTCTACAGAGTTCGATTATTCTGCGTTTGGGATGCCGTGGTGTTTGCAGTCACTCTGATGCTGCTCCTCGCAAGCGTTCTGCCGTTACGTAGTCGTGACAGTCAAACATTATCGGCAACATCTCGCTTACCATTAATCGCCAAGATCGCCATCGCGATGACCTTTCTTAATACATTGGTCATTCTGTTCGGATGGCCTGGCCTGCTGTCGCGAGTTTGCTTCTGATCGGTCTCGAATCGGAATTGGATGCGAACGCGCTGCATTATCCGAATAGCGAATAACTGATAACAGATAACGCGCGCGCCAGCGCGAAACGTCAAATGTTTAGATGTGACCCCGTTTTTGCCGTTTTGGATCAGGGCTACGTTTGGCTTATTCATCAATAGTTCCACACTTAACGGGAGGTTCACAGATGAAGATTTTTGTTGCGGGGGGAACAGGAGCGATCGGTCGCCCGCTGATCGCGGAATTGCTTGCCCAAGGACACGCTCTAGTTGCTCTGACCCGTTCTTCAGAGAAAGCTCAGGCTTTAGCGGAACAGGGCATAGAACCAGCGGTCGCCGATGTTTTTAACCCCGATGCGGTCAAAGCGGTTGTTAGGCGCGCTCAGCCGGAAGTCGTGATTGAACAACTGACCGCCCTACCCAAAACCTACACCCGCCAGTCGATGAACGCCGCCGCCACCCTTAACACTCGCATCCGTTTCGAAGGGGGCGCCAATGTGCTGGCAGCCGCGCAAGCAGCGGGTGCGCGGCGTTACGTTAGGCAGTCCGTCGCGTTCTATGCTATTCCTGGTCCTGGATTGGCAGATGAAGATACGCCTCTGGCAGTTAGTGCCTCGCCCGCGATTGCGGCAGGTGTCCGCGAGATCACTGAGCTTGAACATCGCTTACTCGGAAATCCCAACATAGAAGGAATCGTCCTGCGTTATGGTTTCTTCTATGGACCCGGCACCTGGTTCAATCCCGACGGCGATGTTGCGCGACAGGTGCAGCAGCAACAGTTCCCGATCGTCGGGAATGGCGAAGGCGTGTGGTCGTGGTTACACATTGAGGACGCGGCGATTGCCACCGTTGCAGCAGCAGATCAAGGCAATCCAGGGATTTATCTGATTGCGAATGATCAACCTTTAGCGGTGCGCGAGTGGCTCCCGGCGTTTGCTCAATGGCTGAATGCTCCGGCACCACCGCGAGTACCGGTCGAGGATATTTTGAAAACTGATGGTGGTGCGGATACGGTTTACTACGGGACTCAGATGCGAGGCGCATCGAATGCCAAGGCAAAACGCGAACTGAATTTTCGGCCACGACCGTTGGAGTGGATCGTTGACACCGCCGTGGCTCACGCCAGCTAACAAGTTAGGCGTTGAATGTTGGGGTCTGACCCCAACTTTTTAACCCTTCCGCCGCCGTGTCGATGGGAGTTCTATCCTGTCGGTATTATTGAGAGCTGCGTTGCCCGTTGCTTTGTCATCCCGCCGCTCAGCGGCAGTCTATGTCCGGGGAACCGATAATTTTGACGAGCACGCGCTTTTTCACCGCCCAGACCACACAGGTTCGCCATGGTCGACCCGTTCTCGATAATAATCACGAAGCGGTGTAGGCACGATGATTTCGGTTACGCCTTCGCGTAAACTTCAGCGCCGGATTTCTTGAACTCTTTTGCTTTCTGTTCCAAGCCAACTTGAAGCGCGTCATGTTCGGAAATTTGCTGCTCAGCGGCAAACTTTCTGACGTCTTCTGTGATGCGCATGGAACAAAAATGCGGCCCGCACATCGAGCAGAAGTGTGCGGTCTTCGCTCCTTCGGCAGGAAGCGTTTCATCGTGAAACTCGCGGGCAGTTTCGGGATCGAGCGACAGATTGAATTGATCTTCCCATCTGAACTCGAAGCGCGCTTTGCTGATCGCGTTGTCGCGGTACTGCGCGCCGGGATGGCCTTTGGCTAAATCGGCGGCATGGGCGGCGATCTTGTAGGCGATGACGCCGTCTTTGACGTCTTTCTTGTTAGGCAAACCGAGATGTTCTTTCGGCGTGACGTAACAGAGCATGGCGCAGCCGTACCAACCGATCATCGCCGCGCCGATCGCGCTAGTGATGTGATCGTATCCCGGCGCGATGTCGGTCGTTAACGGACCCAAAGTGTAGAACGGCGCTTCTTCACACCACTCCAGTTGTTTCTCCATGTTCTCCTTGATCAGATGCATCGGGATGTGGCCCGGGCCTTCGTTCATCACCTGGACGTGATGCGCCCACGCGCGTTTCGTTAGCTCGCCTTGCGTGTATAACTCAGCAAACTGGGCCTCATCATTTGCGTCAGCAATACTGCCTGGCCTCAGGCCATCGCCGATTGAAAAGCTGACGTCGTAGGCGGCCATGATCTCGCAGATTTCGTCCCAATGCGTGTAGAGAAAACTTTCCTGATGATGGGCGAGGCACCACTTGGCCATGATCGAGCCGCCGCGCGAGACGATACCGGTCGCGCGCCGCGCAGTGAGCGGGATGTAGCGCAAAAGCACACCCGCATGGACCGTAAAATAATCCACACCTTGCTCTGCCTGTTCAATTAACGTGTCGCGATAAATTTCCCATGTCAGTTCCTCGGCCCGGCCGCCGACTTTTTCGAGCGCTTGATAAATCGGCACGGTGCCGATGGGCACGGGACTGTTGCGAATGATCCATTCCCGCGTGGCGTGAATGTTTTTGCCGGTGCTGAGGTCCATCACGGTGTCGGCGCCCCATTTGGTCGCCCAACGCATCTTCTCGACTTCTTCTTCGATCGATGATGCGACGGCGCTGTTGCCGATGTTGGCGTTGATTTTCACCAAAAAATTGCGGCCAATTATCATCGGCTCGGACTCGGGATGGTTGATGTTGGCCGGAATTATCGCTCGTCCCTTCGCCACCTCAGCCCTTACAAACTCAGGCGTAATTTCGTTAGGGATGTTGGCACCAAAACTTTCTCCGCGATGCTGTCGATCTAACGAGTTGCGCTCGGTCTCTTCCGACGTCGCGCGCCCATTTTCGCGCAGCGCAATGAACTCCATTTCTGGGGTTATCACGCCTTTTCTCGCATAGTAGAGTTGCGTGACCGGATGCGACTTTGCGCGAAGTGTTTTTCGGTTGGCACGGTTGAACGACGCGTTTCCATCGCCATTTCGGGATACAGCATGTTTCTCGGAAAGAAATCCGTCGTCGATCGGCTGAACTTTTCTTCCTTCGATTTCCTCAACATCACCACGTTTCAAAATCCATTCTCTTCTCAAGGGCGGAAGCCCTTGAACTGGGTCGAGCGTCACGGTCCGAGCCGGACTGGCACTATTATCACCCCAGGGGCCGCTGGTGTCGTAGACGCGGACCGGCTCGTTCACTTCAATTTCGCCGTTCAACGATTTCGTCGGCGCGAGTGTAATCTCGCGGAACGGAACGCGAATGTCGGGATAAATCTTGCCCGCGACGTAAACCTTTTTTGAATTCGGTAGAGATTTTTCGACAGAATGGACAGAATTTTCAGAATCTGAGCCGTTTGAATTTTTCATTTTGTCCCTTCTGTCAATTCTGTTTAAAAAAATAAAGCCATGCGCGGAGTCGCACGGTTAAGAGGCCAGTCCGGCTCGGACACTCCCTTCGGCGGCATTACCCGCATCAGGTTCAAGGGGTCGTCCAATAGTCGGACCTCTCAGCCATCCGGCTCCCCCGCAATATGTGAGGCAAGACTACGACCGTGAAGGTCGAAGTCAATTGCCTCAGAGTTATCAGTTAATCGTTATCTGTTATTCGGAATAATCGCATCGCGGCTCTTCGTTTGCTTGCCGCGAAACCTGGCCGCGATTTTTCATCGGCCGTGAATACCCCAGTTGTGACGGCCTCCGGCCCGAGCCGGGCGGGCAACTGGATGCAACGTCAGTTTGCTTGCGGCTGAGCCGGTCGTCTCTACAATTGTCGGATGAAGAAACCGTTTTTCGTTTCGTTTTTGAGTTTCGCGGTTGCGCTCGGGTTGCAAGCGCAAACTGAGCCGGGAAAAACGCCACCCACCGGCAAATCGCCCGCAGCTGCAAAGAAACCATCAGTCGCTCCGATGCCGAGCAGCGGAACAAGAAGCGGCGATGCGACTGTAAGCGCGAAAAAGGACGAAAACGCGAAGCCGATCGATCCGAGCAACTTCGACACGTCGGTGAAACCGTCAGACGATTTCTTCCTTTACGCGAACGGCGGTTGGATCAAGCGCACGGAGATTCCGCCGGAATATTCGCGCTGGGGCAGTTTCAATCAGCTGATCGAGCATAATAATGACGCGCTCCACGGGATCGCGGAAAAAGCCGGGAAAACGAAAGCGAGCGATCCGACCACCCAGAAAGTCGGCGATTACTTCGCGAGCGGCATGGACGAGAAAACGATCGAAGCGATGAAGACCAAGCCGCTTCAGGACGAACTCGCGAAGATCGACAGCATCAAAGACCGACAGGATGTCCTGAAGGAGATTGCGCATCTGCACATGGTCGGCGTGAACGCGTTCTTCAATTTCGGTTCGAGTCAGGACGACAAAGACAGCACCCGCGAGATCGCGCAAGCCGTGCAAGGTGGCCTCGGGATGCCGGACCGCGATTACTACACCAAGACGGACGACGCATCGAAAAAGCTGCGTGATGCCTACGTGCAACACGTCACCAAGATGTTGACGCTGCTTGGCGAACCTGCGGAAAAGGCGGCCGAGAACGCGAAGAAAATCATGGCAATGGAAACTTCGCTCGCCCAGGCCTCGCGCACCCGCGTGGAATTGCGGGATCCGCAGAAGAACTACAACAAAATGACGCCGGACGAGCTCCAGAAGCTGACGCCGGATTGGAATTGGGGCGATTACTTCAAGGAAATCGGCCTAACGAGTCCCGGCGACATCGATGTTCATCAACCCGACTTTTTCAAGGCAATGAACACAGCGTTTACGTCGACATCGATTGACGATTGGAAAACCTATTTGCGCTGGCATCTAATCAGCGCCGCCGCGCCCGCGCTCTCGACCGATTTCGTGAACGAAGATTTTAATTTCAAGGAAAAGACGTTGCGCGGCACCCAGCAGATCAAGCCGCGTTGGAAACGGGTGATCACTTCCGAGGACGGCGAGATCGGCGAAGCGCTCGGCAAACTTTATGTGGACGAATATTTTCCGCCTGCCGCCAAGGCGCGCGCGCTGGAGTTAATCAACAATTTGAAGGAAGCGCTCGCCGACCGGATCAAGACGCTCGAATGGATGGACGAGCCGACCAAGAAAGCGGCGCTGGAAAAGCTGGCCGCGTTTCAGGTGAAGATCGGTTACCCGGAAAAGTGGCGCGATTATTCGACGCTGCGGATCGATCGCGGGCCGTTCGTGTTGAATGAGCTGCGTTCGGAAAATTTCGAAGCAAAACGCCAGTTGAATAAGATCGGCAAACCGGTCGACCGCACCGAATGGGGGATGACGCCGCCGACGGTGAACGCGTATTACAACCCGAAGATGAACGAGATTGTTTTTCCGGCCGGCATTTTGCAGCCGCCGTTCTTTTTCGCGAATGCCGACGACGCAGTGAATTACGGCGGCATCGGCGCAGTCATCGGTCACGAAATGACGCACGGCTTCGACGATCAGGGCCGGCAATACGATAAGGTTGGAAATTTGACCGACTGGTGGTCGCCGCAGTCGGCCGAAGAATTCAAAAAACGATCCAACGCGATCGTGCAGCAATACAATGAGTATGAACCGCTGCCGGGTTTGCATGTAAACGGCGAGCTGACGCAGGGCGAAAACATCGCGGACGTTGGCGGAGTGAAGCTCGCCTACGCCGCGCTGCAGAAAGCGCTCGATAAACATCCCGAGCAGCGCAATCAGAAGATCGACGGTTTCACGCCGGAACAACGTTTCTTTCTCGCATTCGCGGGAGTTTGGAGATCGAAAATCCGCGACGAAGATCAGAAGCTGCGGCTGAATGTCGATCCGCATTCACCCGGACATTTCCGCGTGAATGGGCCGCTCTCGGATCTGCCCGAGTTTGCGAAAGCGTTCAACATTCCGGACGGATCGCCGATGGTGCGTCCGGCCGATGAGCGCGTGAACATTTGGTAAGAGCGAAGAGCTCGGAGCTCCGCGCTGCGAGTCAGGACTTGGAGCTTGTTTCGCCGAAGGCGAATGCGAACTTCTCCCGCGAGACAAGTCGCGAGTGGTAAGCGGTCACGCGGTCAAAAAGAAGGAAGAGAACCACTAGCCGTGATGAAAACGCGAAATCGAGTTGTTGTGGTCGTGATCGCAGTCGCGGCAGCTTTTGTCTGCCCGTTCGTCAGAGCGGATCTGGTTGTTGATCATGACAACAATGTTTTTGTGCCCTCTGAAGAGAACAAATCGATCATTAGAATTGCGGCCAACGGGGCAAAGAGCACGTTCGCAACGTTCACCAAGAAACCGCTCTGCCTGACGACGGATAACGCCGGCAATTTGTTTGTGGCCGATTCGGGCGGCGCAATTTTCAGAATCAGCGCGGCTGGCGCAAAAACTCCCTTCGCGAGCGGACTGAAGAAACCGTTCTCTCTGAGGCTAGATGGCGCCGGGAACCTTTGGGCATACGACAATGAGCTACACGCGCTCATCGGTTTTGCGCCGAATGGAAAGAAGAAGACAGTCCTGCGCAACCTCAAGTATCCGGTTTTGCCGATCCTCGACAGCGCCGGCAATCTTCTGGTTCCGGACTACGACAGTCACTCGATCTTCAAAATTACACCGGACGGTGCGAAGACGACGTTCGTGTCTGGCGTGAACGACGCCGGCGCTCTCGTATTCGATCGCTCCGGAAATCTTTTCGTCTATGACAATTTCGACAACGCGATCGTCAGGATCGGGCGTGACGGGACGAAGAGCAGTTTCACGAAATGGAAAGGAACGGCGCGGACCTGGCTTTTGTGCGATCAAGCCGGCAATCTCCTGGTCCCGGATGACGAGCAGCGCGCGATCGTGAAATTCACTCCCGATGGGGGCAAGGAAACGTTTGCGGAAGAGCTCAATCCAGTTGCGGCGGCGTTCGATGGTTCTGACAATCTTTTAGCGTGGGACGGTCGCACCATTTTCAAAATTTCGGCCGATGGCGAAAAGAAAGCGCTGTTTTCAGACTTGTTGTCTCCAGATCAACAATGGGAATACCGTTGCTCGTCCGAGGGGGAGAATGCCGGCATCTTCAAAGTCGGCAGCGACGAGCCGGCGGTCGATCTTTCGGAAAACATTCCTCCGCAGTGGGCGCAGGGAGCGGGAGTACTGTGGACGCCGGATTCAAAACGTGTCGCGATCAATTACAGGGCGGGCGGGCGTTACAACGCGACGGTCCTTTATCAGCTCGACGGCGATAAATGGAAAGAGTTGGGTTCGCCTGAGGAGGCGATTGGCAAAATCCTGCAGCGCGCTCAGGACGCACAAGCCGCCAAAGAACATTTGCCGAAGAAAACATATCGGCGCCGCATCTGGGATTCTTACCAAACGCGTCAGTGGATCGATAACAACACCGCGATCCTATACGGCTATTCCGATCGCTCGGTCGCCTTTAGCAGGGACTTATCGACGAACGAGGAGGCCAGCGACAAAGGCGACCTCGTCGCGCATTTTCTTTTCAACCTGAAATTCGATCCGCAGGGCAATTGGAAAATCGTTAAGTCACATGAGATGTCCGCCAAAGAAGTGGACGAGGACGAGAGCGATTAAATATTCTTCCAAATGCACCGAGGCCATGATCTGTCGTTGGCCCCACCAAAGACATCCGGCTCGACGCCCCCTATCGGATTTATTCTTTCGCCACTTTGCCGCCCCAACTCAGAACCTTCGCCTTGGCGCCGGCGGCTTCGGCTTCTTTGATGTTGCCGGCGCGATTGTAAAACAACGAGAGACTGGTCCAGCCGATTTGATCGTTAGGCTTTAGCTCGACTGCTTTCTTGCCGGCTTCGATCGCTTCGTTGAACCGACCAAGTTTCATCAGCGCCATGCCGAGCGCGTGCCAGCCGTCGCAGAAGTTTGGATCGAGATCAACACAACGCCGATATTTCTCGACCGCGCCTTCTAGGTCGCCGATGGCGAGGTCGCCATTGGCGTCGTCAAAAATCTCATCGCGCGTTGCCATTTTTCTCAGAAAACCACCATTGGACACTAATTAACACCAATGACCGTCGTCTCAGCCCGTTTTCTGAATTCGTGTCTATTTTAGCCCTTTGCTGTTTCAGCCTGCAAGCCGGCGGCGCGCTGGCGATCGCGCAACCATTCCAGGAAAACGTATTCGCGCGCGTTTTCGAGGTAACGTTGTTCGAATGTCGTCTTGGCCTGCTGATATTTTGCCGGATCGGCCGGTTCGCGCTTTTCCATCAGGAGAATAACGCCACCGTCGGCCCACGGAACGAAGTCGCTCACCTCGCCCGGTTGCAGCTGCGCCGACACGTTTTTGATCATCATCATGTCGGTCGGTTCGTTCTTCGGCTTTTCCGGGGGGTTCTTAGCATCCGCTTCATCGGCAAGTGTAAACGGCGCGATCTTTTCCGGCTTCAAACCGCCTGCGTCTTGGAGCGCAGCCGGCAGCGGCTTGCCGGATATTAACGCGTTCTTCAAACTTTCAGCCGCTTGTCTGCCTTTGCTGGTCGCCATCTCACGCGCGCGTTGCGATTTAATCTGATCGACAATCCTCGGTTTCGCTTCATCGAAAGTGAGCGGCCGCGCTTCGGCAACTTCCGTGAGATGCAAAACGACAAAACTATCCGCCGTTTGAAGCGGGTCGCTGTTGGGCTCCTCCCTGGTCAATTTGAACGCCGCCTGATTCAGTTGCGGATCGGCTTTCAATTTCGGATCGGGCGCGGAGGCCGTGAACTCGCCCGTCGAATCCAGCGGCAACTGAAATTTTGCCGCCACCTGGTGAAAGTCGGCGCCTTTCTCGAGCAACGCTTGTGAAACGTCGTTTGCGCGATCGGCGAGCTTCTGGAGTGCGTCGATCCGCTCCTTGTCCTTCAATTTTTTCTGTTCCTCGGTCAACGCGAGCCGAACAAACTCCACTGTCCGTTTTTCCTCGGTGTTGAGCTCGCCCTTGTGCGCTTCGTAATATTTTTTGATGTCGTCGTCGCTCAGCTTGATGTCTTTCGCGAAATCAGCCGAATGCACCCAGATCACGCTGACGAAATTTTTATTATAAGCTCGCTCGTAATCGGACTTGAGTTCGCTCTCCGGAATTGTCACGCCCGAGGCGACGATTTCCTTGATTCGCTTGAAGCAAAGTTGGTCGTGCGCGAGCTCGCGTAATTGCTCGTCGGTAAAACCAAGTGAAGGAAGCACCATTCGTTCGACCGTGTCGTACTTCGTGCTGTCGAAACCAGATGAACCTTGAAATCCCGGAAAATTTTTCACGGCATCAATGATGTCCGATTCCGAGGGCTCAATCCCGAGCCGCTCAGCTTCATGCCGAAGCACGATCAGATTCAGAATGAATGTCCCGACTCTCTGCTTGTCGTTTGCGGAACCCGGCGCCAGGGCGTCTGTAAGATCAGAGATTCCAAGCAACTGCGCCAAGCTAAAAAGGCCCGCGTCGCGCCGCGCTTCGATTAGCGAAATCTTGCGCCCGTACATTCGCGCAAACTCATCAGAGCGAATCGCGCCGGGATCGCTTTTCACGAAATAAATGCAGAACGGGAGCGCGAGAATCGCGATCACCGTCATAAGCCAGTTGCGATGTTTGCGGAGAATTTTGATCATGAGTGGGCGGGCAATTTACGGGCATACGAAATTCCGCCAACTGATTTCTTCGGAGGCACCGGCTCTGTTCCGTTCCCCCTGGATTTGGACGACACGGAAGTCGTCCATCCGCAATCATGCGGCGACGTCCCGCGCCGTTTTCTGAATCAGTTCCCAGGCGTTGCCCAGATGCTGCTCGGTTGTCAGCACGTTCCCAAATCCGATTCGCATAACGGTGTGCCCGCGCAACTTTGTTTGAGTTAAGTAAGCCCGGCCGGAGGCGTTGATCCGCTCGACGATTTCGCTGTTCAATCGGTCAACTTCCGACTCGTCGCCAGCAACGAGTCGAAAACAGATAACCGGCATCACGACCGGCGCGGCGAGTTCGAATTGTTTGTCGGCGTTGATCCAATCCACGAGCAGATTCGTTAGTCGCATTTGCTCGCGCAATCGGTGCGCCATTCCAGTGCGACCGAGCGAGCGCCAGATCACCCACGCTTTGAGCGCACGGAACCTTCGACCGAGCTGGATCCCGTAATCCATGTAATTTTTCTCTCCTTCAATAGTGTCGCCGCGCAGAACTTCGGGCACGAGGGTAAACACGCGACGCAAACGCTCGACGTCGCGCACGTAAAGCACGCTAAAATCAAGCGGCACAAACAACGTCTTGTGTGGATTGATCACGATAGAGTCGGCCATCTCCCAGCCGTTGCTGACCCATATGTATTCCGGCAGAATGGCGAAGCCGCCGCCGTAAGCGCCGTCGATGTGCAGCCACATTCTTTCTTCCCGGCAAATCGCTGCGATCTCAGGGACAGGATCAACGCTTGCGCTTGAAGTCGTGCCGACTGTGGCTATGACCGCAAGCGGTTTGAAATTGTGACGGACGTCGCGCGCAATCGTTTCGCGTAACGCATTCACATCCATACGAAAGTCCGCGTCGGTTGCGACACGCCGTACATTTTCCTCGCCGATCCCGAGGGTGATTGCCGCTTTTTCAGCTGCGCTGTGCGCCTGGTCGGAAGTGTAAATCCGAAATCGCGGAAGATTTCGTCCGGTCAGACCGAGCTTTCGCGTCGAAGGCGCGGCCTCTTCGCGCGCGACGGCGAGGGCGTGCATGATTCCCACCGACGCTGTGTCGTAAACCACTCCGCCAAACTCGTCAGGCAACCCGAGCCATTGCCGCAGCCAATCGATAATGACTGTTTCCAATTCAGTCGCAGCCGGACAGGTGCGCCATGTCATTGCGTTCACGTTTAACGGCGCGCTAAGGATCTCGCCAAGAATTCCCGGTGCGGTTTGGGTCCAACCGAAATAACCGAGGAACATCGGATGGCTCCAATGCACCATTCCGGGCACGATTAACCGGTCGATATCGGCGAGAATTTCTTCGAATGATTCGCCTTGCTCGGGCGGACGCGCAGGAAGAGCGGCGCGAATAGCCCCAGGCTTGGCATTGGGCGCAACCGGCAACTTTCCCAGCTGCTCGCGAAAATCGGCGATCCAATCAGCCAACTGATGAAGTTGTTTCCGGAAAATTTCCGGCGGCGTATCGCTGGGTAATTGTCGATCTTGCATCAGAAGGCAAATTCGAGTTTCAAATTCTCCCTGGCCGCATAGTGAAGGGCGATTCGATGTCCCACGGCGAGTAACAGCGGCCGATGAAAAATAAGGAAGAATCCGCCAAAAATCCCGAGCGCGATCAACGCCCGGCGACGCCACTTTCCACGCTGGAAACTCTCCTGACCGTTTCCGCCCACGAGAGATTCCTCTACCCGCGGAGAGCAAAGCGCAACTCGGGCAACGACGAGCTTTCGACGAGCGAGGCGGCGAGTTCTTGATTGCGGGCGAACGCCGGTCGGGCCACGCTTGTCGAAATCGAAATGAATCCAGACAAGCTGTTCGATTACCTCGACGGCAAGTTATCGCCGAACGAGCGCGCGGAACTGGAAGAGCAATTTATGTCCGATCCGCAGGCGCGCCGTGAGCTGGCGGTCGCGCGCCAGATTCACGCAAGCATGGGCGATTCGCGCGAAGTCATCGGCGTGAACGACGCAACATCAACATCGGACCGTAACCCGATGTTAGCACGAAAAATCATGATCGTTTTCCTGGTTCTCGTTATCGCGAATGTCGCGTTCGGGATTTACGCGATCTTCTTCATGAAAAACAAGGAACGCGCGCGAATGAGCGCGGAACAGAATCGGACCGAGTTCGCGCAAAGTCTTTCCAAAACAGCGGCGGCTGCGTTGCCAACGCCAACTTTGGGAATCGAAGAGATCACATTCAGTGCGCCGTCCACCGAACAGACAACGCTGGCCGATAAAGTCATCGCCGCCGCAAATCACTCAGGCGGTTCGGCGACGAAAGGATTAACCAACGAGAACGGCATTTTGATCTTCGCCGAGATCCCGACCGCGCGATTGAGCGATTTTCGCGATTCGATGAAAAAACTTGGTGCGACTCTTCCTACGCTACCGGCCGAGCCGGGTGCTGGAGAAAAAAGCATTCTCCAGGTGCGCATCGTTAGCGCGCAATGATCGGGATCACGTTCGCCCTTCCATCGGAGAGTTCCGGTTTGGTGCGGCGACTTCAGCAAGTTCAGAAGCGTGACAATTTGTTATCGGGAAAGATCGACAACCGCGATGTTACAATCCTCCACACCGGAGTTGGCGCGAAGAATTGCAATGCCCGGCTCGAAGTTCTTCTCCACAAGATGCGACCGAGGCTCGTGATCAGCTCCGGTTTTGCCGGCGCCGTCGCTGGCGAATTGCGTGTCGGCAATTTGATTCTCGCAGAAAACTTTTCCGATCCGAAACTGCTCGCCACTGCCGCGCAAATTTTGTCGGGGGAAAATCCCCATCGCGTAAAACTGTTTACTTCAACATCGATTGTCGATTCGGTTGCCGAGCGCAACAAAATCGCGCGCGCTTCGGCTGCAGCCGCGGTTGATATGGAGACAGGAGCAGTGGCCGCGGTTTGCCACGCACACGGCGTTCCGTTGCTATCGCTCCGCGCAATTAGCGACAGCGCGAGAGAGCCATTTCCCATGCCGCCCTCTGTTTTGTTCGACATCGAGCGCCAGCGAACAAATTATGGCACGCTGATTTTCTGTTTATTACGAGATCCGACTTCGATACCGCGGTTGTTTCGATTCGGTCGGGAGATTGCGCGTGCGCGCGCAAACTTAACTGGAGCAATCTTTGCCCTGATCCGCGAATTGTAAGGGAAGCAGTTTGCTTCGTTCTCGAGACGCTAACAGTGTCTCCTACAGATTTTTTGCCGGCTCGATGTGGACAAGCACGTCGGCGATGCGTGGATCGCTCTCTTGAATGGCGCGTTTCACGGCGTGCGCAATATGATGACCTTCGCGCACAGAAATAGCGCCGTCGACTTGCACGTGAAGATCGACATAAAAGCTCAAACCCATTTTTCGAACAAAGCTCTTGTCGATCTGCACGACGCCGGGCACCGCAGCCGCTGTGCGCCGGACAAGAATGACGATTTCGCCGCGCGGCGCGGTATCGAGAATTTCGTAGAGCGCAGGCCGCAAAAGGCGCACACCGATGCTCGCAATCACAAGGCAAACGAAAATGGCGGCCCAATTATCCGCGCTCCGCCATTTCTCGCCGCCAATCAGCGCGATTGAAATTCCAACGAAAGCAGCGATCGAGCTAAGAACGTCAGCGCGGTGACGCCAGGCATCAGCTTCGATCGCCACGCTTTCCACCGACCGGCCGAAGCGCACGACATAACGAAAGAGCGTTTCTTTGACAACGACCACCGCGAGCAACACCAACAGTGTAAACGATGCTGGCGCACGATGGGGTTGAAACATTGTGTGCGCGCTTTCCACGGCAAGCCCGATTGCCGCAATCAACACGATGCAGGCTACGAAAATCGCGGTAAGTGGTTCGGCTTTTCCGTGACCGTAGGGGTGGGTCGCATCCGGCGGACGCGCGGCGAAACGTAAGCCGCCCCAGACCACGATTGAACCGGCAACATCGAGCGCCGATTCTATTCCATCGGCGATGAGGGCGTAGGCGTTGCCCAAAATGCCGCCGGCAATCTTAATGATTGCGAAGGCGATGTTCACTACCAGGCCAATCAGCGCGAGCCGCGCGCCGGTTTGCAGATTGTTCGTAGAAGCTTGAGGATGAACCGACGAATCCATCGATGCTCAAAAGTATAAAGGCAGTTGTTTACGAAAGGCACGGAAATCCGACGGACGTCTTGCAGATCCAAACTCAGCCGTGGCCGAAACCCGCGGCCGATGAAGCGGTCGTCGAAATGCGCGCGGCGCCGATTAATCCCGCGGACATCAATGCCATCGAAGGAAAATATCCGGCGCGCCGCGAAGTGCCGGCGATTCCGGGATTCGAGGGCGCGGGCGTTGTTGTCGAAGTCGGCGCGAACGTTTCAACGATCACAAAAGGCGCGCTGGTGATTTTGCCGCAAAACATCGGGACCTGGCGGGAAGCACTCACGGTCAAAGCGAGCGAGCTGGTGGCAGTGCCGCCGGAGATCGAACCGGTGCACGCGGCAATGTTGAAAATCAATCCGATGACCGCGTGGCTTTTGCTCCACGATTATGTCAATCTTGCGCGGGGCGACTGGTTGATTCAAAACGCAGCCAACTCGGCGGCAGGCCGCGCCGTCATTCAGATTGCGCGCGAGCTCGGTTATAAAACGGTGAATGTCGTGCGCCGCGCGGAGTTGATCGACGAATTACGCGCAGAAAGCGGCGACGTCGTCCTAGTGGATGGCGAAAAGTTGCGTGAGGAAGTGAAAACCGCGACGAGTAGCGCGGCGATTCGACTCGGGTTGAACTCGGTCGGCGGCGACAGCGCGCTCCGACTTGCCAATTGTCTCGCCTTCGGTGGGACGTTGGTTTCGTTCGGGGCGATGAGTTTACAGCCGCTGAAAATTCCCACTGGCCTGCTCATTTTCAAAGATCTGCGCTTTCGCGGAATTTGGATCAACAAATGGTACGATAACGCAACACTACCGGAACGAATGGAAGCGTTTAAGCCGCTGTTCGAAATGGCCAAGCGCGGTCTGTTGAAGACCAAAGTGGAGAAGGCTTATTCTATCGACGATGCAAGAGCCGCCGTCGCGCACGCGATGCAGAGCAAACGCAGCGGCAAAATCATTTTTGAGTTCTGAAATTGTGCAACTCCCGGCAGAATGAAGTTTAGAGAATGACCATGAATGTTCGAACGTTTCTTCACGCCGCAGTTTTGCTCGGTGCTCTCGTTGGCTATCCCGCGGTTTCCCTTGGCGAAACTCCAACCGCCCTCAAACCGGGCGACCTCCGCAGCGCGGGAAAAGTAGAGTTCCCGATCTCGTGCGCGCCGGCCGTGCAGCCGGAATTCGAACGCGGCGTGGCGTTACTTCACTCATTTTTTTATGAGGAAGCGCGGCGGATTTTCACTGAGATAGCGGAGCAGGATCCCAAGTGCGCAATGGCGCAATGGGGAATCGCGATGACGTGGTGGCATCCGATTTGGACCCCGCCGACTGCTGATGAGATGAACGCCGGCAAAGCGGCCATCGCGAAAGCGATGGAAATGAACGCGGGCTCAGACCGCGAGCGCGGGTTTATCAGCGCGCTCAACGTTTACTATAATACGCGCGATGGTTCGACCTCGGGTGCGGTTGGGCAATCGTGTCATGGACCGGTGGGGCCGCGCGATCGCGTCGTCGCCTACGAAAAAGCGATGCACCGACTTCAGGAAAAATATCGCGACGATTTCGAGGTCCAAACGTTTTATGCATTCGCGGTTCTGGCCGTCGGCTACGCCACACCCAGTGACACGACCTTGTCCAAACAACTCGAAGCGGCGGTGATTCTGGAAAGGTTGTGGAAGAAGAATCCGAAACATCCGGGCATCGTTCATTATCTGATCCATTGCTACGACTATCCGTCGCTGGCCAAACGCGGACTACCCGCGGCCCAAAGTTACGAATCGCTCGCGCCGTGGGTGCCGCACGCGTTGCACATGCCGTCACATATTTTCACGCGTCTGGGAATGTGGAACGAATCAGTCGCGTCGAATCGAGCTGCGGCCGATGCTGCGCGCGCCTACGCGGCGGCGCGACACCGAGACGCGACCGAGGCCGAGGAGTTACACGCGCTGGATTACATGGCTTACTCTTATTTGCAGCAAGCGCAGGACGCGAAGGCGAAAGAAATTGTCGATCTTGTCGCCAATGTTCGGAAGACCAATCCGGAGTTGGAATTCAGTGCCGCTTATGGGTTGGCAGCAATTCCGACCCGCTACGTGTTCGAACGCAGCGATTGGGCCGCCGCAGCGGCGTTGGTCGTTCCCAACTTGCCGCACTGGTCGGAGTTTCCATTCATGGAGGCATTGATCGAGTATGGTCACGCTCTTGGTCGGGCGCACACCGGCGATCTCGCAGGCGCACGAAAAGCGATTGCACGGATGCAACAATTGCGCGACGCGACGACGGATCCAAAGTTCGAGTATTTTAAAAATCATCTCGAAGTGCAGATGCACGCGGCATCTGCCTGGGTCGCGCGAGCGGAGGGGAAGAATGATGAGGCAATTGAAACGCTGCGGCGAGCGGCCGATGCCGAAGATATTCTCGGCAAGCATCCGGTCTCGCCCGGCGCCTTTGTTCCAGTTCGCGAGCAACTGGCAGGCCTGTTGCTGGAGATGCGCCGCCCGAAGGATGCCCAACGCGAATTCGAAGCTGCATTGAAGATTTATCCGGGACGCTTCCGGGGATTGTACGGCGCGGCGCAGGCTGCAGAGCAGGGCGGTGACCGGAAAACAGCCGGGCGCTATTACGCGAAGCTTGCGGGGCAAACGGCGACCTCAGGAAATTCGCGAGATGAGCTGAATCACATTCGCGAGTTTCTGACGGCCCAGGCCGACAAGGCCGTGACTCGCGATTAAATCGCGGTCTCTTCCCGCATGCCGAAGACAATCGTCGTTGGCTCAGGCATTAACGGCATTACTGCCGCGATCGAATTAAAAAAACGCGGACACGAAGTAGTGCTGGTCGATCCTGGTCCCCTGCCCCATCCGCTTGCCGCTTCCACCGACATCAGCAAGGCGGTCCGCACCGCTTATGGCCCGGACGAGTTTTACACCGAGTTGGCCGAACGCTGCATTGAACTTTGGCGAAAATGGAACCGCGACTTCGGCATCGAGCTTTATCATGAAACCGGCGTCTTGTTTGTTTGCGAGCACATGATGCAGCCGGGCGATTTCGAATTCGAAAGCGCGCGAGTGCTCGAGAAACAGCAGCATCGGTTTGAACGATTTGACGCGGCGACGTTCCATCGACGTTTTCCAGCGTTCGCGCCGAATCGATTTCATGACGGCTTCTTCGATCCCGACGCGGGTTACGTGGAAAGCGGGCGCGTGGTGGCCACTTTAGTCGACCACGCAAAATCGATCGGCGTTGAACTGCGCCAGCGGGCAGAGTTTGTCGCGCTCGATGTGAAAGACGATCGCATCGGCGGAGTAATTTTAGAGGATCGACAGCGAATCAGCAGCGACGCGGTCGTGATCGCGGCCGGAGCGTGGACTCCGTACGTACTACCGTTCACGAAAAAGTTTCTTCGCGCGACCGGGCATCCGGTTTTCCATCTGAAACCGGCCGCGCCCCATCTTTTTTTGCCGGAACGTTTTCCATTTTTCGGCGCCGACATTTCGACGACCGGCTTTTACGGTTTTCCGCTGAATCAGGGCGTGGTAAAAATCGCGAACCACGGTGCCGGGCGCGAGATGTCGCCCGACTCGCCAGACCGCGTCGTCACGACCGACGAGGAAAAACAACTGCGCGAATTTCTAAGATCGACAATCCCGGCGCTCGCCGACGCACCGATCGTTTACACGCGCATGTGTATGTATTGCGACACGAATGACGGAGATTTCTGGATTGCGCCCGATCCTGAACGCCCGAACCTGGTCATCGCAACCGGCGATTGCGGACACGGATTCAAATTCGCGCCGGTCTTCGGAGAAATTATCGCCGACGCCGTCGAACACAAACCAAATCCGCTTCTGCATAAATTTCGCTGGCGACCCGAAGTGAAGTTGGGCGAAACCAAGGAAGCCGCACGGTTTGGTGGCTAGGTAGAACGCGTTCCCCGAACGCGTTAGGGACAACACGATCCACCGATTATTCTTTATTCGCCTTTTGCGCCGGTTCTTTTTTCGGCTGGCGCTTGAGGAGAGTGATCTGTTTGATCCGCGCGGAGTCGGATGGGCTCCAGGTCGCGATGTCGGGATCGTCTTTGAAGGCGTTGTGCACAATGCGGCGTTCGTAGGAATTCATCGGCTCGAGCTGAAGTGAACGGCCGCTGGCACGGACGCGCTCGGCCAGGCCGCGCACGCGCTGCACGATGCGATCTTCACGCATCGAGCGATACATTTCGCAATCGACGACGACCTTGGGCGCGTCTTTGTCTTTGGCCTGAAGAAGGCGGTTGAGCAAAAACTGAATTGCTTCAAGCGTTTCGCCGTCGCGCCCGATCAAGCGCCGGCTTTCCTCGCTGTAAACTTGCAGGACTAGATTGCCGGCGTCGTTGTGCGACTCCTCAATCTCAACGACAAAGCCGAGATAGCCAAGAATGGTGTCGAGTAATTCTTTCGCCGTCATCATTTGCGTTTTCCCGGCGGGGCGCGCTTTTCTAACGTCGGCATCGGCTGTCGTTTGTTGTAATAGAATTGCACGATACTGAAAAGGTTTTGGGTCGTGTAATACAATGCCAGAGCAGCGGCAAAATTGTAGCAGATAAAGAGGAAAATGAGTGGCGTAAACATCATCACGCGCCGCTGAGTGGCGTCGCCCGTCTTGGGCGTCATCGCCATGAGCCAGATCTGGGTCGCGGCCATGCAAAGCGGGATGATATTGATGGGCCAGCCGAGCACGGGCAGATACGCAACGGTGTCAGGTTGCGATAAATCTTTCACCCATAGGAATGACGCGTTTCGCAGTTCAACTGCTTGCCCGAGCATTTTGAATAGCCCGAAGAAGATCGGGATTTGAATCATCATCGGCAAACAACCGCCGACGGGATTGATCCCATAATCTTTGTAAAGCTTCATCACTTCCTGATTCATCCGGGTCGGATCGTCTTTATATTTTTCGCGGAGCTCCTGAATCTTCGGATTGAGGAGCGCCATCCGGCGCATCGAGAGGTTGGCTCGGTTTTGCAACGGCCAGAGGACGATCTTGATGATCGCAGTGAGCGCGAGAATTGCCCATCCGTAGGAGCCGATGAAACCGTGGAGCCAGTTGAGAAAATTGAGCAGGAACTGGCTGACGATTTTGAACATCCCAAAATCCATGATTTCGGCTTCGTTGCGATCGAACCGCGCGAGGCGGTGGTAAATCTTTGGCCCGATCCACATTTCAAATCGGGCGCTGTAAGTTTGGCCCGGCGGCAATTGGAAACCCGGCATCCGGAGCGCGCCGGCAAGTCCGTAAGTTTTTTGTTCGGGCGAAATATTAAATCGAGTACCCCACACGCCGTTGCCTTTCGCCGTCAGAGGCGCGATCAGCGTTGTGAAAAACTGATCACTGACCGCGCCCCAGTCGGCATTGGCGAGATCTTGCTGATAAAAAGGCTGCCCCGCCCGCGCGCCGATTCCAAACAAACCACCGCCACCACCGAACCAATTCACATCGATTCCTTTCGCCTTGCCGTCGGTACACCATACGAGACGCGTGTAATAGGAATAATCCTTCGGATGAATCGGCGCCGCTGAACCAAGCGCGATGAAGTAGCCGGGACTCGAATACGCTTGCGCGCCACCGTTCACAAGATCGACATCCATCTCAGCGAGAAAGTTGTCTTTTCTCTCTTTGCTCGGCGAAAAGAAAAACTTCTTTCGAATCGTGATGTTATCCGCGGTACGTTCGCACTTGATCGCGCTGTCGGCTTCTCGACTCAAAGTAAATTCATCCAATCTTGGAGCCTGCGGTTGGTCAACGATCGCTCCGATTGGCACCTGCTCTTTGGAATTGATGATGACGCGTTGATCGCCTTGGGAGATGTGGTTCAGTAGAACCGCTTCGGCAATGCCACCGCCGCGATTCGTCAGGCGAAGTTCGAGGTCGCCATTACGAAGCGTTTCAATTTTGTCGGCGAACGCCGGGGTTGCTGAAACCGCAGGCGTGGCAGTGGCAACAGGCGCGGGCGTTAAAGCGGTCGGGGGCGTTGCGCTAACGCCCCCGAGAAATGGCGAAGCCGTTGGCGAAGCGCGAACGGTTGTTGGACGCGGCGGCGTTTGCTTGGCGATCCAAAATTCCCATGCCACCAAGCCGATGACGCAAAGAGTAACGACGATCCACGCGGTTCGATCCATAAAATTTTTTGTGCGGCAGAATCACGCGCAACGATCGACGGCAGGAACGGGATCGTGACCAGAGCCGCCCCAGGGATGACAACGCCCGACCCTTTTCAGGCCGAGCCAGCTTCCGCACACAGCGCCGTGTTTTTCCACCGCTTGCAAAAAATACTCGGAGCAGGTCGGCTCAAAGCGACAGCCTGAACCTGGCCCTGCGAGCGTCGCGATCAGCGGTGAGAGCGTGAGCTGATAAAGTCGAATGAAAATGCGAATAAGTCCGCGCATCAGGCGGCTAGGATAGAAGCGCGCTTGGCCAGACGCAACCACGCAACTTCCAACTGCTGATAAGTTGCCCGCGCGGCACTCGCGCGCGCAATAGTCACGATCCAAATCCCATCCGCAATCTCGTGCTGATGTTTGCGAACAATTTCGCGCAAACGACGCCGCACGCGATTGCGCACCACCGCCGGTCCGAGAGCGCGCGGTGTAACAAACCCGGCGCGAAAACGAGTAGCGCTACCCGTCGCAAGCACGCTAAGCAGGAAGAAGTGCCCGCCCTGCGCGCGGCCGTGTTTTTTTACGTGTTCAAATTCAGAAGCGCGCGTGAGGCGACGCGTTTTGGGAAATGCGAATTGCTTCGCCATTCTGTCATTCCGAGCGGAGTCGAGGAATCTCTTACTATTTCTGATCAGGAATATCTAGAGATGTGTCGGTTGCCCTCGGCATGACAATTCAGGGCACAGTCCATCGTCCCATAGACGCGAGCGCGATCAGCTGTGTTAAGGTGTCGGTGACGGGCTTGCCGTTTCGGCAGGTGGACTCGTCGCCGGAGCCGCGGTTTCGGTTTTCTGTTCGCAGGCCGCCAGAAGTGCGGCGCCAACCAGGATGCAGATTAATCGCTTCATAATAAATTGCAGATCAGTTCAATGCTGTTTCGCAGCAAGAGCGGTCTTCGGCTGTCCGATTATAAAGGCGCCTGGTACTTCATCCCGTGCGCCTCGGCTACCGCCCGACAGGTCAACTTGCCGTCGCGAGTGTTGATGCCGCCGATCAACGCCGGTTGCTGCTTGCACGCTTCATCCAAACCGAGATCGGCGAGCAGCTGGACGTAGCGATAAGTTACGTTCGTCAGCGCCTGGGTCGAAGTGCGCGCGTAAGCCGCGGGCATGTTGGCCACGCAATAATGAATCACATTTTCTTCAACATAAGTCGGCTGCACGTGCGTGGTCGGTCGCGACGTTTCCGCGCAACCGCCCTGGTCAATTGAAATATCGACCAACACGCTACCGGGTTTCATTTTTCGTAGCATCCCGCGAGTGATTAGTTTCGGCGCTTTTGCGCCCGGCAACAGCACCGCGCCGATCAACAAATCAGTTTCGGGCATCAAGTAGTTGAGGTTCGCCTCGCTCGAATAAAACGTGTGCAGGTTCTCCATCGCAATGTCGAGAAAACGCAACCGCTCGACATCGATGTCGAGTATCGTCACATCGGCGCCGAGACCTTTCGCCATTCGGAGAGCATTAACGCCCGACGTCCCTCCTCCGACGATCACAACGCGCCCCGGCAAAACTCCAGGAACTCCACCCAACAACACGCCGCTGCCGCCATTGTGTTTCGCCAAGTAATTTGCGCCCATCACCACTGACATGCGTCCGGCGACTTCGCTCATCGGCTCCAGTAGCGGCAAACGGTTATCCACCTGGATCGTTTCGTAGGCGATTCCGGTCACGCCGGATTTCAGCAACGCTTCAGTGAGCGGTTTGCTTGCAGCCAGATGAAGGTAAGTGAAAAGAATCTGCCCTTTGCGCAAAAGCGAAAACTCCGCCGGCAGCGGCTCCTTCACTTTCACGATCATGTCCGCGCGGACGAACACGTCTTTGGCAAGGTCGACAATCTGGGCACCGGCTTTTTCGTATTCCTGGTCGGGATATCCGGAACCGATGCCGGCTTCTCTTTCCAGCAAAACGATATGGCCGCGCCTCGTCAATTGCTCCGCAGCTGACGGCACGAGCGCAACGCGCTGTTCCTGTTCCTTAATTTCTTTGGGAACGCCGATGATCACTCAGCAAGTGATAAGGGACGAGTGACGAGTGACAAGACAAAACATCAGCGGCTCACCACTGTCTCCCGTCACTCGTCACTCAGTTGAGGGACGGATCGTCCGGAGCGGCGGCGAGCAGTCGATACCACGGCCCGAGGCGGTTCATGATGTCGAACCAAAGTCGCGAAAGGCGCTCGGATCTTAACGTCGCCCGGCTCGGCTTTTGCACGATCCACGCTTTCTGCTTCATCTCGGCTTCGAGTTGTCCGGCACTCCATCCCGCATAACCGAGGAACGCGAAGATCGCGGGTGAACCATGAGGCGCATCCGCGATCGATTCGCCTGCGACGAGTGAATGCTGATTTAGTTTGAGACCTTCCACCTTGTGCCATTCGAAGGCGGCCAGCATCAATTGATTGTTTCCGACCGGTCCCCCCAAAAAAACCGGAACGTCCGCCAGATTTTGGGGTGGAGTCTCGGTCACGAGATCCCCTACGCTTTTGTTGAGCGGCCGATTAATAATGACGCCAATCGCGCCGTCCTCGGGATCATGCGCCGAAATATAAAGTACGGTCCGCCGAAAATTCGGGTCCAGCATGTTTGGATGCGCAACCAGAAGCGACCCGGCAAGGCTGTGCTGTTTTTTCGGACCTAAATTACGCATGCAAAATTAAAACGCGCCTCGCCGACCTTCGCAACTGTTTGGCATTTAGCAGAAAAAATGTGAAGACGCCTTTTCACGTTAAGATCTCCCGTAGCTCGATTTTCGTTTTACGATGGCTTCGTAAGAAAGGAACCATAATTTGTAGAAATTCTTGTTGCGGCAGCCCTTAAGCTCGTTTAGTACCTGAACAGATTTCGGAAGATTGTTCTGGGGGGAACAGCCGCCCTTCACGCCCATCGGGCGTGGGGGGCGGTACTTTTTTGGGGCTTGAAGAAAACGCTGAATGTCGAACCTCCAATGTCGAATGCAGAAAAAATTTCGTGGCCGCTCGCGCTTACATTGGTCGTATTGATTCTCGCTGGTGCGAGCGTTTTTGTTTTCTGGCGACTGGAAACGTGGCCATCTCGCACCATCGGTCAAGGCACCGAAGACTTGGAACGGTTCGGCCGCGATTTGCGTGCCGCTTTCATCGATATCGCGCATTTGCGGCCGCGAATCACAATCAACAATCGAACAGTTGTCGATGAACCAATGCCGACCGCCGAACTGGCCATTCTGGAACGCCAGTTGAAGGTGAAACGCGAATTCCTCCACACCTGGGCCGGCAGCTCGAAGCGGATCAAGTTGAGCGCGACATTTCTCGCCAAGGCCGGATTTGATTTGCGTCAGGATGTGGCAGTCGATGTCCGTCCCGATGAAATTGTCATTGCGCTGCCGCACGCGGAGATCGTCGGTGTCGAGGAGAAACATGTCGACGTGCTTGCGCTCGAAAACGGTCTTTGGAATCGAGTGAGCGGTGCCGACGTTGAGAACGAACTTGCTCAGCTACCAGAAATGGCCCGTCGTCAGGCCGTCGAATTAAATTTGCCGGAAGAAGCCGAACAGGAATTGCAGCGTCAACTCAGCAAACGCATTCGCGCGCGCCAATCGCTCCGACTCGTTTTTACGAACCCCCCACCAGCCGAGCCGCCATCCGTTAATCCATAGCCAATTTGCGAACCGACTTTGCGCGTGGGCGATTTGCCGCTAAAGCAGTGGGCGCGGATGTCGAAAAATCGTCTGGCCCTGATAGTGCTCGCCATCGTGATGCTGGCGTTAGGCGGAATTGTCTTCGCGCCTGCTATCGTCGCAAACGGTCTGCGTCTCTGGCTGCAGTGGCAGGCTGGTCGGCAGCAATTGAACATCGACATCGGAAAAATCGACGCGCCCTTTTTGCGCCCGGTCTCAATTGATCGCATTCGAGTGACAAACCAAAAGGGTGCCGCCACCGAAATCGATCTCAACGCCGAGCACGCGATTTTCCATCTCCGCCTCGCAAAAATGTTCGCCGGTCGTGGCGATGGCATTCACGCGTTGTCGATTCCAACTGCGCGCGCCGAAATCCGCCGCGACTTTGCCGAGACTCGTAGGGCGCGTTTCAACTGGGCCGCGCTGCAATCGATCCTTCCCGCAAACTTCGATATCACTCATCTTGACCTGCGAGTAGAGAACGGGCCGACCGTGGTTTTTTTGCGGAACGCAGCGATCTCTGGAAATCAAATCGAATCCGGGCGTTTTTCCGCCGGCGAATTCACCGTTACCTCGCCATGGTTGCGACAAACTTTTTCGCAATTGCGCGGTGCGACCAAGTGGCAGGACAGCCGCCTCACCCTGGGCGGTATCAGCCTCGCGCGCGGCCTCGATTTGCAATCGCTCACAATCGATCTTTCGCGGCTCGCCAAGGAACAGGCCAATCTCCAATTCGATCTCGACGTTCTTGGCGGCAAAATCCGGGCGAACATTTCCAACGAATGGGCTGGACAACATTCGACGTGGAATGTCGCAGGCACCGCCACCGGTATTTCTCTCGAACAAACGTCCGATGCGTTCGGTTTTACCGATCGGCTCGGCGGTTCGCTGCGCGCCTGTAACTTCACCTTCCGCGGCGATCCGCGCGATCCGTTAAGCGGAACTGCTTCGATTTGGACCGAGTTGAACGGACTGAGCTGGCACAATCGTGCGGCCGACTTGATTATGCTCGGCGCGATTTTTTACAACCGACACATCCAGCTCCAGCAGCTCTACATTAAGCAGCGCCAAAACGAATTGAACATGAGCGGTGAGGGTGCGGTCCCGTCCAAATCGACTGATTGGCTCAATCCCGATTTTCGCGGCCAGATTTTGGGAAAGATCACAGACCTCGGACAATTCGCGGAACTTTTTGGTGCCAAGCCGCGCGATTTCGCGGGTGCAATCGTCATCGAAGGGACGCTCAACGCCCGCGAGCGCAAACTCGGCGGATTTCTGACCGCAACGGGCAACTCGCTCTCTTTCTTTAAAAGACAGATCGATAAGCTCACAGCCAAGATAAATCTCAAGCCCGACGCGCTCGAGGTAGAGCAATTCGAAGTCACGCGCAAAAAAGACTTCGTGCGTAGCCAGGGCAAGATGGACATCTCGCCTGAGCGCGATTACTCGGGCACCGTTGAGGCAAAAATCGGCGATGCTTCCGATTATTTTCTCCTGGGCAAAACTGCTTCCGGCGGCGCCGCGATTCCGATTCAACTGGAGGCGAAAATTTCGTCCGGTTCGTGGGACGCTCATGCTGCCTTTACGTTACCCGGATCGAGCCCGGTCGATTTCACGGCGCGGTTTCCATTCAAGATTGGCGAGGATTGGAAAACGTTTGTCGCTTCGCCTCTCGACGCGCAAATCAATTTTCCCGCGGTCGTGGTCGCCAGTGTGCCCCAATTTTTTCACCCGGCAATTTTCAATGAAGGAATCTTAAGCGGAAAAATTTCCTGGAGCCAAACGCTTCAGCATCCGCGCATCTCGGGCGATGTGCAGTTGCTCAATGCCAAATTACAAAACACGCCGCTGGATTTCACCCAGGCAAGCGCCCGGCTCGAATTCAACGGCGAACACGGCAAGATCGAATTCCTGAACGCTGCCACCCACGATGTCGAAGTTTCCCTTCGGGGTGACATCGATTTGCGAGATTTGCCCGAGATGGAGATCGACATCTTTCCGAGTGTGCCAGTGTTTGAGCTGGCAAATCCGCCGAACATTTGCGTGAGTCGAATTAATCTCCAACCAGTCGGCATCACTCTCGCGCCGATGATCGACCAAATTCAGTTCCGCGGCGGAATTTTTGAAGGCGGCTGGAAAATGACACTGCGCCAGGCCGCGATCGCGGCCCAGAGTCAATCGATTCCATCCCAGAACGCAAACATTCCGTTGTGTTTCGGCGACAAACCGGCCCAACAAGCGTTCACCTTCGGACTGCACCCGAAGCCGCAGCCCACGCCCCCTCGGGTCCGGAAGCGCGGGCGTCGCTAGGCCGCAGAATCCATCGGCAGATCGTGCCGATTGGAGTTCGTTGTCACTAACCAGCGCATCAACTTCTGCTCCAGCTCGTGAGTGAGATCGACACTCAACTCCGATCCGGCATCGACCCGCAACGATTCGCCGGTTGGCCGGTCGAAAAGAAGTTGTACCCGCCGGCGGCCCGGTGAGCTTGCCAGCAACGCGCGCACTTCCCGCAATTCCTCGCTCGTGGTCGCCGGTGAAAATTGCAGGAGTAGCACCGGCTCATCGGAGCTCGATGTTTCATTTCTGTTCGAAGCACGGTTGGGGTTGTTTGCGCCTGGCACTTTGATTTTTTGCGCGGCCGCGCGAAGCGAATCGCCGCGGGTGTCGATTGTCCCGCGAATTTCGATCACTCGACCGAGAACAAGAAGCTCGGAGACTGTGACATAAACATCGTTCCAAACGACGACCTCAAGCGTGCCGGTGCGGTCTTCGACCCAAACGACCGCGAACGGCTTGCCATCTTTGCGCGTGAACTTCTTTTCCGCCTGCACAATTGCGCCGGCGATTCTAAACTGGGCGCGGTCGTCCAGATCGCCTAACGAAACGATCGGCTGATAATTTTTACCGGCGAAAAGGTTCACATATGCGTCGAGCGGATGGCCGCTGACATAAAATCCCAGCAGCTCTTTTTCGTAGGAAAGTTTTTCGTGGTCGCTCCAGGGCGCAACAACGCGCTTTCGCGTTGTCGCAGTGTGGGTTTCGTCATCGAACAGGGAAACTTGTCCAACGGTGCGATCGCGCTGCGCCGCGGCTGCGCTCGAGAGCGATTCGTCGATGCCAGCGTAAAGTTCAGCGCGCTCACGGCCGAGAAAATCGAACGCGCCGGCTTTGACCAAACTCTCCAGCATTTTGCGATTGGCGTTTCGCGTTCCGATTCGTCCACAAAAATCTTCCAGCGACGTGTAATCCCCTGCTCGCTCCCGTTCTTCAATCGACATCTGCATTGCCACTTCGCCAACGTTCTTGATTGCCGCGAGTCCGTATCGAATTGCTATATGGCCCTCGTGCGGTTCGGGAATGAATTTCAACCCACTCTTGTTGATGTCCGGTGGCAAGATCGGAATACCCATTCGTTGGCATTCGCCGACGAAGATGGAAATCTTGTCAGTGTTGTTGACTTCGTTGCTCAGCAATCCGGCCATGAACTCGACCGGATAATGCGCTTTCAAATATGCGGTTTGATAACTGATGACGCCGTAGGCCGCGCTATGGCTCTTGTTGAATCCGTAGCCGGCGAACTTTTCGAGCAAATCAAAGATCGCGTTCGCCTTTTTCTCCGGGATTTTGTTCGTGCACGCACAACCTTCGATGAAGTTGCTCCGCTCTTTCGCCATCGTCTTCTTGTCTTTCTTGCCCATGGCGCGCCGCAACAAATCCGCTTGCGCAAGTGAGTAACCGGCGAGTTTGCTCGCCGCCGCCATCACTTGTTCCTGGTAAATCATCACGCCGTAAGTGTCGGAGCAGATTTCTTCGAGCAGCGGATGCAGATATTTGATCGGCGTGATCCCTTTCTTCGCTTTCACATATTCGGGAATCAGCTCCATCGGTCCCGGTCGATAGAGCGCGATCAACGCGATGATGTCGTCGAGCTTTTTAACCTCGAATTGTTTCGACAAGTTCGTCATGCCGCCCGATTCCATTTGGAACAGACCGATCGTTTCGCCGCGGTTGTAGAGATGAAACGCGGTTTTGTCGTCGAGCGGAAGGTTCTTCAATGAGAATTCCGGCTCACGTTTGTGAATCAGATTCACCGTGTCCTCGATCACCGTGAGCGTTTTCAGACCGAGAAAATCCATTTTCAGCAGACCGAGATCGTTCAGCGGACCCATCGGGTACTGGCTGATCACGTCGTTGCCTTTCACGTCGCGGCAGAGCGGGATGTAATCGGACAAATCGCGATCGGCGATGACAACCCCGGCTGCGTGCACACCGGCATTACGGGAAAGCCCCTCCAGAGTTTTCGCGTACTCAAAGAGCTGTTTCGTTTGCGGCTCAGTCGCGATTGCGCGCCTGAGCTCGGGATTTTTTTCAGCGGCCGATTCGAGCGTGATGTTGAGCTC
This sequence comes from Chthoniobacterales bacterium, assembly GCA_035315805.1. Lineage (GTDB taxonomy): Bacteria > Verrucomicrobiota > Verrucomicrobiia > Chthoniobacterales > UBA10450 > AV40. The sequence continues at coordinate 94,128 of DATFXN010000007.1, forward strand.
GTTTGGAATCATCCGCGCGATCCGATCGGCGTCGCGGTACGGCAGACCCATCACCCGGCCCACGTCACGCACCACGCTCTTCGCCTTAAGTTTTCCGAAGGTGATAATCTGTGCAACGCGGCGTTCACCGTATTTTTCGCGGACGTATTCGAGAACTTCGCCGCGACGTGCTTCACAAAAATCGACATCGATGTCCGGCGGGGATACGCGATCAGGATTCAGAAAGCGTTCGAAGAGCAGCCCATATTGGAGCGGATCGATGTCGGTAATTCCAAGAGCGTAGGCGACAAGGGAGCCAGCGGCAGAGCCACGGCCAGGCCCGACCGGAATTCCGCGGCCTTTCGCGAAGTGGATGAAATCCCATACGATCAGGATGTAACTGATGAAACCGGTTTTCTCGAGCACGCCGAGTTCATAAGCGAGCCGCTCGCGAAGTTGATTGTCGATCTTGGCGCGCTCGCCGTAGCGTTCTTCCAAACCTTTGTAACAGAGATCGCGCAAGTAACCTTCGCGCGTTCGCCCAGCCGGCGCCGGATACTCTGGGTATTTCGACTGTCCGAATTCAATCGTGACGGCGCAGCGCTCGCCGATCTCCAACGTATTATCGATCGCCTTGGGAAAATCTTTGAAGACCTCGCGCATTTCCGCCGGCGATTTGAAGTAAAGTTCCGGAGCGTAACGCATCCGGCTTTGATCCTGCACCATTTTCCCTGTCCCGATGCAAAGCATCACGTCGTGCGCGTTGTGATCCGCGCGATGCAGAAAGTGAACGTCGTTCGCCGCGACAATGCCGACGCCAAGATCTCTTGCGATCCTCGGCAGCACACGATTGCACTGCCGTTGTTCTTCGATGCCGTGATCGTGCATCTCGACGAAGAAATTTTCCGCGCTGAGGATGTCGCGGTATTCCGCCGCGACTTGCTTCGCTCTCTCGATATTGTTCGCTTGAATCGCCGAATTCACTTCGCCTGCGAGACAACCACTGAGCCCGATCAAGCCCGCGGAATGTTGCGACAGCAGTTCTTTGTCGATCCGCGGCCGGTAATGAAAGCCGTCGAGGTGCGCGGTTGAGATCAGTTTGACCAAATTCCGATAGCCGAGCTCGTTTTCCGCTAGCAAAGTGAAATGATACGCAGCATCCCGTAGTGAAATGGCCCTGTCCTTGTGCGAACGCGGGGCGACATAGGCCTCGCAACCGATGATCGGCTTGATCCCAGCATTGGTCGCTTCCTGGTAAAATTCGATCGCGCCAAACAGATTGCCGTGATCGGTTACGGCGACGGCCGGCATCTCAAACTCGGCCGCTTTTTTCATCAGCTCCTTCATCCGGATTGCCCCGTCCAGGAGCGAGTATTCGGTATGTAGGTGCAGATGAACGAACGAATCGCGCGGCATCAACTCAGTATAGACATCCGCAAAATTTCGCAAAAAAATTCCGCGCGCGATTGCAAAATTTCTTGTTTGCAATCACACGAACGCATTGTTAATGAACCGCGTGCCGCGCTCAGCTTCTAATGATGTGAATAAGTGCGCGACTCGATCGACATGAAAAAACTGGAAGCGATCATCAAACCGTTCAAGCTCGAGGAGGTCAAGGAAGCGCTGGCCGAGCTCGGCATTGAAGGCATGACCGTGACCGAAGTGAAAGGATTCGGCCGCCAGAAGGGCCACACCGAAATTTATCGCGGCAGCGAATACACGGTCGATTTCCTCCCGAAGGTGAAAGTGGAAGTCGTAATGGCGGACGACATGGTCGAGAAAGCGGTCGCAGCTGTCGTCGCCGCGGCCAAGACCGGAAAAATCGGGGACGGAAAAGTTTTTGTGCTTCCGGTGGAACACGCGATCCGCATCCGCACGGAGGAGATCGGCGAAAAAGCAGTGTGATTACGCGAGCCGACTTCAACCCATCATTCGGTGGGTTGGCTCGGCTCTATTTATTTTCAGCCCGTTTTGTGAATAACCGACACGGTTGTTCACAGTTTTTCCCCAACTCAACTCCTCAACTCCTCAACTCCTCAATCTCTTAACATGGCCTCAAAAGACAAAACTCCATCCGACGTCAGTAAAATGATCAAAGACAACGACGTGAAGTTGATCGACTTCAAGTTCACCGACTTGCTCGGCACGTGGCAACATTTCACCACCACGCTGAGCGAATTTCACGATGACGTTTTTACCGACGGCCTCGGTTTTGACGGGTCAAGCATCCGCGGTTGGAAAGTCATCAATGCCTCGGACATGCTCGTCATCCCCGACGCGAACACAGCGTGGATCGACATCTTCAACGCCGAGCCGACGCTGAGTCTGATTTGCACTATTGTCGATCCAATCACGCGCGAGCCTTACGATCGCGACCCGCGTGGCGTCGCCGAAAAGGCCGAAGCATATTTGAAATCCACCGGCATCGCCGACACCGCGTTCTTCGGGCCGGAGGCGGAGTTCTTCATCTTTGACGATGTGCGGTTCAGTTACGAAGGCAACGCGTCGATGCATCACGTGGACAGCATCGAGGGGCATTGGAACAGCGCACGAGAGGAATTTCCGAGCCTCAGTTACAAAATTCGCCCGAAGGAAGGTTATTTCCCCGTCCCGCCGATGGACACCTTGCAAGACATCCGCAACGAAATGTCGCTCGAAATCGAGAAGGCCGGGATTCCGGTCGACAAACAGCATCACGAAGTCGCGACCGCCGGCCAGGCCGAGATCGACGTGCGCTTCGCGCCGCTCAAGCGGATGGCCGATTCAATGCAGTATTACAAATACATCATTCGCAACGTCGCCAAGCGTCACAACAAAACCGTGACCTTCATGCCGAAGCCGCTGTTTGCTGACAACGGCTCGGGCATGCATACGCACATGTCGCTTTGGAACGGCGACAAACCGTTGTTTGCCGGCAACGGTTACGCTGGGCTGAGCGACACCGCGCTCTTTTTCATCGGCGGCATTTTGAAACACGCGCCTGCGCTCACCTGCATCACCAACCCGACCACGAACAGTTTCAAGCGCCTCGTGCCCGGATTCGAAGCGCCGGTCAATCTTGCTTACTCCGCGCGTAATCGTTCCGCTGCGATCCGGATTCCAACCTATTCGCCAAGTCCGAAAGCGAAACGGATCGAGTTCCGCACGCCTGATCCGGCGGCGAATCCGTATCTCGCGTTCAGCGCAATGCTGCTCGCGGGTCTCGATGGAATCCACAACCGCATCGATCCCGGTGATCCGCTCGACAAAAACTTGTACGATCTGCCGCCGGAAGAACTCGCTCAGATCGCGAGCGTGCCTGATTCACTCCGCGGCGCGATCGAAGCGCTCCAGGCCGACCACCAATTCCTGCTCCGCGGCGACGTCTTCAACGCCGACTTCATCGCCAACTGGATCGACATGAAACAAAAAGAATACGACGCGCTGCGGCTACGGCCTCATCCGTACGAATTCTCGATGTATTACGACGTGTAGTCCTGAATTTGCCGCCTAACTGAAGATTAACCGCAGAGAGCACGCAGATCGGCAGAGAGGAATTTTGTCGGTAGACAGGTTTTAAGAATCTGATTGCTTTAATTAATCTGCGGAAAACTCTGCGATCTCTGCGTCCTCTGTGGTAAAAATCGGTGTCAATGGATTGCAAATTGTCGGCCGACGATTTTCGAAAACTGGTTTGCAACATTCGTGAATCGCTGATTGACGTCGAGCAAACGATCAAGGACCGCGAGATAGATTTTCTGGCGTTGCTCGGCGCTTATCCGACTGCCGCTGGCTGTGTGCTTGAGATCGGCGCTTTTAAAGGCGCGTCGACGATTGTTCTCAGTAAGGCTGGTCGCGTTGGAAGAGATGATCATATCTGGACATGCGATCCATTTACCAACCCGTGCGAAGGCAGTTGTTACCCGGAGTTTGCAAACAACCTTCGGCGCGCCGGTGAAGAAAATTTCGTAAAAGTTTTCCAAGGTCTTTCACAGGATTTGGCCAAGCAATGGCGCGAGCCGATTCGCGTTCTCTGGATCGACGGCGATCATCGTTACGCTGCTACGAAGCAAGACTTCGAACTATTTCGACCGTTTCTGGCCAACGGCGGAATTGTCGCATTGCACGACGTGCTCGGCTGGCAGCGCGGACCGTGTCGCGTGTTTGCCAATGAAGTTTTGCGCTCGACAGAATTTGGCGCGTGCGGCCTGAGCGGAACAATTGGTTGGGCGCAATTCCTTAAAGACAAAAATCTCGCGGCCCGGCATGATCAAGCGAAAGCAAAATTACACCGTGCCCTCGCGCCGCAACTTTCCGCAACTGCGCCTTCAGTGTCGATTTCCCGGATAGCGAGATGGCGTCAGTTGCTTCTCCGAAATCGACACCGAAAATCTCCCAACCCAAAACAGTTCCTATGGAGCGTAGAAGTCTTACGATGAGGAACGCGAATTAAACCATGATTTTTACCGTAGGGTAATACATGGCCGATCAGCTGACGGGTTTACTTTCACCGTTTCTGCGCTCGCGGCGAATTGCTGCCGCGAAACCTTTTCTGACCGATGGAAATCTGCTGGATATCGGTTGCGGCACGGGAGAGCTAGCGCACGATGTCGATCCTGCGAAGTATCTCGGCGTCGAGCGCGATGAAGAATCGGTCGCGATCGCGCGGAAAAAATTTCCATCGCACCGTTTTTTTACGCTGGAGGAGTTCTCCGACTCGACTGCTTTAAGCAGTCGAGTTTCATCGGCATCAGATGTCAGCGAAAGTCAGTTCGATCAAATCGTCGGGCTGGCGGTGATCGAGCATATCGATGATCCGCGGCAATGGCTCGCCTGGTTGCGGGCTTTGTTGAAACCAGCCGGCCGCGTGATTTTAACCACGCCTCGTCCTTCAGCCCGGTGGCTTCACGAATTCGGAGCGCGTTTCGGCTTATTCAGCCGCGAAGGCGCGAAAGAGCATCGAGAACTAATCGATCGAGATCGGATGATCGAACTGGCGAACATGAGCGGATTCCGCGTTGCACATTCCCGGAGATTCCTTCTCGGATGTAATCAGCTTTTTGTCCTCGAACCCAAGGAATAGCGGCGCAATTTTCCGCTAAAAAAACGCAACTGACCGGCAGCAGCGTCTTTACGCGTATGGTAATTTGGGAACGTGAGTGCAACTGCTTTGCACCAGTCTAATGGAACGCTGCGAAGGTTTTTCGGCGTCGGCATTTTTGTCGCCGCGCTTTCGGTAATTGCGGTTTTAGTGTGGCAAGGAATCTTTGCTCACGGCACGCCAGACCCGACCCAACCCAACACGAGCGCTACTGTCGCTGCGCTCGATATTGGAGTGCTCGTTTTCCGCGAAGGCCTGGAGTGCATTCTCGTTTTGGCGGCAATTACTGCGAGCATGACCGGCTCGAAACGCGCGCACCGAAGACCGGTCGCAGTCGGCGCGGGCGTCGCATTCCTTGCAACGTTGGTCACATGGATGATCGCGGTGCGAATTGTCGATTCATTGAGCGACAATATGCGCGCTCTCGATCTGCAAGCCGGAACCGGATTACTCGCCGTGGTCGTGCTACTCGTAATCATGAACTGGTTTTTCCACAAAATTTATTGGGGCGGCTGGATCCGTGCGCACAATCGTCGCCGCAAAGCCTTGCTCACCAACGGCAGCAACGGCGAAATCGAGAAGCGATCGCTGCTTTGGGGATTGATCCTGCTTGGATTCACTTCGCTCTATCGCGAAGGCTTCGAAGTCGTTCTGTTTTTGCAGACTTATTTTTTGCGATTCGGCGGCGGCGTTGTTTTGCAGGGCGCGCTGCTTGGAATTGCACTCTCAGGAATCGTCGCGATGCTCACCTTCGTTCTTCAGCAGCGGTTGCCGTATCGAAAAATGTTGATCACGACTGGGATTCTTCTTGGAGTCGTGCTGCTGGTGATGGTGGGTGAACAAGCGCAGGAGATGCAGCTCGCGCATTGGATCTCGACCACGCCGATCGCCTGGCTCGTCCCGATGATTCCAAAGTGGATGGGTCTTTGGTTCTCGGTTTTCCCAACTTACGAAACGCTGATCGCGCAGGGAATCGCCGCGGTTTTAGTCCTCGGCTCTTATTATGCCGCGCGCAAACTCGGCGGCGGCGTTCCGCCGATGAGCGAAGAACCAGTCCGAGAAGCGAAGGCGGAAGCGGAGATCGCGCTGCCTGTTGCTACCGCACCGCGATACTAGACTATCGATACTCGATTCTGGATGAATTTATCGAGTATCGAGCATCGACCATCGAGCATCGTCATGGCGATATCGATCTTCGTGACAAGTTCGTTCGCTGGTGTCCGGCATTTCACTTACCTATACGAAGCGCCAACCTCGCCCCCAGATAGTGTGGAATTGGAAAACTGGGTGACGTGGAAGCCCGGCGATAACCCTTCACGATTCGATCAGGTTGATTTTCGGCATGAATTCGAAATTGGGATCACTGACCGACTGCAATTGTCCGTTTACGTCGCGGACTGGAATTACTTGAGCAACGCCGAACATTCCGGCTTCGGCTACTCCGACACAGGGATCGAGCTAATTTACAACCTGACAAATCCGGTGATCGATCCGGTCGGATTGTCGGTTTACCAGGAATACAAAGCCGGGCGCCGGCTTTTCGAATGGGAATCGAAAGTGATTGCGCAGAAGAATTTCGGGCGTTGGATTTTTGCCTACAACGGAACTCTCGAAGCGGTCTGGGAAGGTCGAGGCCTGGCCGAACGCGAAGGCGAATTGTCACAAGCGCTCGGAGCCAGCTACGAAATTTCGCCGCGACTTTCGCTCGGACTCGAATTGCTCCACGAATTTATTTTTCCGGATTGGCGCGACAACCAAAAAATCAGAAACGTTTTTGTCGGACCAAATGTTTCGTATCGGCGGAACCAATGGTTTGTGACAATGACTGCGCTCGCGCAAGCGAGCGACACGTCGGATGAAGCCAATTTTCAATTGCGCACCATTTTCGGAATCGGGTTCTGAGATGAAGAAGCTGCTTATCGGTGCCTGGTTTTTGGTGAGTTGTGAAACGACTAACTACGTGCCGGAAGTTACACCACAAATGGCGAGATCGATATCGCACGCGAAGCGAGATCTCGATCCTTCGACTCCGCTCAGGACAAGTCTTACGAAACTAGAACGCGGGCGAAATCTCTTCGTTTATCGCTGCATCGAGTGTCATACGCTGCCTGCGATCTGGAAATATTCTCGCGAAGATTGGCCGAAGATCGTGAATAGCATGTCGCATCGCGCGAGCTTGAAGCCCTCCGAGCGCGACGCGGTCATCGCTTACGTTTTAGCAGTGCGAATCAGCGCCCGCTGATTCGGCGCGACAATTCAGTTGAACCGAGCCACCCGTCCTCGCCAAAGCTTCGGCGTGACAAGGAGGACGAATTGAAGCGATTCGAGTTGAATCGGACCGCAAGCTTTTCACCTTACGCGGATGATCACTCTAAACCTGCGTCTCTTTTTCTCGGCTGCCCTCATTTTTCTTTCCTTCAACAGCTTCGCGGTTAGCCCGACACCGCGCGAGGGCGGGCCGACGCCGTCGCCCGCGCGCTCACCGACTGCCACGCCGAAGCCGGTGCCAGCTGGCGCAATTGACGAAAAACTTTTTAGCGGAATGCAATGGCGCCAGATCGGACCGTTTCGCGGCGGTCGGGCGCTGGCGATCGAAGGCGTTCCCGGCGAACCGGATACCTGGTATTTCGGCGCGGTTGCGGGCGGTGTTTGGAAAACGACGGACGGCGGACAGAATTGGGCGCCGCTTTTCGACAAGGAAGAAATCTCGTCGATTGGCGCAATCGCGGTTGCGCCATCCGACCACAACGTGATTTATGTCGGCACCGGTGAAGCGGCGATTCGCGGCAACACGACCTACGGAATCGGCGTTTATAAATCGATCGACGCAGGCAAGACCTGGAAAAATGTCGGACTAAAGGACAGCCGGCAGATCGGCGCGTTGATTGTCGATCCAAGAAACGAAAACGTGGTGCTGGTCGCGGCGCTTGGACATGCATTCGGACCAAACAAAGAGCGGGGAATTTTTCGGACGGCAGACGGCGGGAAAACGTGGACGAATGTCTTGAGCAAAGATGAAAACACCGGCGGCATCGACGTCGTGTTCGATCCGCACAATCCAAACATTGTTTTTGCGGCGCTCTGGCAGGCGCGCCGGCAGCCGTGGTTTTTTTCGAGCGGCGGCGCCGGGAGCGGTTTGTATCGCTCGGACGACAATGGCGTGACCTGGAAACGCTTGGAAGGCAACGGTCTGCCCGAAGGAATTCTTGGAAAAATCGGCGTGGCTGTTTCCGGCGCGGACTCGAATCGCATTTACGCGATCATCGAAGCGAAAGAAGGAGGACTTTATCGTTCCGATGATGCTGGCCAAAAATGGACGCGTGTGAATGACGATGGCCGCTTTCGCCAACGCGCGTGGTATTTCTCGAAGGTCTACGCCGATCCGAAATCCGCCGACACTGTTTATCTCTTAAACACCGGTGCGTTTAAGTCGGTCGACGGCGGCAAAACATTCAACCTGCTTCCGGCGCGCCACGGCGATCATCACGGGCTCTGGATTGATCCGCAAAATCCAAATCGGATCGGAAATGCGAACGATGGCGGCGCGAGCATCTCGACTGACGGCGGTAAGACGTGGACGACACAAAACAATCAGCCGACCGCGCAGTTTTACCACGTCGCAGTCGACAACGCGTTTCCCTATCACATTTACGGCGCGCAGCAGGACAACTCGAACGTTTGCATCGCGAGCCGCACCGATTCGGGTGTGATCGGGCGCGAAGATTGGTATCCAGCCGGCGGCGGCGAATGCGGTTTCGTGATTCCCGATCCGCGCGACTGGCACATCATTTATTCCAACAGCGAAGGTTACATCACGCGCTATAATAAAACCAAAGAGGACGACCAGGACATCAGTCCGGTGCCATTAGACAATTCGGGACGCGGGGCCGTCGATCTTAAGCATCGTTTCCAATGGGTCTCGCCGTTGATCCTTTCACCACACAATCCGGACGTGATCTACACTGCCGCAGAGTGCGTTTTCAAATCGACCGACCACGGCCAGAGCTGGACGCAAATCAGCGGTGATCTGACGCGAAACGACAAAACCAAACAGCAACCAAGCGGCGGCCCGCTCACCAACGACATCACGTCGGTTGAATATTACGACACCGTCTTTGCACTGGCGGAGTCGCCGGTGAAACAAGGCACATTGTGGGCCGGGACCGATGACAGTTGGGTGCACGTTTCAACGGACGACGGCAAGACATGGACGAAAGTCACACCGCCGAGCCCGCAATGGGCAACCGTCTCGATCATTGATCCCTCTCCGAAAGACGCCAATGCCGCTTATGTCGCACTGGACAATCACCGGCAGGACGATTTCAAGCCATACATCTTCAAGACGAAGGATCTTGGCAAGACCTGGACGCAAATCACCAACGGTATTCCCGAGGGCGCTTACGTGCGCAGCGTGCGCGAAGATCCGAAGAAAGAGGGTTTGCTTTTCGCTGGCACCGAGATCGGCGTCTATGTTTCCTTTGATGACGGCACGCACTGGCAACCGTTGCAATTAAATCTGCCGCGCTCGCCAATTCACGATCTCGTGGTTAAGGACGACGATCTCGTCGTTGCAACGCATGGGCGATCGTTTTGGGTGCTGGACAATCTGACTCCACTGCGGCAAGTCACCGCGCAATCCGCGAATTCCAATTTCATTCTTTACCAACCCCAAACGGCGGCGCGTTTACATTACCCGGAGGAATTCGATCGGCGTCAGCCGGTGGGCGACAATCCGCCCGCAGGCGCGCTGATCGATTATTATTTCAAGAGCGCGCCGAAGGACGAAGTGACGCTCGACGTTTTGGATTCGCAGGGAAAAGTCGTTCGTCATATCTCGAGCAAAGAGAAGAAGGAAGGCGAGCAGCCGCCAGAATGGCCGGACCGCATCGAGCGGGTGAAAACGATTCCGGCGAACGAAGGCATGAACCGGTTCGCATGGGATTTGCGGTACAACGATCCGATCCAAGTACCGGGCGCATTTTACAGCGGTACAGGCCCAAAAGGTCCACTCGCTTTGCCGGGCGATTACCAAGTGAAAATGACAGTGGCGGGAAAATCGCAAACCGTGCCGCTGAAAATAGTGGTCGATCCGCGCAACAAAGGGTCGGAGCCGGTGTTGCAAAAACAATTTGCGCTATCCCTGCAAGTCACGGACCGCATTTCGCAATTGCATCAGGCGATCAACGAGATTCGCGAAGTGAAAGGGCAGATCAAAAATCTGCACACGCAATTCGGTGATGACTCAAAACTAAAACCGGCGCTCGCCGCCGCGGACGATCTCGACAAGAAAATGTCGGATGTCGAGAAAGAGCTGATTCAGGTGAATATGAAGGGCTCGGAAGGGAACCTCGCTTTCCCAAGCATGTTGAATGAACGCTTCGATGCCTTCAGTCACGGCATCGATGGCGGCGACTCAATGGAGCCGACCAAATCGCAGCTCGACGTTTTCCAGACCCTGAGCAAGCAACTGGACGATCAGTTGGCAAAATGGTCGCAGATCAAATCACAGGAGGTCGCAAAGGTAAGCGACATGATTAAGACGGCGAATTTGCCGGCCTTGATTATTACGCCGCCGAAATCTGAAACGCCAAAAGAAACGAAAACGTCTTAGTTCTTATCGACGCTGTATTCGCCGGGGCAGATGAAAAGAAGGCTGATCAATAAGATCGATATCTCGAAGGCCGGCAGCCGCACGAAAAAATCGCCGCGGCTGTCTATTACTGCAATCAAATGAACGGCGGTGACGGCGACGGCAAACAACACGCCGAGGCGAAAAAACAAACCGGGATCATGAGGGGCCCGCCAGCGCAGCCGAGAACTGCGCTGACGAATCCCGAAAATTTGTAGTGCGAATGAAAATCAAGGTGCCGCATGGCCGAACCGAAATGTTCCCAACTGCCTGTCCCGCTCCACAGCACCGGCGCAAGAGAAGACCGGTCTCGCGAGACTTGCTGAGAAACTGGAGCACAGCCATTGACCGCGCTCTTAGCGAGCGCTCACGTTGTTGTAATCCAAACTAGGCACTGTCGTAATGAAGATCGACAAAGCAGTCATTCTCGCGGCAGGGCGCGGCACGCGGATGCGCGAGATGACCGCGGAACTTCCAAAACCGATGCTCGAAGTGCGCGGCAAGCCGGTGTTGCAATATATCGTCGAGGGTTTGCGCAATGCCGGCGTCCAGAAATTTCTGATCATCGTCGGCTATCGCGCGGACGCGGTGCAGAATTTTTTCGGCGACGGCTCGCGTTACAAGATCGACATCGAGTACGCGATGCAAGTCACCCAGGACGGGACTGGTCGCGTTGTCGAACTTGCCCGTGATTTTGTAAGCTATCCGCCATTCGTTCTTGCTTACGGCGACATCCTGGTTGATCCGGGAAACTATAAACGCATTGTCGATCTCGCCGACGATGTTGAAGCGATCGTCAGCGTGACCCGCGGCGAAGATGTGAGCAAGGGGGGAGCAGTTTTTCTCAACGAACAAATGGAGCTTGTCGATCTTCGCGAGAAATCAAAGCCCGGCGAAGCGACAAGTCCGTGGTACAACGCCGGCCTTTACGCCTTTCGTCCCAGTATTTTCGATTTTACCGCAAAATTGAAACCGTCGCCACGTGGCGAATACGAGCTCACCGACGCCATCCGTGAACTCGCACAATCCGGCAACAAAGTGAAAGCGCTGGAACTGACCGGCGAATGGGCTGACGTCCGCGACCCGGAAGTTTTGGCGCGGTTGAACTCGTAATTGTCGATCTTTAGGAAACTTGCTCGGTTGGCTCTTCAGAACCTTCTTCGCCGATTTCTTCTTCGATCTCGCGGCGCCATTCGCGCGACAGCCACGGCCGAAGAAATCCGTAGAGTAGATAAGCGAGAAACAAAACGGCAGGCATCCACTCGTAGTTCAGTACAGTGAAAGCCAGCACGAGAAAGATTCCGAGAAAGCGCGGGATCGATTTCTTCGTTTTCCAGTTGATTGCTTTGAAGCTTGGATACTGGAACCGGCTAAACATCATAAAGGAGAGAAATAGCAAAAGCGGCGGCAAAACGAATTTCCATTTACCCAAGTTGTGCTCTCCTTCGGCCAGCCAAAGCAAAAACAATGTGATCGAGGCGATTAATCCGGCGGCAGCAGGGATTGGAAACCCGGTGAAATTCTTTTCGACTTCAACGCCGTCGTTCTCGTTTCGAGCTTTTGCAATGTTGAACCGTGCCAAACGTAGCGCTCCGCATGCGAGATAAATGAAGGCGATGATCCAGCACGCACGCGGGAAATCTTTCAGCACAACTCGGTACACCATCAACGCCGGCGCGAGGCCGAATGAAACGATGTCGGCGAGCGAATCGAATTCGCGGCCGAACGGACTGTCGTGACCCCCCAGTCGTGCCAAACGACCATCAAGAAAATCGAACACGAACGCGCCGAGAATGAACCAAATCGCTTCGTGGAAACGATCCGCTGCGAGGTCGGCGTTCGTGCTTTGTAACAGTGCGCCTTCCAAAATTTTGAGGGTGGCGGTAAAGCCGCAGAACAAATTCCCCGCCGTCATCAGATTCGGTAGCAGGTAAATTTTCGACGGATGCTCGTTCATTTAATCGGGGAGGCGCGCAATAATTGTCGACCCACCGGCGACGTGATCCCCCACTTTCACCAACACGTCCGCCGCGAGCGGCAAGTATACTTCCGTTCGCGAGCCAAAGCGAATCATTCCAAATTGATCGCCTTTCTTGAGCTCGTCCCCAATGTCCCCCCAGGCGACGATCCGCCGCGCGATCGTGCCGGTGAGCTGCCTGACGACCAGGGTTGCGCGCAGATTTTCAAACCCCCAGGTCATTGCTTCATTTTTCTCGGCGCAATCCGGACTACGCGCGTCGAGGCAAAGCCCTTCGCGGTGCCGGCGAAAAACGATGCGGCCATCAATCGGCGCCCGATTAGTGTGCACGTCGAAGATCGACAAGAAGATCCCGACACGGCGCATTCTTATTTTCAAAACGTCAGTTTCTTCGACTTCGACAATGTCTTTCACCGTCCCATCGGCCGCTGCGACGACAGCGTTTGGATCGGCTGGAATCTCTCGATCAGGATCGCGAAAAAAGAAAAGCGTGAAAAGTATCAGGAGTAGAAAAAAGAGCGCCACCCATCCGCTGAAAAGCCAACCAACCAGCAGAAAAAAAAGTAAAATCGCCAGGATCCAGCGCGCTTCAAAGAGGGTTTGGAGACGCATTTTGAGCGCACATTTTCGAAGCGCAAAAGAAGCTGGTCAAGGGGGTAAAAAAGCGTGTGAATAAGTCATGCTAGGCGACTACAATATCGTGGGTTATAGTGATTGTTACCCCCAGCCAGTAGCGGAAATAAGGCCCTCAAAGCCACACGATTATTTGTTGTTTTCCGATCGTTTCTAGCTACTTTCTTTTGATGCCAGCCAGAGCCGCTGTCGCGCGCACTCAAGACGACGAAAGTTCGAGCGAGAAAACTCGTCAGCGCGAGCTTCCTGGCGTCAGCAAACTCCAAAAATACGACGCCGCGCAGATCGACAAACTCGAAGGTTTGGAGGCGGTCCGGAAACGCCCTGGGATGTACATTGGCGACCCGGATGAGCGCGGTCTGCATCACATGGTTTATGAAGTCGTCGATAACTCGATCGACGAACATCTTGCCGGATTCTGCGACAAAATCGAAGTCACCGTGCACGTCGACGGAAGCATTTCCGTCCGCGACAACGGCCGCGGCATTCCAGTGGATATTCATCCCAAATGGAAGATGCCGGCCGTCGAGCTGGTGCTGACGAATCTTCACGCCGGGGGAAAATTCGGGCAGGGCGCCTACAAATATTCCGGCGGTTTGCACGGCGTCGGCGCGAAATGTACGAACGCCCTCTCAGAGTGGTTCAAAGTGGAAGTTTCGCGTGACGGCAAGGTTTATCACATGGCCTTTGCGAAGGGAAAAACGACGCAAAAGCTTGAAGTCATCGGCGAGGTCAAGGGCAAAAAGGCAACCGGGACGCTGATCACATTTTTACCCGACCCAACCATCTTCACCATTACCACCGAATTTAAGTTTGAGCGGCTCGCCACTCGTCTCCGCGAATTGGCATTTCTCAATCCAGGTCTGGAGATCAATCTCGCCGATGAACGGAGCGAGTCGCCTAAGAAGGAAACGTTTCTTTACAAACACGGGATCGAGGAATTCGTAAAACAGCTTGGCGAAAACAAACAGGTGCTGCATCCCAAGCCGATCGTCATCTCGCGGCAGCGCGGCGAGGTGTTTGTCGATGTTGTCCTGCAATACAACGACACCTACAACGACCAGATTTTGCCGTTTGCGAACTCGATCCCAAATCCGGACGGCGGAACGCATCTCACTGGTTTCCGCACCGCACTGACTCGTGCGATCAACCAATACGCGAAACAAAGCCAGCTTTTGAAAGAAAAGGATCCCTCGATTTCCGGCGACGACGTGCGCGAAGGATTAATCGCGGTACTCAGCATCAAGTTGCCCAATCCGCGGTTTGAATCGCAAACCAAGGTGAAACTCGTGAACACCGAGATCGACGGGATCGTCAACTCGGCCGTCTACGAAGGGTTGCTGACCTACTTCGACAAGAGTCCGCCAATCGCACGAAGGATTTTCGAAAAAGTGCTCACGGCGGCGCGGGCACGTGAAGCCGCGCGCAAAGCGCGCGAGACGATTCGCAAAGGCGCGCTGACCGGCGGTGGGTTGCCGGGAAAACTCGCCGATTGCTCGGAACGCGATCCGGAACTGACCGAGCTTTATATTGTCGAGGGCGATTCCGCCGGTGGCTCGGCGAAACAGGGACGCGACCGCCGTTATCAGGCGATCCTTCCGATCCGCGGAAAACTGATCAACGTCGAGAAAGCGCGCGAAGATCAGTTTCTCAAGAACGCCGAGATCCAGTCGATGATTACGGCCATCGGCACTGGAATCGGCAAACCGAAGGAAGACGGAAACGGCAAAGACGAAGGCCGTTTCGATATATCAAAGCTGCGTTACGGGCGCATCATCATCATGACCGACGCCGACGTTGATGGTTCGCACATTCGCACGTTGCTCCTGACATTTTTCTTCCGCCAAATGACCGATCTGGTTCGCGCCGGCAAAATCTACATTGCGCAACCCCCGCTCTATCAAATCAAGCGCAAGAAGCGCGAGGAGTACGTCGACGACGACGTCCAGTTAAATAAGATTTTGATTTCGCTCGGCGCCGAGGACGTGAAGCTGAAAAATCTCGCCGACAACAAGGAAGTCACGGCCGCGCAGCTCAAAGACATTCTCGAATCGCTCGAGAAGCTGGCAAAGCTCAGCGAAGCGGTCCGACGCCACGGCGGCGATTTCGAAGCTTATCTCGAAGAGCGCTACTCCAAGTCAGGCAAGTTACCGACGTATTTGGTCAAAGTCCGCGAAGGGAACGATGAGACTGTTCACTATTTCCATGACGAAAAGGCGGTCCGAAAATTTCACCAGTCGAATCTCGATCTGAATTTGTTCGACACCCAGATGGAGCAGGAACTGTTACCGCTGGGCGATGTTCAGACGGCCGCCGCGAAGACAAACGGCGTCCGCCGGCGCGCCAAACTGGTCGAGCTCCACGAATCGGCTGCGATTCACAAAATCATTGCCGAATTGGCACGCAAAGGTCTAAAGGTGGACCACTATGCGGCGAGCGATCGCCCGATTTTCGAATTGATCGAAGGCGAAGGCGAAAAAGCCGCCACGCACGCGCTGTTCTCGATCCCGGAGATTCTGGAAAAGATTTTGGAAATCGGCCGGCGCGGCGTGCAGATCAAGCGGTTCAAAGGTCTCGGCGAAATGAACGCGAAGGAATTGTTCGAGACGACAATGAATCCCGAAAAGCGCAAACTGCTCAAAGTTGACTTGAACGACGACAACGCAGTCGATGCCGACAAAATGTTTACGATCCTAATGGGCGACGTGGTCGAACCGCGACGTCAATTCATCGAGGACAACGCACTGAATGTGCGCAACCTCGACGTGTAAGATCGACATCTCCTTAGATCGACAATCTCTCTAATGTACACAGTGAACGAAAAAGTTGATCCGGTAAACGTGGCCGAGGAGGTGTCGAGGTCGTTCCTCGATTACTCGATGTCGGTCATTATTTCGCGTGCGTTGCCGGATGCGCGTGACGGACTGAAGCCTTCGCAGCGCAGAATTCTCTACGCGATGCACGATTTGTCGCTCTTTCCGGGGCGACAACACCGTAAGTGCGCGAAAATTTGCGGTGACACGAGCGGTAACTATCACCCGCACGGCGAAGCGGTGATCTACCCCACCCTCGTCCACATGGCGCAACCGTGGGCAATGCGTGAGCCGCTCGTCGATGGCCAGGGAAATTTCGGATCGGTCGAAGGCGATCCGCCGGCGGCGATGCGTTACACCGAGGCGCGAATGACGCATCTCGGCGCGGCGTTGATGGTCGACATGGACAAGGACACGGTCGACTTCGTCCCGAACTACGACGAAACGCGGACCGAGCCGACAGTTTTCCCCGCGGCATTTCCGAATCTTTTGGTCAACGGGGGCACCGGCATCGCAGTTGGAATGGCAACGAACATTCCGCCGCACAACTTGAGCGAGGTCATCGACGGCGTCTGCGCGCAAATCGACGATCCGGACATAACGCTCGAGGAATTGATGAAGCACGTAAAGGGTCCGGATTTTCCGACCGGCTGCGCCATCTGCGGCGTCGCAGGCGTGAAGCAATATCTCGGGACCGGCCGCGGCAGCATGAAAGTGCGGGGTAAGGCGGGCGTCGAAGAACTCAAAGGCGGCAAGGAACAAATCGTCATAACTGAAATTCCGTACGGCGTGAATCGTGCCACGCTGGTCGAACGTATCGCCGAGCTGGTGAATGAGAAGGTTCTGGGCGACATCACCGCGATCCGCGACGAGTCGGACGAAAACACGCGTGTCGTGATCGAGCTCAAGCGCGATGCGAATCCGAAAATCGTCATCAACAATCTTTACAAGCACACTGCGATGGAAAGCTCTTTTCCAGCGCTCATGCTGGCGATCGATCACGGCCGGCCGAAGTTGCTTTCACTCAAGGAAGCAAACGCCGCTTACATCGAGCATCGCCGCGAAGTTGTTCTGCGCCGGACGCGTTTCGAATTAAAGAAAGCCGAAGAGCGCGCCGAGACGCTGGAAGGTTACCTCATTGCGCTCGCGAACCTCGATGAATTCATTCGCATTATTCGTGGATCAGCCAACCGCGAGGAAGCGCGCGTCAAACTGCTGGCGTTCGAATTCACCAAGAGACAGGTCGAACAGATCGGGATTCTGATTCGCAACCCCGCGCGGCTGATCGAAGGCCGTTACGCGTTCAGCGAACATCAGGCGAATCAGATTCTCGATCTGCGTCTGTATCAATTGACCGGTCTCGAGCGAGACAAGATTGAAAATGAATACAAAGAGCTGCTCAAGACGATTCAGGATTTGCGGGATATTCTCGCCAAGGAGCAGCGCGTCTTCACCATCATCAAGAAAGAGCTGCGCGAGCTTCGCGACAAACACGGCTCGCCGCGGCTGACGCAGTTCATTGCCGATGAAGGCGAGATCAACATGGAAGACCTCATCGCGAACGAGGGCTGCATCATCAGCATCACGCACGGCGGATTCATCAAGCGCACGGCGGTGAGCGCGTTTCGCGCGCAACGCCGCGGCGGCAAGGGCGTGATCGGCATGACCACGCGCGAAGGCGCGACTGAGGAAGAAGAGGGCGATTTCATCGAGCACCTCTTCACCGCGACCACGCACGACTACTTGATGTTCTTCACCGAAGCCGGTCGCGCTTACGTGGAAAAGGTTTACGAGATTCCGGAGATGGGACGCGCCGCGAAAGGCCGATCGATTGCTAATATCCTCGAACTAAAGCCGGACGAGAAAATTGCTGCGACCATTCGCATTCAATCCAAGAAATCCGGCACCGGCCCGAACGCTGTTGATCAAACGTGGGACGAAAATCTCCACATCGTGTTCGCGACCAAATCCGGCATCGTCAAAAAATCCAACCTGTCCGATTACCGCAACGTCCGGAAAGGCGGCATCATCGCGATCCAAATTGAAAAAGGCGACCGGTTGATCGATGCGAACCTCACCAACGGAAACAACGAGATCGTCCTGATCACGAAAGAGGGAATGAGCTTGCGCTTTCACGAGGAGCAATTGCGCGATCAAGGTCGCAACACCGTCGGCGTTTGGGGAATTCGTCCCGAAAAAAAAGACCACGTCGTCGGCATCGCGATTGTCGATCCAAATGCAATGCTGCTCGTCGCCGGTGAAAATGGAATCGGCAAACGCACGCCGTTCGATGATTACCGCAAACAAAAACGCGGTGGCAAAGGAATCATCACAATGAAAACCGGCGCAAAGACCGGCGACGTTGTCGGCGCGCTCACCGTGCGCGAAGCAGACGAGATCATGTTGATTACGACGAAGGGCCAGATGGTGCGCACACGGGTGAAAGAAATCCGCGAAACCGGCCGGAACACGATGGGCGTCAAATTAATGGACTTGCGGAAAGGCGAAAAATTGCAGGCCATCGCGCCGGTGGTGAGCCAGGCAGCCGAAGAAGAGGCCCAGCGCGCGGAAGAAAAGCCGGCAAAAAAATCGTAAACAAAACGGGCACGCAGCCGCGTGCCCCTTCTGTTCGTCGCGATCGGACACCTAGTAGTGCGTCGTTGTGACCTGCTGCGTCGTGGTAGGTTGGGTCACAGTCGTCTCACGAGTCGTGGTTGTCGTGGTCGATGTCGGCTCGCTCGCACAGGAGTTCAGGAACACCGCTATCAAAATTGAAAAGAATGGAATAAGGAGTTTGTTCATAGTGTAAATACTCGTTACATAATTGATTCGCCCCAAGCCGCTTCGGCAGATGTAGAAAATTCGCGACCTTGCCAGCAGTCGAGCGCCCGAACAAAATCCCAGGCATGAATCGGATCCGAAACGTAGTTCCAATTCTTTTGATCTTTGGGATCTCACACG
>DATFXN010000008.1:0-5544 GCA_035315805.1 Chthoniobacterales bacterium
CATTATTAAATAAGCGGCTACCGCGGCTGCACTTCGCGAATAACCAATTTTACAGTGAATATAGACCGCACCATTTCGGGAGTGATTGCCGATGAATTTGCTCATCTCCACAAGCTGCGTTTGCGTGGGAGCAGTCAGGTCCAGGACAGGAATATTTTGATAATTGATTTTGCGGAATGGTTTCGCTTCGGAAAATTCAGCGCTTAAATCGAGCACGGAGAGAACCCCGGAGCGCAAAGCTTTCTTCGCAGAACGGCGCCCCAGCTTGCCGCCAATCCAGATTTGTAGTGCGACCTTGTCCCACGCTCGACATTGGCGTCGGTAATACAGCAACGAGAGATATTGACCGAGTAAACAGGGCGCCAACACAAACCGCGTACTCCACGGCAACTTTCCCTCAGTCTTGTGAAAAATGATGGGACCCGCTCTGAAGTACGCGATCGCTACGATGCCTAGAGCGATCGCTGGCCAAAAAAGCAGGACTCCCCATGGCCAAAAGATCGCGGCAATAACCGTGAGAACCACGGCTCCCGCTGCGTAATACGAACCGATGCGACGATTCGCGACAACTGGCAGCGCAAGCGTACGCTCGCGAAAGAAATAGAAGCAATATCCGGCGAGGACAAAGCCGCCGACGATATCGATTAAGTGATGTTGATACGAAAGAACTGGCGACAACGCCATCAAAAGGAACCAGATGATGGTTGCAACTCGAGTGAAACCGCGCGTGTGACGAAAGTAGATGTCGAAAAGCATTAGCGTGAACGCTGCGTGAAGCGATGGAAGCAGATTGTACGGCGCATCCATTTCGCGAAACCAATCGAAAAGCGCGCCGAGCCAGCCATTAGCGTGCGGTCGAGGAAAGGCAAACCGCAATGGAAAGAGCAGGAAACAGATTCCAGCGACGATAATCGCTAGCGCGATTCGTTTCGCTAAGACGGACAACTCGCGATCGGTCCGACAAAGGAATGGCGCACCGACAAAGAACAGATCGATCGACATATACGGCAAAATGAAAAATGGCACGAACGGCATCTCGCGTTCCCGCCCAAAATAAAACGTGCTGACGTTCGCGCGATGCGCTGTGATCCAGTTGCAACCGCTATAAACGATCAGGAACAAGGCGGACAATCCGGCCGAGACGACGAGCGCCTTGCTACGTTTAACGGCCACGGCGTGCAACAGAAACCGTGAACATTCCCCATTGATCGATTTCCATATCGATCTTTTCGAAGCCGGACACGTGAACTAGCTCATCCATTTCGGCCGTCGTTCGCCGACGCATGATCCAGCGCTCCCCTTCCCTATTAACGAGGACATGTGCAATGAATTCGAGCTGTGGGTGCCAAGGCTGATTTGTGTAAACGAGGTAACCGCCAGGCTCGATCGCGTCGGCTAATCCGCGCAACGAAGTCAAAACCGGCTCGTTCGACGGAAACAATTCATAAAGGCCTGAAACGATTCCGATCGCCGCGCGTGGTTGAATTCTAGCGAGAGATTCGCGATCAAACGCGTCGCCGCGGCGCGCGATTACTGCGCCGTCGACATCTAACTCGTCGGCCAGAGTACGCACCGCGTTTACATTTTCCTGCTTATAATCGCAAAGCGTGGCATCGATCGGGATCTCTGGCATGTCGCGGATCGTTTCGATTACGTAGCGACCGGCACCGGCAGCAATGTCGAGAATTCTGACCGGGCGATTTTCGCGATGCACTTTCAGAATCAAATCGCGCAGAGTTTTATTCAGATTCGCTTTGCGTTGCCGAATGCCGCGCCACCCAACGCTGTTCAGGTACGACTTGTCGATAACGCGGCCAAGCGGGCTCCAGCCCTTCGGTTCGTTCTTGTAAACGTAATCGAGCGATAGACCGGAATCGAAACCAAAACGCCAGCCGATGTCGATGCCCCGACTCAGTCGACCGGCGACTTTCAGTCCAGCGCGCGCGAGTGCGAACCTTGCGGTCCTGTTGTTCTTCAAGCCCTCGTGTTCGTGCGCCGTGTAGCCGCTCTTATCGGCGTCTACCAATGAAGGCGCGGTCGCCGATTTCGCGAAAGAATCTCGAACGAACTGGCGGACAAGTCCGACCACGTCGCGACGATTCGTTTCGTGAAAGATCGCGTGATAAGCGCCCGGGAAAATTTCGAAGCGCTTGTGAGTTGAAGAAAGGCGATCAAAGAACTTTTGCTGAGCTTTGAGACTCACAACCCAATCCTTCCCAGCACCAATCATCAGCGTCGGCGTTTGAATCGCTCCGGCATCGGCAACTAACCGTTTCGCAGTGTCGTGGAGATCGAGAAGAACGTTAACCGCGATTTGCCGGAAGATGAGCCGATCGGAATCGTAAAGAGCAGCTTGTTCACGATCGTGCGTGAGCATTTTTGATTTCACGTAGCTCTTTACGAATCGCGGTCGAAGGATTCGCAACGCCGGAATTGCGAATGGAATGTAGAGCTTCACCCGAAATGCGCCCGTTGCTAAAATCATGGCGCGGATCGGCGGCGCGTAATCGTGGACCCAAGCTGTGACAGTGACTGCGGCGAGACTATGCGCCGCCACGATCATGTTTTCGATCGGAATGCTGAACGTCTCCGAAACATGACGCGCAAAGGCATCCGCATCTTTGATCACGTCGTGAAGACCCTTTGCCGCGCCCCGATCTCCCGCAGACCGTCCATGACCGCGCGCGTCCCACGCGAAGATCGCAACATCGTCAAAGCCTAACGAATCGACCATTTCCTGCCAGCGATCGGAATGCTCGTGGCCACGATGAAAAAGCAGCAGCGCTTTGTCCTTCGTTTTGTTTGGAATCCACGAGCGATAAAACAGCTCCGCACCGTCCCAAGTAGTGAAACTTCTTTCAGTGGCTTCCATTTGCTGGGCGCAATCCGTTCACTGCATCGCGCAGTTCGGCGGCAATCGCACAGATGTCGTTCTTCTCTGTTCCGCGATCGCGATAATTGCGAGGTGTTCCAACGATCAATCGAACTTTTCGCGGACGCGGAAATCGTTTGCCTTTAGGCCACGCTTCAAATGATCCATCGAGGAAGCACGGCGCTACCGCGACGTCGCGTCCCGCAACAAGAGTACCGATTCCTGATTTAAATTCACCAACCTCGCCGGTTGTCGATCTTGTGCCTTCCGGAAAAATAATCAGGATGGTCCCTGGATGGGCGAGCAATTCCCGGCAAAGCGACAGGCTTTGTCGAACGCGCGCTTGCCTGGCGAACGGCAGCGCGTTCACCAGTACCGCAGCGGCCCAAAGTCGCGGCATGCTTTGAAAAAAATAATCAGACGCGGCGGCTGGAAACGCGCGATGTAACTTGCGCAGCGGTAACGCCGCAAGCAGGCAAAGTGTGTCGATATGACTGCAATGATTCGCTACGATAACGAGTGAGCGGTTGGTCCGCAGATTTTGGTGCCCGATAATTTCGAAGCGGTTGTAGATGTGCAGCAGACCTCGAATGATCAACGCACCGAGCGACCGCAATCCGTAAACGAGGATGTCCGGCTCGCGCGGAAACCGACGCAGACTATCGATCGGCGCTTGATCGACGGCATGCACCGAGTCGTAATGCCACTTTTTCATCGGAGCGGATAATAATACCCGGTCATGTGCATGAACAACGGCGCCGCGTAAATCAAACTGTCGATCCGATCCAGAATTCCGCCGTGACCGGGAATAGTTGAAGCCATGTCTTTGGTTCCGATGTCGCGCTTAATGACGCTAATCGAAAGATCGCCCAGTTGCCCGCCAATTCCAACGATCAAGCCGGTCAGAATTAATTGCCATACGCCAAAGAATGGAAATGAGAATCGAAGAAGCCAGGGCAAAATCATGGCGACGCCGAGCGCTCCGAGCGCGCCTTCCCATGTCTTGTTCGGACTGATTTCGCTGCGCAACGGATGGCGGCCGAAAATTTTCCCGAAAGTAAAGGCCGCAACGTCAGTCAACCCCGTGGCGAAAATGATGTAGCAAATGAAGCCGTAAGCATTGGGAGCGTTCGCGATAAATCCGAGGTGACCGAACATCCAGCCGATGTAAACAAAACCGATAATGGCAAGCGCTATGCGTTGCAGCTCGCCGCGAGCGCGATTGCGCAAAATCGGAATGAGCAGGATTAGCGCGATGGCTAACGCCGGAACTGCGACAAAGAATCCGTACCAGCCGCAGCCAGGTTCTTCACCACGCGGATCCGAAATTACCGAAGCGATCCCGACAGTAACGATTCCGGCATAAACCGCGCCGGTCATCCACGAGTCACGATACAATCCCGAGGCACAGGCGAATTCCTTGAAAGCGTAGGTCGCAAGAAACGTCACACCGACGATCGTTGGAATGCGTCCGAGAAAAACAACAATGAAACCGATCCCGGCAATGAGAATCCACGACCAAAACGTCTTAAACATCGACGCGGTTTCCTTTTTCAAAACGAATCGCAAAAAGGCAAGCACCGCGCCGGCGATCGCGAGGGAAATCAAGACAATCCAGAAGTAAGCGCGGAAAACAGGATCGTGGAGCGCGATCTGCGGCGACATCACCGCTTATCTTGCAGCGCGGCGGTGATGCGTTTCAAGCGAACAACGATTGTTTCAACACAACCAGCGATGACGACAAGACAGGTCCAATCAAAAATGGTGAAAGTCGCGAATGATTGTGGGCCAAAGAAAAACGTGAGCCATGCGCCGGCATGCAACGCGACCATGCGCCAGGGCTTCGACATAGTTCCGCTAAACTGGCGCTGAACGCCAAGCGCTTGCCCGAACAGACCGACGTACGAGGTGAGCACAGCGAGAATCGCTGCCCAATATCCGATCAACGGATTCATCAACCCGCTGTGCCCAACCCCGACGAAAATTACGATGTCGGAAATGCGATCGGGCAGATCGTTTACGATTTTGCCACGGCGGCTCGCCTTCCCTGCCGCGAACGCAACCAGGCCGTCGAGCATGTTGAACCACAGCCGCAAATAACAAAAAAGCGGCGCGATGATGAGCAGCCAACGCGTCGCCCCCGATTTCCAAAAACAAATTGCGGCGGTTAGCGCCGTTAGGATCGACAAATACGAAATCGCATTTGGATGAATTCCGTGATGCACACAGAACCGCGTAGCTGCATCTCCAGTTTGCCGGAATACAGCTGCAATCGGCCGCCGAGAAGTTGGTTCGTAATCGGACATCGTTGCCATCTTGTAAATCATCGACTCTCACAGGCAATACAAACGACAATTAGAGTTAGCGCGGACTGAAAGGACGACGAGCGGATGGGAGCAGAGAAGACTTTTCGGCAACGCAGCGTTTGCTTTGCGGGGCGGCACCGGTTGGAGCGGTGCTGCCCGACACCGAATTACGCGCCACCAAGTCAGCTGTAATAATTCGTAACGCCAACGGGGCGTCGAACCCCAACGAAGAATTCTTCGGCAACGGCTCCGAATAAAGGCGAATGAAATTTGTTGCCTTTAGCTCGAAGCTCGTTTACTAGGCGAGTGTTCTGGGGGGAACAGCCGCCCCTTACACCCGTCGGGTGTGGGGGGCGGTCACTTTTT
>DATFXN010000009.1:0-7787 GCA_035315805.1 Chthoniobacterales bacterium
GAAAGCGCTTCCGTCGTCTTACAATCGCGATCTCCAGGAAGATAAATGGGCCCTCTTCGATTCGGTCGACACCGTCTCGGCTGCGCTTGAAGTGTTCTCCGCAATGCTGCGGGAATTGAAAATCAATCGAGAGCGAATGAATGCCGCCGCCAGCGATCCGAATCTGCTCGCCACCGATCTGGCCGAATATCTCGCGAAAAAGGGAATGCCTTTCCGCCAGGCGCACGCGCTTGTCGGAAAACTTGTGGCCGATGCTGTCGCGAAGGGAAAAAAACTCGATGCTGTTTCGCTGGTGCACCTGAAAAAGCTTTCGCCTTTGTTTGACATCGATGTTGCAAGAATTTTCGACGTTCGTCGTGCGCTTGCCGCGCGCGTTGCCGTCGGCGCGCCTTCGCCCCACAACGTCAAGATGCAGATCGAACGTTGGCGAAAGCAACTTCGCGAATAATCTTTCCGCGTGAGAAGAAGTAAGCTTGTCCGGGATGCAAACGGCTGGAAGACGCTCTCCAGTGAAAGACAGTTTGGAAATTCGCACCTCGAAGTTGTGACCGAGAAAGTGCAAACGCCGAGCAGTCCTCAGGCGCGTGTCTGGACCACGGTTCGGCGCAAAGCCGCTGTGGTCATCGCGCCCGTCACGAAAGAGGGAGAGATCTTGCTCATCAAGGAAGAACGGATTCCGATTCGCGCGGTGATCTGGTCGATGCCGGCCGGCCAGATCGACAGCGAGGTTGAGCCTGACGAAGCGGCAATCGAAACGGTCGCATTGCGCGAATTACACGAAGAGACTGGTTATGATCTGGCGCCCGGCGGCGAATTGATTCCGCTCGGTTACTTTTTCACTTCCCCCGGACTCACCGACGAGCATTGCTATTTGTTTCTGGCCCGGCCGGTTCAACTTGCCGATCTCCATAACCGCGAAGAAGGCGAAGCGATTCTCGATTGTCGCGCAGTCACTACCGACCAGTTGAGCCGGATGATCGCGCAGAACGAGATCCGCGATTCGAACACGCTCGCGATTTGTGCGCGACTGGCTGCGCGCGGCTTCATTTCATTGGCTCCGCGCTGATCGACCCATGGCTTTGCGCGACATCTTTAAATTTCGCGAATTGCCGGAAAGCGAGACCTCCAAGCCGTTTCTCGAGCATCTCGAAGACCTGCGCTGGACGGTCGTAAAAATGGCGATGACGCTCGTCGTCGCGATGATCTTTTGCTTCTTCTTTCGATCGCTACTCGTGCGCGTGATGCAAGCGCCGCTGCACGATGTTAATCCACAGGTGGGCGCACTCAAGGCATTGGGTATTACCGATTCGCTCGTGATTTCCTTCCACCTCGCGTTCTATGCCGGGATCGTCGTATCGTTTCCGTTGCTGCTCTATTTTCTTGCCGAATTTGTTCTTCCGGCGCTCACCGCGGTCGAAAAGAGGTTTTTGTTTCCGGCAATTGCGGGTAGCTTCGCCCTTTTCTTGGTCGGCGTGGTGCTCGGCTACTTCTGGTTGCTGCCGAAAACGATTCTTTTCTTTTTCCGCGATACCCAATCGCTCGGATGGACGCCGACCTGGACGGTGCAGCAATATTATTCCTTCGTCACAAAATTTATTCTCGGACTCGGTCTGGCGTTTGAGCTGCCAGTGGTCGTGCTCGCTCTCGTTTATTTCGGACTCATTACCTACAAATTCATGGCGCGCACCAGGCCGTACGCAATCGTGGTCATTTTTATTCTCGGGGCAATCATTGCGCCAACGCCGGACCTGCTAACTCTTGTCGCCATGGCTTTGCCGATGTCTTTGCTCTACGAAAGCTGCATCTGGATCGCATGGCTGATGGAACGCCGAAAATCGAGAAGCCAGACCTGATCGCGTGGAAATTTCTTCTTATTACACGCTCTTCGCCGTCTCCGCGTTCGTTCTTGGCGCGGCCATTGGCTCGTTTCTAAACGTCGGCATCTATCGTTTGCCGCGCGACATCTCCATCAAAGAACCGCGCCGTTCGTTTTGTCCGGTGTGCAAAACGCAGATTCCATGGCAGCAAAACATTCCATTGGTGAGCTGGCTGGTTTTGCGCGGCCGTTGCGCCAACTGCGGAGCGCGGATCGCGTTTCGCTACTTTGGCGTCGAACTGTTGAGCGCGCTTTTGTTTCTTACCATATGGGAATTTTTTCCGTGGAAGGTCACGATCGCGTACTGGGTTTTCGTTTCCATCCTACTCATCGCGACCTTCGTCGACCTCGAGCATTTCATCATTCCCGACCAGATCACGATCGGCGGGACCATCGCCGGCATCGTCGCTAGCTTTATCGTCCCGGAATTGATGAACACAGATTCGCGCGTAGCCGCACTTGTCCGTGCCGGGCTTGCCGCTGCGCTGGGTTACGTGATTTTGTGGATCGTGCTGGAGGGCGGCAAGATCGCTTTCGGCAAAAAACGGGTGAGGTTGGATGGACCAACGCCGTTCACCTGGACGCGCCGCGGCGACGACGCCGATTTCGTTGTTGGCGAAGAACGCAGTTTATGGAGCGATTATTTTGCGCGCGAAAAAGATCGGCTCCTGCTCCATTGCGACGAAGCGAAGATCGATAATCGGTCTTTTGCCAATGAGCTGCTTGAGTTTCACTACAATCGGGTCCGGGTTGGGACCGAAGAATTCGTGCTCGACGCGATCGATCAAATTTCCGGCATTGCCCACGAATTGGAAATTCCGCGGGAAGCGATGGGGCGCGGCGATTTGAAATTTCTGGCGGCGATTGGCGCGTTTCTCGGCTGGCGTGGCGTGTTGTTCAGCATTTTTGCCGCCTCAATCGCGGGCTCGGTGGTCGGCCTCGCCACGCTCGTGATTGGAAAGCGCGTCTGGTCGGCCAAATTACCGTTCGGACCTTATCTCGCGTTGGGTGCCTTAATCTGGATGTTCTTCGGTCAAAAATTTGTCCAGTGGTATTTGCAGTTAACAAATCCGATCTGACGGTCCCATCGATCTCAGTAACACCTGACTAGCGCCACCACCGGTCACGCTTGCGCCGGCCTTACCGCCGAACTTTGCTTCGCTGGCGCGCGCGCCGGCGTGGTAAACATGAGGCGCAAATTAGTGAGTTCCGCTTTCCACCAGCGGAATAGTCCCTTTCGCAGCAATTTCGTTACCCGAAAATCAGGCACGAACCCATCATACAATTCGCGCCAACCAGAGTTCCTCGTTGCAAAATGGCCCGTAGCCAGACGGCGTTTCGCCAGCGCCACCAGCCGGCGATTGTAAAATCTAATCATGCCAGCCGCGATCCGTCCCGGTCGGCCTTGGAACGGCAATTCCAGAAATGCTTTCTCGGGATTTCGATACGCCGGAATGACAAGGCCGAAATAATACGACGCCACATCCAGCAGAAACGCCGCCGACATCAGCTCCGCGTCGCCGATGTAATAATATTTGTCCTTGAACAAGCACTCGAACCACGAGCGATACATGATCGGATATTGCTCGTTGTAATGTGTGATGTTTTTGGTCACGTCTTCGCCGCCGAGATTTCGGGCCACGAAATCGGCAACGTAACTGCTAGTGAAGGAACAGAAATCGAGACCTGGACTGTAGAGCGGATCGATGAATCCGGCGGCGTCGCCGACGCAGGCCCAGCCGTCGCCGCAAACTTTTTCGCTGTAGTAGGGCAACGCTGAGAAGGCGTGGACGTCCCCTTCGATCGGGTGAGCGTTCCGAAAAATTTCCCGGCCGACCGGATTCGCCAGGATGTGGCCGTGCAATCTTTCGGCGATGCTTCCGCCGTTCGGCAGTTGAAAAATCCGGCTATCGTAAACAATTCCGGCGCTCACGTCGCCGCCGCGCAGCGGAATGATCCAGCACCACCAGCCGTGGCCGGTGAGATGGTTGGTCGCCCACGAGCGCGCCGTTCGGCATGCGTCCATGTAGTCGCGAAATTTTTCCCGCCAATCGTAGCTGTCCCAATCTTTCATACCGGTGAAGCGCGCCCAGACAGCGTTGATGGGATGTTCGTTGTTCGGTCGGAAATGACCGAGCTTGCGTGTGAGCCACGTTGCCCGTCCACTCGCATCAATTACCCAGCGCGTGGGAACCGTTCTTCCGAGAGCCGCCTTCGCCGAGGCTCCGGCGCCCGAGTCGACATCCACCGTCTGCCCGTGCGCACCGTTCAATTCAATTTTCGTAACTTTCGCCGGTCGCCGCAGTTCGCAGCCAGCGTTTACCGCGCATTGCAGTAAATGCGAATCGAGTTTCGCGCGATCCACCTGAAATGTTTGCACCCGCGCGTTGTATCGCGGCCCGATCTCGACACAATCGTCGAACCGCTGCTCGGGCGAGTTGCAAAACCACATCCGCAGTCCCTGTTTCGCCAATTGTTCGTGCCCGAGATAGTTCGCGAGTCCAAGTATCCGGGTCAGGAAACAACTGCTCACTTCCGTCGTCGATTCACCAACTTTGCGATCGAACTCGGCGTTCTTTTCGATGATGAGCACGCGCGCGGCGGGATGCTTTCGCTTAATCAACATCGCCGTGGCCGCGCCGGAGAACGCACCGCCGATGATTACTACATCGTAAGGATCCATCGCCCACAGACAGGATGGACTTTGCTCGTCGCAAACGCAATGGTGTTCCCACAATCAAATGATCTTCAAGAATGGGCGTTTGATTTTTCCGAATGGCATTCGCGACGGACTGGACCTGACCGCGGAAAGCGGACTGATCACGGGAATTTGCGTGGAGGCGCCGGCGATGGGTGAACAGACAGTCGATCTTGAGGGCAACTATCTCGCGCCCGGCTTTATCGATCTTCACGTGCACGGCGCGATGGGCCGCGACACGATGGAGGCCTCGCCCAAAGCTTTTCGGGCGATTTGTGATTATCACGCGAGCGGTGGCACGACTTCGCTCCTCCTAACGACTGCCACGGCGCCGATCAAAGCCATCCTCAAAGTAGTAAACGAAGTGCGTACCCAGAAGTCTTCGATTAAGCAAATTGCCGGCGTGCATGTGGAAGGCCCGTTCATCTCGAAAGCGAAAGCGGGCGCGCAACGTCCGGCGTTAATGCGCAAGCCCACGGCAAAAATCTACAAGCCGTTGCTTGAGCACAGCGATGTGATCAAGCGAATGACGCTCGCGCCGGAGTTGTCCGGCGCGATCTCCCTGATCGATGAATTGCGGAAAGAGAACATTTCTGTCAGCGGTGGTCACAGCGACGCGTGGGAGGAGGATGCGCGCACGGCGTTTGAGCACGGGATGCGCAGCGTGACCCACACTTTCAACTGCATGTCGAGCACGCGCCGGCGCGGGATCGACCGCGTTGCCGGGCTGCTCGAGTTCGCCATGAGCGAACCGGAAATCATTTGCGAGCTGATCGCCGACGGTCACCACGTTTCTCCGACGCTGATGAAGATGTTGTATCGCGCGAAAGGTTTTACCGGAATCTGTCTCGTCACTGATGCAACTGCCGGCGCGGGTTTATTGGATGGTTCCAAGTTTTCGCTCTACGGAACGAAATGCGTTACTCAGGCCGGGGTTTGTTCACTCGCGGATCATTCCGCGCTTGCCGGAAGCGCCTCACGCATGATCGATCTCGTGCGCACGATGGTCACGAAAGTCGGTGTGCCGTTGCACGAAGCGGTCGCGATGGCGACCGTCACGCCGACGTTCGTCGCAGGTCTGACCAGCAAAGGCCAATTCAAAATCGGTGGCGACGCCGATTTGGTCGTCATCTCACCGGAACTGGAGGTGCTGCGGACTTTTGTCGGAGGCGAAAAAGTGTTTCGCCGCTAAATCGATAACAGAAACTCGGCGATGTCGAGCGAGGCGCGCGGGCGGCTGAGCCTCGAGATGTTGGCCGACCAGTCGCGCCATTGTTTGGCGTTGTTGGCGAAAGCGAGTTGAATTTGGGCGACGACCTCGTCGTTCGATAGCGCGATCGCGCCCGAATTTGTCTCAACAACCAGCTGGGCGTTGCCTTCTTCTTGACCCGAGACGACGTGATTGATGATCATTGGGCAGGCGGCGGCGATTGTTTCCTGCGTTAACGCGCCGCCGGCTTTGCCGATGAGGAGATCGCTCTCGCAAAGCCATCGCGGCATTTCATCGGTCCAACCGACGATTTGCACGTGACGATTGCCGGCGACTTTCTCAATGGCGCGGCGCAGTTTTTCATCGCGCCCGACTGTCACGGTTAGCTCGAGGTCGAGCTCCAGAAGTTTGCGAACAAGATTTGGCGCCCGGCCGCTTCCGGCGTTAACGATGTAAAGGACGCGCAGTTTTCGCCGCGGAAAAAGATCCCGATTTCTGGAAAAATCGGCAAATCGCGGGCTAACCGGAAATCCAAAGACTTTGATTTTTTCCGCCGAGACGCCGCCCCTGCGAACAACGGCAGCGCTCCGTTCGTTGGCGACGAGAAAATAATCCGCTGGCGAACGGTACCAGATTGCGTTGACGGTGATCGAGTCGGTGACAATGGCGACGTTCTTGCAACGCTGGTCGTTGTCCAAAATTTGGTGCAGCAAATATGGATACGGCGGGAACGTTGACACTGCGACGTCAGGTTGAAAGCGGTCGAGCAGACGGCCGAGATTTCTTTTAAGGTGCCGGAATTTTTGGAATCGTTCGTCGAAATTGTTGATTCGATCGAGCCAGTCGTAAACGTGGCGCCAGGATCGCGGCCAACGGTCGATCAGCGCGAGATAGGCGCGCCGAACAACTTCGTTGAGCGCGCCGAAAGTTTCCGGAAACAAATCGCGCAGCTCGACTTCAACTCTTGGTGCAACTCGTGCCAGCCCGGCGCGCACGCCGCGCGCGGCGCTGTTATGACCCTCGCCAAAGCCGGCGGTGAGAATCAAAACTCTTTTCATGATCAGATTGTCGATCTTGCACCGGGCGGCGCGGCTGGAAGTTAATGGATATTTCCGGTCGGCAAAGTAAACTCTCATTTGCGTGAAAATGTTTCGCGTGACTTGGAGAGTTCTTCGGCGCTTGATCTGGGAGACCGCGACTGACAATACAACGGGTCTGGCCGCGCAGATGGCTTACACGTTGCTCATCGCGCTCGCCCCAGTCCTTCTTTTCCTCTGGCACCTGCTCGGTCTGTTTGGAACTGATCCGGCCAAGTTGCACGGGATTTTCGGCGTTCTGAAAAGTTTCCTGCCGCCAGATCCGAAGGTGCAGGACGTTCTCGACGCGGCGGCCGCCAGCGTGGTGGTGACCGGCTCCAGCGGGTTCATCGCGAGCGCCGGTATTTTGCTCGGAATCTATTGCGGCACGGTTTTCATCGCCACGATCTCGCGAGCGTTGAGTCACACCTATGGCGTAACTGAGCCGAGCAACTGGTGGTCGAAATACATCATTTCGTTTTTGCTCCTGTTTTGGTTCGGCATCGTCATCCTGGTTTGCTTCAACGCCATCGTGTTCGGGACGACACTCGCCGGCGTAGCAGAAGTAAACTTTCAGCTAAAATTTCCGCTTCAGGCCTGGGTCGCGGCATTGAGTTTGCCCTTCACCGCCATCGCGCTCATCGGACTGGCGCTGGTTTTGTATCTGCTGACGCCGGAAAATTATCTCACCATCCGGCAAGCACTTCCGGGCGCGATCTTTTTCTCTGTGGGTTGGATCACGGTGACAAAGTTGTTTCAACTCTACGTCGCGCGCTACAGCCGGTACGACGCAACTTATCTCGCTCTGGCGTCTATCATCATTCTGCTAACCTGGATGTACCTCACCTGCTTGTTCCTCCTGCTCGGCGGGAAATTGAACGCAATTCTTCGTCGCGAACGGGAAAGGCGCGGCAAAGCGGAAACCTC
>DATFXN010000010.1:0-77988 GCA_035315805.1 Chthoniobacterales bacterium
TCGATGATTCACGGACTGGTAGCAGGAAAGGCAATGACGGCAGCCTGTCTAGTCGGAAATGCCCGTCCTCTTACCATTCCACGCACGCGCGCGTGCGCGAACGTGTCCGCCGCCGCGCATTTTCAAGACTTTGCTCGGAACGCTACGATGTTTTCGATTTGTGCTGCTGGCCGGATGTTAAAATATCTCTCCGCATCATCGCGCCGAACGCGGTTGCGGTAAGTGTTCATTAACAGGTTGGAGTTCGGATGCCCAAGCTCGCTCGCCACAAGGTGCGCGTTGTCGGTAGCTGCGTAGCGATAGCTTGCATATCCATGCCGGAGGGCGTTGTCTGGCCAATCGGTGATGCTACCAACTTGGCGCACACGCCCGATTTTGCGGCGATAACCCTTTGGAGTAACGCTGCCCGTCCTGCCGGAATACGGGCTGAGCCATTCGGCGAGGTTTGGCAATATCGGGACAAATCGCCTCCGGGCGGTCTTGCTTTTTGTCGAGGGAATATCAATCTCGCCGCGAACAAGGTCTATCTCGTTCCAGTGTAGCCGGTGGATTTCGCTGGTTCTTAATCCGGCAAACGCGCCCACAGCCAGCATCGGCAACACTTCCGGCTCGACGCGATGTGCCGCTTCGAGCAGAGCGCGCGTCTCGTCAACAGTCAGTATGCCGGGCGGTCTATCTACTCGTTTTGGCCTGATGATGCGCGCTACGGGATTCGTTTCAGTTAAATCCATGCGCTCGGCCTCGGAGAACAATGCGCCGACAACTCGCAGGTAATTTGTCCTGCTCTGCGGCGAATACGGCAGCGCCCTTTGCCATTGGTCGACTTCCGGCGTGGTAACGGTCGCCACGCGGCGATCTCCAAACGTCTCGCAGAATTTCCCCAGACGGAACTTTACGTCCTCAAGGTAACGCTTTGAACGCCCATCTTGGCGTCTCCGCTGCATGAGTTCCTCAGCCAACTGCCGGATTGTCATTTTGCAACGACGGATGCGCTCCTCATGATCAACAAAAAAAGCAGTGGCCTTGCTAATCGTTGCGTTGTATTTGGCCAGTTTGTTTCTCGCCGTGATAACCTCCGACATTTCGGACTGCGAAAGGCCAATCGCCTCACGACTGTGGCGTTCCAAGAGCGTTTTTTGTCGCAGACATTCGGCTGCTGCTTCGGCGCGCGTGCGAAAAAACATTCGCCGCTTAACGCCCTTGCGCTTCTTGACGAATCCGCGAAGATCAAGCTTCCACGGATGTGTTTTACTGTGAGGATTTGGCCGGACTTCGAGCTTGGGCTTTCTTATGTTGGAAATCGTGCCATACAGTCACTATAAAGTCAATGACAAATTATCAGCGATGAGACATTTAGCAATAAATCGTTTATTATAAGCTATTTGCCGACGTAGCTCAGCTGGTAGAGCAACGGTTTCGTAAACCGTAGGTCACCGGTTCAATCCCGGTCGTCGGCTCCATTTTTATTCCGGATTTCGGATTTCGAATTTACCGAGATCGGAGATCTCGCTTTGTGCCAGTCGGTGCTTTGTTCGTAAGCGTGGGCGATCTGGAAGATGCGCGCTTCGTCGAGCGATTTGCCCATGATCTGCAAACCGATCGGCAGCTGACTCCCGTTCACTCTCGCGAAACCGCAGGGCAGGCTGATCCCGCAAATGCCGGCGAGGTTTCCGGTGTTGGTGAAAATATCGGCCAAGTACATCGCCAGCGGATCAGCGGTGCGCTCGCCAAGTTTAAACGCCGGCACCGGCGAGGTCGGCGAAATGATCGCGTCAACTTTTTCGAACGCTTTCACGAAATCCTGGCGAATCAGTTCGCGGACTTTTTGCGCGCGAACGTAGTAGGCGTCGTAGTAACCGGAACTCAAAACGTAAGTGCCGAGAATGATTCGGCGTTTCACTTCCGGACCGAATCCTTCTTCACGGGTGCGACCGTAATGATCGAGCAGGTCTTTTGGCTCTTTGGCGCGATGCCCGTAACGCACGCCGTCGAACCGCGCCAAGTTCGCTGACGCTTCTGCGGTCGCGAGAAAATAATACACCGCGATGCCATAGTCAGTGTGCGGCAGACTAACATCGACAATCTCAGCGCCGAGCGATTGCAATTGTTTGATGGCCCCATCGACCGCCGACTTCACCTGCGGATCGATTCCTTCGATCATGTATTCTTTCGGCAACCCCAAACGCATCCCTTTCAAATCTCGCCCCAGATTCTTTGTGTAATCCGGAACCCGATCGGGGAGTGAAGTCGAGTCGTGTCGATCGTGACCGGCGATTGCGTTCATGATCATCGCCGAGTCTCGCACAGTTTTTGTGAGCGGACCGACTTGATCGAGTGACGACGCAAACGCGACCAGACCGAAACGCGAGACGCGGCCGTAACTTGGTTTTAGGCCGACGATTCCGCACAGCGACGCCGGTTGCCGAATTGATCCGCCGGTGTCGGTGCCGAGTCCTGCGAAGGCAGCATCGGCTGCGACTGCGGCGGCCGAGCCGCCGCTCGAGCCGCCGGGCACGCGGGACAAGTCCCACGGGTTGCGCGTCAATTTCACGCTTGAGTTTTCCGTCGACGAACCCATTGCGAATTCGTCCATGTTGGTTTTGCCGAACGGAATCGCGCCGGCGGCGCACAATTTCTCGATTACCGTCGCGTCGTAGGGCGATCGATAGCTCGCTAGAATTTTCGAGCCACAGGTGCAGGGTTGGCCGGTGACGTTGATGATGTCCTTGATCGCGATCGGCACACCGCCGAGTGGAAGATCGACGTCCACTTTTTCCGCTTCCTTGAGCGCGGCGTTCAAATCGATCGAAAGATAGGCGTCGATCTTCGGTTCGACTTGGTCAATGCGGGCGCGCAGCGATTTCAGCACTTCCCGCGGCGAGACCTCTTTGCGACGAAGAAGGGATTGGAGTTCGGCGATCGTCAGCGCCGGCAGATCGTCTGGGCTCATTCGACGACTTTGGTGACGACGAAGAGTTGATTAGCTTTGTGCGGCGCGTTGCTTAGCGCTTCATCGGCGCTAAACCAGTCGCACGGCTTGTCTTCGCGAAAAACGTTGAACATCGGGACCGCATGCGCGGCTGCTTCGACATGGCTGACATCGACTTCGCGCAGTTTTTCGGCGTATTTCAAAACGTCGGCCAGTTGTTTTTGAAAAAGCTTCGTCTCTTGGTCGCTCAGATTGAGCCGGGCGAGTTTCGACACGTAGCCAACGTCGAGATCAGTGGTTT
Source organism: Chthoniobacterales bacterium (assembly GCA_035315805.1). Taxonomy (GTDB): domain Bacteria; phylum Verrucomicrobiota; class Verrucomicrobiia; order Chthoniobacterales; family UBA10450; genus AV40. Next base: position 3,231 of record DATFXN010000010.1, read on the forward strand.
TGGCCATGGCTAAAAACGAAGGTGATTAAGCAACCAAATCGCCGCGGCCAAAAGCGCAATCATCAAAACCAAAAAAACAATCCGGCCTTCGCGCCTTTGTTTCCGCAGAGACCGGTGCGGCCTGGGGCTGCGAGCGCCGTAGCGGTCGTCGTGCAGCGCCATTGAAACATCGAGCCGGCTGCCACCCTGGCTCGCCCGCATGAGCAGCTCCTCGCGTTGACGCTTTCCGATTTCTTCCGCGACGCGCGGCGCGTTCGCGATCATCCGCTCGAGCTTTTGCATTTGGTCGCGCAGCTCGGATTCCTGACGGGCGAGCTCCTGTTTGGTTTGATCGAGCGCGGTGGTCGATCTAGGCGAGCGGCGGAGCATGCTGCGTCACCGGCCCGTTGACGCCATCCAGAAAAAGAGGAAAAGCGCGATGAATCCGAAAATGATCAGCGGCAAACTGAAAGCGAAACCGATTTTCATCCATTGCAGGACCGAGCGGCCTCCGCCGGAAAAAACCGGTTCAATCTCGGGCAAGCTTGCATCGCCTTCGCTCTCGCTGTTCGCCTGCAACCGGCTCCGCTGCTGACTGTATTCGACTCGCGCTCCTTCCACCGTACTTAGCGCCCGGCTCAATTCCTTGTGCACATCCACCGGGTTCCAACTTTTCGGATCAATCGCCTCGACCAGTTCCAGATGTTGCCCGAAACTTTCCCGGATCGCGCGCAATTGCTCGAGCCGTTTCTGCGTGTCGTAGGCTTCGCGTTCCAGCACGACCAGTGAGCGCGTCAACTTATCGCTGATCTCGGCGCGGCCGCGCTCGAGTTCTTCCTGTTTCCGGCTCAGCTCCTCCAGCTCGCGTTTTTGTTTCTCGATCTGGTCCTGCTGACGCTTGAGCTGAAGAAGTTGTTCCTGCGCCTTTTGGACCTGCGAATCGAGATGCTCCGGTGACAACGGCTCTTCTTCGCTCAACTCCAGCATTTGTTCGATTGGTCGAATTTTTTCCGGCATATCAAACTTCTTCAATCTTTCTCACCTCGAGCGTTGTTCGTGCTCGCCGCGAAAACTTTCGGGCCCGAGCGCACATTAATGACGCGCGCGCAGATTTCCAGCCTTTTTCTCCGGTGGTCGTGGAGGTTAACGTCCCGGCATCATTTCGAAAAGAAAGCCTTTGAAGTATTCAGTTTCGGGAATCGTCGGCAGCACGGGATGATCGAGCGCTTGTTCGAAGCGTTTAAGTTTTCGCGCGGAACGTCGCGCGTCGACCAGGGCGTCTGCGATTGTCTTTTCGAGCGCCGCCTCGCTCACGTGATGTGAACAAGAGAACGTTGCTAGCGAGCCGTTCTTCGAAAGCAAGTTGAACGCGCGCACATGCAGTTCGCGATAACCACGCAAGGCGTCACGCAGTCCGCCTTTCGTTTTCGTGAATGATGGCGGATCGAGAATAATCAGGTCATACTCGGCTCTTGCTTTCACGGCGCTCCGCAAAAAGGCAAAGACGTCCTGCTCGATCCAGCGCACTTTCAATCCGTTCCGCTCCGCATTCTGTTTGCCGGCCGCGACGTGTTCCGAATTTTCCTCGACTGCGGCAACGTCCACGGCGCCGGCGCGGGCGCACGCGAGTGCGAACGCGCCCTGGTTGGCGAAACAATCGAGCACGCGGCGACCGCGCGCGAAATCGGCGACCACAGCATAATTCGTAACCTGGTCGAGATAAAAGCCGGTCTTCTGCCCGTGCAACAGATCGACGTCGAACTGGAGGGACGCCCTCTCTGTCGTCCCACTTATTTCGATCGTAATCGGCCTCGCCGGCGACGTGCCCTCGAGAACGCTGGTTCGCAATTCAAGTCCTTCCGCTTTCCGGACTGGCGAATCGTTTCGCTCGATGATCGTGACGCTTCCAAAAAGATCGACAATCGCGGCGATGATGAGCGCCTTTCGCAAATCCATCGCCAGCGTCAGCGTCTGGAGCGCGAAATAGTCGCCGTAGCGATCGAGGATCAACCCCGGCAAACCGTCGCTTTCGCTCCAAACGATGCGCCGCAATTTCGCATCGATGTTCCGCCGGTCCCGATATTCGGATGCCTGTGCGATTCGCCGCTTGAAAAGGTCCGCGTCGAGATCCTGTCGTTGCCGTGAAAATCGGCGCGCGACGATTTGCGATTTGGAATTGTAGATTGCACTCCCAATCAAACGGTCGCGCCCGTCTTTGAGTGAAACGACGTCGCCGTCTTCAGGTTTACCGAAAACCTTCAGCACCTCACTGGAGAAGACCCAGTCGTGGCCGTGAAGAATTCGCGCTCGCGGTTTGACGACGATTCCACCCATGGCAAAGAATGGTAAATGCAAACCGACGCACAATCGATTATCGATCTTCCGGGAATCGAGAAGCTTCGGAGCGGCAAAGTGCGCGAAGTTTTCTATCTCGGCGAAACGCTGCTCTTCGTCGCGACTGATCGAATCTCGGCGTTCGACGTCATTTTGCCTGACCCGATCCCGAAAAAAGGCGCGGTCTTAAATCAGCTCAGTGCTTTCTGGTTCAACCGCTTCGGCAAGATCGACAACCATTTCGTGACTACGGACTTCAACGTTTTCCCCAAACAACTGCGACCCTTCCGCGATCAATTAGCCGGTCGGTCGATGATCGTGAAAAAAACAAAGCCGCTCGCGGTCGAGTGCGTGGTGCGTGGTTATCTCGCCGGGTCCGGGTGGAAAGAATATCAGCAGTCGCAAAGTGTTTGCGGAATCAAATTGCCGGCCGGGTTGAAGCAGGCCTCGAAATTGCCGGAGCCGATCTTCACGCCCGCGACCAAAGCCGAGAGCGGTCACGACGAGAACATCGACATGAAACGCTGCGCGCAAATTCTTGGCGCCGAGATCGCCGAGCGGGTGAAAGATCTAAGTCTGCAAATTTATTCGGCTGGGCGCGATCACGCGGAAAAGAAGGGAATCATCGTGGCCGATACCAAGTTCGAATTTGGAACACTTGATGGCCAACTGCTCCTGATCGACGAAGCGCTTACGCCCGATTCATCGCGGTTCTGGCCGGCCAATCAGTACGTCGTCGGCCAAAGCCCGCCCAGTTTCGACAAACAGTTTGTTCGCGATTATCTGGAGACGCTCGATTGGAACAAGACCGCGCCCGGCCCGAAGCTGCCAGGCGACGTGATTGCGCGTACGGCCGCGAAATACGTCGAAGCGTTCGAGCGATTAACCGGCGAAAAGCTGAACGCTTGAATTATTTCAGCAATTCGCTGACCATCGATTTCTCCTCCTTCAGCTCCGCGACCGATTTGTCGACCTTGGCGCGGCTGAAATCGTTGATCGGCAAACCTTGCACGATTTCCCATTTTCCGGCGCGGACTTGCACCGGAAACGACGAGATCAAATCTTTTTCGATGCCGTAACTTCCATCCGAACAAATCGCTACGCTGTGCCAGTCAATCTTCGGCGTGTCGTTGCTAAGAAAGCGAACGGTATCGACAACTGCGTTCGCGGCTGAACCGGCCGAGGAAAGGCCGCGCGCTTTGATGATGGCGGCGCCGCGCTGTTGAACGGCGGCAATAAAATCTTCCTTCAGCCATTTTTCATCGCCGATCACTTTGTCGGCAGGTTTATTGGCGATCTTCGCGTTGTAAAAATCCGGATACTGCGTCGACGAATGGTTTCCCCAAATCGCCATGTTGGTGACGCGCGTGATTTCCACGCCCGCTTTGTGTGCGAGCTGCGCGCGGGCGCGATTTTCGTCGAGTCGCGTCATCGCAAACCAGCGGTCGCGCGGAATCTCTTTCGCGTTATTCATGGCGATCAGACAATTCGTGTTGCACGGATTGCCGACGACCAGAATCCGCACATCAGCGTTGGCATTGCGTTGAATCGCCTCTCCCTGCCCGACAAAGATCTTGCCGTTGATGCCAAGCAGATCTTTTCGCTCCATGCCGGCTTTGCGCGGCACACTGCCGACCAGCAACGCCCAGTTGATATTGCGAAATCCTTCGTCGAGATCAGCGGTGGGGACGATCGATTGCAAAAGCGGAAACGCACAGTCGTGCAATTCCATCACCACGCCCTCGAGCGCGCCGAGCGCGACCGGGATTTCGATGAGCTGCAAGTTCAAAGGCTGATCGACGCCAAACATTTCACCCGACGCGATTCGAAACAAAAGCGAGTAGCCGATCTGGCCGGCTGCGCCGGTAACAGCGACTTTAATCGGAGACTTCATCACTTTTTCCTTTGCCACAGATTTACACAGATGAAATACAGATTTTCACAAGAAGCGTTCTGAATCTGTGTCGATCTGTGTTCATCTGTGGCTAAATTCTGCCGGTCTTCTCCAGCAACGCTCGAATTAGACGCATCCGTTTTCGCTCTTTCGGGCTTGAACGCAATTGTGAAATGCTCCGTTGCATTCGCCGCGTCCAGTTCGAACTGGCGCTCACGCCGGGGACGTTGAAACGATATTTCCGCCCCAGCAGATCGGTGATCATCACCACTGTGATCCACGATTCACTCTCGAAAAGCGCGTGCATAATCGCGGGGTAAAGATCGCGCTCGAAATCGATTGCATCGCCCGTGCGCTTGAAATCCGCGAAGGTGGCAATCTTTTCCAGATCAGAGCGCGCTTGTTCAGCGATTGCGCCGGTGCCGCGGAATGCTTCTTCCCACATCGCGCGGATTGGAGGATGATCGTGCGTCGTGTAAGTCGCCACGGAAAGCCGTTCGTATTCCGCGCCGGGGGTGACGCGGTCGTGGTAAAATTCCCATTGCGGAATTTTGAATCCGGCCACGCCTAACGAACGCAAACTCGGCCGAACATAATCGGGCACGGTGCCGAGATCTTCGCCGATGACCCGGGCCTCGCCCGATTCGTCGAGCACGATCCGGAGATATTCTTCGCCTTCGCGTCGGTTCGCTTCGCAATTCTCCGGAGTCGAATCGTCGCGCGGATGAAAATGCGGCGTGCGGCCGCCAGTTCGCTCCAGCATCTCGTTCCATTCGAGCGGGAGAATTTTTTTGTTCTGCCGCGGTCGCCACGGAAACGCGTAGATGCGATAGAAACCCAACACGTGGTCGATGCGAAAAAGGTGAAACTCCTGCCGAATGGTGCGGACGCGTTGCCGCCACCAATCGAAGTTGCGCTGGCGCATGATATCCCAACGAAACAGCGGAATGCCCCAGTTCTGTCCCCACTTCATCGTGAACTGATCGTCTTTGAAGTGCGTCTCCGGCGGCGCGCCCCCGGACCAATCGAGCGCGAATTGATCGCGCCGCGCGAAAACGTCGGCACTGTAGTAACTCACGCCGAAGGGAATGTCGCCCATCAGGGCCACGCCGCGCGTCTCGGCATAATTTTTAACCTGCAACCATTGCTCGCGCGCGATCCACTGAACATAGCGAAAGAAATCTTCCCGTTCGCGAAATTGCTTTTTCTGTTCGGGGGCTTGTCGATCGACCCAGGCGCGCGCCGATTCAACTTGCCGATGTTCACTCAGCCATTTGTCCCACGCTTCGCTCTCACCATTCTCCTCCATCAGCGCGCGAAAAAACGCGTAATCGTTCAGCCAGGCCGATTCCTGCTCGCAGAATTTCTGAAACTTCGATTGCCGATCTTGCGATGCATGCGCGCCAAAATTTGCGAACGCTTTCTCGAGGAAGCGCCGTTTCAGATTTTTTACCCGCGGATATTTCACCGGCCCGTGTCGAAGCTTTGCCAGATCGACATCGGCAAGTGCCGCTTCGAAATCGCTGCGCGTTAAGTCTTCCGGCGAACCGGGCGAAAAATAAAGCGTCGTCGGTTCAATCGCCATCGCGCTGATCGCGTTGTATGGGCTATTGTCGTGGCCCATCTCGTTGATCGGTAGCAATTGCACCAGCTTAAAGCCGATCTCCACTGCCCAGTCGATGAACTCGCGCAATACTTCGACATCGCCGATTCCCAGATCATTTTCGCTTCGCAATCCGAACAGCGGCGCGAGAATCCCTGCGATCTTTTTTTCCAGAGACAAATTCATGATGAAAATGACGAATGAGGAATGAGGACGTAAAGCGGCAAATGTTTCGTTATTGTTTCGACATCCGACATTCGGGCTTCGTCATTTGCAGAGCTTCAGCTCCGCTTCACTTCCCAGTCTTCGACGAGTTTGTTTGGAATTTCTTTCAAGAACCGCGACGGCCGCTGGAAAACGTCGCCATAACCGCCGGTCAAGCGCATGTGCGGATAGGTGAGGTAGAGCTCGTCCTTTGCTCGGGTAGTCGCGACGTAAAACAGACGCCGCTCCTCCTCCAGGTCTTTTCGTTCATCCATCGAACGGCTGCTCGGAAACATTCCGTCCGTGAGCCAGATCACAAACACGGTGTGAAACTCCAGTCCTTTGGCCTGGTGAACGGTGGAAAGATTCACTGCTTCTTTGTCTGCCGTTTGGTTCGGGGCCGCTTCGGCGTCGACATTGCTGATCAATGCGAGCTGCGAGAGAAATTCGTTCACATCCTTGAATTGACGCGCGAACGCAGCGAGCTGATTCAAATCTTCTCTTCGCAATTCGTAATTCGTGAAATTCACTTTGGCGTAATCGTCGTAAATCGCTTCCACCACCGACGTGATCATTTCTGATGGAGGATTGGGTTGACCGCCCGGCGCCATTTCGTCGAGCGTGTGCGCGAGCTGCGCCCAATGCTTCTTCGATTTCGCGCTCACGCTCATCGCGAGCAGCCGTTCGCCCCAGGACGCAATTTCGCCGCGCTCGTTCAATGATTTCTCCCACACGATCCAAAGATTCTCCGCGCTGCGGTTCCCAATCCCAGGCAGCAATTTCACCATTCGCTTAAATGCGACTTCGTCTTGCGGATTCGCGACGAATCGCAGAAACGAAACCACGTCCTTGACGTGAGCCTGTTCGAAAAAGCGGATGCCGCTCGTGATTTGATAGGGAATTCCGCGGCGGGACAACTCGAGCTGCAATTCAAGCGCATGAAAATGCGCTCGGTAAAGCACCGCGACCTCATTAAGATCGACACCTTCGTCGCGGAGCTCGAGAATTCGCTGGGCGACGAACTGCGCTTGTTCGCTGCCGTCATTGAGCGCGACCACCGCCGGCTTTACTGAATTCGATTCACGGACCGGCTGCAGATTTTTCTGAAACTGGTCGACGTTGGCAGCAATCGCCGCGTTCGCAACTTCTAGAATCTCCGGGACGCTCCGGTAATTCATTTCAATCTTAAAAACCTGCGTGTCGGGATAACGTTTCGGAAATTCGAGAATGTTTTGGAAATTTGCGCCGCGCCAGGAATAGATCGACTGCGCGTCGTCGCCCACGACCATCACATTGCGATGCTCGCTCGCGAGCAAATCGATGAAGTCGGCCTGGATCCTGTTCGTGTCCTGGTACTCGTCGACGAGGATGAATTGAAACTGCCGCCGGTAGAACGACGCGATCCCTTCGTGTTTCTGCAACATCGACAACGTTTTCTCAAGCAGATCGTCGAAGTCGACCGAGTTCGTGGCCTTTTTCTTTTTCTCGTAGCGCGCGTGGACGTCGGTGATCCGGTCGACAAGCGGTAGAAAGTACGGAAACTTTTCAATCAGTAATTGTTCGAGCGGCGTCTCGGTATTTACCACAAAGCTGAAAATCTCCGCGAGAACATCGCCTTTCGGAAACCGGATTTCCTTCGGATCGATTCCCGCACCTGCTATCACGGTGTTGATCAAATCTTTTTGGTCCTCGCGGTCCATGATCGTGAATCCGCTGTTGTAACCGAGCGCGCTGCCGTGGCGGCGCAGCATCCGATTGCCAACCGCGTGAAACGTTCCGCCCCAGATTCCGCTCGCGTCGATCGGCAACAGGTTCGCCACCCGATCAAGCATTTGCCGCGCGGCTTTGTTGGTGAACGTGAGCAGCAAAATATTTCGCGGATCGATTCCGTTCTCGAGCAAATACGCGACGCGATACGTCAGCGTGCGCGTCTTGCCCGAACCGGCGCCGGCAATGATCAACTGTGGACCCGGCGGCGCGGTCACTGCTGCCAGCTGTTGTGCGTTCAGCTCCACCGCGTAATCGACGTGGATCGATGTCGATCTTGCGGGACGATGAAGCGTGTATTGACGAGACACATTTTACCTGTAGCGGCGGTCAATCGCGGTCGCAATCCCGCTTCAATGCACAATTACGCTGCGCGACGTGGCCCGGCCGTGATCGTCCAACGCGGTGATTTCGTAATCGCCGGCGTCGGCATCCCAGCCGAGAAATTCGCCTGGTCCGGCCTGACCGATGAACTTTGTTCCGGCGAACCAGTAAATTTTCTGCACGTCGCCATCGACTTTGGCGCGCAACGGAACTGTCCTTGCCGAAGCAAGCACGATCTCTTTAGCGGCCGGCGAGATAATTCGTGGGCTATGTCCGGTTCGGCCGGCGAGTTCACTCCCGGTCTCAGGCAAAAACGGCGGCGGCAGTTTTCTCGGAACGCCCGCTTGTTCAAACAGTTTAAGAAGGTCGCCCGGCCAGAATTCGTAAATCTCGTGCTTCAATCCGCGGGTACCGTCATCAATCGGAACGCGCAGACCGCTCGCGCGATCGACCAACACTTCGCGATGCACATCGCAGGTTTTAATTGGCGACACGCCGGGAATGAACCAGCCTTCGACGTGTTGGGTGCAGTGGTCGTTCGGCAAATCGCCAGAGAGCGCGCAGAACTCCACGCGTTTCAGGTTCGCGCCCGGTGGCGGAAGATGGGGCGTGACCGGCTCGGGCCACGTCGCGCGCAATGAATCGATGATCTGAAATAACAAAGGAGCTGCCGCGCTCCGTCCGACGAATTGGGGATTCGGGCGGCCATCAAAATTTCCAACCCAAACCCCGAGAACGTAGTGATCGAAGACTGCGATCGACCAGGCGTCGCGGAATCCGTGCGACGTTCCCGTTTTCCAATAGACCGGCGCACTGTGACTTCCATCGGCACAATTCATCTCCGGCCGTGGCACGTTGCCGAGCATTTCCAAAGTCAGAAAGGCAGCTTCGGGCGATAGAATTTTCTTCGGCTGCGTGTTTGGATCGCGCGTGGTATATCGCAGCGGGCGCAGCTCGCCGTTATTGGCGAGCGCGGCGTAAAGACGCACCAGGTCTTGCATCGAAACTTCGGCGCCGCCAAGCGGTAGCGCGAGTCCGTAAAATGATTCCGCCTTTGGCAACGGCACGCCGGATGTTTTCAAAAATTCGTAAAGCGTCGGATACGCGAGTCGCGAGGTGAGCTCCACCGCCGGAACGTTGCGGCTGCGCGCCAGCGCATCGCACGCGCGGATCGGTCCAAGAGATTCGCGATCGAAATTTTCGGGATTGTATTCGCCAAAACTTCGCGGCGCGTCGGCCAGGATCGACAACGGATGAATCAACCCCTGCTCCAGCGCAAGCGCGTAAACGAACGGTTTCAGCGCGGAACCAGGCGAGCGCGGGCTGCGCGTTCCGTCCACTTGACCGTTGATGTCGATCTTCTCGAAATCGGCCGAGCCAACTTGCGCCTGCAGCTCCATCGTTTTTGTATCGACCAGCAGAGCGGCCGCGTTTTCGATTCTGCGATTGCGACTAATCGCGACGTAATCGGCAATTCTTCGCTCAATTGCTTGCTGCTTCTCCAAAACGAGTGTGGTCACGATTTCCTCGCGACTGCGCGAATTTTCCAAGACCTGCTGCACAAAATGCGGCGCGAGAGGTTTTCGCTCCCTTTGCACGCGGGCGCGGAACTCGCGGCCGGACAGATCGCGAACGTCATTGCACGCCCGGTCGTACCAATTCGATTGGGCCTGGTTAAGGGAACGATTCTCGCGCTCCGCGAAAAGAGCTCGCCGGCTCGGACTTTGCGGAATCACGCTCAGCGCGACCGATTCCGGCCCAGTCAATTGCGCCGCCGGTTTGTCGAAATAAATGGAGCTCGCCGCACCGATTCCTTCAATATTGCGGCCGTAGGGCGCGAGATTCAGATATGCTTCCAGGATTTCGTTCTTGGAGTAATGCCGTTCCAGTTCGAGAGCGCGGAGGATCTGCTCGAACTTTCCCGAGATCGTGCGGGTGTGAAGATGAAACCGCAGCCGCGCCACTTGCATGGTGATTGTCGAGCCGCCAGCCGTCGCGCGATGAAATCGGATGAGATTGAAAGCGCAGCGCGCGAGCGAAACCGGATTTACCCCCGGATGCGTTTGAAAATGCTTGTCCTCGTAGCGCAACGTGGCGTCGATCAGGTCCGTGGAAATTTTCGCGATTGGCGTCCAGATTCGGAACTTCTGGTCGTTGCTGAGCGTGACCCGCAAAAGCTTTCCGTTTCGATCGCGCACGATTTGCGAAAATGAAATTCCGTCGAGCAACGACGGCTTTGGCAACGCAAGCCAAATCGCGCTGACGAAAGCGCACGTCAGTAGCAGCGGTCGCAATATTCTTCGAAGTGCCTTCATTCCGTCACCGTGATCTTGCCGCCGACGCCGCGGCCTTTGATATTGCGATCGTACATCGAGTGAGCGAACACCGGCGGGACAATGAAGTCGCCCCGGTTGCACGACTTGATCTGGTAATCGATCTCCAGCGCGTTGGTCGGCGCGGTCACGAAGAACACTGCGCGATCTTCGCGCACATCGACATAATCGACGCCCGGCGTCGCGCACGTGCCGGTGTGAATTGACGAATCGACGACTTCGAATCCGCCCGGCAAAAGATCGACAATCGCCACATTGGTCAGAGGCTCGCGCTGCAAACTGCGGACGTGCACGCGGACGTGGAGTTGCTCGCCAAGCTTGGTCCGCGATGCGGCTTCGTTATTCCTGCCGAGAACCTCCCGATACACCTCGAGCCCGTTAGTCAGCGCTTGATTTGGCACTTGTCGATCAAAGCCGGCTTCAACGATTTGGAAGAACGCGCCTGGCCCGCTCAAATGTCGCGCTGAATTGAACCGAATCGCCGTCGTCATACCCGAAGGTTCCGAACGCAACAGCTCCTTCATCCCACTCACTAGCCGCGTCTCGGTTTTGTCTTTGCGCAATTCAGCGATGCTCAGTTGCGGCGGATCTTGCGTCACCGCATGCGAGTAGGCTTTCAACGCTCGCACAGCATACGCAGACGAAAGCGTATTGAAATAACCGGTGGCGATTGGTTTCAGGATATTTTCGAATTGTTCGGCTGAGATCCTGCGCAGCCGCATCGGAAACTCGCGCGCCAGCACGGCGATGTATTGCGAATCTGTCCCAAGTGGCTGCGAGAAATCGTCGCGAACAATCGCTTTTCCGAGCTGGTAATTGTCGATCAAGCCCTCGGCATCCTTGTCTTTGTGGAGAAGATGGAGCGCGCCGGCGAGATAAACGCCGGTGATGTCGTTCTGCCAATTATCTTTCTCGCGCTTCTCGAGATAATCGCGCAGATTCAAAATGTAATTCGTTGTGATGACGCCTTCGCGCGTGAGGACGTAAATCGCGTAGGCAAATGTGCGCGCTTCGGCCAGATTCGAAGGCGTATGCCCGACCATCTTTTGCAAATTGCGCAGACCGTTCGAGAACATTTCCGGTGGTGGCGGGAACCCAGCCGCCTTCGATTCGGTCAGGAAATCCATCACGTAAGCGGAAACGAAGCTGATGCGATCGCCAGGTTCCGGGACCCAATAACCGAATCCACCCTGATCGTTTTGCCGGCGCGCGAGAATTCCGAATGTGTGTTCGAGTTGTTTGTTGATCTCGGCGCGGCTCAAACCGAAATCGGCTTCGTCGACTAGCATCAACCGGCAAAACGCGCCGCTGGTAATCTGTTCGCTGCAACCGTAAGGAAAATCTTTGAGGTATTGATCGAGTCCGCGTGCGAGCCCGAGCGGCAACGCCGAAACGGTTGCATCGAGTTTTCGGAATTCGGGATGCATATCGCGCGTGAGCGGGATGTCTACCTTGTTCTTGAAACTGCCGCTGTGAACTTCGGTCACATATGGTGCAGGCGGCCGGACGCTCAAAGTGGCGCGACGTTTCGTTTCCTGACTGCCGGATTTTGCGATGAACGTGATCTCGCCTGAGCCGAGCTTGTCGTTTGCGCGGAACTTGAAGATCGCAGTTTGCTCACGGCCCTCCATGATATGCAAAGTTTGCGTTGATCCACTGACGATCGACAATCGCTCGTTGGTTTGCGTGCGCAGCTCGACTTCGGCGTTCGGTCCGGAACCTTCCACATTGTTCGCAACGGTCACGCCGGTTTCGAATTGATCGCCGGGAGCGGCGAGCACCGGCACGCTCGGCGTGATGACAAACGGTCCACGAATCAGCGCTTCGTACTCACTCGAGCCGACCGTGTCGTTCGCGATCGCGACCGCCATGATTTTCAACGTGCCGTCGAAATAATCCGGCACATCGTAAACGACTTCGCGCTGCGTTTTGTCGGCATCAATGATCCCTGACCAAAACACGACCGGTTTTTCGGTGACGCGCTTGAATGGATTCAGTTTTTGAATGTCGCCGCCGCCCCCGTAAGCCGAGACCGAGCGCAGCAACGAAAATTCCGGGATGATAAGGTCGACAATCTGCGCGGTCTCAACGCGCAGCATGCATTTGCGGAAGTAAAACTCGAGCGGGTCAGGCGTTTTGTAATCCGTGACTTGCAGAATTCCTTCGTCCACCGCGAAGATGACGACCTTGCTCGGACGATCGGTTTTGTAATTGATGCGCAACGGTTCGCCTGGTTTCGCGGTCGCGACTGCACCGATGTCGACTTTGAGCCGGCGTCTTTCTTTGTTCGCGGTGAAAGGCGCGACTCCATAGCTGAGCGGGCTGACGAAAATTTCTTTCGAATCGAGCGCGCGAACGAACGCGACGTTGATGTAGCCGCTGCCTTCGAAATTTTCCGGAATGCGAAGGTGTTGGACGCTGCTTGCGCTGTTCGCCTGGAACCATTGCTGCGCGTAAACCCGGTCGCGCTCAATCGTGATCAAACCGCTACCGGCGTAAGGCGCGGTGATGCTGACCGCGATTTCGTCGCCGCTGTTGTACTGTGCGCGGTCGAGTTTCACTTGCAGCTCGGCATTTTTTTCGAGCGAGCGCGCGACCGCGCCGTGACCGACGACCGAGAATTGCAGCTTCGCCAGACGATGGTCCTGGTCATCGCGCAATTCAAAAATGTAATTGCCGGGCTCATCAGTCGGCAGCGCGTAGCGAGATCCAGTTGCGGCCACGGAAATTTTTTCCGATTTCGCTGCGCGCTCTTTTAGAACCGATTCGTAGGCAAAGTTGCCGCTCTCCTGTTTGGTCAAAACCGAAACGTATTCCTGCGCGATGATGTTCACGGTCACGTTCTCGAGGGCGATACGGTTGAGTTGTGGATCGACAGCGACGAGATCGACGCCGCGCGATTTGTTCATGTCGATGTAACGCAGGTCGCCGTCGGCTTTGCAGCCGATGACGTAGGGCAAAGCCGAAATGAGGGCGATTGTCGTGCTGGTGACGCTGCGCCCGCCTTCAGCTTCGAATCCTTCGGCGTTAAATCGCATCGAGTAAGTCGCGTCCGAGAAGCGCTCGAGCTGCAATTCGAACTCGGTTTGTCCGGTGCCGTCGGTTTTGTTCTCGCCGAGCTCGATCGTTTGTTCGGTTCGCTCTTTCTTTGGATCGACGAGCGGATCGAAGAAAATGTAATCCTTGAATTCCGAAAACGAGAACGTCGTGGGCGTGAGCTCGAGTTTGGCGCTGACCCGACGTTCGGTGGCCGGCGTGCCGTAAAGATTGGCGAGCGTGACGGTCGCTCGCATATCCTGGGGGTTGATCCAGCCACGTTTCGAGGTTTGCGACAGATCGCTCTCGATCCTCATCCGGTCCGGCAAGAATTCCTTCACGTTTGCCATCGCCGAACCGAGCAGCGTTGAGCGCCTGCTGTTCTTAACGAGATAAACATTAAAGGTGTAAAGGCCGGTCGGCGATTCGTTGCCAGTCTGATAGGTAAACTCGGTGAACGCCGAGTCAGGTAAACTGATTTTCCTGGTTTGCACGCTGTGTCCACGCGCGTCCACAACTTCAGTTTCGAGCGGCAAGCCTTTTAGATTTCCCTGCCAGTTGCGCTGTTTTACCGAGAGCGCGACGTGAATTTCGTCACCCGGTCGATAGACTCCGCGCTCGGTGAAGACGAATGCGTCCAGATTTTCCGGAAGAACATTGTCCACGCCGTCGATGTCGAAGCGCGAGAAGTTCAGTTGTCGATCTTCGCGCGCGTAAGGAATGAACGAGACGTCGTCCCCATTGCGGGCGACGAACGCGACCGGCGTTTTCTCCCGAGTCGATTTTTCGACCGACGTGAAACTGCAATGGCCATTCGCGCCGCTCTTCGCGGTTTGGAGCGGAATGCCGTTCTTGCCCAGAAGATCGACAACGACGTTCGCGAGCGGTTTGCCTTCCTTGATCGACATCAGAAAAACGTCGTGGCTGCCATCGGCGTTTTTCTTGGTCAGAATTCCAATGTCGGTGACGAGGATGAAACGCGAGTCGCGGACCGCCATAAGTCCTTTCTGAATCGGGTCCCAACCTTGCGCCGTAAGGAAAAACAAACCGCGCTCGCTTCCGCCGTCGGCCGGTTTGCGCAGATGTTCGGAAAAATCGAACGCGGAATAGTTGGCTTTCCATTTGTTTTCCACCGCGATTCCCTGCCGCTCGGTCGCGATGCGAGAAATGTTCTCCTTGTTGAAGTAGTCGGGCATTTCGAAGAGCGGATGTTCGAATTTTCCCTCGGTCTGGCTGACCAGATGATTGATCTGGGTCGTGGCGACACGGCTGATCTCGAACTCGATCGCGCTCAGCGCCCGCGACCGGATCGACAATTTCTTTTCGCCGTTGAGCGCGAGCACGCCGCCCTGGCCTTCGATCTGCACTTCGCGCGGCAGCGACGGCACATTGACCACCGCATTGTAATCGTCGCTCAACGGATAATCGCCGAGCGCGCGAACGCCTTTCTTCACCCGAACGTAAAGTTCACCGTCAGTCTCGACCCGAATCCGAAATGCGTGCTGTCGATCTTGTCCCTTTTCCGAGGGCAGCGGCAGGTAAGCGATTAGTCGCGCTTCATCCAAAACGTCGTCCGGAACATCGGCCGCACTTTTCCAAAGCTCCGTCTCTCGCAGTTGCGAACCACCCGATTCCTCGCTGGAAACGGTTTCGTTGTCCGAATCGGCGGACTCCTGCTGCGTTTGATCAGAATCTTCCGAGCTGTCGACCTCCGCGTCCTTTTCAGCCCGGGAAACTTTTCGCTTGGGCAGCAACCGAATCTCGAGGGCTTTTGCCAGATCGCGAGTGTTGATGTCGGACGTCGTTGTCAGAGCAATCAGTTGTTCCGGCTCGCCGTTCTTGTTTCGGGCGATCGTCGTTTGAATCGAGTCGATCTTGAACATCGACGCGATCGACGGGATCTCGAGCTTTTGTTCGAGGCTGCTCTGCATTTGGGCGCCGCCCTGCGCTGTGCGAACGCCTTTGCTCAAAGTCAGTTTCACGAAGTCATCATGTTCCGGAAGCGTGATCGGCGAGCTGCGCACAAACGCGACCCGGCGATGCAGCCCATAAGTGATTGAAAAATGCGGCGCGGGATCGTTCGCTGCGAACATGTTCGAGACGCCGATGGTCGTGAATTGTATATGTCGATCCAACTCGCCGGGATCGACGGCATGGGTGAGCTCGAGCGTAGCTGTAAGCGCACGTTCGGTCGGATTGGTCGGGTCCTGATAGAGCTCAAACTGTTTGATTCGGATTGAGAACGGCGGCGTTCTTGTTTCGTAACTGAAACGTTCGATTAAGACGTGCCGCGGAAAAAATTTCTTGTCGAAGATGATCCGGAATTTCCGGTCGACCGGCCAATCTTCGGTCGGCACAAAGACAAGCATGTCGTCGAAGGCCCAGTGCCATGACCCGGCGAATACCGGCTCGATTCGCACGCCGTGGACCGCTGGGTTCTTCAAATCTTCCAGGCGCGCGGCCGCTTCGCTGAAATGGATGTTCAGTTGGGGAAACTTCAGATCCTTCTCGAGCTTGGTAACCGGAATCGCTTCGATGCGCACGGTGACGCGGCGCGGCTGGGGCAAATGCGAATACCAGTGCCACGTCCACGTGCCTGCGCATGAGATCAGGAAAATTGCCATGATCGCGGACGCGATCAGGCGCGGATGCGCGTTTTCGAGACAGTTCCAGTTTTCCCCGATGCGAGCAATCCATTGCGGCTTTTGCCAGGAAATATTTCCGAAGATTTGTCCAGGGATTCGCCGGGCAAAGGCAGCGACAGCCATAACCTGTTTGATGGCTTTGGAGAGAGACTCGGGAGTTTTCATGAGGTGGATACGACGGCCGGACGAGAATCTTTCAGGAATTGGTGGATCGCGTTCTCCGAACGCTACCGATCGTCTTCGGAGAAGCCGATCCACCTTGCTTGTGAGCGGGTGAACCCACTAGAAAGAAGCGGATGAAGAGCGGCCGTTTAGCTGCAACGCGGCGGAGTTTGATCGATCGGCTGGTCAATTGGGACGACCGGAAGCGCTGGCAGGAATTTTTCGATACTTACTGGAAGCTGATTTATTCGACCGCGCGCAGAGCCGGGCTGACCGACGCCGAAGCGCAGGAAGTCGTGCAGGAAACGGTGATCACAGTCGCCAAGAAGATCGACAAATTGAAATACGATCCGGCGATCGGCTCGTTTAAAGGCTGGCTCCTGCAAATCACGCGTTGGCGCATCGTCGATCAGTTTCGGAAACGCCAGCCCGGCGATGTGAAACGCCCGCGCGAAATCGACGATCGGCTTACCGCGACGATCGAGCGCGTTCCGGATTCACGCGCGGTCGATCTTGACCAAGTTTGGGAAAAGGAATGGAAAGAGAATTTATTCGAGGCGGCTATTGCGCACGCAAAGAAGAAGGTGGATCCGAAGCAGTTCCAGATTTTCGATTGTTATGTGCGCAAGGAATGGCCGGCGCAAAAAGTGGCGGATCAATTGCGCGTGAGCGTCGGGCAGGTTTATCTGGCCCGGCACCGCGTCGGAGCGGTTTTGAAGAAGGAAATCAAAGCGCTGGAGAAACTCGGACGCTAAGGTCGACGTTTGCGGCTGCAATTGCCTCGCAGTCGCGGCTTGTGTAAAATCGCGACCATTCCCGAACAAGTTTCCGCCCAAATTCCAATTATTCCCGATCACGAGCTGCTGCGCGTGATCGGGCGCGGCGCTTATGGCGAGATTTGGCTGGCGCGGACCGTGACCAGCGCATTTCGGGCGGTCAAAATTGTTTATCGGAGCACGTTCGAAAGTGAACGGGCGTTTTTGCGCGAGTTCGAAGGCATGTCGGCGTTCGAACCGATCTCGCGCGAGCACGCCGGCTTCATCGACATTCTCCACGTCGGCCGGACAAGCCAGTATCTCTACTACAGCATGGAACTGGCGGACGACCACGTAGACGGCCGCGAGATCGATCCTGCTAATTACGAACCGCGAACGTTAAAGAGCGATCTGGCGCGCCACAAACGTCTGACTGCGAGTGAATCGATTCGCTTGGGAATTTCGCTGACGGAAGCGCTCGACGCGTTGCATGCGCGCGGCCTGACTCACCGTGATATCAAACCGTCGAACATCATTTTCACTGAAGGCACGCCGAAACTCGCCGATATCGGATTAGTCGCAGCGAGCGGGCAGCAATCGTTCGTTGGCACCGAGGGTTATGTTCCGCCAGAAGGTCCGGGCACGCCGCAAGCCGACATTTACAGTCTCGGCAAACTTCTCTACGAAACCTGCACCGGAAAGGACCGGCTAGATTTTCCCGAGATAGATTCGCAACTGAGCACGCGTCCCGATCGCGAGCAGTTGCTGCAACTCAACGACGTGCTCGTGAAAGCTTGCGCGAACGATCGGAAGAAGCGCTACCAATCCGCCGGGGAAATGCATCGCGACCTGCGCGGGCTCGAGCGCGGCGAGGCTCCGAAGAAATCGCGCGCGAAAGTCTTAGTTACGACGGTGTCGATCTTGGCGCTGGCGCTTGGCGGCGTTTGGTTCTGGCGGCAGCAATCTCACCCAAAATCCGAACCGCAGTTGCAAACGACGATTCGGACCGAACCTTCCGGCGCACTCGTAGTTCTGGGTGATCACGCGCAAAAAAGTCCGGCAACGTTCGAAGATCTCGAACCCCGGAAATATAACCTGCGAATCATGAGTCCAGGCTATGAACCGATAGAAACGACAATTGACTTTAGCGGAAAACACGCGTTGCAGCTTCCGCCCTTTCGGTTGGTGCGCAGCAAAGGCGCGTTCCAAATCCAATCTGATCCGTCGGGCGCGCAATTTTCAATTCGGAGTGAAGACGGTCAGGTTTTGCGTGAAGGCGTCACGCCGCAGTCGATTGTCGATCTTCCAACTGGAAAATATTTAGTCACTGCACGTCGCGCCGACTGGGAGATGCGCGACGACGTTGAAGTGCGCCGTGGCGAAACCGTGACGAAGTCATTCGCATTCGTCAGTGCGACGGCGAAAATCACCAGCGAACCTAGCGGCGCCGAGGTTTTCGTCGATGGAAAATCACGTGGCCGAACTCCGGTGCAGTTGGAATTGCCGGCGCATTCGCACGAGTTGACCGCGCACCTGGACGGTTGGCCTAACGAACAACAAAAGATCGACGTCGAGCCGCAGCGTGAGAACGCCGCGCATTTCGTTTTCGCGAACGGGAGTGTGAAGATCACGAGCGCGCCGGGCGGGGCGACCGTTATCGCGAAGGGAAAGCAACTTGGCCAGACGCCGCTCGTCGTCGAGGAAGTTAGCCCGGGCGACGCCACTTACGAATTGCAGCTCGGCGGCTACAAATCGACGTCGATCAGCGGCAAGGTCGAACCGCAGCAGCAGACGTTTCTGGCGGCGCGCCTGGAAAAGAGCGTCGGTCCCGCGCCGGGACAACCGTTCACGAACTCGCTTGGAATGAAATTCATTCCGCTGGGCGACATCCGGGTCTCGATCTGGGAGACGCGCGTGCAGGATTATGCGGCATTTTTGCAGGCGACGGGCCGACATTACGAGCCGACGGATTTTCAGCAGGCGCCGAATCATCCGATCGTGAAAGTGAATTGGTTTGACGCGACGGCGTTTTGCAAATGGCTGACCGAGAAAGAGCGCGACGAAAATTTGATCGAAGATCGACAATCATACCGTTTGCCGACCGATAGAGAGTGGAGTCTGGCCATTGGATTGCAAAACGAGGTAGGCGGTACGCCTCAGGCGCGCGACGGAAAGATCAAAAACGAATTTCCGTGGGGAAAACAATGGCCGCCGCCGGCAAGCGCGGGCAATTATGGAATCCCGCAAAAGCGACGGGCGACCATGCCGGTTGGCAGTTTCAAAGCGAATTCGTTGGGCCTGTATGATCTCGGCGGGAACGTTTGGGAATGGTGTGCCGACACTTACAAAGGTGGCGGCACAGGAACTGGGCGCGACTGGGGCGTGTTGCGCGGCGGCTCCTGGGCAACGACGAACCGCCTGGAAATGCAATCATCTTATCGCAACGTGGTAGATCGCAACGAGCGCGATGTTATCTACGGGTTTCGTTGCGTGCTCGCGCCGGACACGAACGAAAACCGATAGATCATTCTGCTGCCACGACGTTGCGGAAACGGTCGAGAAATGGAATCTGAGCCGGATTGATTTTGCGGCGCGCGATTTCGTGGGAAAAAAATTCTGCGCGGTCGATCTCCGGAAATTCTTTCGTCCTGCCGGATCGCGGCGGCCATTCGATTTCAAAAGTGTTGCATTTCAATTTGAAGTCGTCCGGCAAATCGCCTTCAAACGCCCAGGAGTGAACCGTCTTGCCGGCTTTCTGTTTGATGGAACCCAGCGGAACCCAATCTGCCGAAGGTTTGATTCCGAGCTCTTCTTCAAATTCACGCCGCGCGCAGGCCAGCAAATCCTCTCCTGGCGCTGCTTCGCCTTTGGGAATCGTCCACGCGCCGTCATCTTTGTTTCTCCAAAACGGGCCACCCGGATGAACCAGGAGAAATTCGAAGGAATTGTTCTTTCGCCGGAACATGAGTAACCCAACGCTGATACGACTGCGTTTCTCTTTCAGTGGCGGCGGCGTTGAATCGGTCACGCCATTTTCAACGCCAAATTGAGCGACGTTGCAAATGAATCAGCGGATGATGCCGAGTGAGCCGAGCGTTGCCGGATCGATGCCGGAAGTAATCGGCAATCCGTGGTCGCGTTGATAGCGTGCCATCGCGGCGCGGGTGAGCGGACCCATTCGGCCGTCAACGGCGTATTGATAATAACCACGCTCCTGCAACGCAGCTTGAACACCGGCGACAATTTGTTCCGGCGATTCGCCGTCATAGCCGTAGATCGGCTCGTTGTACTGGTAATAAGAGTAGGGATCGTAACCCCAGGCCGGATACCACCAGCCGTCATACCAGCCCCACCAGCCCCAGTCGAAAAAGATGAAAGCAACGCAATGGTTCCGCCACCACCAACGGTCGTGATGATGATGGCAATGATCGGCGTGGTTCAATCGC
Source organism: Chthoniobacterales bacterium (assembly GCA_035315805.1). GTDB lineage: Bacteria > Verrucomicrobiota > Verrucomicrobiia > Chthoniobacterales > UBA10450 > AV40. Next base: position 23,713 of record DATFXN010000010.1, read on the forward strand.
GCTTGCCGGACGGTATCGATGTTACCGTTCCAATTGCGCAGGCGGGTGGATGTCTGCGGATCCAGTCTGGTTTTTGTCGCGGTGCTGGAGCCGGAAATTGGATGCGAATTTGGATTACGTTGGAGCGTATAAGCGCTATTTAATTTTCCGCGGCCTTCCGGCATCGAATGGCGCTGCGTAGAAACTCCAACCGCTGGATAATTCAGGGTGCGGTTGCCGTGCGAATAATTCACAACCGCTCGGTACCCCACTGCGCCGGGACGGCGCTGGATGGCACTAAAATGCGCAGCTGGTGCCACGCTTGGTGCGCTGGTGGTGCTGCCGCCGTGATGCGCGCCACTACCGCCGGAGGAACTCGACGAAACATTGGCGTTGGCGCTAGCCGACGCGCTGCCACCAACGCTTAATGCTGCCGCTATCGCGACGATTGCGTTCCAACATTTCATAACACGAGCCTCACCAATGAAACCATCGTAGCCTCTTTTAGTTGTGCCTTGCTATCCCCGATTCTGAATGATCGTAGCTGAGCTAGCGACTGCCTCTCGGGCGATCACAAAATTCGGTTTCTTGTGGCCGCCGCGCTCAGGTGATGCACGAACCAATCGCTGGCGCGTTGCGCTACCTGCTCAAGCGTGCCCGGTTCTTCGAACAAATGGGTCGCGCCCGGGACGATGTCGATCTTGCATTCGCATTTCATTTGCGAGCGCGCCTTCTCGTTCAATTCGATGACGACATGATCTTCGCCACCGACGATGAGCAGCGTCGGCGCTTTCACTTTCGGCAATGCGTCACCCGCTAAATCTGGTCGGCCGCCACGCGAAACGGCAGCTACGACTTCATTTGGCAATTCCGCCGCCGCGACTAACGACGCCGCGCCGCCGGTGCTCGATCCAAAATAGCTGATCGACAAGTCGCGCGTCTGTTCTTGCTGGTTCGCCCATCTAGTCGCGTAAACAAGGCGCTCGGCAAGCAATCCAATGTCGAAGCGATGCTCGCGCGTGTAAAGATCGACCGATTCTTCTTCCGGCGTGAGCAAATCGAAGAGCAACGTCGCGAGCCCGGCTTCGTTCAGCATGCGCGCGACGAATTGATTCCGCGGACTATGCCGACTGCTGCCGCTGCCGTGCGCAAAAAGAATTAGACCGTTCGCTTGATCGATCTGCCGACGGACGGATTCGCCGTGGCGCACAATCGTCAGATTGCCGTCGAGCATCACGCGACCGGCCGGGATGCAGACGTCATTCATGCGTCGGCGCTTGCGCAGCGCGAGTGAGCAGCAAGCGCACTTCTTCGTCGCTGGTTTGCGAAAAATCTTCGTAGTACTGCCCGACCGCCTGAAAATATTCCGGCGCGCTTGCGCAAATAACCTCGTCGGCCACGTCCTCGAATTCGTGGCACGTGTCTGGCGGGCCAACCGGAACGGCCACGACAATCCTGGCCACGCCGCGTTGGCGCAACGCTTTCACCGCTGCCCGCATGGTCGCGCCGGTTGCCAACCCGTCGTCGATCAGGATCACGGTGCGTCCTTTCAGTTCCGGCGCCGGGCGTCCGTCACGATAACTCTGTTCCCGCCGCTCGACTTCCGCAGTTTCCCGTTCCGTGACCATTTCAATGATTTCATCCGCATTTGGCAATGCGCGCGTGACATCTTCATTCAAAACCCGCACCCCGCCGGACGCGATCGCGCCTGCGGCCAGTTCTTCGAAACCCGGGACGCCTAGCTTGCGAACAATGAAAACATCGAGCGGAACGCGCAACGCTTGCGCGACTTCATAAGCGACCGGCACCCCGCCGCGCGGCAGACCGAGCACGATCACGTCATCGCGCTCGGCGTATTTCGCGAGTTTTACACTGAGCAATCGCCCGGCTTCGGCGCGATTTGGGAAAGCTCCTTCCATGCGGCCTCCGCCGCCGAATCTACCCTGCGTCCGCCAATGTCGGAAACAGATTTTGCAGGTCGCGCGGGAACCTGTGTTTCAGCTTGTCCGTTTCACTCCGCCTCAGGCTTCGATTCTCACGGCAGCTATGGTTTGCTTCGAATTAACTGACTGAGTGGACTCACGCCGCTGATGGGCTGGGTCGCTTCGACATACTTCCGAAAGCCCGGCGCGAACATAGCTCGGCGGTCCGCCCACCAGGTTTGCACTCCCGGCCGGTGATAATAGACCCGAATGTGCCGGTCCCAGCCTTCCCATTGCTCGCGCTCAAGCGTGCCTTGCTGCTGCTGAAACCAGGCATTTTCAAAAAGCTTGAAGGTGGTGAAAAGCATGGATATCGCCCGCATTCGATCTTCCTCACTCGCGCCGTGCCAGTCTTCCACCGCTGCGGCGAATCCCCGCATCATAGTTGGATCATTCTGCGGCCCGAGTAGTACAATCAGCGAGTTGGTCAGCGAATCAACCACCACCGAACGCTGCGACTTGGTGTTCTGACGGATCTGCGCCGCCAGATAAAACAGCGACGCAATCACGCCGAGCGCAGCGACGATCTGCGCGATCGAATTGATCGTCTCCAGATTCACGCCCCAGCTTTAGCAAACCCCGCCGCGCGTGACGATGTCGATCTTTGGTGGAACGGGATCTCCGTAGCGCGTTAGATCGAGCTCGGAGAGCTCGATCCACACTCACCTGGGCAGCGCCTGCTCGGAATTTGCCAGCGCGTAAGCCCAAACCGCGACAACTGCGGAATTTTCGGCGAGTTCTTTTGGGACAATTTTGTCCAGCGTATCCGCGGCGGTGTGGTGATAATTGAAATAGAACCGGTTGTCCTGAATCGGCGCGAAGGTTGGCACGCCAGCTTTCTCCATTGGTTCGATATCGGCACCGGCGTGTTCGGTGAGACCTAAAATTCCGGCGCCTGATTCCTGCAGAAGTGCGCCGACCGCTTTCAACATCGCTTTCACTTCTGGTTTCGCCCTGAAGTGAAGTCCAACCGGATGCCCCGCTCCACCGTCAGTTTCCATCGCTGCGAAATGGTTCGCCCAGTCTTTCGCATGATCTTTCGCGTATTGCTTCGCGCCGGCGAGGCCGTTCTCTTCGTTCATCCACGCAATCACGCGGATCGTGCGTTTCGGTTTCAAATTCAACCTGTGAATCAAATTCGCGGCTTCCATTGAAACTGCGACACCCGCGCCGTCATCGATCGCGCCTGTTCCCAAGTCCCAGGAATCAAGATGACCGGAAACGATCACCACTTGATCGGGATGCTCGCTGCCTTTGATGTCGCCAATCACGTTCGCGCTCTCGACAGCCGGCAAGGTTTGCGGCGTGAGCGCGAGCCACATTTTCACTGGTCCTTGCTTCACAAGATCGACAATTAAGTCGGCGTCTTCGGCCGTAACCGCGCCAGCCGGAATTTTTGGCGCGTCATCCGCGTATTTGGTCTGGCCGGTGTGCGGAATTCGATAATCGGCGCCGCCGACGGACCGAATCAAGCATGCAACCGCGCCTTGCCGCGCCGCCGCGCTTACTCCATCGCTCCGATAGGTGACTGCTTCGCCATACGCTTCGCCGCTGTGACCTTGCGCCGCCATTTGTTTGTCGAACGGATAATTGAAAAGCACGATCTTGCCCGCAACTTTGTCCCGCGACATCGCTTTCAGCTCGTCGAAATTTTTTACGGCGACGACTTCAGCGGTGATTCCGTCCTTCGGCGTCGCGACGCTCGCGCCCAACGCACAGAGCAAAATCTTCTGTGTCGTTCCTTCCGCCATCCCGGGAAATTGAACGAGCGACGCGGCCTCCGCGCCGCGGACCCAATGCGGCGCCATCACTTTCTCGAGCTGTACTTCGCAGCCGATCGCTTTCAATTCGTTTGCGACATATTCGACTGCTTTCGCCGCTTGGGTCGACCCGCTCAAGCGCGGTCCGATGTTGTTGGAAAGATGCGCGACCTGCCGATACGCGTAATCGCTGGTCAAGGCCGCTTGCTGCAAACGCTTCAAGTCGGACAGCGTTTGCGATGAAAAGACATTCGGCGTTGCCGTCGGCGTCGGCGTGGCGCTCGATTCTTCTTTCGGACTTTGGCTTTGAGCAAATCCGCTGAACAGCGTTAGTAACAAACCGACAAAAAACAGCGATCGCCATTTCGTCATCCAACGAAAATGTCGAGTTCTGCGCGGATGACAAGCGCGACCACATCCAATTGTCGATCTGGCCGCGAACGTTTGTACTATGTCAGAAGAAGAGGCACTCGAACGGGCTCGTGAAGACGAGCAAGAAGGAAAGTCTCCTTCAACCCAAGCGGGCGAATTCGTCCGTGAAGAGATGGAACACATTCGTGAAGGAGAACACGGTGCGCGCTCGGCCAGACAAGCCATCGCCATTGGTTTATCCAAAGCGCGACGCGCCGGAGTGAAATTGCCGCCGCCGAAACGCGGCTCGCGCAAAATCAAACAACAAGCGCGGCGCGAATTAAAACGCGGACGCGCTCGCAAACGTCCGTCGCGCAGACGAGCGCGCGCCGTGAGGGGTGCACTCCGACGCGAATCGCGCCGCTCGGCATCACGTCGCGCGTTGTCGCGACAAGCGCATCGCGCCGCAAGTCGACGCAGCGCCGCGAGTCGATCGCGAGCTGCGAAGAAGGCGGCCCGCACTCGGGCGCGAAGACGGAGGCGTTAACAAAGATCGACATCGGATGCCAGTCCGGCTCGGACTCACTATTTCACTCGTCCCCGACAAGAGCGGGGCGCTTACACCAGTCCCTGGTCCAGCATTGCGTCGGCGACTTTGACGAAGCCGGCGATGTTCGCGCCGTTCACGTAATTGCCGGGCGTGCCGTATTTCTCGGCCGTGCGCGCGCAATTTTCGTGGATTGTTTTCATGATGTTGAACAGCCGCGCGTCGACTTCTTCGCGCGTCCAACGGACGCGCATGCTGTTCTGCGCCATCTCCAATCCTGAAGTTGCAACGCCGCCGGCGTTGGCGGCTTTGCCCGGGCCGAAAAGAATTTTCGCGTCCAAGAACTGGTTCACCGCGTCGATCGTGCTCGGCATGTTCGCGCCTTCGCAAACGACGTAACAACCGTTCTTCAACAAATTGGCCGCGTCCTTGCCGCTGATCTCGTTCTGGGTCGCGCTCGGGAACGCGCACTCGGCCTTGTGCGTCCAAAGCGGATTGTAATCGAGCTTCGGGTCCGTTTTCGTGAACACCGCGCCCTTGAATTTCTCTGCGTATTCGCAAATCCGGCCGCGTCGATTGTTTTTCAGGTCCATCACGAACATCAGTTTCTCGCGCGTGATCCCTTCCTCATCAAAAATGTAACCGGTCGAATCGGACATCGTCACCGGTTTCGCGCCAAGGGTGATCAGTTTCTCGACGGTATATTGCGAAACGTTTCCGCTTCCGGACACGAGCGCCGTTTTCCCTTTCAAATCTTCCTTGCGCGTCTTGAGCATTTCTTCGGAGAAATAAACCGCACCGTAACCGGTCGCCTCCGGGCGAATGACCGAGCCGCCCCAGGTAAGACCTTTTCCAGTCATCACGCCGGTGAATTCGTTTTTGAGTCGCTTATACATGCCGAACAAGAACCCGATCTCGCGCGGGCCGACGCCGATGTCGCCCGCGGGCACGTCGGTCTCGGGTCCAATGTGGCGCCAGAGCTCGCACATGAACGCCTGACAAAAGCGCGTCACTTCGGCGTCGCTTTTTCCGTGGGGATCGAAATCGGAACCGCCTTTACCGCCGCCCATTGGCAACGTAGTAAGCGCGTTTTTGAAGACCTGTTCGAACGCGAGAAATTTCAGGATCCCAAGATTGACCGTCGGATGAAATCGGAGCCCGCCTTTGTAGGGGCCGATCGCGCTGTTCATTTGGACGCGGAAGCCACGATTGACGTGGATCTCGCCTATGTCGTCCTGCCACGGCACGCGGAACATGATCACCCGCTCGGGCTCGATCATACGCTCGACGATTTTCGCTTTGCGGTAACGCGGATCTCGATCCAAGACCAGCGTGAGCGACTCGACCACTTCCTGCACCGCCTGGTGAAACTCGGACTCGCCCGGGTTTTTGGCCTTCACCTCGGCCATCAAATTCTGCACGTAACTTTCCACGAGAGGCCGCAACTTTGGCAGAAAATTGGCCGCTCAGCAAATCCGACAAAAATAAGACAGGATAAACAGGACTTAGGCCGATTTCCGGAAACTCAGTCCAGGTAATCTTGTGAATCCTGTCTAGTTCGTCGTGTTTTGCGCCACTCGTCACTCGCCTGCCACGCCGTAGCTTTACGCGAAGGCGGTGTCGCTCTTAATATTTCGGCATGGCGGAGAAATACTCAGGAAGCTGTTACTGCGGTGCGGTCAAGATCGAGGCGAGCGGCGCGCCGATCGACATGGGCTATTGCCATTGCAACGAATGCCGGCGTTATTCCACTGCGCCGGTCAGCATCTTCACGTTGTGGAAACCCGAGAACGTGAAAGCGACCAAAGGCGCGGATTCACTCGGGAAATTCAAAAGCAGCGGGATGAGCGACCGTCGATACTGCACAAAATGCGGCGGCCACGTCATGATCGATCACCCGACACTCGGCCTGGCTGATATTCGCATTGCGCTAAGCGGTCTCGTCTTCAAACCAACCGTCCACCTGAACTACGAAGAGAAAGTCCTGCCGATAAAAGACGGCCTGCCGAAGTTCCGCAATTTTCCCAAAGAAATCGGCGGCTCCGGCGAGAGGATGACCGAGTAAGCAGGACAGGGACTACACTCGCCAATCGACGCGAGGTTCTATCTCAAGTGGCGTCTTGATGCTGCAAAATTTGCTCGGCGATTCTCAAGTGGTGTCCGGCCAGTAATACTCTGGAATGCCCGCCTCATCACGTCCGGACTTGAAAACCCGACCGCGCCTGCGATTTCTTTCATGCCCATATCGCTGCGCTCCAAGATTCGTTGCGCAGACTCAACTCGCATTTTGAGAATGTAACGACCCGGAGAGATCCCGAGTTCTCTTGTAAACAAACGCTCGAAATTGCGCACACTCATCGACACTTTTTTGGCGAGAACCGGAATCGATAATTGCTCCGCCAAATTTTCAGCGATCCAGACCTGAAGTTCCTGTATTGCTTTCATTTCGTTTGCCTGGGCGGCGAGCGAAACACTCAGCTGCGCCTGTCCAGCCGGCCTGCGAAGGAAGAGGACGAATTCACGCGCTATTTCTGCAGCAATGGCGTTCCCGCAGTCTTCCTCGACCCAGGCAAGCGCCAGATCAATACCAGCCGAAATACCCGCAGACGTATAGATATTTCCGTCACGAACCCAGATCGGGTCGTGAACAACAGTTACCCTGGGAAAACGCTGCGCCAATTCGGCGTTGAATTTCCAATGCGCGGTTGCGCGCCTGTTATCTAGAAGACCTGCCTCAGCTAACACGAATGCCCCCACGCAAACCGATCCGACGCGCTTCGCCCGGCCAGCACTCCGCCGAATCCATGCCAACAAGGCGATGTTGCTAGTAGCGCGGCTCGCAAGACCGCACACGATCAAAAGCGAATCGAACTCACCTCGGACGGAACGATAATGCCGAGCCGCTTGAAAAGAAACGAGGCCGCTGTCGCCGACGACTTTTAGGTCCTCTTGATTTGTCACCAGCTCAACGGTGTAAGTTGGTTTGCCAGTAAGACGATTTGCTGCTCCAAACACTTGAATCGGACCAACGAGATCGAGCTCCTCGACCGGTGGCAGCGCCAAAAAAATCACTCGCCTTTGTTTGGCTACTACTGCCCGACTCTTGGTCGCATCTGACGACATATTCCGAGATTATAAACGTTGCTTAATTTGGCGCTGCAACGAACTGCAAAAGATTGGCAAAAATCATCTGCATTTTGGCGTAGCGGCGAGTTGCGGGGTAAGTCACGATCCAATGCAAAGAAACCGTGACGAACGTGACAACAATCCAAAAGGCTTTAGGAAACGTTAATTTGCACAACGAAGTCGCGGTTGTGACTGGTGGAGGCCGCGGCATCGGCCGCGCTATCGCGCTAAGACTGGCAAATGCGGGTGCCAAGGTCGCGGCCATTGCCCGGTCCGAAAGCGAGATCGCTGAGACCAGTCACTTGATTGAACAGGCAGGCGGTCACGCGCGCCCGTTTGCGTGTGACGTCACGAATGCCGCTGCCGTATCTTCTGCATTTTCTGCGATTGAGCGCGGGCTCGGTTGCGTGACCATTCTAGTGAACAACGCTGGCATCATCGGCCCGATTTCTCCCTTCTGGGAAGCACCCATCGACGAATGGTGGCGCGTGCTCGCCGTCAATCTTCGGGGCGCGGCATTGTGCTCGCATCTTGTGTTGCCACGCATGGTCACGCGCAAGAAGGGGCGAATCATCAACATCATCTCCAGTGGCGCCGCTTTCTCACTCACTTATTTTTCGGGATACATCGCGAGCAAGGCGGCACTGGCTCGGTTCAGCGAAGTGTTGGCGGGGGAAACGAAGCCGCACGGCGTGTCGGTCTTTGCCCTAGCCCCGGCCACCGTGCGCACTGCCATGGCCGAACATTCTCTGACCTCTCCGGATGCAAAGAAATGGATTCCGTGGTTTGCCCGAATTTTCGACGAAGGTCTGACCGTTCCCGCAGAACGCGTTGCCGAATTTACAGCGCAATTGTCCTCCGGTGTTGCTGATGCGCTTTCTGGCCGGTTCTTATCCGTAACTGACAATCTCGAGCTGCTGCTGAAAAATGTGGTGGAGATCGATGAGGAGAATCTGTATTCCTTGCGGGTTCGGAAGCTTCCTTCTGCTGTTCCCGCCGCGAAGTTTGACGCGATCCGAAAAATCGGAGAACAAGCGAGATGACCAAAATAAAGTCATCGTAATCCGCCCGTTGCTGTTAATCGTGTAAGTCAGCGGTGTTGTAGCCGTGTCGCTAACGTCGAGTGCTGACCAAAACGTCAAATGTTTAGATACGACTCCGGTGTTCTCCCGATTGATTGTCGTTAGAAATCCTTAGCTCGAAGCTTCCCGCGGTCTTCAACCAATTCCTTTGGAAGCCAATCTACGCAGATTGACGGCTGGAAAGCACCAATCCAACCCTTCTTACCTTTAGGCGAATAAACCCAGTCGTTTGATAAAATGTGGCACTGCTTACGCGTTCTGGTCAAAGCAACAACAAACTGCGAAATTTCGACATCGTCGACGTGTTTATTGTCCCTAGGCAGACCGCCATCGTGCACTCCAACGATGAAGACATGCCCAGCGGACAGTCCCTTGCAGCCCTTGAAAGACGTAAGCAGAATCGTCGGCTGATTCTTATCGACCGTCGCGACAGGCGCATTCGGTTCGGTAAGTGATTGCAATACCTGATTCGCAAAACCCTGCCCGAGTAGATCAATCAGTTCCCTTTGCACCCCTTCGCTGGTCAAACTCTGAGACTTCACAGCTCGCGCCAATTCAACTGCTCGCATTTGTCGTTCAACAAACTCCGATGGAAGCAGCTCTATGAACGGCTGATTGCTCATGGATCTCTCGACCATTTTCCGGACTTCGTCCTCATCCAAAAATAATTCAGCAAGAATGCGCCACCCTAGATTGGACTTATCGTTCGGGATAAGCTGGCCGAACGCGTTGGCGATCCCGTAAGGCTCGCCTTAAGCCGAGCGGTAATTGATTTGTTGGTGATGCTTTCGGAGCTGGTTATCGATTTCCCTTAAATAATGCCGTTTCCCAACGATTAAGACAGTGGGGTACTCTTTGCCTTCAGTGTGTGATTCAGCGATGTCCGCAGCGTCGATCTTTTTTATTTCGCGGCTGATGTACTTCGCGAAGTTTGTACCGGTTGTAACGTTCGCGATGATGATCTTTGGATATCGCTTGCTGTCCGCTTCTTTATCATCCAAAAAGCACTCGTATTTTTTTGGCACTCTGCCGCTAAAATAGCCCGACGAAGTCGCCTTTTTAAGGAGCGCGTTCGTCGCAGTGACAACAACCTCTGTGCAGCGACTACAAAACGGCAGTTCAAATCTTTCGAACTCGCCTGACGCGTACAGATCCCGCAAATATTTCGGCGATGCGCACCGATCGTTATAGACGGCCTGATCGTCATCACCAACGATCAGAATGTCTCCCTTCTTGCCGAGCTCTTCTATAAAAGCCACCTCCAGCGGGTTAAAATCCTGGAACTCGTCAATGACGATTTGGTCGAATTCGGGAAGAATGTCCGCCGACTTTTGTATTTCCTTCAATAATCGGTATACCGCGTCATCGAACCCGAGAGCGCTGTAGTAGTCGCTTCGCTTCAGGTAGAATTCAATCTCAGGAGCTCGCTCGTCGAGCATTTGAAATTTTGCCGCAAAATCCTTGAGATTCTGATTAAGCAGCGCTGCATCCTTGACGATGATTTCGGGCAGAAAGCTAATTAGCTCAAACGCGCCGAATTTGCCGTGAAGCGTCTTCTTGCAAAAGGCATGGAACGTTCGTACTTCCGCGTTGCCGTGAAGCGTCTGGTCCATATCCGCCACGAGCTTGCGGATAAACGTCATTGCCAAGTTTTTGCCACCTTTGCGTTGCTCGATGACCTTCCCAAAGGTGTACGTCTTGCCCGTCCCCGCACCTGCAACGATCAGCTTTTTTGTCGCGCGCGAACCTAGGATCGCCTGCAGGCATTTCTCGCGCAGCGCACGCTGATGCTGCTTAAGCTGGTCCCTAGTCATTCGTCGGCAACGCTGGATGCAAAACAGCCGAGCCCTTGCGAGCTCGGCTGTTTGTTAATTGTTGTTTCGGCTGTCGATTAGTAATCCATGCCGCCCGGTGGCATCGGAGGAGTTTTTTCCTTTTCCGGAATCTCCGTGACCAATGCTTCGGTGGTGAGCAACAGACCCGCGATCGATGCCGCGTTTTGCAGCGCCGTGCGCGTGACCTTGGTCGGATCGACAATCCCCGCTTTGACCAGGTCGGTGTACTCGTCATTGGAGACGTCGTAACCTTCGTTGCCTTTGCGGTTCTTGACTTCCTCGACTACGAGCGCGCCTTCGCGGCCCGCGTTGTCAGCGAGCTGGCGGGTCGGCTCTTCGATCGCGCGACGCACGATTGCCACGCCGACTTTCTCATCGGCTTCGAGACCGCGCATATTCTCAAGCGCTTTCTGCGCGCGCAGGAATGCCACACCGCCACCTGCGACGATGCCTTCCTCGACCGCCGCACGCGTGGCGTGCAACGCGTCTTCGACTCGCGCTTTCTTCTCTTTCATTTCGGTCTCGGTCGCTGCGCCGACATTGATCACTGCAACACCGCCGGCGAGTTTCGCCAGGCGCTCCTGCAGTTTCTCTTTGTCGTAATCACTGGTCGTCTCTTCAATCTGACGACGGATTTGAGCGACCCGGCCCTGGATATCGGCGTTCTTGCCCGAACCTTCAACGAGGGTGGTATTTTCCTTGTCGATGGTGACGCGCTTGGCTTTGCCGAGGTCCTCGATCTTGATGTTCTCGAGCTTGATCCCGAGATCTTCGCTGATCAGACGCCCGCCGGTCAGCACCGCGATGTCTTCCAGCATCGCCTTGCGACGATCGCCGAAGCCCGGCGCTTTGACCGCGCAGACTTGCAACGTCCCGCGCAATTTGTTCACGACCAACGTGGCGAGCGCTTCGCCTTCCACGTCCTCCGCGATGATGAGCAACGGCCGTCCGGCCTTCGCCACTTTTTCGAGCAACGGAAGCAGGTCCTTCAAGCTCGAGATTTTTTTCTCGTAGATGAGGATGTAGGGATTCTCGAGAATCGCCTCCATGTCTTCGGCGTTGGTCACGAAGTAGGGCGAGAGATAACCTTTGTCGAACTGCATGCCCTCGACCACTTCGAGCGTGGTTTCGATCGATTTCGCTTCCTCGACCGTGATCGTGCCGTCTTTTCCGACCTTGTCCATGGCGTCGGCGATGATCTCGCCGATCGTCTTGTCCCAATTGGCCGAGACGGTCGCGACCTGCGCGATCTCGGTGCGATCGCTCACTTTCTTGGAGAGCTTCTTCAGTTCATCGACGATCGCATCGACGGCTTTCATGATGCCGCGCTGCAATGACGTCGGGTTGGCGCCAGCGGTGACGTTGCGCAAACCTTCGCGGTAAATTGACTCCGCGAGAATAGTCGCCGTAGTCGTGCCGTCGCCCGCGACGTCCGAAGTTTTCGACGCGACTTCGCGGACGAGCTGCGCGCCCATATTTTCATACGGATCTTCGAGCTCGATCTCTTTCGCGACCGTCACACCGTCCTTGGTGATCGTCGGGCTGCCGAATTTCTTGTCGAGAATGACGTTGCGACCGCTCGGACCGAGGGTGGCCTTGACGGCTTTCGCCAGTTTCTCGACACCGCGCAGCAACGTGTGCCGCGCTGTTTCATCGAATTGTAATTGTTTAGCTGCCATATGTTTTATTCGTTAGTTGGTTAAACGTTGAATCGTTAAATCGGAATCAGCCAATGATGCCGAGGATGTCGTCCTCACGCATGATCAGGTAATTCTCGCCATCGATTTTGATTTCGGTGCCGCCGTATTTGGAAATCAGCACCTTGTCGCCTTTCTTCACCGTGAAATCGATTTTCTTTCCGTTGTCGTCGATTTTGCCGGTGCCGAGCGCGACTACTTTGCCTTCCTGCGGTTTTTCTTTCGCAGTGTCGGGAATGATGATCCCGCCTTTTTTCACTTCCTGCTCTTCGAGCGGATGCACTAGCACCCGGTCTCCGAGCGGTTTTACGTTAACGTTTGCCATAAGTTAGTTTGTTTTCTGTTGTTGTTTTTGGGTTGAGCCGGCGACTGTCGATCTTGCGACCGCCGCCTGCAAATTGTTTTCGTTACTTTTTCTTGTCCTCATCCACGACTTCGAACTCGGCGTCGACAACGTCGCCGTTGCCTCTCTTCGGCTCCTGCTTTGGTTCCGGACGGCCGCCAGCTTGCGGGCCCGGGCCCGAGCCGGGCTGGCCTCCACCTTGGCCGGCTTGCGCTGAAGCTTGTTTGTAAAGCTCGGCGCTGATGTCCTGGAACTTGTTCTGCAGATCGTCGTAGGCGCGCTTGATCGCGTCGGTGTCGTTCTTGTTGATCGCTTCCCGGACCGCGGCGATCGCGTCCTCGACCGGTTTGCGTTTGTCGCCCGGGATTTTGTCGCCCAATTCCTTGAGTTGTTTCTCGGACTGATACGCGAGCGTGTCCGCGTTGTTCTTGATCTCGATCGCTTCCTTCGCCTTTTTGTCCTCGTCGGCGTGCGCTTCGGCTTCGTGCCGCATCTTCTCGACTTCTTCCTTGCTCAAGCCGCTCGAACCGGTGATGGAGATCTTCTGCTCCTTGCCGGTGCCGAGGTCTTTCGCGTTCACGTGCAAAATGCCGTTGGCGTCGATGTCGAAGGTGACTTCGATCTGCGGAACGCCGCGCGGGGCCGGCGGAATTCCATCGAGATGGAAGACGCCGAGCTGTTTGTTATCGCGTGAGAGCGGGCGTTCGCCTTGTAACACTTTGATTTCCACGCCCGGCTGGTTGTCGCTGTAAGTTGAAAAGATCTGCGACTTCCGGGTCGGGATGGTGGTGTTGCGCGGAATCATCGGTGTCGCCACGCCGCCTGCAGTTTCGATCGCGAGCGTGAGCGGAGTCACATCGAGCAAGAGCACGTCTTTCACGTCGCCGCGCAGAACGCCGCCCTGAATCGCCGCGCCGACCGCCACGACTTCGTCTGGGTTTACGCCTTTGTGCGGTTGTTTGCCGATCAAACCGCGCGCGGTCTCGACAACTTTCGGCATGCGCGTCATGCCGCCGACGAGAACGAGCTCGTTCACATCGCGCTCGGAAATCTTCGCATCATTCAAACACGCTTTGACCGGCGGAATCGTCCGCTGAATCAAATCGTCGGTAAGCTGCTCGAGTTTCGAGCGGGTCAGCTTTTTCTGAATGTGCTTCGGACCGCTCGCGTCTGCGGTGATGAACGGCAGGTTGATCTCGTATTCCTGCGAGCTTGAGAGCGCGATCTTCGCTTTCTCTGCTTCCTCTTTGATGCGCTGGACCGCATCCGGCTGTTTGGTCAGATCGATGCCGCTGTCTTTCTTGAACTCCTGTACGATCCAATCCATTACCTTCGCGTCCCAATCGTCGCCGCCGAGGTGGGTGTCGCCGTTGGTCGCTTTCACTTCGAAAACGCCATCGCCGATCTCGAGAACGGAAATGTCGAACGTGCCGCCGCCCAAATCGTAAACAGCGATCTTTTCGTCCTTTTTCTTGTCCAAACCGTAAGCGAGCGATGCCGCCGTGGGCTCGTTGATGATGCGCAAAACTTCCAGGCCCGCGATTTTGCCCGCGTCCTTGGTCGCGTTGCGCTGTGAGTCGTTGAAGTACGCCGGCACGGTGATAACCGCCTGCATGATTTTTTCGCCGAGCTTCGCTTCCGCGTCGGCCTTTAACTTCGACAAGATCATTGCCGAAATTTCCGGCGGCGAAAATGTTTTGCGCTCGCCGGCGACTTCGACTTGGACGTGGGCGTCGCCGTTCGCGGCCTTCACGATTTTGTACGGAACGCGATGCTCTTCTTCGTGGACCTCGTCGTACTTGCGGCCCATGAACCGCTTGATTGAAAAAACTGTGTTCTGCGGATTGGTCACCGCCTGACGTTTCGCGGCCTGGCCGACCAGCCGCTCGCCACTCTTCGTGAACGCGACAACGGACGGCGTGGTGCGCGCGCCTTCAGAATTTTCCAAAACTACCGGGTCGCCACCTTCCATCACGGCCATACAGGAATTGGTGGTCCCTAAATCGATACCTAAAACTTTAGCCATACATTCAATTTCCCTTTCGTGGTCGACACGCCACTCACGACCTCAAACCGTGGCGAGACTTTTGACCGAGCGGTTCTTTAGCAAAGGGCTTGCCAGAACGCTCGGTGTCGATCTAAGTCGCTCTTAACGAGGGAATAGTCGTCGAAATCAACGACTTCCATCGACTGCAAAACGAGACAAGTCGTCTCTAAATGCATTTTGGCGAGGACGCGATGTGTGACAACGAGGCATACGGGTTGCTCGTTTACATGCCGTGCATTCCGTCCGCAAAGTCGAGTCCGATCCGGACATTTTTTTTCATTGCGAACATTGTAAAGCAGCCTTGGTCGCGAATCAGTCAACCGCCGGACTCTCTTTGACCTGTCAGAAATGCGGCAAACCCACCGCAGTTCCGAAATCTGAAGAACCGAGGGCGAGTACACTTGCGTATTCCGAAGAAATCCAGCGCAAACTAAAAGAAAATGAATCGCAGCGTGCTGAAGTGAGCGGTTACATCAATCAACTCACGATCCAATTGCATCGCTGGCGATTGCGTTTGCAAACCTTGAACGAGCGCAAGACCCAGCTCGAAAAAGACCAACGTGACGTTGGATCCGGTCTGGCGCGCTAAATGCGCGCCAAAAAGATTTGGCGAAAATCGGAGAGACGATAACGTTTCTTCGTGCGGCAATATCACGATCTTCTCCGGCTCGTCTTGGAAGAAGGTCAGCCGCGCGCCGATCGCACCGGCACCGGCACGTTGTCAATCTTCGGGGCGCAAACGCGCTACGATTTGCGGCCGGGCGGCCCAGGATTTCCGCTGCTAACGACAAAGAAGTTGCACATCAAATCGATCGTTTACGAGCTGCTTTGGTTTCTGCGCGGCGACACGAATATCAAATATCTAAACGAGTACGGCGTCACGATCTGGAACGAGTGGGCCGACGAAAAAGGCGACCTCGGCCGCGTTTACGGCGCGCAGTGGCGCGACTGGCGCGGCGCGAACGGTGTGCGCGTCGATCAGATCGACAGCGTGATCGCGCAGATCCGAAAGAATCCGGACAGCCGGCGGTTAATTGTAAGCGCGTGGAATCCGGCCGAGATCGAGAAGATGGCGTTGCCGCCGTGTCACGTGCTGTTCCAATTTTACGTGCAGGACAGTGAGCTCAGTTGCCAACTTTATCAACGCAGCGCCGATCTGTTCCTCGGCGTGCCGTTCAACATCGCCAGCTATTCGCTGCTGACGATCATGGTCGCGCAAGTTGTCGATCTTACGCCAGGCGACTTCGTCCACACCTTTGGCGATCTGCATCTTTACCAAAACCACCTCGAACAGGCGCGCGAACAGCTCGGCCGCGATTATCGATCTTTGCCGCGAATGAAATTGAATCCGCGGATCAAAAATATTCACGATTTCAAGTTCGAGGATTTCGAGCTGGTCGGCTACAACCCCCATCCGTCGATCAAGGCGCCGATCGCCGTGTGAGACTTTTCCCGTCTTAGTGGGTTGAAAGAAGTTGTGAGGGCATTCTGGGGGGTTCTAGTTCTGGTTTTGCTGGCGGCACCGTTGTTCGGACAGGATGAAAATCCGTACCGGGTGGAGATCGATCTCAGCCGGCAAACGGCCTATTTGATCAGCGGGCGTCGGGTTGTAATGCAATCGCCGATCTCGAGCGGTCGTTACGGACACCTGACCTCGAGCGGATCGTTCAAGGTGATCGAGAAAGAACGAAGTCATTACTCGAGCATCTACGGAAAAATCGTTGATGCCTACGGGCGTACGGTCGTTGCCGACGCGGATGTGGACATGCACGTGCCGCGCGGCTGTCGATTCGTTCCCGCGCCGATGCCTTATTTCATGCGGTTCCACGGTTCCGACGGAATGCACGCCGGGTACTTGCCGGGCTATCCGGCCTCCCATGGTTGCGTCCGGATGCCGGAAAATCTCGCGATCGCATTTTATCAGGCCGTGAACGTCGGCACGCCGGTGACAGTTTTCGGACGAACACCGCGAACCAATGAATTTTTCCGTTACGGTCCACAGCAACCGCAACAGCGCCAACCCTGGCCTTGGTTCAGGCGGCCGATCGGTCCGCAATACGACACGGAGCGAATTTACGAATCGCGCCCGGCTTATCCGTGAAAATTGAGGTGGAACGGCTTACGCTCCCGCTAGTCCGGCGGGACTGCGCCCGACTGTTGATTTGCCGCTGCTCGGCGGCTTCTTCCGAAGACGTTTAGAAAATCGCGTTCGGAGAAACGCGATCCACCTTTACGGCCGCTGCTCGGCGTTTTTCTTGACGTTGGCGCTGGCGGTCTTTGGTCCACGCGAAAGATCGACCAGATCGGCAAGAATGTTCAGTGCTTCATCGCGCTCGGGGTCGATTGCCGGCTCTTTGGTGTCGTCGGCGGCACCAATCGTATCGGTATCATCGTCCGGCGCGGCTTCCGGCGAAACCTTGGTGGCGCCCTCCTTCGCTTTGGCCTCGGCTAATTTCCCCGGGTACATGATTAACTGTAGATTCGGTTTATCGACCGTGTCGAGGGTGAGCCGGTAGATGTTCGGTTCCTCTTCGTGTCGCGCGAGACGTTCTTTGGTGCGGGTTTCTTTTCGCAATTTCTCGTCTTGGATTTCCGTTCGCCGCGCGTCTTCGTTCAAACTGATCCGATTCTCATCCAGCTTGTGACGGAGCCGTTCCATATCCTCCATCACGTAATGGAATTCGGCGTTTTGTTGCACGCGCTCGGCGGAGCGGCGCTTCAACTCCTCGATGAATAGCGGATGGCCATCCGACCATTTGGAGTAGCGCGCCTTCGGCACTTCATCGTAAGGCAACGCATTCTTGAGTGCGCCTTCGCCGAACTCGGGCAAATCAGTCAGCGTCGGCAGAACAATGTCAGAAGCGACGCCATGAAGCTGCGTCGAACCACCGGCGACGCGGTAGAATTTCTGAATCGTCAGTTTCAGTTCACCATCATCATCGGAACGGCTGCCGAGCAAGGAAGTGAATCGGCCAATCGGCAAAATCGTTTGCACGGTGCCTTTGCCGAAAGTGTTTTTGTCGCCCACGATCACGGCGCGGCCATAATCCTGAAGCGCGGCGGCGAAAATTTCACTGGCCGAGGCGCTTTGGCGGCTCGTTAGGACAACGAGGGGACCGCTGTAAGCGATGCTCGGATCGGGATCACTCGAAATAACAATGTTGCCGTTGGAACCTTTCGTCTGAACGATCGGTCCCGATTTCAAAAATAAGCCGGTGAGCGAAATCGCCTCCTCGAGCGACCCGCCGCCGTTGCGGCGAAGGTCAACCACCAACCCGGTGACATTCTCCTTTTTCAAACGACGAAGCAACGCCAGCACGTCGCGTGTCGTACTCTTCGAATGCCGGTCCATGTCAGCATAAAACGACGGGAGCGTCAGCCAGCCGAGCTTCACGGGATTACCGTTTTCGTCCTTCTTAATGATAATGTCGGCGCGCGCTTCCTGGTCTTTCAGTTTAATCTCATCGCGAACCAGTTCGACGTTCTTGCGTTGTGCTGGATCAGAGGCGTTCGCTGGAATTGCAAGCAGGCGAACCTTTGTCCCTTTCTTGCCGCGAATCATCTCGACGACTTTGTCCAGACGCATGTCGCGCACATCGACAAATTCGTTTTGCCCCTGCGCGACCGCGGTGATCCGATCGCCGACTTTCAAACGCCCATCGACTTGCGCTGGACCACCGGGAACCAGGCTTTCGATTTTGGCGTAGCCATCTTCGGTTCGCAGCATCGCCCCGATGCCGACGAGGGAGAGACCCATCTGAATATTAAAATTCTTGAAGTCGGCCTTGCTCAAGTATTCTGAGTGCGGGTCGTAGCTTTGGGCGAGCGCGTCGAGATAAAGCTTCACCTGCTCATCGCGATCTTCTTCGTGCACGTTGCGCGCGATGCGGTCATAACGGCGAGCGACCAACTGCGGACCTGGCTCGATCGGATGTTCGCTTAATTTTTCCTGCAATAATTCGCTCGCGATGCGCCCGCGCCAAAGTTCGTCCGCTTCGGCTTGATCCTTTGGCCAGGCCGCCTTCTCCCGACGCAGCTCCACCGTTGCATCGGTTTTGAAGTCCATCGGCTGCTTCAATAGCTCCTTGATTTTGGCGACCCGCTCATCAACGCGCTTTTGGTAGAGATCGTAGATTTCGTAGGCTGGCTTGAGATTTCCGAGCAAAACATCATCCGACAGCGCGGTGCCGTACTTCGCCGATAGCCCGTCGACGTCTTTTTGGGTGAGGAAGAGATGGCTGAAATCGAGTAGTTCGAGGTAATTGCGGAGAAATTTTTGCGACATCTCGGCATTCAGCTGTTGATGGGTGTAATGGCCTTCCTCCAGGAGCCGGCCAACGGACACGCAAATCTGATCGGAATCCGATTTTGCCTGCAATGCCTGGGGCATCGGGGCGACCAACGCGATAGCGGCGAAGGCCGAGAACAGCGTGAAGCGTGGTTTCATTTGAAAAAGCGCGTTTTTCAGGTTCGCAGACTTCGTGCCCAAAAGCAACCGATGCTTCGGGACATGTAAGGAGTTGAGACAATTATACGCTCAGAACATTCAAAATCTTTCACTCGTCGCTACCTGAAAGCCCCATCGGTTGAATCCCGAGGGTGTAGCCGGCTGCGGCTGACTCATTTAGAATCAAGTCAGATGACCTATGAAACGTTTTGCGGCGGCGTTTTCGAAACCAACTGCTACCTGGTCTCGGCGGCAGAAGGCTGGATTTTGTTCGACGCCCCTCAAGGGGCCTGCGATTGGCTTGAATCGCGAGGTTGCGACCTTCGGATGCTGCTGCTCACCCACGGCCACATCGACCACGTCCAGGACGTCGCCAAGATCAAGCGCCGCTTCAATTGCCAGATCGGCTGTCATCCGGAGACTGAGCCCATGATCTCGGATCGCGAATTCTTTCGGAATTTCGGATTTGAGTTGGAAATCGAGCCAGCTAGACCCGACTTCTTTGTCGAGGAAACGCCAGCTCGTAATTTTCTAGGCGCTGAATTCCAAGTGCTTGAAGTCCCGGGCCACTGTCCGGGCAGTCTCTGCTTTCTTTCCCGCAAAGACGATTTGCTCATTGGCGGCGACGTTCTTTTTGCCGGGGGCGTCGGGCGCTGGGACCTCCCCGGCGGCGATGTCGATCTTCTGTTCAACGGAATTCGGCAAAAACTCTTTCCGCTGGGCGACAACGTGACAGTGCTTCCCGGTCACGGGCCGCCGACCAAGATCGGCACCGAGCGCCTAACGAATCCGTTTGTCAGCTAAGGTTTAATCCCAGCGATAATAATCGCCGTAGTGCGAGTGCAGTCGCACTTCGATCTGATGGAGCTCGGCGCGGAGATTGTCGATCTCGCGACGCAGCCGCCATGTGTCGTAGCCGTGGCGATAACGCCAGTTCACCCTATTCACTTCGGCGGAAATGCGGTCGACTTCGCGGCGAAGACGCCAGTTGCCACGATAACGACTAAGTTCCCAGCGAACGTGGGAGAGCATTTGATTGAGGCGGTCGATGCGCCAATCCAGCCCGCTCCGTCCCGGCGAGACGTAAGCCGTGCGGTTGTCGTAACGGTAATCGTAAGCGAACGCTGAAACGCTACCCAAACCCAGGCCAAGCGCGATAAGTAATGCCAGTTTCTTCATAGCCAACTCCATTTGTTTGCCGAGTTCGACGAAACCGGCTTGCCAAAATTCGAGCGCCCCGAAAAATTATTTAAGGCCAGCCAAAAAATTCTCGAATAAATCGAGGCCGTCGATTTGGCCGACGATTTCGCGGAGGGAGCGGACCGCTTTGGGAATGTGCTGCAGAAAATGCTTGTGATTCTTGACCAGCCCAAGAAATCCGTAAGCACCCAAAGCCTGCATCAAGCGTTGCATCGCGCAGAGGCGAAGCGTTTCCAAAAACTCGGCGCCCGGCTTGGCGCTGCAATAATGTTCGAGCAGCTCGTCGCGCTCCGCCTGACTTAGATCGACGTAGGGATCGAACAGCAACGATGCCAGGTCGTAGTGGGCCAGGCCGGGACGCATTCCCTGGAAATCGATCAAGTAGGCCTGCCCGTTGCGCAGAAGAAGATTTTGGGATTGGAAATCGCGGTGTACCAAAACGCGGGGCAACTGCGCCAACCTCTCCGCGATTTCACGAAAAGCCGGCAGGGCGGCCAACTCATCGGTCCTGGTCTCTTCAATTTTGAAATAGCGACTAAGGCAGTTTTCGAAAAAGTAATTTTGTTCCCAGAGATAAAGCGCGACGTTGAATTCGGCCGGCAAATGCTGGCGCATTTCAATACAAACCGATTCAGGCAGTCGGTGAAGCTTTCGAACTTCGTCCAGCGCGGATTCGTAAAACGCGCGGCGGACCAGCCAGGATTCATCGCAATAACCAAAGAGGTCGCCCTCCCCAAGATCTTCCAGCCAGATCAAACCTTCGTCAGCGTCATGAAAATAAATCTTCGGCGCCCGAATGTCGTGCTTCTCCAGAAATTGCGCAATCTCAACATAGTGCCGGTTCTCTTCGCGCTCGAGATTGTATTTGACCAGAATCAGCGAGTGCTCCGACGAACAGCGAACGCGATAAAATTTCCGATCCGAGCCGCCTTTCTCGATCGGCGTGATTTTTATTTCCCCGATGTTGAATCGCGGAAAATGTCGCCGCGTCTGGCGGAGAAGGACCTTGGTTCTCATGAATCAGATGTCGATGTTGCGATGGGCGCCGGTGATGCTCTTTCGGGCGCGGACAATACAACCAACCAGCTCACTTTTGGAAGCAATTTGTGCACCGGACCACAAAATTGTGTCGTCCAAAATAGCGCCGGCCCCGACCCGGCACGCTTTGCCCACGACCGAGCAGCCGCGAATTTGCACGCCCTGATCGACAACCGCGCTGGAATGCACCGGCGCTGACCAATCCGGCTCTTTCACATGCGCCGGCCGCCACCCTTCATTCAAAATCACGCGATGAACTTCGAAATATTGGGCGCGCGACCCGAGATTGAACCATTTCCCGTCGTCGAGAACAACGCCACCGATTTTGCCGCCCTGAGAAATCCAATTTCCCAGAACCGGAATGAAGGAGATTTTTTGCCTTGGCGGAATGCGCGCGAAAATCGACGGGCTCCAGATCGCGATGTTCGCAAAATCGTAATTGCCCGGAACCCCGTAGCGATTCGAAATGTCGATGACGCGATTTTCACGAAAGGCAATGGCCGAAGCCAGGCCAGTCTTCCGAAGCGCGAGGGTGACGTCGTTTCCGCGGGCAAAATGTTCGTCGATGAGCGTCTGTAATCGAACATCGGTCAGGATGTCGCCGCTGTAGGTAATGAACGGCTCACTTCCCAAACGCGTTTCGATATTCTTGATACCGCCGCCAGTTTCGAGAAGCGCCGGCTCGTTGACCAACACGAGTGCTGAATCGCCATATTTGTGGTCCGGAAAAATTTCAGCAAAAGCGTCCGGTAACCGATGCGTGTTGACGAAAAACTTTTCGATTCCGATGTCGATCAAATGATCGAGCGCGAAGGTGATGAGCGGCTTTTGAAAAATCGGTACCAGCGGTTTCGGCAGTTCGTCGGTCAGAGGACGAAGCCTTATCCCACGTCCGGCACCGAGGACGAATGCTTGTTTGATCGCGGCCATGGCGCTACAAATCCCGAATGGCTGAGGAAACAATCTGGCGCGGCAGCGCCTCGCAATGGAAAAATTTGGGATTTTTCGCTCTCCACGCTTTAGTCGCTGCGGCAATCGTCACGATCTTCATCTTGCTGGAGCGCCAGGCTTCGGCGCAGATCAGAACCCTTAGTCCGTACATTTTGATTCTTATGGCGGTGCCCATCTGTATCGCCGGCATGCGCTACCTCCAAACTAAATCCAAAGTCTACGAACTGACGACCGAGCGGCTCAAAATAACCGAAGGCGTTCTTGGGAAAGTAACCGATACCCTCGAATTATATCGAGTGAAGGATCTGGAGACGAGGCAACCTTTTCTTTATCGGCTGGCGCACCTGGAAAACATTCAGCTGGATACTTCCGACGCCGAGACGCCGGTTGTCCTGATCAACGCGATTCCATCGAGCGTTAGATTTGCGGACAAAATCCGGAATCAAGTCGAGACAATCCGTCAGCAAAAAGGCGTTCGCGAAATCGACGTCGAGTGAGGGTCGTTCACGGTTCAGCGGGAGGCTCCAGCTTGCTGAGAGCTTGTTCGATCTCGCGCAAGGCCAGCGGGATGCGTCGGTGGTGTCTGTCGATCCAGCGTTCGGAGATTTGTTTTAGAGGCGCCGGGTTCAGGTAGTGCAGCTTTTCCCGGCCGCGCCAAAGTGGGACGACCAGATGAGCTCTGATCAGCAGTGCGACATGCTTGGTAATGCCTTGGCGCGTCATCTGGAGGTGCCGACAAAGCTGATTCAACGTTTGACCATTATTTTCGTGAAGCTGATCGAGCAGGAAGCGGCGGCTTCTGTCGGCAAGAGCTTTGAAGACTAGGTCCATGGGGAGGGTTGTGAATATGCAACTAAATGGTTGCATATTCTCCAGCCAGCACAAGTTCCCAGGAACATTTACCCATGACCAAACGCTGCTACCCCAGCCCGAGCGGCCGCCGAGCGCGCCTCATTTCTTCAGATAGAGCGTGCGCGTGCCGAAGTCGATGATTCCATGATGCGACTTTAGAATCTCAGCGCCGAGCAGTCCCGCGACCGGCTGGGACCCCCGCAACAAATCGCTGTGGATCAATCCTTCCAGATCCACCACGCCGACATCCTTACCAACGATATCGACGGAGCCAACGGAAAGTTTTCGAATCCGGGCGATGTCGACACCACGTTGCTTCAAATTGACTGCCGTTGAATTAAACGGAGTTTCATGAACTGGAACATGTAAACCGCGGACGAAGCCGCGGTGCAACAACGTCGCGAAGGCGCCGGTATCGACCATGAGCCGGGCCGGCCTTCCGTTGATAACTGCGTCGACGTACAAGTTGTAGGTCTCGCTCACCCGAATCGGCACGCTGCGGAAACCGCCATAATTCAATCCCGGCGGGTTGCCGGAGACCTCCAAATCCATCTTGAGGATCAACATCTCTTTCTGACAATCCAAGACTGCGCCGGTGGGAAAGAGAATGTCGGCACCGAGGATTCCGTCGATCTCCTGCCCGTGAAGAACACGCGACACGCCGCCCGAGCCGCCAAGATCGATAACGACCACGGGCTCATCCACCAGGGTGAGCCCGCCAATTCGAAAGTTGCGCGCAATGGCGACGTTGTTAAACGCTCCGTTGATTTGCAGCTTAGCCGGCAAGTTCGAGCTGCCGGGAATACCGGTTAACCCGAAATATTTTCGACGTTTGAGTGCGATTGCGCTGATGGGCGCTCCGCTGTCCACGCCAAGCAAGGCAGGTTTGCCGTTGATGAAGGCGCGCACCAGAAGGTGATTTTGGTCTGAACGCGTCAGAGGAAGCGCCTCGAAACGCGGCGAGGAAGAATCCGAACCACCCTGCCCCTTTGGCGCTGCCGCGCAAATTTCCGCGGCCGTGAAAATCGCCGCGAACAGGAGGGGGAACGTTCTCAGGAATCTGCGGCCGACTGAGCTTTTCACGCGGCGGAGAATAGCATCATTCTTTTTACGCGAAAGCGGTTTCGCGTTTTTGAGGCGACGGGCTCGCGAAAAAAGCAACGGAGTCCTGTTTTTGACGTTGCTTGATTCGGAGCGGATTGATTAACTCTGCGCCAACCAAGCCACTCAGATGTCAGCGTTAGAAGCAACCGCGCCTCCGTTAGCGGAGGAAAAATTTGTTCGCGGCCTAGGCTTACTCGATTCAACAATGCTCGTGGCCGGGTCGATGATCGGCTCCGGCATTTTCATTGTTTCGTCCATTATTTCTCGACAGGTCGGTTCGCCCGGTTGGCTGCTTGTCGTCTGGATCGTGACCGGATTGCTCACGCTAACCGCCGCGCTGTCATATGGAGAGCTGGCGGCGATGATGCCGAAAGCTGGCGGTCAGTATGTTTACCTGCGCGAAGCGTTTTCTCCTCTTTGGGGTTTTCTTTACGGCTGGACGTTGTTCCTGGTGATTCAAACCGGCACGATAGCGGCGGTAGCGGTCGGCTTCGCGCGCTATACCGGCGTGCTGATACCCTGGTTTTCCGAATCGAACTACGTGATCGCGCCGATTCGTTTCGGCGGCTGGGTTAGCGGCTACGCCATTTCCCTTTCGACTGCGCAGCTCCTCGGTTTGGCAATGATTGCGCTTCTTACCTTCATGAACACGCGCGGGTTGAACCTCGGCAAGTTAGTGCAGAATATTTTCACGACAGCCAAGACCGGTGCGCTCATCGCACTGATTCTACTGGGTATCGTTGTCGGCGTGAAATCCGGCGCTGGCGCCGAAAATTTTAAAGATTTTTGGTCCCTGCGTGGCGGATTGCAGGAAGTCGGGAAGGGACTGACCGCGGCGACGGCATTCGGCCTTTTCGTTGGCATCTGTGTCGCGCAAACCAATTCCCTTTTTTCAGCGGACGCTTGGAACAACATCACGTTCACTGCCGGCGAAGTGAAAGACCCTCGTCGTAACATTCCGCTTTCGCTCGCCTTCGGCACGTTTCTTGTGATCGGACTTTATCTGCTCGCAAATGTTGCATATCTCGCGGCGCTCCCGTTCGGTGCGATCCAGAACGCGCCGAGCGATCGTGTCGCATCGGAGACGGCGAATGTAATTTTTCCCGGCGCCGGAGCGACCATTATGGCAATCGCGATTATGATTTCTACCTTCGGCTGCAACAACGGGTTAATCCTGGCCGGCGCGCGCGCTTACTACGCTATGGCGCGGGACGGTCTTTTTTTCCGCCGTGTCGGTCATTTGAACAAGAACCACGTGCCGGCGTGGGGTCTTATCATTCAGGGAATTTGGGCGGGCATTCTGGTGCTGCCGCGCACTGTGAAGGAAGACGGAACTTACGGCAATCTTTACGGTAATTTGCTGGATTATGTGATTTCAGCGGCGCTCATTTTCTATATTCTGACGATCGCGGGAGTATTTTTGTTGCGCTGGAAGCGACCTGACGCCGAGCGGCCGTACAAAGCTTTCGGATATCCTCTTGTACCCATTCTCTACATCATCGGCGCGACCGCGATTCTTTTCGTTCTATTTATTTATCAACCGGCAACGACAGTGCCGGGCCTCGGCATCGTGTTAACAGGACTGCCGATTTATTTTCTTTGGAAACTTCTGCCCAAAAAATCGCCGCCGGCTTGACCCGTTCGCCCTGTTGGATGCTGCATTTAATAAAATAAACATCCGTTCGCAAAAAAACGATTGCCCAAACAAGGAGATCTAAAGCATGGCAAATCTATTCGCGAAAAAGCCTCTTGATAGGCTGATGCACGAAGCCGAGGAGGTGGGCGAACACAGTCTCAAACGATCGCTCGGTTGGATCAACCTTGTCGCGCTCGGAATCGGCGGGATCATCGGTGCCGGTCTGTTCATTCGCACCGCTGCTGCGATCGCTGATCGCGCGGGTCCATCTGTAGTCCTTTCTTTCATCGTTTCTGGCATCGGCTGCGCCTTCGCCGGTCTTTGTTACGCGGAATTCGCTTCGATGATTCCAGTTGCGGGCAGCGCCTACACTTACTCGTACGCGACCATGGGCGAATTTGTCGCCTGGATCATTGGCTGGGATCTGATTCTCGAATATGCGGTCGCCGCGGCAACCGTTTCTACGGCCTGGAGTGAGTACGCCAATCGCGTTCTCAGCTGGTTCAACTGGCGAATCCCGTATCAGTGGTCGCATTCGCCGTTCGAACATGACCCGGGAGGCGTCTACGGCATGGCGAACACCCCGGCGCTGTTCATCCTATTGCTACTTACGCTTCTGCTTATTCGGGGCACGAAAGAATCGGCACTGGTTAACGGTTTCATCGTTATTCTGAAAGTCAGCATCGTACTGCTATTTATTGGGATCGGGTGGCACTTTATTAGTCCGGCAAATCACACGCCAATGATTCCAGCGCCGACGACTTACACCACACCACAAGGCATTACGCACGCTTACGGCGGGATTCTCGGAATTCTTGGCTCAGCCGGTGTTGTCTTCTTTGCCTACATTGGCTTTGATGCCGTTTCGACCGCGGCACAGGAAGCGAGAAATCCAAAGCGCGACATGCCGATTGGAATTCTTGGGTCGCTTGCTTTCTGCACCGTTCTTTATGTGCTGTTCTCTTATGTGTTGAGCGGCGTGGCCACGGTCCAGGATTTTCGTGCAGCTGGCCGCGAAGCGTCTGTCGCATTCGCTATCAGCAAATACATGACCGGCTACGAATGGCTTTCTAAATCAATTACGGTGGCTATTCTCGCCGGTTTTTCGTCAGTCATTTTGGTGATGTTGCTCGGACAATCGCGGGTGTTCTTCTCCATGAGTCGCGATGGTTTGGTCCCAAGGATTTTCTCCGATGTACATCCGCGTTATAGAACGCCGTACAAATCCAATATGCTGTTCTTCCTTTTTACGGGCCTGCTTGCCGCATTCGTTCCCGCCGACGTCACCGGTGAAATGACCAGCATCGGAACGCTGTTCGCGTTTATTCTTGTGTGCGCTGGCGTTTGGATTATGCGAGTGCGAAGCCCTGAGCTGGAGCGCGGGTTTCGTGTACCCGCGGCGCCGCTTGTGTCCACGCTCGGGATTGTTGTGTGCGGTGCGATGATTTATGGCCTGGGCTGGACCAACTGGATGCGGTTAATCGTCTGGCTACTGATAGGCTTCATCTTTTACTTCGGCTACGGCAAGAGCCACAGCCGAATCGACTCGCCCCATCCGACGGAAATGCCCGAAGGGATCAAGATGACGCGCGACGGTTTATTGTAACAAATCGCCGCAGACTGATTGCAATCGCGAGCGCCCCGTTTAGCTCCAGCTGCTTTTGCAGAAAGGTCGCGACGGACTGCGGCCACCAAAGCCGAGCAGTGCTTCAGCGTGCCGGCGCAGGGCAGTGCTATTTGCCCGTTTTTGAAATGCGCGCCGCGCGTCGCCAATTTCATCGAGAGACAAATTCATCGCTCGGAGAATTTCCCATTCTTCGGCGCTTAAGAGTGCGCGATCTTCCTCCGTTACGGCGCGCTGTTGGAGCCGGGAGACAATTTCACTGAGCGCACTGGTGTTGGAAGCGCGGAAAAGATCGATCAGATGTTGAAAGCTTAGATGAAAGGGAATCGTGGCAAGATCGACATCCACGCTTGTGGCAACACTTTCTGGCGGCATGGTGACCGCTTCGGAGCTTGCCACCGAGTTCCAGACATTCTTTGGCTGATAATACCCGACCTCCAGACGATAGGTCTCTCGCGGTTCTGAAACGGCGAGATAACAATTGCCAGCCATCGGCTCGACGGCTGCAGCCGCTTCTTCAATTCCGTCAGCTCGATAAACGCGGAGGTGGACTTGTCGATCCACCGGCGCGCGGTTCTCGAAAATCGACGACCAATCGACAATCCAATAGGCGAAGATTGTTCGTGGATCGCGCGCAATCGCGAACAGGAGCGGGGCGCCGTAAACGCGCGGCAATTCGACAACCTCGGCCACATCGTCCGGAAGTTTGGGATCGGTCCGTGCCAGGCGAACGACCGGTCCGTTTGAAATACGGTAGCCGGATTTTGGCTTCGATGGCGAGCTCGCCTCGAGATCAGTTTCTTCGGGCATAGAGTGACAATCCAATGTGTCGAGAATTAACAATCCGAAAAGTGGAATCTTGCACGACGCGTCCAAAGATCGACAGTCGATTTGCTGATTCGCCGAGGAGCAGTGAACCCGTACGTCATTTTCAATCCAATTGCCGGATCAGTGGCAAGCAGGCAACATATTTTAACAAAATTGAAACGGTTGCGGCCAGCAACGGTGGCAACGACAAAGAAGCCCGGCGATGCGGAAAAATGGACACTCCGGGCAGCGCGCACCGGACACTACTACATTGTCGCAGCGGGCGGCGATGGGACGTTAAATGAAGTGGTAAACGGCGCGGCGGGGACGCGACCTACGCCGCGGATTGGAATTCTGCCGGTCGGGACTGGGAATGATTTTGCCCGCACGCTCGGTTTGCCGCCGTCGATTGAGGATAACATCGAGATTCTGCGCTCGGGCAAGACTCACGCGATCGACATTGTTCGGGTATGCGGCAAGCAGACTCGCTACTTTGTGAATGTCTCCGCCGGCGGATTCAGCGGAATTGTGCGTGAGGAAATTACTCCCGAGATCAAGCGGCGCTGGGGGCCGCTTGCCTACATTCGTGGAGCGGCCGCGGCGCTGCCAAAATTGCATGCTTATAAGACGCGAATTGTTTTGGATGAGAAGGAAGAGCTTTCGACTGCGCTATACAATGTCGTGATCGCGAACGGCCGATTTGTCGCCGGTGGCTTGCCGATCGCACCGGAAGCCAATCCGCGAGATGGCTGGCTCGATGTGATTCTGGTTCCAAAACAAAGCGCGCCCGAAATGGTGCTCCTCGCCGCAGAGATAATTCTAGGACGGCATTTCTCGAGCAGTGCCATAATTTTTCGGCGAGCAAGGAGAATCTCAGTTCGTTCGCGGCCAGGTATGTGGTTTAACGTGGACGGAGAATTTGTTGGAAGCGCGCCGGCGGAATTTCAAATTCTCCCGCGTGCGCTAAACTTCGTTAGCAAATGACAAACGAGAAAATCGTGCCACTGGAGCAACTCGCGCGGCGCGTAAGAGATCTCCGCGCTACCGGAAAGAAAATCGTCGTCACCAACGGCTGCTTCGATTTGCTCCATGTTGGACACGTTCGTTACCTGAAAGCCGCCCGCTCGCTTGGTGATGCGCTGGTTGTCGGAATTAACGCCGATCGTTCGGTTCGCGAACTGAAGGGAGCGAGACGGCCGGTTAATAACGAATGTGATCGGGCAGAAATCGTAGCCGCGTTGGAATCCGTAGATCTGGTGGCGATCTTTCCGGAATTGCGAGCGACGCGATTTCTCGAACTGGCTGCGCCCGATGTTTACGTCAAGGGCGGTGATTACGATTCTGAAACATTAAATGCCGAAGAGCGCGGCGTTCTCAAAAGAATCGGCGCAAAGGTCGACATCCTGCGTTTGGAACAAGGTTATTCCACATCTGATTTACTCAGCCGCTTGAGAAAGCTTGCCAAATGAAACGGCTTGGCCTCGGAATTCTTGGTTCGGGAAAAGGATCGAATTGTCGCGCGATTTTGGAAAGCATTCGTGCCGGGACATTGCCCGCCAAAGCGCGCGTTGTGATCTCGGACGTCCTCGACGCGCCAATTCTCGACATTGCGCGGGAGTTTGGCGTCCCAAACGCTTATCTGCCGCCGGGAAATTTTCGGACCCGGTTGGAACCAAATGCAGAGGCCGAGCTCGTGCAGTTGCTGCGCGATGCGGGCGTTGAATTGGTAGTTCTGGCCGGATTTATGCGCGTGCTGAAATCGCCAATGTTGGAGGCATTTCCGCGGCGCATCATCAACATTCATCCGTCCCTCCTCCCGAAATTCCCCGGACTGGAAGCGTGGAAACAGGCGTTTGCCGCAGGCGAAACCGTGACCGGATGCACCGTTCACTACGTCGACGAACAAATCGATCACGGAGACGTTATCGCGCAACGCGAGGTGCCGATTTTGCCTAACGACACGGCCGAAACGCTACACGCGCGAATCCAAATTGCCGAACATGAATTATACCAAGCGGTGATCGCGAGACTTTGTCGAGAAGCCGCAGGAGCGACCTAAATTGTTTCCGCTTTTTGCTCGCGCTGGAGCAGTTCTTCCATCGCCCGTGCCGGTGACTTTCCGCCATAAAGCAGCGCGTAGACCTGATCGATAATGGGTGTCTCGACGCCCAGCTTGCGCGCACACTCTCGCGCGCTTTTCGCGGTCGGAATTCCTTCGGCAACTGTTCCCACAGATGAAGCAATTTCCTCGAGCGAACGACCAGTAACCAGCTGCTCACCTGTACGGCGATTGCGGCTCTGTTGACTAAAGCAAGTCGCGATAAGATCTCCGGCGCCACTCAGTCCATAAAACGTCCTCAATTCGCCGCCCATCTTTGTTCCTAAGCGAACCATTTCGGCAAGCGCTCGAGTCACGAGCGCCGCTTTCGAATTGTCGCCCAAACCTAGCCCATCGCCGGCTCCGGCCGCGATCGCAAAGACATTCTTCAGCGCGCCGCCAAGTTCAGTCCCAGCTAAGTCGCTACTGGTGTAAACGCGAAACCGTCGGGTGCCGAGATAACTTTGCAATTCAATCGCACGGTCTGGTTCCGCAAATGCCAGAACGGTTGCCGTTGGCAGGCCTTGCGATATTTCCGCCGCCAAATTCGGGCCAGATAGAACAGCGATTGCGTGTTTCGGAAAAATCTCGGCCAGGATCTCGCTCATCCGCTTTCCCGTCCCACGCTCAATACCTTTAATGCAACTCAACAGGACTGCTTCGGAATTGATCTCAATTTTTCTGAGTGCGGCGGCCGTTTCTCGCAGCGCGGTCGAGCGCGTGACGAAAACAATTAGATCAGCACCAGTGCAATCTTGGAGGTCATTCGTTGGGGCAAAGCTTCCTTGAAAATTTGCAGATCTCCGGAGCTCCTCAATTCGTGAACCACTCCTTCCCCATAGAACAATGTTGTGGGCTCGCTTCGCCCACATTGTAGAGAGCGCAGTGCCCCATGCACCAGCCCCCAACACAGCAATTCTTCGTGTTTTCACTTTCGAGCGAACCGTGGCTCGGTGCCTTTAACAAGTCTGGACAAATTCGAACGATGTCGGAGGACCACAATTGCGGTCAGGCACAATCCGAAATAAAACAGAATCGGCGTCTGCAATTGTTGCAGCAATAGCATAGCTACGATGGTAACCGGAAGCGCGATGGCTGCGATAATCGAAGCGAGCGACACATAACGGGTAACTTGGAATACGATTATCCAAACGCCGCATACAACCAGCGCCGCAATCCAACTGAGACCGAAAAGACTGCCTATCGAAGTCGCAACGCCTTTCCCGCCGTTGAATCCAAGCCAGATCGGATAGCTATGGCCGATCACAGAAAAAATCGCCGCTACCGCAACGCAGAGATCGGTAACTTCGGGAGTTGATTGCTCCGCGGTTGCGATTGTTGCCGCCAATCTGACGGCAACTAAACCTTTTGCGACGTCTAGGATAAACACAGGATATCCAAATTTCTTACCCAATACTCGCGTCACATTTGTTGCTCCCACATTCCCACTCCCGATCTTGCGCACGTCAAGTCCCCCAATTCGACCAGCAATGTAACCCGTTGGAAAAGAGCCGAGAAAATAGGCAATTGTTGCAACAAGTGTGACGGTAAACACGCTACGTTTAAGTGTTCTGTCTTCCCAAAGGTGAGGAGACGGTGTTACAACCTAAATTGTTCTTAATGAGCCAGATAGACAGAATTGAAATGTCCGCTGGAGTGACACCGCTGATGCGAGCCGCCTGGCCTAGGGTAAGCGGGCGCACTTTCGCCAGTTTTTGCTGTGTCTCTGAACTCAGCGCTGCGATCCTAGCAAAGTCGAACCCATCAGGGATCCTTTGCAGACTCTTCCTGGACAACTCCTTGTTCTGGAGAGCCTGTCGAGCCGCGTAACCCTCATACTTCACATCCGCCTCCACCAATTTCCAGATTTCTGCCGACGCTATGGACTGTATCTCCGGCGGGATACTTGTGTAAGAGAATGTCGGGCGCTTGAGAAGTTGAAGGATGGGAATGCCATCGCATTTGGTGTCGCTCGCCGCTTCACGGCATGCTTCCAACGAGGACATTTTTTCCCTGAATGCCGCGTTTCTACCAGAGCCGACGAGCCCCAAACAGAACCCCTTAGCAGTTAGGCGCTGGTCCGCATTGTCATGTCGAAGCTGCAGCCGATCCTCAGCCCGGCTGGTAAACATGCGGTAGGGTTCTTCTGTTCCCTTGGTAATCAAATCATCAATAAGGACGCCGATGTAAGCTTCGTTTCTGCCTAGGACGAATTCCGCTCGGTTCTGAACTCCCAGAGCCGCGTTCGCGCCGGCAACCAGGCCTTGGGCAGCGGCCTCCTCGTACCCAGAAGTGCCGTTGACCTGTCCCGCGAAATAAAGGTTACGAATCCGCTTTGTCTCAAGAGTGTGAAGTAATTGTGTCGGGGGGAGAAAGTCATACTCGACAGCGTAGCCTGGGCGCATTATTTCGGCGCGGTCCAACGCTCGTATTGACTGCAGGAACTCTAACTGAACGTCGTAGGGCAAGCTTGTCGATATCCCGTTTACGTAGAATTCCTCCGTATGACGACCCTCCGGTTCAAGAAACAGCTGGTGCGCCTCGCGATCTCCGAATTTGACGACTTTGTCCTCAATTGATGGACAATAACGAGGTCCAGTGCCTTGGATCCGACCCGCATAGAGAGGCGATCTATGAAGGTTCGCCCGGATTATCTCGTGAGTCCGAGGACCCGTCTGGGTGATCCAGCATGGTAGCTGTTCCACGTGGAACGTCTCCCGGCTGACGTTGTTTAGGGTGAAAATCTCGTCCTCGACGAAGACTTCATCCCGAAAAAACGAAAATCTCGGTGGCGGATCCTCTCCTAACTGGATTTTACAGCGCGCAAAATCGATCGATCGGCGGTTAATTCGGCACGGAGTTCCGGTCTTAAAGCGTCCGATCTTAAAACCCAGTTCTTGCAGATTCTCGCTCAAACTGGAACTGGCGTCCGCCATCCGGCCACCGGGCTGGCTGTTTTCCCCAACATGTAATAAACCCCGCAAAAATGTTCCCGACGTTATCACAATGCTCCTACCTCGGATCGCCAAGCCCAAGTCGGTTTCGACGCCGCCAGCGCGACTATCGGAAACGAGAACTTTCGAAACGGTAGCCTGCTTTAAATCCAAATTAGGAGTGCGTTCCAACATCGCCTTCATCCTGAACTGATAGGCTTTCTTATCGCACTGAACTCGCGGCGCCTGAACCGCCGGCCCCTTCGATCGGTTAAGCATCCGAAACTGAATCCCGGTGGCATCCGCGTTTAGACCCATACCCCCGCCAAGAGCATCAATCTCTCGAACAATCTGCCCTTTCGCCAAACCTCCGATGGCAGGATTGCATGACATCTGTCCCACCGTGTCCAGATTTTGAGTAAGCATAAGGGTTCGGCAGCCCATTCGCGCCGAGGCAAGGGCCGCTTCGATGCCCGCGTGGCCACTGCCGACCACGATTACGTCATACGCAACAGGAAGTTTGAACATCCTCAGATCCTTCTAACATTCCGTGGATCGGCAACGGCAACAGTTCGGCCAACCGAGATTTTTGCCCTTTCATGTCAACTGTCGCTTTCGATGCGGCTCGTATAAGGTAGCTATCCGGCATAAATACTTACATATCAGCTACTTATTTACAATCATCTTCTTCGGAAAGATCTCCTTAACCTGACTGTCTGGCAATCCTTCTTGTGTTTCTCGCAAAGCGTTCAAGGCCATCCGTGTCAGCAGAATAAACAACACTGCGGTGACCAAAAACGCACCGCCCCATGTCCAGTACTCCACCACGCGCGGGTGCGTCCTACCCAAAGCCAGATTCAGACTGAACTGGCCTAATGTACCTAGATACGTATACAGAAACAGACCGGGCGCACGGCCGACAGTCGTCCAGAACATATACACAGCAAAGCGAATTCGGGTCACACCAAAGAGGTAATTCAACAAGCTAGTTGGAAAAAGGGGATGCAGTTGGCTTAGGAAAATTATTTTCCAAGCATCACGTTCTACTGCTCGCTCGAGAACACCTAGGATAGGACTAGCTACCGCCCTCCGCTGCGACCATCGATTGCCAAGCCATCGACGACTTACTCCGAATGCAATCGCCGCCGCAATGCTGTTGCCCAGAAGCACTATGAAAAAGCCCCACCACAGACCGAAGAAAAAGCCAGCACCGACGCAGAGAACGCCACCCGGCAGCAGCAAAACATTACAGCCGGCGAAAAGCAACGGG
This sequence comes from Chthoniobacterales bacterium, assembly GCA_035315805.1. Lineage (GTDB taxonomy): Bacteria > Verrucomicrobiota > Verrucomicrobiia > Chthoniobacterales > UBA10450 > AV40. Next base: position 58,422 of record DATFXN010000010.1, read on the forward strand.
TAGCAAATCCCGCCCCAAGCTCCCAATTCAACGACGCGACGCTGCAAGGCAACGACAAAATCAATAACCGGAAAAAAATGCGACAGGAGCAATAGAGCTGCGATCGCAATTGTAACGGCCGTGACTTGAAAATAAAGGGCAGGCCGAGCTTGCAGCATTCTGAGATTTTGCGCGTTTCAGAGACTTCGCGCAAATCTCGTTAGTGTCGTTGTCGTTTCGTAGTGCAGAAACGGAGTGATCAAATAAACGCCGGGGAAAAAATCGAAGACTGCTTTTACAATTCTTTCAGCCAAACGCATCCCACACGCCTTAGCGGCTTCACCGGTATGCAATGCCAACTCAGCGCGCACTGAGTCCGGCACAATAATCCCCGGCACTTCGTGGTGCAGGAACTCCGCTTGCCTCGCGCTCTGCAGGGGCCACACGCCAGTAAAAATCGGCACGTGAAGATTTCGAACGCGCCGGTGCATCTGCTTCAAGAGATCGCCATCGAACACCGGTTGGGTCATCACAAATTGCGCTCCTGCACCGACCTTTCGCTCGAGGCGCTGGACTTGAGCGTCGAGATTCTTCGCGTTCGGATTAAATGTGCACCCAATAACAAAATTGGTCGCCGCCTTCAACGGCTTCCCCGCGTAAGTGAATCCCAGGTTCAGTTGCTTGATGATTGAAATCAACTCGACCGAATTAACATCATAGACGGAAGCTGCACCGGGATGATCGCCCACTCGCGCGGGATCTCCCGTTAACGGGAGCACGTGGCGCATACCGAGCGCAGCCATGCCGAGTAACTCGCTTTGCAGCCCAAGCACGTTTCGATCGCGGCAGCTCAAGTGCAGCAACGGCGTGATATCGAACCTCTCCTTCAACATCGCTCCCACTGCCAAATTGCTTACCCGCAGGATGGCGAGCGAATTGTCTGCCAGCGTGATTGCGTCGCAGCCCGCCTCAACCAAGGCTCGCGCGCCGGTGAAATATTTTTCCAGCGCCAGCGTTTTTGGCGGGTCGAGCTCGCAGATCACGACGCGTTTCCCGCTGGCGATTTTGTCGAGCAAGCTTTCCTCCGGTTTATGCTCGATTTGCAACGGCGTCGGCGTCGGTTCGGAGATTCGACGGACGCTCTTAGACTTGGTAGGGCGCAGATCGGCAATCTCCTTGGCTACCGCAGCGATGTGCGCCGGGGTCGTTCCGCAACAGCCGCCGATCAACCGCGCACCTTGAATGGCCATTTCGCGCGCGGCTTTCGCGAAATAATCGGGGGCCGTTGGATAAACGTACCGGCCTTCCGTGTAACGCGGATATCCGGCATTCGGATACGCCGCCAGCAAATCTCCGGCCGGCAATTTCTCAAACAACTGCACCATTGCACGTGGACCGTTTAAGCAATTCGCGCCAACAATTTTCGCTCCCATGTCATGACAACGCGCAAACGCATCGACTAATGGCATGCTTGACTGCAAACGACCTTCTGGCTCGCATGCGAACAATGAGACGACGGCGCAACCGCTCTTCCCAACCGCCCGGAGAGCAATCTCCATCTCTTCGAAATTAAGAAACGTTTCGAAGAAAATGAGATCGACATCGGCCTCCAGCAGCGCTGCGATTTGCTCGCCAAAGCAGTGGCTGCGGTCGATTCCGCGCTCTTCCGCCTCCGACGCACTGATACCGAGCGGTCCTACGCTTCCGGCCACGCAAACTTCTTTACTGCGGGCGGCTTTCTGTGCCAAGCGGACAGCCGCCTTGTTTATTTCGCCGACGCGATCTTCAAATCCAAACCGAGCCAAACGCACGGAATTCGCGCCAAAGGTGTTGGTCTCGATCACGCGCGCTCCCGCCGCGATATATTCCTCGTGCACCGCACGAATGCGATCGGGCTCGCTAATGCAAAGTTCTTCCAAACAACGATCCACTGGGACACCGCGGTCAAGAAGCAACGTCCCCATCGCGCCGTCGCCGCAAACCAGGCGTTCCTCCAGTTCGGCCAGCAAATCCATCGCGTTTGCGCTTACCGCTGCTCGCGCCTCAGGTCAATCGAGTCGCTAGGGCAAAATGGCAAAGACGCGCGCCGGGAACCCGGAGCCGCCTTTAGGTTTCGGGAAACTAACCACAACAATCGCACCAGATTCGGGCACCTGATCAAGATTTGCCAGCAGCTCGATTTGGTAGTGATTTGTCCTCAGGATGTATGTTTCGAGGGAGTAATCGTCTTTGGTCGTGGCAATTCCTGGATCCGTGTCCGTGGTCTCGTGCCCCGACGCGGTGATTTTGCGCTCTTCGTAGAGAAATTTCAATGCCGGCAAACTCCATCCGGGATAATGCGCTACTCCCCTTGAATCTTTATTGGCCATTTTCGCTGCGTCCGGCCAGCGCTTGGACCAATCCGTACGCATCGCGACAAACGCTCCGGCTGGGATTAGTCCGTGATCGGCTTCCCATTTCTGCAACCGTTCCATCGACAACACATAGTCAGGATTCTTTGCACACTCGTTGTGAACATCGACTACGGCGAGCGGAAGCAGCATTTCTTTCAGCTCGATTTGATCCACGGTGCGCGATCCTTTAATAAAATGCGCGGGCGGATCGACATGCGTGCCCCATTGCCCAACATGCGTGAACAGTTCACTGAAAAACCCCGCGCCCACCGTATCCGACTGTTTGTCGTACCAATAAATCGTCTTCCGCGTTTCATTCGGAAATCCCGGCCAGTGTGGAATGCCCGGCTCAAACTCGTGTGTTAGATCGACATACTGTCTGCCGGCGAGTGTTTTTTGGATCGGCCAGAGTGAATCAGCGAAGCCGGCCACGCAACTCCACAGCAACGCCAGCCCAATCGCGCAACAAATTCTCATACTCCGATTGTTAGTCGATTGCGCAGCAACAAGCCAACAAGTTTCAATAACTCTGAATAACCCGCGCCACTGAGGACCCGCGTGAGGTTGTTCAGAATTCGCAAAAATTTTATTCAGATCAAGAAATCCAGATTTCTACGAATGAAAACGGCTGCTGTTGCTAAGTTATTCTTGAGTAGAAGACGAAGAATCTTTGCTCGGAAAAAGAAATTCATTTATCTGGCCTGCGAACAATTCTATGGCGTTCCATGGCATTCTTGATCCGGAAAGGTCGCGTGTACCGCCGAATCTTTGCGCGCTCGGCATTATGACCAAAGCGCCACTGCCCGGGCAAGTGAAGACGCGGTTGAGCCCACCGCTTACACCAGAAGAAGCAGCACACCTGAACATTTGTTTTCTACGGGACACAGCAGCGTCGATTACAAAAGCTTGCGGCGGCAAGGCCCGCGGAGTCGGGGTCTATACACCGCACGGCGCCGAATCCGCGTACATCGACATTTTGCCCCGCGAATTTGACCTTCTCCCGCAACGTGGCGAGGGCTTTGGCGAACGACTCGCCTCTGCTGCAGAGGACCTATTCCGTTGCGGGTTTGCCTCAGTTTGCCTGGTCGATTCCGATAGCCCCACGGTTTCTTCCGAGGATTATGCAACCGCCGTGGAGCTATTGTCGAAGAAAGCGGATTGTGTCGTGTTGGGTCCAAGCGACGACGGCGGATATTATTTGATCGGCATGAAGCAAAATTATCGACGGTTGTTCGAAGCGATTGATTGGAGCACCGAGCACGTTTTGCAACAAGCGAAACAGCGCGCCCGCGAATTGAATCTCGAAGTGTCTTTGCTCCCGACGGGTTACGATATCGATGACGCCGCAACCCTGCGGCGGCTGTATAACGAATTGTTATCGGATGAATCGCGGTCCGATATCGCGCCGCACACGCGAAAATTTCTGGCTCAGCTCGTGGCTAATAAGAAATTCTAAGAGCCATGGCTAGGAATGGAAAACGTGCGCTTGTCACCGGCGGAGCCGGACTAATCGGTTCCCACGTCACCGACTTGCTCGTGCGCGAGGGCTGGAAAGTTCGCGTGCTGGATAATCTTGAGCCAAACACACACAAACGAGGCAAACCGGATTGGATCAATCCCCAAGCTGAATTCATCGAAGGCGACATGCGCGATCGCGAAACGATCACTGCCGTGCTCAACAAGATCGACATTGTTTTTCATCAAGCCGCCTACGGCGGCTACATGCCCGAGATCTCAAAATACGTACATGTGAATTCGCTTGGCACCGCGCAGATGCTCGAGGTTATTCGGGAGAAGAAAATGCCGATCCAAAAAATTATCGTGGCGAGCTCGCAAGCGGTTTACAGCGAAGGCGCCGGCAGTTGTCCCAAGCATGGTCTCGTGTTTCCAACGGTGCGGCCGGTCGCACAATTGCAAACTGGTGATTGGGAAGTGCATTGCCCGATGTGCGGCGCCATCACCAAGAGCGCGCCGACACCGGAAAACGCGCCGGTCGGTGGGGAAACCGTTTACGGTCTGACCAAAGTCGATCAGGAAAGACTGGTGCTGCTTTGGGGACAGCAAGTTGGAATTCCAACCGTCGCGCTTCGATATTCCTGCACCTACGGCCCGCGCCAATCGATCTTTAACCCTTACACCGGCGTGATCGCGATCTTCTGCACGCGCTTGCTCAACAATCTGGCGCCGATTCTTTATGAAGACGGCGAGCAGACACGCGACTTCTCCTTTGTCGAAGATATCGCGCGCGCGAACTTGCTCGCCACTGAAACCGACAAACTTGACGGCATGGCTGTGAACGTCGGCAGCGGCGAAGGAACGCCGATCCGCAAAATCGCGCAGATTCTTTCGCGGCGTCTCAGGATCGGCATCCAACCAGAAACCCGCGACGAATTTCGCCCCGGCGAAATGCGTCATCTCACCAGTGACATAACAAAAATCCGCGACGCCGGTTACAAACCACAGGTCGAGCTGGAGGAGGGAATCGAACGCTACATCGGTTGGATCCGCTCTCAGTCGGATATTCGCGATTACTTCAGCGAGGCCGAAAAAATTCTGAAGAGCAAAGGTATCGTTCATCGGGTAAAAGTTGGGAGTGCCTGAGGCGACCGGCATCCCAGATTTCAATTCTCCAGTCATCGAGCATGCCCGGAAGGACTTCCCGTTGCTCGATGCGGAGATGACCGTCGGCCAGGCGCTGGAGCGGATTCGCCGCGAAGGCGTCGGCGAGCGTGTTATTTATTTCTTCGCCGTCGATAAAGACAAACGTCTGGTCGGCGTTTTGCCGACGCGCAGATTGCTGACGACTCCGCTGGAAACGAAACTAACTGACGTCATGGTCCGGCGCGTGGTCGCTATTCCTGCGACCGCGACAGTTTTGGACGCGTGCGAATTTTTTGTCCTCTACAAATTTTTCGCCTTTCCAGTCGTTGATGAACAACGCCGAGTCGTCGGTCTGATCGAGGTCAGCTTGTTCGCCGAGGAAATGTTGGGTGAACGCGAAGAGCAAGCGCGGCCGGCGGCACCGGCGCGCGACGATATCTTTGAAGTTCTAGGATTTCATCTCGAGCAAATCCGGGGCGTCTCGCCGTGGCGCGGGTTTCGATTTCGTTTTCCGTGGCTCCTGGTCACGGTGACCGGCGGCACGTTCTGCGCGGTTCTCGCTGGGGCGTTTGAGGCCACACTCGCGCGCAGTCTAGTCGTCGCGTTTTTTCTGACGATGGTGCTCGGCCTGAACGAAAGCGTCAGCGCGCAATCGATGAGCGTCACGATTCAGATGTTGCGCTCCGCACCGGTGACCTGGAGCTGGTTCGCAAGCGCGCTTCGCCGCGAGTTTACGACGGCGATTTTAATCGGGCTTGGTTGCGGGACAGTTGTTGCGGCCATCGTTTTTCTCTGGCGACGTGATTTGGCCGCAACATTCGCTATCGGTGGCAGCATCGCGCTTTCACTGATCAGCGCGAGTTTGTTTGGCCTCGGTGTTCCATCGCTTTTGCATCGATTCAATCTCGATCCAAAAATCGCTGCCGGACCGATCACGCTCGTCCTCGCCGATATTTTTGCACTCCTGATCTATTTCACGACCGCGCACTTCGTTCTTAGATGAATGTTTCGGTCATCATTCCGGCGCTGAATGAGGAGGAACCGATCGCCAAAGTCGTGCGCGAATGTTTGATCACCGGCATTCCCAGGGAAGTGATTGTCGTCGATAACGGAAGCTCTGATCGAACGGCCGAACGTGCTCGTGAAGCGGGCGCGCGCGTGGTGAGTGAGCCGCGCCGCGGTTACGGACGCGCGTGCATGGCGGGAGTTCGGGCACTTTCGCCAAAAACCGAAATCGTTGTCTTTCTCGATGGCGACGGCAGCGATTGTCCGGAATTTTTGGCGCGGCTGGTCGGTCCCATCGTCGCCAACAACTACGATTTCGTGATCGGTTCGCGCACGCGCGGCGAGCGCGAGCCCGGCAGCATGAACTTCCAGCAAGTCTTCGCCGGAAAATTCGCCGGCTGGTTGATGTCGATCTTGTACGGCGCGCGTTACACCGACATGTGCCCATTTCGCGCGATTTGGCGCGACGCGCTGGAGAAATTAGGAATGAAAGAAGAAACCTACGGCTGGAATTTGGAAATGCAGATGAAAGCCGCGCGCTCTCGTCTGCGAATTCTCGAACTTCCGGTGAATCATCGTTGCCGCACTGGCGGCGTCTCAAAAGTCTCCGGCACCTTGCGCGGAACTTTTATCGCCGGCGCGCGCATCATCGCCACGTTTGTGCGAATTGTTGCGAGCAGCAAGGAGTAACGGCTTGGACGCCGTCGTTCCTTGTGTAAGGTCGACAAACCATGAGCAAATCAAAAGCGCTCTCGGCTGGTTTGCTGGCCGGGCTGGTGGCCGGGATCGCGATGACGGTTGTGATGTTGCTGCTCGCGATGTTTGGCGTAGCCACACCGCTCGTGATCATTGGAGATCGCCTTTCGGTTTTCATTCCGCCCGGGCCGTTTCTTTCCCTCATGGGCCGCGTCGGCGGCTACAATCATCTCAAGCAGCTCGGCGTTGGCTCGACGATGGCGGGCGAACTCGTTGTCAGCATGCTCGGCGGTGCCTTGTTCGGTTTGTTGATGCGAAATAATCCGCAGCGCAGCGCCACAGCCTGGATGATGTCGATCTTCGTTGGGCTGCCGATCATCGCCTTCGCGATTCTTTTGTGGCCGGTCCTCGGCACGAGCTACATCGGTCTGCCAATCGCGTCCGGCGGCGCGGTCACGCTGATTGGTTTCGCAGTTAATGTTTTGGTTTTCGAACGAACGCTGGTTGCGAGTTTTCATTTCCTCACCCGAACGAAATCTGAAACCGAAAGCGGCGAATTCACGCCCGCAATCGGGCGGCGCGCATTGATCTTGAGCGGACTCGGCGTTTTGCTCGCTGGCGGAGGTGTTGCGCTCCTACGAAAACTTTATCGCGCGGCCACCTTCAGTTATGACGGCACCCAATACAAAGGCCGCGTCGTTCAACCGATCACGCCGAACGATTTGTTTTATTGCGTGACCAAGAACGTGATCGACCCGCGCGTGAATGTTGATCTTTGGCATCTCGAAGTAAACGGACTCGTCCAAAACCGCGCCACCTATCGCTTCCAGGATTTAAAAGCATTCAGTCCTGTCGAACAGGAAACGACGCTGATGTGCATCAGTAATGGGCTCGACGCCGGATTAATGAGCAACGCGGTTTGGAAAGGCATCGCGTTGCGCGACCTGCTCGATGCCGCCGGGCCGATGGCTGAAGCAAAGCGCGTCCGGCTTTACGGCGTCGACAATTACACCGACACGATTCCGATCGAGAAAGCGTACGAGCCGAGTACGCTGATCGTTTGGGAAATGAACGGGAAAGAACTGCCCGATCGCCACGGCTATCCGCTGCGCGCAATCGTTCCCGGTTACTTCGGCGAGAAACATGTGAAATGGCTCACCCGCATCGAGCTCACCATCGGGGACGCGAAAGGCTTTTACGAAACCCAAGGGTGGGGGCCGGACTTCATCGTCCCGACTCGTTCGAGGATCGATGTGCCGGATCACGAATCGCGCTTCTCGTTAGGCCAGTTGCCGATTCAAATGAAAGGGATTGCGTTCGGTGGCGATCGCGGAATTTCGCGCGTCGAGATTAGTGATGACGACGGCGAAACGTGGACCGACGCGAAAATCGATTACCCCGGGACAAAATTAACCTGGGCGCTTTGGAGTTACGATTGGCAGCCGGATTCTCCCGACGATTACACACTCGTCGTGCGGGCCACCGACGGCGAAGGCGAGGGCCAGGAATGGGAAGAAGACCGCAGTCCGTACTCCGGCGTCACCGGCTTCCACAAAATTGTTGTTCATGTAACTATGTAGGTCATGAAAAGACACAGGCCGCCAAATCTGTTAGCCGGCCCTGCGTTTTTGCTGCTGGCGCTCGCTACAAATTCGATGCAGGTACTCCGATCAATCTGGTCCAGACGGCGGCTCAAATCGTAAGTGAGGCAGATCTCATTGTTCGGGTAAGAGTCCCAGATGCGGTGATCGAAGATATTTCTCCGATTGAGATGAAAGTTTTGGAGATCCTGAAAGGGAATTTTGGGGGGAACACTGTCCTAGTTCGCGGGCAAACACTTTATTACTAGGGCTCCAATGACCAGAAAGTGCCGTACGATTTTGTCCGCTTAGGCGGTCGTTGGGGAAGTTGTTTCGCCGATGATTACAGAGCTGGTGGCGAGTTCCTACTCTTCTTCAAGAATGGTGATCATCAATGGTCGCCGCTGGCAGCTGTAAACGAAGAGGTCTGGGCTCCGAACGATCCATGGGGTTTCTTGGGTCCGAAATCATCTGAACACTCATCGCTGACACTTCGGGCACCATGCAGTTGTGCGACCGGCAACGGTGGCGTGGCAGAGCAGAGTCCGATGTTTCGGGCAGGTGCCGTCGCGTTTCCATTTTTGGTGAATGAGCCAATTGCGCGGCGGATCGGAGAAATCTGTTCCTAGAGTTTCGAGCGAGCGACGGACGACGAACTTGGCGGCGCGGAACAGTTGATGTCGATCTTGCGCGGTTAACCGGCGAATTCGTTTCAATGGCAATGCTTTCGCGCGCCAGAGAATTTCGTCGGCCATCCAGTTTCCAATTCCCGGAAAGCCGTTTTGCATCAGAAGAGCGGCTTTGATCGGCGCTTTCCGATGTCGATCTAAGAACTCGTTGACGAACTCTTGATCGAACTCGCGTGAATCGATCTCGGGCGCGTCGGCTTTCCACCAATTGGGTTCGTCGGCGCCGTGATGAAATCGGACGCGGCCGAATTGACGTGAATCGGTGAAGACGAGCGCGCGTTCGCGTTGAAACAAAACGAGATGATTGTGCTTGGACGGCCGGTAGTTTGCGGACTCAACATGAATTTTCCCGGTCATTCCGAGATGAATTCCGAGCCAGTTGTCATCAGAGAACCGGAAGAGCATTCGTTTGCCGCGGCGATGCGAGCTAAGAAGTTTCGCGCTGATTAGCTTTTGTTGAAGCTCGCGCACATCCTCGCCCCGAAAGACGCGGTTCGGCGGGTGCAAGCTAAGATCGAGAATCTCGCCGCCACGTCCCGCGTCCCACTGTTTGCGAAACCATTCGACCTCGGCTAGCTCTGGCATCGGGCAGCTTATCGTTCGCGTCGCGCGGCATCAAAACGCTTCTGTTAAGGGGCCGTGCGCCTCGCACCACTTGCGTGCCGTGCTAGATTTATTCATGGAGAAAGTGATCATTGTTGGGAGCGGCTGCGCCGGCTTGACTGCCGCGATTTACGCTGCTCGCGCGAATTTCAATCCGCTCGTCTTGGAAGGACGCCAGCCGGGTGGGCAGCTTTCGACCACAACGCTGGTGGAGAATTTTCCCGGTTTTCCCGACGGAGTCGACGGACCGCAGTTGATTCTGAACATGCACCAGCAGGCCGAAAAATTCGGCGCGCGTTTTTCCTACGCCGAGGTGACGGATTTCGAGCCAATGAACGATCACATTCGAGTCCAAGCCGACGACGAATGGCTCGAAACGCAGGCGCTGATCATTGCGAGCGGCGCGTCGGCGCGCTATCTCGGCCTCGAAAACGAAGAGAAACTGATCGGCCACGGCCTAACGAGTTGCGCGACGTGCGACGGCGCATTTTACAAGAACGTTCCGGTGGCGGTAATCGGCGGCGGCGATTCCGCGGCGGAAGAGTCGCTGTTCGTGACGCGATTCGCGTCGAAAGTTTACCTCATTCACCGCCGCGACCAGATGCGGGCGTCGAAGATTATGCAGGATCGCGTATTCGCGAGCAAAAAGATCGAGCCGATCTGGGACACGGTCGTCACGAGATACATTCCGGACGAAAAAGGCGAAATGCGCGCGGTCTGTTTGCGGAACGTGAAGACGCGTGAAGAGCGCGAGTTGCCGGTTGCAGCCGTCTTTGTCGCAATCGGTCATGATCCGAACACCAAAGCGTATCAAGGCAAACTCGAGACCGATCCGGACGGCTACCTGGTCGCGAAACGCCTTGTTGAAAGCAAACATCCCGGCGTTTTCATTGCCGGTGACGTGGCCGACCGCGTTTACAAACAAGCGGTCACTGCGGCCGGCTCTGGGTGCGCGGCGGCGATGGAAGCGGAGAAATACTTGAGCGAGTTGGAATCGCATAGCTGAGTTCCTTTCTCTGTCATGCTGAGCGGAATCGAAGCATCTCTTGATATTTCTGTGCAGACAGCGGCTGGCAATTACCAGAAATAGTCAGAGATTCCTCGACTTCGCTCGGAATGACAAAAGCAAGATGAAGCTTGTCGATCTAACTCAGTTTTATTCGCCGCTGAGCGGTGGAGTGAAACGTTATCTCCACGAGAAGATTCACTATATTGAGAAGCACGCAGCGGATGACGAGCATGTGCTTATCATTCCGGGTCAAAAGAGCACGATCGAAATTCATGGCCGTTCGCGTATTTACGCGATCCGTTCGCCACTCATTTCGCGGAGGGGGCGTTATCGCGCGCTGGTCAATCTCCCTGCCGTCAGCAAAATTCTGAAGCAGGAACGTCCCGACATCATTGAATCGGGCGATCCTTATCAACTCGGCTGGAGAGCAATTCGGGTCGGGCGGGGTTTGAAAATTCCAGTGGTCGGTTTTTATCATTCGCATTTTCCGGAAGCGTATTTACGCAACAGCGCGAGACTCTTGGGAAAAATGGCGACTCGGCGGGTAATGACGCTTTCGCGCGCCTACGTGCGAAAACTCTACAATCAACACGCCGCGACGCTCGTCGCATCCGAGCGGCTGGCGCGCGTGCTCCGCGATTGGGGCGTGCACAATGTGCGCGTACTCAGTCTCGGCGTTAACGTCGACATCTTCAGGCCGGACAAGTCGGACGCTGAAGCAAAACGGCGTTCGCTCGGCATTGATTCAAAACGAAAACTCCTTCTCTACGTCGGGCGGCTCGCGAAAGAGAAGAATGCGGCAACACTCTTTCGGGCGTTCGAGGTTTTGCAGCTCCGACAGCCGAATCGCTTCCATTTGCTGGTGATCGGCGACGGGCCGGAGCGAACTCAGCTTCGGAAGCTGCAAGCGCGCGCCAAGCAAGTTTCCTGGCTTCACTACTGCGCCGACCCGCGCGAGTTATCTCGCTATTATCGAGCGGCAGACCTCGTTGTTCATCCCGGCGTCGAGGAAACATTCGGCTTGGTCGCGCTGGAAAGTCAGGCCTGCGGCACGCCGGTGGTCGGCATTCGCGGCAGCGCGATGGACGATCTCATTTTTCATGAGCAAACGGATTGGGCGTGCGAAAACAGTGCGGAGACGCTGGCGGAGGCGATCGAACGATTCAGTCAACGGGAATTATCGATCTTAGGGGCGGCGGCGACTGAGCGCGCCGCCAAATTGCATGCCTGGCCGAGGGTCTTCGAGCGGCTTTTTTGCATTTACCGCGAGGTTTGCGCAAATTACAAGGAAACAGCAAATGACTAAAGCATTCGCGATCCGCAGCTACCGCCCGAGCGACCGCGAAGCCGTTCGGCAGTTGTGCTGCCAGACCGGATTTCTGGGAACGCCGATTGATCCCGTTTATGAAGATCGACAACTGTTCGCCGATTTTTTGACGACTTACTACACTGACTGGGAACCGGAATCGTCCTTCGTGGTGGAGATCGATGGCAAGATCCGCGGTTATCTCCTGGGTTCGCGCAAACCGTTACTGAACCAGCTCTATTCTTTCTGGCAGAACGTTTCGCTCTTCGTCAAAGCACTCACGCGCTATTTCCGGTACCACGCGAATTCGCGACGATTCATTCGCTGGACGCTGGTGCATGGCTGGCGAGAGGTCCCTGCGGCGCCGCGGCGGGTTCCGCATTTTCATATCAATCTTTTGCCGGAGGCACGAAAAATGGCGACTACCCGCGCGTTGATGAGCGCGTATCTAAGTTATCTCTACCGTTGTGGCGAGAAACGCGTTTACGGGCAGATTGTAACTTTTGAAAGCCGGCGGGGCGAAAAAATGTTCGAGCGTTACGGCTTCAAAGTTTTGAACCGGACCGAGATCACCAAATACAAACGATTTTATCCGGAGTCGGTTTACCTCAGCACCGTCATCAAAAACCTGGAAACGGCTGAGCCGCTCAGTGTGACGTCACGGTCGCGTTCGATCTGAAATTTTCTTCAGCGCGTCTCTGCTGTCCGAATCTTGCGATAAAGGAACCAGTGCACACCAGAAAGCGGCGCGGTAGGGAAAGTGCGAACCAGTTCAAACCAATTCCCGAACTTGTCGGTAAAGCGTCTGCCCGGCATCACGGGTTGCCTGAACGACTCTTTGTGGAAAATAACCCAGTCCGGTCCCTCGCTTGGCCAGTGTTCGTGATCATAATAGTCCGCCGGTTTGCCGGCCATCATTTCGCGCCAGTAGAACGCCAGGACGAACTGGATTCTAAAATCTTGTTCTCCGCCAAAGGCCAACGGTTGGGTGCTGGCACTTTGGGCCATGAAGTTGATCGCGTCGGCGATGTGGCCGCGCCCATATGCGAAGAGAGTTCCGACATCCCAGCTGTTGAGCGCTACAAACAGCAAACAAACAAATCCGCAGGCAATTTTTCCCGTGCGGCCTGACTGAAATAGCGAACCGAGCAGCCGCCCGAACAGAAGAAGGAGAAAAGCGAGCGCAACAACGAAATATCTGACGTAATGAAGGGTTCCGCGATCAATGAATGCCATGGCGAGTGGTGCGATTACAATCGCGCCGAGGTAAAACACCCAGTCGTCGGAGCCTTTTCTAATCAGTCCCCAGAGGCCGATGGCGAGAGCGATGATGGATATGCTGGCGGTGAACAGTTGGAACTGGGCCGCGTTCGGTCCGCCGAGCGCCCATGCCAGCATCATCCGGTAGCCGTCGAACACAGTGATCGGCGTGCCTCCGCCGATCTGCAGATAGCGAATATCGACGAGGTAAAGCGCGAGCAGAGAAATGAACGGCGCAGCGTAGCACGCCAGCGTCCAGGAGGCGATTTGCCTGATGGGAAATTTGATTCGGTGCAGGCAAACCCCGAACCAAACTAGTGATGCACCCGCAAAGATGAAAAACGTCAGATGTGAAGCGAAGCCCAAGATTGCGCAAACTGAAAATAAAACGGCCAACGGCCAGCGCGGTTTTTCCAAGAACCGGTGGAGAATTAAAAAGCAGGCAAAGCAAAAGAAGATCAGCGGTGCATAACCCCGTGCTTCAGACGAATACAGGATGAGAACGTAGGAGAAGCTGACCAGAAGCATGCAAAAGAACGCGGTCCATTTGCCCTGGCGCGCGCCTATGAACCAAGCCAGAACGATTGCGCCAATGCCTGCAAGTTCCGAAAGCATTCGATAACCCGGCCAGTTGCCGCGTTGTCCAAGAAAGTAAATGAACAGACTGTTTAGATAATGATTGTTGTCGTGATGCGTCTGAGTAAAAACGCCAAGCGCGGAATGAAGTTCTCGAACAAGCTCGATCGACCAAATTTCATCCATCCAAAGATCGTTGATCGCCGCACGGACTCTGATCAGGGCAGCGGCGACAATCAGGGCGCAGGCCGCGCCGTAAAAAAGCGTTTTGGAAGCGCGCGACGCTCTCAAGCCCTCAGTGGGAATAATGTCTCAAGATGATTGCGCCGCGTTCGCGATAATCGAGCGGATCACCGCCAATCGACGCAACTTGTTTGTAGTTGTGCTCAACCCAGTTCAAGATTTCCGAGCCGCTTCCAGGTTTTTCTCCATATCTTTCGATGCCATAGCCGATAAGATCGCGGCTGACAATTATTATCCAGTAGGCCGGATCACGGCTCATCTCGTTTACCACTTGCGTTTCCCGGCCGCCGCTGGTGGCGCCGGCGTAGAAAAACGCGTGCGGCAGCGGATTGCGTAATCGAGCGAGATAGTTGATGAATTCGCCTTCCGGAAGCACGGTCAATGTCTCCCCTTGTCCCTTTTCGCGTAAGACATCAGTTATTGAGTTAATGATTTCACCAAGCGGATCGGTCTGCGGCGGATGGCCATAGAAACGATCTCGGCCGCTCGCGACGGCGAATGTCTTTGACTGGTATCGATGTTGCGACCGCATGGCCAAATTCGCAATTCCTGGCAGCACGATGATCAATGTCCCGACGGCTGCGACAATTCGTCCGCGCGATCCTGCTCGAAACCAAACCGGTAACTCCGCCATCATCACTGCAGGCACCAACAGCGCAGCCAGCGCCGCTTGGTAGTAGCCATAATGATAAATACGCGGGCTTAGGATCATTCGCGCCATCAACGCAACGGCAAGCCCTGCAATGAGAAGTCGCGATATTCGTCTATCGAAATCTGGATCGCTGTGTTTGCATCTATAAACAAAGCAGCCCGATGAGAAGAGAAAGTAAGTCAGCGTGAGCCCAAACAGGCAGCGACCGATTTCGATCCAGTTAATGAGAGACCACGCTAACCAGCCAAGGAGCGCTGCCAACGCGGTCCCGCTACATAGAAATAACCATCGCGGCATTTTGCGTTCGGCGAGCATCGCGGCAAAACCGAGCGCAAGAATGAGCGCAGACGATATGGCGATTGCGAGGGCTTGATCCGCAAGCCCCGACCACGCCCGATCGAGGCCAAGCAATCGCACCTGAAGAGGATCGGCCGTTAACGAAGTGTCCAGCGCATTCAACCACGCTCGTGATGCCGCTGCTATGGCCCGGCCCCACGGCATGAACCTCGCAAAATAAAATGTGAACAACGTAGTGGGCAGGAGAGCGCCTAACACCCAACTGAAAAAAATCCCGAGCTTTGGAGAATCGCTACATTTCCAGTGAGCCAGCCCTGCAAGAACAGTAACTACAATGGCAGCGAGGATAAATTCCGGTTTCAGCACCAGTGTCATCCCCAAAAGCAATCCCGCCAAAAAGGCTCCAGTTACTGTGGATTTTTTGTTTAACGCGGCCAATACGAGACAGAGTAGTAAACAAATGAGCATGCCATGGGTCGTTTCGTGAGCATAAGGCGCGGCATAATTGTAATTCCCGAGGTCCACAAAATACGAAAAACCAAAAACGGAAATGAAGATTAGCGTTGAAGACCACGCAGCGAGCGTTCCCCAGCTCTGTCGAAAGAGCGCGTAGATGCTTGCGCAGATTCCAGCAAAAACTACCAGGTTTGCAATCGCGAGAACAATCAACCCCGGGCCAAAGACGCGAAAAATGACGGCATTGAAATATTGCGATAATGGACCGTAAGGAAGATCGACATCGCGATAGAGAACTGCGCCCTGAGATAACTGCCATGCCGAGTAGAGTTGTTCACCAAAATCGATGAGAGGATCCGACCATTTTCTCCACGAGGTTGTGACAAAAAAAATTGTCGCGCACACCAACCCTAGCACTCCCAAACCTTCGAGCGCTGCCAGTCGGGCATTCAGCTTCATTTCTACCGAAGCTAAGCGATTTCGCATTGAAGCGCGATGAAGCTGATAGTTATTCTAAGCGACTTGTTCGAATAAATTCCGTGCGCTACTTTCCCACCGCTCCGAGCCGGAGTTGGGTCCGAGCCGGACGGGCTTTTTTTTGCCGGCATAGCTCAGCTGGTAGAGCAGCTGATTTGTAATTGGCCTAACGAGTCCTGCGCAGATTTTCGCGCCATGCACACCGTGTTTTTCAGAACGAGACGCACCTGAGCTAATTCGCGCGCCGTTGCGCCGAATTGCGCTGTTTTGCATCGAAAAATCGTCCGACCGCAGAAAACGACCGTGAACGTTTGGCGCCGCTATTGTCCGGCGACCTTCGCCATTCTTCTCTCTCGCGCCGGTTGCTTTGCCAACGCCGCGCGCGTAGTTGTGCAGAAATTCAACCCCTTGGCGAAATGGCAGACGCAACGGACTTAAAATCCGCGACGACCACTCCCGAACAGCATCCACGCTAGCAGCCGCACTGACACGGGGCTACTATAACGAACCGTGCGGCGACAAGAGGTTGATCGACACTTGATTCATTACACGGCGATGCGCGGTTCTCCGCATTCGTCCAAAAAGTCTTCGCGAGAAAACGATGAACCTGCGCAGCTTTTTTGCCGAGTTAAAGAGACGGAATGTTTACAAAGTAGCGATCGCCTATGCAGTTGTCGGCTGGTTGTTGGTCCAAGTTGCGACCCAAGTCTTTCCCTTCTTTGAGATTCCAAACTGGGGAATCCGATTGGTCGTTCTCAGTATCGTCATTGGTTTTCCGATTGCGCTGGTTCTGGCGTGGGCGTTTGAACTTACGCCCGAGGGAGTGAAAAACACGGAAGCTGCAGACGCGGCACGGGTGCGCTCGCGCGGCACGGTATGGATTTACATCGTTGCAATCGGAGCGGCCCTTTCAATTGGTGTGTTTGTTCTCGGGCGCTACACCGCACAACGCCCGGTTTCAAGCGGCGTCGGAGCAGCCGCGCAGACATCGACCCCACCGTCATTTCAACAATCGACCTCCGAAAAGTCGCTAGCAGTCCTTCCCTTCGCTAATCTCAGTGGCAACCCCGAGAATGCCTATTTTGCTGCCGGCATTCAGGACGAAATCATCACGCGGCTTGCGAAGATAGGGCAATTGAAAGTGGTCTCATGCCTTTCGAGTCAGCGTTTCAAGAGCGCACCCGACGATCTGCCCGCGATTGCGAAGCAGCTTGGCGTCGCGAATGTTCTTCAAGGCAGTGTGCAACGTTCCGCCGACGAAGTGCGCGTGAACGTTCAACTGGTTAAGGCCGATACCGACACTCATCTTTGGGCCGACACATTCGACCGTAGACTGACCGACGTTTTCGAAATCGAAAGCGATGTCGCAAAAACAATTGCCGAGAAGCTGCAAGCGAAGCTCACTGGCTCGGAACAACACGCGCTTTCGGTCGAACCGACGGCAAATTCTGACGCGCATGAACTTTATCTCAAGGGCCGTTACATTTGGAACCGGCGCACCGGAGAGAACCTCAAGAAGGCGCTCACGTTCTTTCAACAAGCCGCAGAGAAGGATCCGAACTACGCGCTCGCCTACACAGGGATCGCCGACAGCTGCGCGTTGATTCCGATCTATGGAGGAGGTGCGCCGCAGGAGTATTATCCGCGTGCAAAAGCAGCAGCACAAAAGGCCCTAGAGCTGGACGATACGCTCGGCGAAGCACACACCTCGCTTGCCAACGTGTTTTTTCGTTATCTGGAATTGGCCCGCTCGGCCAAGGAATTTGAACGAAGTATCGACCTCAATCCGAATTATCCGACGGCACATCAGTGGTACGGCAGGTTAACACTCTTAGCCACCGGCCAATTTGACCGCGCGTTGGCAGAAGCGAAACGGGCGGTCGAACTTGATCCCATCTCGCCGATCGGTCACACCGATGTCGCTACCGTTTACATGTTCGTAAGGCGTTACGATGAAGCAATTGCGCAGTTGCGCCGTACTCTCGAGACAGATCCGGACTTTTATTGGGCTCATCGGCAGCTCGGATTGGCATTGGAATTGAAGGGTGCACCGTCCGACGCGATCGTTGAATATCAAAGAGCATCGGAACTAAACGATGATCCACGTGTGGTCGCGTTCGTCGGCCATGCTAAGGCGAGCATGGGAAAGGCGGCCGAGGCACGGGCGATATTGGACCAACTCGTTGACACATCTCGGACGCGTTACGTGTCAGGTTACAGCTTTGCTGTGATCCACCTCGAACTCGGAGAAAGAGAGCAGGCGCTGGACTGGCTGGAAAAAGACGCACGCGAGCAAACGGGTTTTGAGATTAACTTCATTAAGGTCGATCCGTATCTTGATCCGTTGCGCGGAGACCGGCGCTTCGACGCGCTTGTGAAAAAAGTTGCGGGTAAGAATCGTTAGACGAAATGAACCGGCTCATCAGCACAGGCACTCTACGATGAGACTCACATGCCTAATCTTTATTTGTGCTTCGGTCTCATCAGCGATAGGTGCCGAACCCCAACAATCGGGAAGCCTAACGTCGAAAGACCCAGTGACCCGGACGAAAGTCGTACTTCTTGGCACTGGCACCCCTGTTCCCGATCCGGATCGTTCGGGTCCTGCTACCGCCATCGTCGTTGGCGATAGCGCATATTTGGTGGATTTCGGACCCGGTGTTGTGCGACGTGCTGAAGCAGCACTTCTCCAACGTGGCATCACAGCTCTTGAACCCGGAAACCCGCCCCCTCCGACCAACGCCCCCGCGTAGGCACGCGTTTCTGCGGCGCCGAACGTCACCCTGCATCCGACAGCATGATCGCGAAGCAAAGTTCCAACCAAAGTTACCTCGCAATCGCACCGCGGCGCCGCGACTGTTCTACCCTAGAAAATTCTTGTTGGGGCTTAGGAGGCTAGCCGATGTTCGCGTTCTTTAAGAAAGCTATGCCCGCAGCAGAGGTCGCAAACGAACTCTGGGGCGGCATTTCCGGCAACCATAGAGTGCTCGAGCTAGCGGCCTCGGCTTTGGAAGCTACCGCCCGACCGGATGCTGCTGCGCTCGGCGAAATCATATACTTTCTGGGCTTCGCCACTGATTTGACCATTCACCGAGTTTTTCAGCACCAGCCAGCGTTGGAGGCTGCCTTGCGCGACTCCTTCTTAGACCGGCTATGCGATTACGCGGTCGCGCGACAGTGCACTCCCTGCCCCATCGGAGATTGGGTCGGCGACAGCCCCAATTGGTTCATACGCTCGCCGGGCCGCGACGCTGGCGATCCGATTCAGCACCTTGACCAGCGCTTTGATCTTTACAGAGTAGCCACGCGCCGTCCGACTCAGACTGTCCTACCTGTGATCATCGTGCTCGCCGCTCTATGCAGGGCGCGCGATATTGTCATCTTCGATATGGAGGCCACGTCACTCTTCACCGATTACTCCTCCGCCACTGAAGAATTGTTGCGGCAGATTCGCGTGAAGGCACGAAAGGCCCAAAAAGAAGAAGAACAAACCGAAGCTCAACCTCACGGTGCGTGAAGAGCAACGAAACAAACTGGAAAAAATGGCAGCCCATACGCGCGTGATCGGAAAGTAATTCCCTGGTGAGGCAAATGGTTGATGGCTGATAATTGGACTTAGATCCAGCGGCGGACGCTTCGTTTAAGCGCGAGATACTCCTCGCCGAACTTCCCTTCCAGGTAACGTTCCTCGCGGAGGATCACGCCGAAATGGAAGATCAGCGCAAGCGCCGCCGCGAACAGAAGC
>DATFXN010000011.1:0-6009 GCA_035315805.1 Chthoniobacterales bacterium
CTATTCTTTTTCGAACTCTTCCACTGGCGGGCAAGAGCAGAACAGGTTCCGATCGCCGTAGACGTTGTCGATGCGGCCAACTGCGGGCCAGAATTTGTGCTCGCGCGTCCACGGCGCGGGAAAAGCGGCCTGTTCGCGCGAGTAGGGCCGGTCCCATTTGTCGGATGCGATTTGTCGCGCCGTGTGCGGCGCGTTCTTGAGCAAATTGCTTTGCCGATCCTGTTTTCTGTCAGCGATTGCCTGCATCTCCGCGTGAATGGAAATCATTGCATTGCAGAACCGATCAAGCTCGTGTTTCGGTTCGCTTTCGGTCGGCTCGATCATCATCGTCCCGCCCACCGGCCACGAAACAGTCGGCGCGTGAAAGCCATAATCCATCAAGCGCTTTGCCACATCTTCGACTTCAACGCCTGCGGTTCTCCACTGACGGAGGTCCACAATGCATTCGTGAGCGACGAGACCATGCTTACCCTTGAAAAGAATCGGAAAGTACGGTTCGAGTCGTTTAGCGATGTAATTGGCGTTGAGAATCGCCACCTTGCTTGCGCGTTTCAAACCGTCGGCGCCCATCATGCGAATGTACATCCACGTGATCGTCAGAATGCTAGCACTGCCCCACGGAGCGGCTGCAACGTTGCCACTGTTACCTCCGCCATGCTGGTAATCAGCATTGACCGCGCCGCCGGGTGGACGCTCTCCGTGCTGTCCTTCGCCAAATAAAACTCGGCCGGTCTCGGGATCGACGATGTATTCGCGTGGGAGATATGACACGAGATGTCTCGCCACGCCTATCGGTCCCACGCCCGGGCCGCCCCCACCGTGCGGGATGCAAAACGTTTTATGCAAGTTCAGATGGCAAACGTCCGCGCCGTAATCACCGGGGCGACAAAGACCGACTTGCGCATTCATGTTTGCGCCGTCCATGTAAACCTGGCCACCATGCGCATGAACGATGGCGCAAATTTCGCGAATCGTCGGCTCAAACACGCCGTGCGTTGATGGGTAGGTGACCATAAGCGCAGCAAGATCCCCCGCGTGTTGGTCCGCTTTCGCGCGGAGATCTGCAAGGTCGATGTCTCCATCTATTAAGCAGGCGACTGACACAACCTTGAATCCCGCCATTATCGCACTGGCGGGATTTGTGCCGTGGGCTGATGTCGGAATGAGACAAACGTTGCGATGCGCTTGGCCTCGCGATGCATGATATTCGCGAACGGTTAACAAACCTGCGAATTCGCCCTGGGATCCGGCATTCGGTTGCAATGAAACTGCGGCGAAACCGGTGATTTCTGCGAGCCATTCTTCCAGTTGATGGAAGATTTCCATGTAGCCGGCCGCCTGTTCGGTGGGCGCGAACGGATGCAATTTGGAAATCTTGGGCCATGAGATCGGGAACATTTCCGCGGTGGCATTGAGCTTCATTGTGCACGAGCCGAGCGGAATCATGGACGTTGTGAGCGATAGATCGCGCGATTCCAGCTTCTTCAAATAACGTAGCATCTCGGTTTCAGTGTCATGCGTGTTGAAGATCGGATGCGTGAGATATTCTGACCCGCGGATTGCGAATTGCGGAATGCGGATTGGTGGTGCGCCGATATTGTCATCGTCAAAATCGCGAACGTTCGTGCCGCGGAAGATGGACATCAGCAATTCAATGTCCCGCGGCGTTGTCGTTTCATCGAAAGAAATGCCGACCGCGCGTGGCCCCAGTTCACGCAGGTTACAGCCCGCCTTGGCCGCGTGCTCCAAGGTAACTTTGCTCGATTCTACTTCGACCCGAAGCGTGTCGAAGAAATTCTCATGCGTCACTGTGCAGCCAAGGGCGCGGAGACTATCGGTAACTCGACTGGTCAGCCGGTGAACACGTTCTGCGATCGCGCGCAATCCTTTGGGGCCATGATATACCACATACATCGACGCAATGACCGCAAGGAGAACCTCTGCTGTGCAAATGTTGCTGGTTGCTTTGTCGCGGCGGATATGTTGCTCGCGCGTTTGCAACGCGAGGCGATACGCGGGACGACCTTCGGCGTCGTGTGAAACCCCTACCAGTCGGCCGGGCATGTGACGTTTGAATTCGTCCCGCGTGGCGAAGTACGCCGCGTGCGGGCCGCCGAATCCCAGCGGAACGCCAAAGCGTTGCGTATTACCGACGGCAACATCGGCGCCGAATTCGCCCGGCGGTTTGAGTATTGTCAACGCAAGAATGTCCGCCGCGACGACCACCAACGCACCGGCATCGTGGGCTTTTCGCACAAAATCGGCGTAATCGTAGATCGCGCCATCGGTTGCGGGATATTGAACAAGCGCGCCGAAAAACGTGCTGTCCAATTTGAACTGGGAGTAATCGCCGACCTTCACCTCGATCCCCAGCGGCTTCGCGCGTGTTTCAACGACGGCAATCGTTTGGGGATGACAATTATCGGCTACAAAGAACTTCTTCCGATTGGGAACTACAGCGTGACAAAGCGCCATCGCTTCGGCAGCGGCTGTGGCTTCGTCCAGCATGGAAGCGTTTGCGATGTCCAGAGCAGTCAAATCAATGATCATCTGCTGGAAGTTCAGCAACGCTTCGAGGCGCCCTTGGGCGAGTTCCGCCTGGTAGGGCGTGTAAGCGGTGTACCAGCCGGGGTTTTCAAGGATGTTTCGCTGAATGACGGGCGGCGTGATGCAGTCGTAGTAGCCAGCGCCAATGAACGAGCGCGCGATTTTGTTCTTATGCGCAATCGTCCGCAACTCAGCCAGCGCTTCGCGCTCCGATTTTGCTTCGGGTAAATTCAGTTGCCCTTTGAGGCGAATGTCCTTCGGAACTGTGGCATCGATGAGGGCACCGAGATTATCGAAACCAACTTCACGCAACATCGCGCGGATTTCTTCCTCCTTTGGCCCGATGTGTCTGCGCGCGAACGAATCAATGTCGATAGTTGGCTCGCGCATTTGCATCGGAAGAGACTACGGAGCGCGAGACGCGCATCAACTCTCGAGCGCTGCCTGTGCCGCGGCTAATCGCGCGATCGGAATTCGGAACGGGCTGCAACTGACGTACTCGAGACCGAGCCGGTGACAGAATTTTACGCTGTTTGGTTCGCCGCCGTGCTCGCCGCAAATGCCCAGTTTGATGTCAGGCCGCGTTTTGCGGCCGAGATCGCGAGTAACCTCCATCAAACGTCCAACACCCTTCTGATCGATTGTCGCGAATGGATTTGAACCGACGATGTCGAGTTCGGCGTACACGGGCAGGAAACTGCCCGAATCGTCGCGACTCATTCCCAGTGTGGTCTGCGTCAGATCGTTTGTGCCGAAGCTGAAGAATTCGGCGTCGCGTGCGATCTGGTCGGCCAGCAGCGCGGCGCGCGGGATTTCGATCATCGTTCCAACCAGATACTTAAATTTTGCTCCTTTTTCCTTCGCCACTTCGTCAGCCACGCGCCGCACAATGTCGATTTGCAATTTTAGCTCGCGCGGGAATCCCACCAACGGAATCATGATTTCAGGGCGGACCTTGATGCCTTTGGCTTGCACCTCCGCGGCCGCTTCAAAGATCGCACGCGCCTGCATTTCGGAAATCTCGGGAAACGTGATCCCAAGGCGGCAACCGCGATGACCCAGCATGGGATTGAATTCGTGCAACTCGTGCACCCGGCGCGAAATTTGTTCTACTGGAACGCCGAGCTTATTCGCGAGTTCGTTCTGCTGCGCATGATCGGCGGGCAGAAACTCGTGCAACGGCGGATCTAAAAAACGAATCGTGGCCGGCAAACCGTTTAGCGCCGTAAAGATGCCAACGAAATCTCCACGCTGATACGGGAGCAGCTTCGCCAGTGCTCGCGCGCGCTCATCCTTGGTGCCGGCGAGAATCATCTCCCGCATCGCGTCGATCCGGTTGCCTTCAAAAAACATGTGCTCTGTCCGGCAGAGCCCGATTCCTTCCGCGCCGAAGGCGACGGCGTTCTTGACCTGTTCGGGCGTGTCCGCGTTTGTGCGCACGCCCAAGTTGCGGAATTCGTCCGCCCACTTCATCAACTTCGCGTATTCCTGATACGTGACGCTTTTCTTTGGATCGAGTGAGCCGTCCACAAGCACCTGAATGATCTCCGACGGAGCGGTTGCGACTTCGCCGGCAAAGACTTCGCCGGCTGTACCATCGATAGAAATATAGTCGCCTCGATTCAACATCGTGCCGTTCGCGCTGAGTGTGCCCTTCTGGTAGTCGATTTGGATCCCAGTCGCGCCGCAGACGCAGACTTTGCCCATTTGCCGCGCAACCAGAGCCGCGTGTGAAGAAACGCCGCCCCGCGACGTGAGAATTCCTTCCGCCGCGATCATGCCACGCAGATCTTCCGGTGACGTTTCTATACGGGCGAGCACGACCTTTTCTCCGCGATCCGCGCGTGCGACTGCTTCTTCCGCACTGAATACGACGTGCCCGCACGCCGCGCCCGGTCCGGCAGCCAGACCACTCCCAATTCTCTTCGCGTTGCGTACTGCCTCCCGATCAAAAACTGGCGCGAGGAGATGCGAGAGCGAGTCGGCCGGGACACGACGGACGGCGTCCTTCTTCGAAATCAACTTTTCGCCGACCATGTCCACGGCGATGCGCACCGCCGCATGACCAGTGCGTTTGCCGTTTCGGGTCTGCAAAATGTAGAGGCGATTGTCCTCGACCGTAAATTCAAGGTCCTGCATGTCCTTGAAGTGACGCTCAAGAAGGCTGCGAACCTTCATCAGCTCGCGGTGCGCTGCGGGCATTTCTTTCGCCAGATCGGCGATTGGATGCGGCGTGCGCACGCCAGCGACCACGTCTTCGCCCTGCGCGTTGATGAGGTATTCGCCGTAGAAAATCTTTTCGCCGGTAGCCGGATCGCGCGTGAAGGCGACTCCCGTCGCGCTGGTGTTGCCCATGTTCCCAAACACCATTGTCTGAACGTTAACCGCTGTTCCCCATTCGTGCGGGATGCCGTACTTCCGCCGATAGACGATCGCGCGGTCGTTCATCCACGAGCCGAATACGGCGCCGATCGCGCCCGAGAGTTGTTCGTTCGGATCCTGAGGAAAAGATTTACCGGTGCGCTCGTTGATTAAAGCCTTGAACCGCTGCACAAGCTCCTTAAGATCAGCCACGGTCAATCGCACATCGGGGAAGTCGTGCTTTCCGTAGCGTTCATCCTTGAGGTGCTCGATTACAGCCTCGAACGGCTCGTGGTCTTCGCCCGGCCGCTTTTGCACGCCCATCACGACGTCGCCATACATCTGGAGGAATCGCCGGTAAGAATCCCAGGCAAACCGCGCGTTCTTCGTTTTTCTCGCGACGATCTCGACTACTTCATCGTTCATGCCGAGATTGAGAATCGTATCCATCATTCCCGGCATGGAATCACGAGCGCCCGAGCGCACCGACACCAGCAGAGGCCGTCCCGGATCGCTGAACGTCTTGCCGATGGATTTTTCGACCTTGGCCATAGCTGCCGCAACCTGGCCCTCCAGCTGCGGCGGATACGAGCGATTGTGATCGTAAAAATAACTGCAAACGTCGGTCGTGATCGTGAACCCCGGCGGGACAGGCAGCCCAATCCTCGTCATCTCGTGGAGGTTTGCGCCTTTGCCGCCCAACAGAGGTTTCATTCTGCCTGTTCCCTCGGCGTGACCATCCCCAAAGTAATAAACGTAACGCGATGCGCGCGTTCTCGTCCTAGCGGCGGCTTTCCGCGGTTTGAATCGCGTCGGTTTCCGCGCGCGTTGAAGTCGTTTTCGATGATTAGATTTTCGTTTTGTGGCCATAATTTTGCAGCGGCAGCGGCCGTTGAAATGACGAAACGCCAAACTAAATTCGGGCGTCGCGATGTCAACGGGTGGGGTCGGCAGCCGCGTCGACCGGACGCCGCAGCGCGGCATCCCTGCCTATTAGCTTAGGGGTTAAGCTGGCGCTGTCTCGCCGTTGGTGAGAACTTCAGCAATCGTCGCCGTAAACTCATCAACGCCCGTGCTAGGCACGATGATGCTATTGCGGCG
>DATFXN010000012.1:0-2967 GCA_035315805.1 Chthoniobacterales bacterium
CGGCGATTATACACGGTCGACAAGCCCCAGGGAAGCCGGCGTTGCTGCCCTACAACTTCGGCGGACTGATAATCAGCCAAGCCCAGGCCGCCAGAAAGCACAAGCCCCCGATCGGGGTGATCGCTCCCATCCAACGCACCCCGGTCAATCCCATCACGTACAAGCTGCCGCTGAAAATAAAAATGCCCGCGAACAACAGCCACCACGCGCCGCGACTTGTCGATCCGACAAGAGCGAGGACAAAGAGCGCGATTGCGTGAATGAAATGGTACAGCACCGCCTTGTTCCAAACATCGACCAGGTTGCGCGCCTCCAGGGTTGGCTTGAGCCAGTGCGCTCCAAACGCGCCGAGCGCCACTGCGAGGAAACAAAGCGCTGCCGCAATTCGAATCATCACCGCTCGTTATTCGTCCGCGCGCACTGTCGGCTCATGCCGGAAAGGATGGCCGAGAGGTCTCCAGAAAGCGAGCGAAACCCAAACCGAGCGACGGTTCGATCAGCCGACCTTAACCAGGATGTCGCTGATCGCGGCTTCGAGTTCGCTCAACTTGAATGGTTTGTAGAGCACCCTCGCGTTGATGCGGCGAAAGAAAAACTCAAGCGATGGGTTGTTTTTGTGTCCGGTAAAGAAAATGAACCGATCACGAGTCGCCGGTCGGCTCCGGGTGACGGCCCAATAAAACATCTCGCCCCCCATTTTCGGCATCATCATATCGCAAATGATCGCGTCGAAGCCGCGCTTCATGACGTGTTGCACGCCCTCGCTGCCGCTACTGGCCGTGGTCAACTCATAGCAGAGCGAGACGAGGTAGTCGCCAAGAACACTCTGGAAATCAGTGCGATCTTCGAGCAGCAAAAGCTTCGCAAAGGGCGCGGCGCCTGTCGGCTTTTCTCCGCTGCGAAAATCGAGAGTAATTAATTCTTTGTGGGCAGTTGTGCCCGGCGGCTGCGGACGCATAGACTCAAGCTCTTAAGCAAGAGAGATGCCCTCGGCAGGAGTTCGCCGGCCGCCTGCCGATCTTTAATCGACGACTTCGAGGCCCATTTGGCGGGCCGTGCCTTCGATGATTCGAAACGCGGCTTCGTCGCTCCGCGCGTTTAGGTCTTTGCGCTTCGTTTTCACGATGTCCATGACCTGTTTGCGCGTGACTTTGCCGACTTTTTCTTTGTTTGGCTCTTTCGAACCGGCTGCAATGTTGGCCGCCTTTTTCAGCAAGACCGCCGCGGGCGGACTCTTGGTGATAAACGTGAACGACTTGTCTTTAAAGACTGTGATCACAACCGGCAAAATGTCCCCGGCTTGTTTTTGGGTCGCGGCGTTAAATTCTTTGCAGAACGCCATGATGTTGATGCCGCGCGGTCCGAGCGCGGTGCCGACTGGCGGCGCGGGGTTGGCCTGCCCGGCCGGAATCTGCAACTTGATCTGAGCTACAACTTCTTTTGCCATAAAATAAAATGCCTGTCCGGCTCGGACTATCCGCGTTCGACTTGCCAGTATTCGAGTTCGACCGGCGTCGCGCGGCCGAAAATTGTCACGGAAACGCGCAGCTTGCCCCGCTCCGGATCGATCTCTTCCACGACGCCGTTCTGATTTTGGAACGGGCCGTCCGCGACCTTGACCGTTTCGCCAACTTCGAAGCTGACCTTCGGTTTCACTTTCTCCTCGCGCTCTTTCATCTGCGCGAGCATCGATTCCACTTCCGAGGCGCGCATCGGAATCGGTTTGTCCTTCGTTCCGGCAAAACCGATCACGCCCGGCGTTTCACGGATGAAATACCAGGTCCGGCCGACAAGCTGATTGTTCTCGTCGAGCAAATGCATGTTCACGATCAGGTAGCCGGGAAAAAATTTCCGCGTCGTCTCGCTTTTCTTTCCCTTTTTGATTTCGGAAACGCGCTCCGTCGGAACGAGCACTTCGTAAATCAAGTCGCTCATCTCCTCGGTCTTGACGCGCTTGTCGATGTTCTCCTTGACCTTGTTCTCCTGGCCGGAGAGCACGTGCACAACGAACCATTGATCTTTGCCTGCGAGCGTCTGGGCCATAACTAATGCAGCCTCGTAAAATAATGCACCACGTTCACCAGAACGAAATCGAAGAGCGCGACGTAGCCGCCGAGCAACAGCATCGCGATCACGACGACGAGGGTCGAATCGGTCAGCTCCTTATATTTGCGGAAACCCTTTTCCTGCGGGTCCCACGGCCAGGAAGCTTTCTGAAGCTCGACCTTCACTTCGCCGAAGAAATTTTTAACTTTTCCAATCATCGATTTTCTTCCAAAGACCACGCCAGGAGGGACTCGAACCCCCAACAGGCGGTTTTGGAGACCGCTACTCTACCAATTGAGTTACTGGCGTAAGGTTTCTTACGTTAGTCCTTAATTTCGCTGACGCGACCCGCGCCGACGGTCTTGCCGCCTTCACGGATAGCGAACCGGATCGTCTTCTCCATGGCGATGGGCGTGATCAACTCCACCTCAATGGCGATGTTGTCGCCCGGCATCACCATTTCGACGCCGTCGGGCAGTTTAACCGTGCCAGTAACGTCAGTGGTGCGGAAATAAAATTGCGGCCGGTAATTGGTGAAGAACGGCGTGTGACGGCCACCCTCCTCCTTGCTCAGCACGTAAACCTCCGCCTTGAATTTCTTGTGCGGCGTAATCGAACCCGGCTTGGCGATAACCTGGCCGCGCTCGACGTCTTCCTTCTTCACACCGCGGAGCAACACTCCGACGTTGTCGCCGGCGCGCGCTTCATCGAGAAGTTTGCGGAACATTTCGATGTCGGTCGCAACCGTCTTGGTCGTCGGTTTGATTCCGACGATTTCGACTTCCTCCATCTTCTTGAGCACGCCACGGTCGACACGACCGGTCGCAACCGTTCCTCGTCCTTCAATGTTAAACACGTCTTCGATTGCCATCATGAACGGCTGATCGATCGGGCGCTCCGGTTGTGGAATGTAATCGTCAA
>DATFXN010000013.1:0-15479 GCA_035315805.1 Chthoniobacterales bacterium
GAAAGAAAAACGCGAGGAGCTGGGCATTGGCGATTCGCTGGTTCGATTGTCCGTCGGGGTCGAAGATCTGCGGGATTTGATCGACGACCTCAAAACCGCACTGGAAGCAGTCTGAACGGAGGACGGGCATCCTGCTTGTCTCGGCCGATGGGCATCTTGCCGGTGGTCACAAAAGAACAGGCTGGAAGCCCGTTCGCCGAGACAGCCAAGATGGCTATCTTCCGCTTCCAGTATGGGCAATGTCTTTGGCCAGCTTTTTCGCATAGCGACCTTCGGCGAATCGCACGGCGGCGGGATCGGTGTCGTAATCGATGGTTGCCCTCCGAAGATCGACATCTCCGAAGCCGAGATTCAGCGCGAGCTTGATCGGCGTCGTCCCGGCCAGAGCAAAATTACGACGCAGCGGCAGGAGGAAGATCGCTGCGAGATTCTGTCCGGAGTTTTTCAAGGGAAAACGCTCGGCACGCCCATTGGAATTATTGTCCGCAACAAAGACGCGCGGCCACAGGATTATGCCGAAGTCGCAAACAAATTTCGGCCGTCGCACGCTGATTTCACCTACGACGCGAAATATGGAATTCGAAATTGGCAGGGTGGGGGCCGCGCTTCAGCGCGTGAAACCATCGGTCGCGTTGCCGCGGGCGCGATCGCGCGAAAAATTCTGCGCACATTTTACCCGAAGTTCGACATCGTCGCTTACGTCGCGCAAATTCACGAGCTCGCGGCGAAGATCGACAGGTCGAAGGTAAAAATGAGCGATGTCGATGCAAACATTGTCCGTTGCCCGGACAAAGCGACGGCGAAGAAGATGATTTCATTGATCGAGCAAACTCGGGCGGAAGGCGATTCGCTGGGCGGGGTGATCGAATGCGTTGTGCGAAACGCGCCGGGCGGACTGGGCGAACCGGTTTTCGACAAACTCGAAGCTGATCTGGCGAAAGCGATGCTCAGTCTACCTGCGACGAAAGGGTTTGAGATCGGTTCGGGCTTTTCTTCTACCCGTATGCGCGGCTCAGAACACAACGATCTTTTTGAAATGCGCGGCGGCAAAATTCGAACGGCGACAAATTATTCCGGCGGGATTCAAGGCGGCATTTCGAATGGCGAGGAAATTTATTTTCGCGTCGCGTTTAAGCCGACAGCGACGATCGCGCGCGAACAGAAAACGGTCAGTGCTTCGCGCGAGCAGACGAAACTGGCCGCGCGCGGGCGCCACGATCCCTGCGTGTTGCCGCGCGCGGTGCCGATGGTCGAAGCAATGGCCGCACTTGTCTTGTGCGATCACGCGCTGCGTCAGCGCGCAATTGGTTCTTGGAACGAATGATGTCGCAACTTCAAGCCGCCGCGGGTTCGCCGCTTTGGCAGATTGTATTTGTCTCGTTCGCCTTCGTTTTGATTTTGTTCGAAGTCTTGCGCGGCTGGCGGCGCGGTTTGCCGCGACAAGTGGCGCGGCTCGGCGCGCTCATCGCCGCGTATTTTGCCGCATTCTTCGGCGGAAAGTTCTTGGCTCCCTTGCTCGGCTTGTTTGTCAGAATGCCGGACGCGCTCCTGTCGGTCTTTGCCGGGGCAATCTTCGCGCTCATTGTTTATGCGGTGATCAGCGGAACTGGCTCGGCTCTTTTTCGCCGAACCGATCAACATGATTCCTCGATCGTTCGGCTTTTTTACGGATCGACCGGCGCATTGCTCGGAGTTTTCTTCGGGTTGTTCATCGTTTGGGTGATCATCGTTGCGGTGCGCTCGATTGGCTCGGTCGCGAATGCACAGGTGCGCGCACAGGCGAGCGATTCAAGTGTACTTCACGCGGTGGACGTGCGCCGGCGGATTCTGGGTGAACCCAGCGAAGACGACGCGCCGCTCACGACATCGCTGGCGCGCCTGAAAAATTCGCTGGAAATGGGAGTGATCGGTAACGCGGTCAAGAGGGTCGATGTGATTCCGCAAAAGACCTACGATGTAATCGAAAAGGCTGGAGCGATAGCGGCCAATCCCCAATACGCTGAGAGATTCCTGGAATTTCCGGGCGCGCGCGAATTGAGTGAGCACCCGAAAATAGTTGCACTCCGCAATGATCAGGAAATTGGGCAAATGGTCGCGCAAGGGCGTTTACTCGAATTGATTCAGGACCATCGAATCATCGACGCGGCGAATGATCCGGAGCTGCATGCGCGGTTGAAAAAGTTCGATTTGAATGCGGCGCTCAATTATGCGGTGCAGAAATAATGAAATATCTCGCAACTATCGGACTTGAAGTGCACGTGCAGCTGAAGACGCACTCGAAGATGTTTTGCGCGTGTGAGGTCAAGTTCGGTGCTGCGCCGAACACGCACACGTGTCCGATCTGTCTGGGTTTGCCGGGCGCGTTGCCGGTGATGAATCACGAAGCGTTGCGCATGACCGTGCTCACCGGCCTGATGTTGAACTGCGACGTCGCGGCGATTTGCAAGTTTGACCGCAAAAATTATTTCTACCCGGACATGCCGAAGAATTATCAGATCTCCCAGTACGACATGCCGCTGTGCGCCAATGGCCGCGTGCCGTTGCACGATCTCGCTTATCCGAAAGACGCCCAGAAAAATATCGCTACGCCGGACAAGGAAGTTCAACTGGTGCGGATTCATCTCGAGGAAGATGTGGCCAAGAGTTTCCATTTCGAAAACAGCACTGGGATCGATTTCAATCGCGCCGGCACGCCGCTGATGGAGATCGTGACTCAACCGGAAATCAATTCGCCAGAAGAAGCGTTCGCCTTTCTGACGTCGCTGAAACAAATTTTGATTTACGGCGCGGTCAGCGACGCCGATATGGAAAAAGGGCAACTCCGCTGCGACTGCAACGTCTCGGTGCGTCCGGAAAAACAGGCTGAGCTTGGCGCCAAGATCGAGATTAAGAATATGAACTCGATTAGCGGCGTACGGCGCGCGCTCGCGTTCGAGATTCAACGGCAGATTGGTGCCCTCGAACGCGGAGAAAAGCTCGAACTGGAAACGCGCGGGTGGGACGACGCCGCTGGCGAGACTTTCCTCATGCGGACGAAGGAGTCCGCGCACGATTATCGCTATTTTCCCGATCCGGATCTCGTGCCTGTGAAAACCGAAGCGCTCCTCGCCGATGTCCGGTCGCGCATTCCCGAGTTGCCGAGACAAAAACGGGCGCGCTTCATCGAGCAATATCAAATCACGCCATACGATGCCGGCGTGTTGGCGGACGATGTCGATCTTGCGCGCTATTTTGAAACCGCGGCCAAGGGTTCAAAGAAGCCGAAGCACGTGGCCAACTGGATTCTGAACGACTTGCAAAGCGCGCTCGGCAACACCGGCAAAACAATCAATGACTGTCCGATTCCGGCGGAAGCGCTCGATGAACTGGTGAACTTGATCGAGAGCAGAAAGATCAGCGGTAAACAAGGCAAGGAGGTTTTCGCGGAAATGTTTTCTAGCGGCAAAGGCGCGGCCACTATCGTGAAAGAGAAGGGGATCGAGCAGCTGAGCGACACGAGCGCGATTGAGAAGCTTGTCGACGAAGCGATCGCGGCCAATCCGAAACCGGCAGCAGATTTCAAGGCCGGCAATACGGCGTCGCTCAATTTCCTCAAAGGCCAGGTCATGAAATTGTCGAAAGGCAAAGCGAATCCGCAGTTGGCCGGCGAAATTTTGGAGCGGAAGCTAAAGCCATAACGAGTGTGGATTTTAATCGCGCCGGACAAGTTTAAAGGCACGCTGAGTGCGCGGGAAGTTGCGGAAGCGATCGTCGCTGGTCTTCGTGAGATTTTGCCGGAGCCGAAGATCGACATCGTGCCGATGGCGGACGGCGGCGAAGGAACTGTCGAGGTAATATCGCAAGCGCTCGGCGCTTCCTGGGTTCAATGCAAGGCGCACGATTCCCTCGGCCGCGAAATCCAAGCGCGTTACGGGTGGATTAAAAAACGAAAACTGGCGGTGATGGAGATGAGCGAGACCGCCGGGATGCGACGATTGAGACCTAAGGAATTAAATCCCGAGATCGCGACGACGTTCGGCGTCGGCCAGATGATTTCTGATGCGTCGAAGCGCGGTGCCAACGAAATCATCATCGGTCTCGGCGGCAGCGCGACCAACGACGGCGGCTTCGGAATGGCACGCGCTCTTGGATTTCGGTTTTTTGAGCGAAAGAAAGAGATCGAAAACGTGAGTAATTTGGCAACCCTTAAGCGAATCGAAAAACCGAAGAAGCTTGAGCTGCCGAAAATCATCGCCGCAGTTGACGTTAAGAACCCGCTACTCGGCAAAAATGGCGCGACGCAGGTATTCGGTCCGCAGAAAGGTGGGACGGCCGAGCAGCTAGAAAAACTTGAGCGCGCACTGACGAGACTGGCCAACGTCGTCGCCGAGCAATTCGGTTTTCATCATCGCAACGAAGCGGGTGCCGGTGCCGCTGGCGGACTCGGATTTGGATTGATGAGTTTTTGCGGCGCGAGAATTCGGCCGGGCTTCGATGTTGTTGCGGAATCGGTCGGGCTCGAAGCGAAGATGAAGGATGTCGATCTTGTGATTACGGGCGAGGGCAGTTTGGATCGACAGACGCTGGAAGGAAAAACGCCGGCGGGCGTGGCGAGCGTCGCGCGCAAACTTGGCAAGCGCGTTTTCGCATTGGTTGGCCGGGTGAGTGAAGATCGACAAGTGCGGGAGCTTTTCGACGGCATTTACCAGAATGCGCGAGCGGGAATGAGCACCGAAGAAAACATGAAGCACGCGGCGGAACTCTTGCGCGAGAACGCACGCGAACTGGCCAAGAATTTATAGGGCAAGCGCTCCGCGTCTGGCAGGCGACGCGCCCTGCCCTACAATTTTCGTCCGAACTCACTTTTATTCTTACGCGACTGAGCGAAAATAGGCGGCTCATGCAGGAAATTCCTCCCAACCCGCCTTCGCCAGGCTTCGGCGTGGCAGGCGGGCTGACGCCGTTTGTGTTTTCGGACCCGGCCGGTAAGCGCTGGCCGCGGTTGCGGCTCGTTCTGCTCATTTTTGGTGTGCTCGCGTTCCTTGCGACGGTGCTTTTCGTGCAAACACTCTTCGTCGCGCCGAAAATGCGAGTGCCGTTCTCGTTGCGGCAGTTGAAGGGACAATTGAAAGCGCTGCAAAAGGCGAACCCCGCCGGACCGATGCCGCCGAGTTCGTTGCTTTGGCAAAAATTCGGTGCGACCAAACAGGCCGCGAAAAAATTGGCCGGCGCAACGCCGACGCCTCCGACGAAACCGCGCAAAAAAGCGCCGCCAAATGAAGTGCGGCTCGCGTTTTATACGAACGGTGATCCTTACAGTTATTCCTCGCTGGAAGAGCACGCGTCACTGATCACGCATTTGTGCCCGGAATGGATCACGGTCGTGAACGGGCTGGGCGACATCCAGATCGATTCCGACATTCGGCTACCAAAATTTTGCGCGAGCAAGGGAATCAAGCTCATGCCACTGCTGACGAACCTGGTCGGCGACACCTGGCAGCCGGAAGTGATTGAGAATCTGGCGCACGGTCCGGCCGATCGACGGGAGCGGTTCTTCGCGAAGGTGATCGCGGCGTTGCGCGATGCGAAGGCAGCTGGAGTGGTGATCGATTGGGAGCAGCTCGATCCGGTTTATAAAAAAGACCTCACCACTTTCATCGACAAGTTTTGTGATGCGCTCCACAACGACGACAAGGAGCTCTGGCTGACGGTCCAACCGGGTCAGGAATTGGATTACATCGATTTCGACGAGCTTTCGGACAACGTTGATCGATTCGTAGCATCACTGTTCGATGAGACATCGGATATCGATCCACCTGGACCGCTCGGCTCGCGACCGTGGTTCGAAGGCTGGCTGCATGTTTTGCTCGAGGGCACGGACACGAAGCAGTGGATCATTACGCTCGGCAGTTACGGTTACGATTGGACGATTGGCGGCAAAAAAGCGGAGCTGATCAGTTTTCCAGAAGCGATGAGCCGAGCCTACAACGCCGAAGTAGGCTCGGCGGACGTAGGCGGGCCGAGTTATAATCCGTATTTTTATTTCGAGGAGGAAGATAAAGAACACGCAGTCTGGTTTCTCGATGTCGTAACGTTCTTGAATCAGCTCCGCGAAGTGCGTGCTCAGAAAGCTGGCGGCTTTGCGCTTTACCGACTGGGCACAGAAGATCCGGCGATCTGGGACGCGCTCGCTGTCCCGCGCGATTTCAAGATCGACAATCAAACGCGCGATGCACTGGAAGTCCTGCGAGGCACGGACACAATCACCGATGTTGGCGAAGGTGAGATTGTGACAGTGGACGAAAGTCGCGCCGATGGGATGCGTACGCTCGTGGTTGACTCGGAAGGTTATCTGACTGCGAAATATACGCAGTTTCCCGAGTTTCCGACGTTGTATCACCAGGGCGCGGGCGGCGAGCATCAGGTCGCGATCACGTTTGACGATGGTCCGGACCCGGATTGGACGCCGAAGATTCTGGACATTCTGAAAGAGGCGAATGTGAAGGCGGCGTTCTTTTTGGTTGGCGTGAACGCCGAGAAATATCCGGGACTCGTTAGGCGAATCGTGAATGAAGGTCACGAGATGGGGAATCACACTTACTATCATCCAAATCTCGAGCTGGCGTGGCCTGAGCATGTCCGGCTCGAGTTGAATGCCACGCAATTGTTGCTCGAAACAATTACCGGCCGGGCGACAACTTTATTCCGGCCGCCGTACGCTGCCGACACGCAGCCCTCCAGGATGAGCGAGTTGGTGCCCTTGCAAATCGCGGACGAACTCGGTTACCTCGTCGTGCTCGAGAACATCGATCCGCAAGATTGGGCGAAACCGGCCGCCGACATCATTTTGCAGCGGGTGAAACAACAGCGGCGCGATGGCAGCATTATTTTGCTGCACGATGGCGGCGGCGACCGTTCACAAACCGTGGCCGCGTTGCCGCGGATTCTGGATTGGCTGCACACTCGCGGTGACACGGTCGTGCCGTTGAGCGCATTGCTTGGAACTTCGCGCGACGCGGTGATGCCGCCGCTGCAAACGACGAATCGAACATTCACTCAGATGGTCAGTGCCACGGGCTTCCGCGTTTATCACGCCGTCGAAGAATTTCTTTGGGCGTTTATGATTGTTGCTACGGCCCTAGTTGTGGTACGCACGCTCGTTGTCATTTGGCTTGCCTCTCGCTTCCGGCGTTTACCGAAACAGAGTTTCTCAGAGCCGGTCAGCATTGTGATGGCGGCCTACAATGAGGGAAAAGTCATTACCGGCACTTTAAGGTCGTTGCTGGCTACCGATTATAGAGGCGAACTCGAGATCGTCGTGGTTGATGATGGTTCGAGCGATGAGACGAGCGCCGAAGTTGAGCGCGTGGCGGATGTCGATTCGCGTGTGCGATTGCTCCGCCAGGAAAACGGCGGGAAAGCGCGCGCATTGCAGCGGGCGTTGAGCGCCGTTCGAAACGAAATCGTTGTGTTTGTCGATGCCGATACGCATTTCCAACCGGACACCTTGTCGTTGTTAACCGAACCATTTGCCGACGAAACGGTCGCCGCCGTCTCCGGTCACGCGAAAGTTGGGAACCTGCGCACGTTCATCGCGCGGTGCCAATCGCTCGAATACACCTGCGGGTTCAATCTCGATCGCCGCGCTTACACGCGCTGGAATTGCATTACCGTCGTGCCGGGCGCAATCAGCGCGATCCGAAAGGAAGCGATCGATCAGGCTGGCGGTTTGAGTTTGCAGACGCTCGCAGAAGATACCGATCTGACGCTTGCGTTGCACAAAGATCGACAACGGATCGTTTACGTGCCGCAGGCGATCGGTTGGACGGAAGCACCGGAATCGGTGCGCACGCTCGCGCGACAACGATTTCGCTGGGCCTACGGCACGCTCCAGTGTCTTTGGAAACATCGCGACATGGTTTTCAACTGGAACTATCGCGCGCTCGGATGGTTCAGTTTGCCGAGCATTTGGTTTTTTCAGATCATTCTCGTCGCAATTACACCGGCCGTGGACTTGTTTTTGCTCGTTTCGTTGCCGTTCGGCGCATGGGGGGCGGTTTTGCCGTTCGTGATGGTATTTCTTTCGATGGACGTCATTCTCGCCACGCTCGCCTGCATTTTGGAAAAGGAACCGGTCAGGCGCGCGTGGCGGATCTTGCCGATGCGACTGATTTATCGGCCGATGTTGAGTTACTGCATCTGGAAAGCAATTCTCCGCGCGATCAAAGGTGCGTGGGTGAGCTGGGGCAAACTGGAACGAACCGCGAGCGTGCCCGTGCGCGTCTGACTTCGATGCTGGACGTTGGACGTTGGGCGTTGGGCGTTTCCTTTCTGACGATGTCGATCTTCGCGACGACTTCGTGCAAGAAGTCTGTGTCGCAACAAAACGCGGTCGATCCGAACGGACCCGTCGAGGTCGTCATCCCGGAACATGGCGCATACACCGGCGCGTTCATGGATTTTGGCGATCAAGAAGACGATGTCGCGTTGGAGACGATCGAAGATTTTGAGCAAATGGTGGGCAAACATCAGGCGATCATCGCGTCGTCGAGTTATTGGGGAGAGCAAACCTTCCCCACTGCAAATCTAAATGTGGTCTGGCGGCACCGCTCATTGCCGCTCGTATTCTGGTCGCCGTGGGACAGGCCCTACGTGCAAAATCGCGGGCCGGATAAGTTCAGCCTCACCGATATCATCGCCGGCCAATGGGACGCCTACATCGACAAATGGGCCGACAGCGCGCGCGAGTT
This sequence comes from Chthoniobacterales bacterium, assembly GCA_035315805.1. Taxonomy (GTDB): domain Bacteria; phylum Verrucomicrobiota; class Verrucomicrobiia; order Chthoniobacterales; family UBA10450; genus AV40. The sequence continues at coordinate 8,730 of DATFXN010000013.1, forward strand.
TGGCCATCCCATGATTGTCGCGTTCGCGGTGGAGATGAATGGCGAGTGGTTTCCTTGGTCGGGAACATTTTACGGTGGTGAAGAGTGGGACGGTGCCGCTAGCAACTGGAAAGGTCCGGAAACGTTTCGGCGCGCCTATCGGCACGTGGTCGATCGCGTCCGTGCGCGGGGCGCGACCAATATCAAGTGGATGTTTCACACCAACAACTATTCTTCTCCGCTCGACACCTGGAATTTTGCGCCGGCCTACTATCCCGGTTCGGATTACGTCGATTGGCTGGGAATGAGCGTTTATGGCCAGCAATTCAAAGACGAACCCAACCCGGACATCATTTCACTGCTCGACTGGCCGTATCGTGAATTAAGCGGACTCGATCCGAACAAACCGCTCATGATCGCAGAGTGGGCGACCGGCGAATTTCCTTACCCGGCCGATCAGCCCGGCATGCATAAGCCGGAGTGGATCAAACAGGCGCTGGAACTTTTCCGGACGCGCTATCCGCGAGTCAAAGCCGCGGTTTATTGGCACGAACGCTGGCAGAATGTCGATCAAACCTACAGCAATCTGCGCGTGAACTCGTCGGTCGAATCGCTGCAAGCATATCGTGACGGTGTCGCGAATCCGGATTGGTTAGGGAACTTGATCCTGCGGACGTTGCCGCAGTCCCAGCCAGACCGATAATAGATTTCGATCTTACCGCCAGACGGCGAGCGTGCCGCCGATCGCGACGCAGCCCAAAAAGTGATAGCCCGCGTCGATCAGCCAAACCTTAAAAGGTTTCGATTCCCACAAATATTGAACGGTCAGCGCGGTTGCGGAAAATCCGAGACCGACACCGGCGCCCAGTTTCAGTCCGTGGCCGAGATCGTGGATGTTCGTTCTGGCGATTAAACGCGCCATGATCGCGGCGGCGACCAGATTGCAGATGAAATTCCCGATCATTTTTGCGGCCATTCCGCTGCGCTCGAGTTTGACTCCATGCTGCTCGATGCCAGCCGCCCAGGTTTTGCCGAACAACGCTATGTACCAGATGGCGCCTATTACCCAATACGCCGCTGCCGCCCCAATGATTGGTATCCAGTTCATACCAGCGGTTGTCTCTCTGGCGAGGACCCAAAGCAAGAAGAAATCTGGCGACAGTAGACAAAAACAGGATTTGGCGGCGTCCCGTTTATAAAAGACCGTGAAAAGGTCATGGAGAATGTCGCCACCGATGAAAATTGGAAGACTAGCTTTTCTCAGCTCGCGCCCGGCCTCGTGCTGTTCGCGCGACAATGGGCGCGCTCGGCGGCCGACGCCGAAGACATTGTCCAGGAAGCGTTCGTTCGTTTCTGGCGAAAACAACACGACATCCGAAATCGCGGTCTGCTTTACGCAACTGTCCGCTCGATTGCGCTCGACTTTCTTCGGCGCGACAGCCGGCGAGCTCGGCGAGAAATGGCTGCGGTGTCCGATGTCGATCAAGCAATTCCGCCGGCGTTTGAGATCGACGACGATTCTCAACGAGCGCTTGTTGCCGCCATTGAGCTTCTGCCTTCCGAACAACGTGAGGTGCTCACTTTGAAGATTTGGAACGAACTTACCTTTGCTGAAATCGCGAGCGCGCTCGGGATTTCCCAAAACACGGCGGCATCGCGCTACCGCTACGCGCTCGCTGCGCTGAAAAAGAATTTGCCCTCCGCATGAACGATTTTTCCGAACTCGAAAATCAACTTCGCAAGCTGCGACCGGTGCAGCCGTCGCCGGATTTGGTGATGCGAATCGAGGGCGCGCTCGCGGAACCGGAATCGCCCATATTAACCGCCGGCATGCTCGCGCGGGAGCGGCGGTTCCATTTCAATTGGCTTTCGCTGGGGGTCGGTCTGGCAGCGGCGACCGCGCTGGTCATGCTTGTATTTCTCCGACTTCAGCAACCTGCAAAGAAAAATGCAGTGGTCGCTGGAAGGACTCCGGCGCCGGCAATTTCCACAAATCCAAACGCGGAATTTGTTCCGGCCGCTTTGACCCAGGTCGTCTATCACACGCGCGATGAAGGATTGCGGTTTCCCGGAAATTCCAATCAGCCAATGCGTCGCGTCCGCTCGCAGACGCGCGAGACGTTGCAATGGCGGAATCCGAAGACGGGCGCGTCGCTGCGCATTTCTTACCCGAGCGAAGAGGTTTCGCTCGTGCCAGCTACCGGTCAATGAATTTCAAACACACCAAAACCATGAAAACAAAATCCATCGCAACCATCGCTACGCTCGTGCTCTTGCCGATCGCAGCTTTCGCTCAACCTAATCCGCCGCCACCACCTCTTCCTCCCGGCACACCTCCAAATGGGCCGGTGGGTCCGGGCAATGATCGCGATCGTCACGAGAAAAAAGTGCCGGTTACGTATCTCGGCGTCGAAACTTCCGACGTTCCGCGCGTTGTTAGCGAACAACTTGGATTGCCGAAAGGCTTCGGTTTGGTCGTAGACTACGTCGTTCCTGATGGTCCGGCCGCAGCGGCGGGAGTTCAGCAAAACGACATCCTCAAAATGTTGAACGACCAGATCCTGACCGAGCCGGATCAACTCTCGAAATTGGTCCGCAGTTATTCGGAAGGCACCACGGTCACGCTCACTGTCTTACGCAAAGGCAAGGAAGAAAAAATCGGCGTGAAGCTCGGGAAAAAGGAGGTGTCCGAGCGCTCTGAGTGGGGTCGGGGCCGTCGTCCCCATTTTAATTTCAATTTCAATGGGCACGACTGGGACGATTTCGGCATGAACGATTTGAAGGAGCAAATGGATCATTTAAAGCAGCAACTTGGCGACCAGAAACAGGGAATGATCCACGACGCGGTGATGGCGGCGCAGGTTGAGGCGCAGCGTGTTCGGGACGAGGCCCAGCACCGACGCGATCTCGCCCAACAAATGCGCGACCAGGCCCAACGAGCCCGCGATGAGGCTCGTTGTGCCCGGGACGAGGCTCGCCGCGCTGCCGGAATCAACATTACCAGAAATCAGGACGGCGGCTTGAGCACCACCAAGATCGACATCGGCAAGGCGCAGATTGTTTACTCCGACGACAAAGGCGAATTGCGCGTCGAAAAGATTGACGGCAAAAAGGTTCTGACCGCGAAAGATCCGAAAGGACTGCTCTTGTTCAGCGGCCCGGTCGAAACCAAAGAAGACCTGGACAAAGCTCCAGCCGAAGTGCGCCAGCGTTATGAGAAATTGCAGACGACCGATCTGCCGGCGGTGATCTCCGCACACGACTCGGGGACAGACATCGAAATCGATGACGACTCAGGCGATGAGGGCGACAACGACGCCGACATCCAATCGATGAATCAGATTTCGGTGAGACCATCGGGCAAAAGTCTCAATTCGTTCGTCATTCGACTTTGAGGCAGAGAGACTCCGCCGGGCGCCTTAACTGGTCCGACCACACCGCTCGGCGGAGTTTTCCTCGCCAATCTTGAACGACCGGCTCTATTGAAGCTGGCCCCGCCAAGAACGACCCGCTTGCGGTGGAAGCGGCAGCCGGTTGTTTCAACCGGCCGGGTCGCCCAAACTCTGCGTGTAGCTGCGTTGATCGCACATCGAGTTTTTGTTTGAAGGGGCTGCCTGCTAGAGGCAGGTTCGGCGACATGATCATTCGCGGTGCTATTTTTGCTGCGCTGTTGCTGCTCGCGAACGCTTCGCAAGCACAAACCGCAACGGCGTCGCCGTCGCTCGAGCAGCGGGTCGCCGATTTGGAAGCGTACGTGAACAATTCCGCCCGCGGATCAGATTCAACTGAAACGAAAGCAGCTTCGAACATTTCAGGTCCCGGCCCGGGGCACAATGGCTGGATGATGACTGCGTCTGCGCTCGTCCTTTTTATGACGCTGCCGGGTCTCGCGCTCTTTTATGGCGGACTTGTTAGGCAGAAGAATGTGTTGTCGATCCTGGCGCAATGTCTTGGCATCGCCGGTCTAGTCGCGATTCTTTGGTGGGCGCTTGGCTACTCGCTGGTCTTCTCGCGCGGCTCGCCGTTTATCGGCGGGCTGAAGTTTGCATTTCTGCGCGGCGTCGATGCGCAGCCGAACGGAGATTACTCCTACTGGGTGTCGCAAAATATTTTCGCAATGTATCAGTTGATGTTCGCGATCATCACGCCGGCATTAATCATCGGCGCGGTCGCCGAACGAATCAGATTTGCTGCCGTGCTCGTGTTCGTCGGCTTCTGGATGTTCGCCGTTTATTTTCCGCTCGCCCACATGGTCTGGGGGATCGACGGATTCATGAACGGCGTTTGGAACCAACAAGCGAAAATCACGGCGATCGATTTTGCGGGCGGCACCGTCGTGCACATGTCGTCCGGTTGGTCGGCACTTGTCCTCTGCGCTCTGCTCGGTCCGCGTCTCGGTTTCCGAAAAGAAATCTTGGCGCCGCACAGCATGGTTTTGTGCATGGTCGGCGCGGGAATGTTGTGGGTCGGATGGTATGGGTTCAACGCCGGGAGTGCACTTGGCGCCGATGGCATCGCGGCGAATGCATTCATGACCACGACGCTTGCCACCGCGATCGCATCCTTTACCTGGGCGATGTTGGAGTACGTGTTGCGCGGCAAAGCCAGTGTGCTCGGGTTCTGTTCGGGCGCCATCGCCGGCCTGGTCGTCATTACGCCGGCGTGCGGTTATGTCGATCCAACGGGGGCGGTCACGATTGGTGTCGCCGCTGGCATGGTCCCATTTTTCGCCTGCACGAAATTAAAATCGTGGTTTCACTATGATGACGCGCTCGACACGTTTGGCGTGCACGCCGTCGGCGGAACGCTCGGCGCGTTTCTCACGGGGTTGCTCGCGACCAGACACGTGAATGGAAATCTGACTGGGACTACCGCTACGCAGAATGGGCTCGCTAAAATTATCGGCCGTCTGCTTTGGTTCGAGCAATTAAAAGCGATCGCAATCACAATTCTGCTTGCAGTTGTCGCAACGGCAGTCATCGGCACAGTGGTAAAGGCATTTATCGGTTTGCGGATCGCGCCGGAAATCGAACGGCAGGGGCTCGACATCAACGAGCATGGTGAAGAAGGCTACATGGTTTCCGGTTAGGTTCTTTTGCAAAAAAAACGCGCGGCTTTTCGGCCGCGCGTTTTGAGAATCGTTATTACTAAAGACTAGTTACCACCACCGGTGGTTCCGGTGTTCCTCTGAAACGACTTTGCCGCGTCACCGCTGAGGCGCTTCACGTCGCTTGATTGGGCCCCTGCCGCTCCGGTGGTGTCGTCAACTTCCACCCAGCGACCACCCAAGTGGCTGCCGGTTTCCGCCGGCATGTAAACCATGTGAGTGTGTTTACTTTTGGTGTTGGCTGCGTATTGGCCGGTCAATTTAAAATCCATCTGCGTCGGTTTGTTCGAGAAAACCTTCTGATTGTTGAGGGTGGCTTTAATTTGGCCGTTTACAAACAGGACGACTTCGTAATCGGTTACCGGGAGGTTGCTGACACCAAAATTTCCGTTCGAATTCGTCTGGACAATTTTTTGCAGGCCGCTTCCGTCTTTGGCCTGAATGTGCACTTCAGCCCCAGCGACCGGCTTATCCTTGGAATCTTTAACAATGCCCTGAATCCTAGCGGGGCCGACTGGGGAGGAAGCCGACGCGGCAACAGCAGAAACGAGCAACGTGACAAAACAGATTTGGAACGCTTTATAGATCATAGAGTGCGCAAGGATAGATGACGGCGTCGCTTTTGCAAGGGAAGCCGGACTAAATCCGACACCATGCAGCGATTTTACTTAGGAAAGCCGGTTAAGCCGGTGTTTTGGATTTGTCGTGCCAAGGCGTTGCCCTGATTGTTCAGGCGCTCCTGCATTCCGATCGGCATTCCTTTGCCATCACCTTCCACTTCAGCCCAGTGGCCGAGATGAGTGCCGGTCGTTTCCGGGACCCAGACATAATGTTTGCCCGGAGCGTAAGGTGTCGCGCGCGAGCCTTTGACGAGCTCGAAATTCAGAGTCTGCATTTCACCCGGTTTGGTCCTGACATTATTGATGGACGCTTTGGTCACGCCATCGATTGCCAAAATCACACTGTAAGTGCCGGCTTCCAACTCCGGATAACTGTAATGGCCATTGGCCGTAGTATGAATCCTTCCAATCTTATTTGCATCGCTACCCTGGATGCGGATTTCAGCGCCTTGGACCGGCTGACCTTTGGAATCTTTCACAATTCCGCTAAGTCCGGTCTCTCCGGCCTGAGCTCTCAGCATCAAGCAGAGCGAAGCAAACACGACGACAATGACACCGATAAGCGTTTTCATGCCCGGAGAATACGACCGCGCCGGACATTTGTAAAACGCGATGAGCGGACAAAAAAGTGCCGGCGGAGGGACTTGAACCCACACGATCTTGCGATCACTGGATTTTGAGTCCAGCGCGTCTGCCATTCCGCCACGCCGGCAAATGTCTTACATTATTCCACTTATGTCTGAGGCTTATTTACCGAAATAAGACGTTATGCCATGTAGTTGACTTTCTCACGGAACTTTGCCACATTTTCGCCCGTGAAACGACCAGTCTTAAAAGTTCGACCGTATCACCACAGCAAGAAACATCGCTTCGTACCAGGCAGAAGCATACCGTGACAACTCCACGCGCGTGCGCGCGAGGCCAGGATTTAGGCGGCATCCACTACCGTTGTCCTGTTCCGCGCACGTGCCGCCATCTTACGGTTCCTCGCGCACGCGAGAACATCCTCCCAGCCGTTGACGCCATGTTGACGTTATGAGTGTC
>DATFXN010000014.1:0-12507 GCA_035315805.1 Chthoniobacterales bacterium
GCTGTGAGAATCGCGGCCGCGACGTGCAGCCCGACGAGCATCGTGGTCACATCGACGGGATAGCGACCCATCCACGCAACCGGCCGATAATCATCGGACGTGGTGACCCCGAACATGCTTTCAATTAATGCCGCGCACTGTTCTCGCGCAAGCCTGATTCATGATTCGTAGATTGTTTCGCCTTGAATCGGGAAAAATACTCAACGTAGCGAAGCCCGTCATCCGCCGTGCCATAGTCTCGACGAAGTCGGATTCGTGGTTAAGATGGACACCCTCGTTTTATGAAAAATATCGCACCGGCCATATTCCCGCCCCATGGAATCGGCGATACGACGCCGACGAACCAGGCCGTCCTCGATTGGACACACGAAATCGCAAAGCTGACAAAACCCGAGAACATTTTCTGGTGCGACGGTTCCGAGCGCGAAAATGCATTCCTGATCGCGGAATCGTTAAAGCAGAACGTGCTGATCAAGTTGAATGAGAAAAAAGTTCCGCGGTCCTATTTGCACCGTTCGAACCCCAACGATGTCGCGCGGGTCGAAAAGTTCACGTTCATTTGCACGCCGACTAAAGAAGAGGCCGGCCCAACAAACAACTGGTCAGAACCGGCGGACACATATTCGAAGTTATATGGATTGCTGGATGGCGCGATGCGCGGTCGCACAATGTTTGTTGTCCCTTACATCATGGGCCCGCACGATTCGCCACTGACAAAAGTCGGATTCGAAATCACCGATTCAAAATACGTCGTGCTCAGTATGCGAATCATGACGCGTATGGGCGAAATCGCGCTGAAACGGCTTGGTAACGATCCGAAAGCGGAATGGAACCGCGGAGTACATTCCCTGCTGGATGTCGATCCCGAGCGGCGGTTCATCTGTCATTTTCCACAGGACAACACAATTATCTCGGTCGGCTCCGGTTACGGCGGCAACGTTTTGCTGAGCAAGAAGTGTCTTGCGCTGCGCATCGGATCGTATCTCGCGCGTAAGCAAGGTTGGATGGCAGAGCACATGCTGATCCTCGGCGTCGAATCGCCCGAAGGAAGAAAGCTCTACGTAGCCGCGGCGTTCCCCAGCGCGTGCGGCAAAACCAATTTCGCGATGTTGATTCCACCGGCGCATTTCAAAGGCTGGAAAATTAAGACCGTCGGTGACGACATCGCATGGATGGAAATTCGCGACGGGCGTTTGTTCGCGGTGAATCCTGAGAACGGTTATTTCGGCGTCGTCCCCGGCACGAGTTACAAATCGAATCCGAACGCGATGAAATCGATCGAACACGACACGCTTTACACCAACGTCGCGCTCACTGATGACGGTGATGTTTGGTGGGAAGGCAAAGACGGCGCGCCTCCCAAACACGCGATCGACTGGCGCGGCAACGATTGGACGCCTGACTCGAAAGAAAAAGCTGCGCACCCCAACAGCCGGTTTGCCACGCCGATGCGCAATAATCCTGCTCTCGATCTCGATGTGGAAAAAGGCGAAGGCGTTCCCATCAGCGCCATCATTTTCGGCGGTCGCCGCACCGACACTGTGCCGCTGGTTTATGAAGCGTTCGATTGGACTCATGGTGTTTACCTCGGCGCCACCATGGCTTCCGAGACGACGGCGGCCGCGACGGGCGCTGTGGGACAAGTACGCCGCGATCCGATGGCGATGTTGCCTTTCTGCGGATACAACATCGGTGACTATTTCCGGCATTGGATCGGTATCGGAAAACGTCTCACCAATCCGCCGCTCATCTTCAACGTGAACTGGTTCCGCAAAAGCGCTGACGGAAAATTTCTTTGGCCGGGCTTCGGCGAGAACATGCGCGTGCTCAAATGGATGATCGATCGCTGCGAAAAGAATGGCGGGGCGGTCGAATCTCCAATCGGGTGGTTGCCGACTCCGCACGATCTCGATTTCAATGGGCTCGATATTGACCACAACAGTGTCGCCGAGCTTTTGGGAATCGATCACGAGGAATGGCAAAAAGAACTCGCAGAACACAAAAAGTTTTTCGACTCGCTTGGCGGCGTGGTTCCGGAGGAGTTGCAGAAGCAACGCGAGCAGTTCGTCGGGCGTTTCAACGAATAACCCTGTAGCCGTCGCCCTGTCGGCGCTTCGCGCAGCGAAGTCGGCTACAGGATTTGCGAACGGGTTGACTGGCAGCGAATATTTCCAGTGGGTTCGAAGATCGCGAGCACAAAACATCTCAAAGCTGCAATCGCGAAAGATCAGATTGAGATTCGTGGGGCGCGCCAGAACAATCTGAAAGGGATCGATATCGATCTTCCGCTCGGGAAATTGACGGTCATCACTGGCCCCAGCGGCAGTGGCAAATCGAGTCTGGCGTTCGAGACGATTTACGCCGAAGGCCAGCGACGTTACGTCGAAACATTTAGCCCGTACATGCGGCAATTCCTCGACCGCATGGATAAGCCGCGAGTAGACCATATCCGCGGTATCCCTCCGGCGATCGCCATTGAGCAGGCGAATCCGGTCAAGAGCTCGCGTTCGACCGTCGGCACCATGACGGAGATCAACGATTATCTAAAATTGCTCTGGCCGCGTGTTGCGCGTGCGTTTTGCCCGAATTGCAACCGCGAAATTCGCCCTGAAACAGCGCAATCAATCGGTCACCAGGTGTTGCACGACCGGGCCGGGAAAACTGTTCTGATCACTTTCTGGATTGCCGTTCCGTCAAAAACCGAGCCGCGCAGGTTCTTCGAATTTCTTCAGCAACAGGGTTATTTACGAGTATGGATCGGCAACCAAATCGTCCGCGTAGACGCCGATCCCAAGATCAAACGGCTCGGCCCGCGCGTTCAGGTGATTCAGGATCGCATCACGATTTCGGAAGAAAACTCTGCCCGATTAATCGAGGCAATTGAAACCGCGCTACGATTTGGGAAGGGCAAGATCAATATAATTTCGATTGCTGTGGAGGCAGGCGTGTCGCCTGCGACGCCAAAGGATGCGGCCGACACGGACGCCACTACAATATCCGAGGTCCCTTTTTCCACCGGCTGGCACTGTGCTCATTGCGATCTCGACATTCGCCCGACTACACCTGGGCTTTTCAGTTTTAACAATCCACTTGGCGCGTGTCCGGCATGTCGAGGTTTTGGTCGTACCATCGCAATTGATCTGAACAAGGCGATTCCAAATCGCAGCCTGAGCATTAAACAAGGCGTGGTGCGCGTTTTTCGCGGGGCTGAGTTCGGCGAATCGCAGAAGGATTTGCTTCGAGCCTGCGCGCGCAAAGAGATCGATATCGATGTTCCATTCGAAGAATTGCCGAAGGCCGACCAGGACTTCGTCATCGAAGGCGAGAAACGATCGGGCGATTACACAGAGGAAGATTACGAAAACGATCGGTGGTATGGCGTTCGCGGATTCTTTCGCTGGCTCGAGAGCAAGACTTACAAGATGCATGTGCGCGTTTTGCTCAGCCGCTATCGCGCTTACGTCACCTGCCCGAGTTGCAAGGGGGGACGATATCAGCCCGAGGCGTTGAATTACAAAATTGCCGCGGCAGTTTATAGCCGCCGACACGGCGCTCGTAGAGCGCCGCTACAGTTAACGCTTCCAGAATTTCAAGCGCTTTCGGTTTCCGACGCGCGCGATTTTCTCCGCGCGAGCGAAATTCCCTCGAACGATTCGACCGCGCGGATGTTGCGCGACGAAATCTGTGCGCGCCTCAATTATCTCTGCGAAGTGGGCGTTGGCTATCTCACGCTCGACCGGTCCACGCGCACTTTGAGCGGCGGCGAAGTGCAACGGGTGAACCTCACAACTTGTCTTGGTGCGTCGCTGGTCAACACACTCTTCGTCATGGATGAGCCGAGCATCGGTTTGCATCCGCGCGACGTTGGCCGGCTCGTGCGCGTGATGCACAACTTGCGCGACAAGGGCAATACGCTGCTCGTCGTCGAGCACGAGGAACAAATTATTCGCGCCGCTGATAATTTGATCGATATCGGCCCGGGTCGCGGCGAACACGGCGGCGAGTTGGTTTGGAACGGCGCGCTCGAAAATTTTCTCTCACGTGACGGCGCCTCCTATTCCCTAACACGCGATTACCTGACGAATCGGAAATCAATTCCGGTGCCGAAGTCACGGAGAAGATGGACGTCATCGATCAAGATCATTGGCGCGCGACAGCATAACCTCAAGTCCATCGACGTCGAGCTTCCATTGGGCGTCTTCGCCTGTGTGACCGGCGTTTCTGGTTCCGGAAAATCCACGTTGATTCACGACGTGCTCTACCGGAATCTCCTGATCTCGAAGGGGCAGTCGTCTGATCAAGAGCCCGGTGCATGCAAATCGGTCACCGGCGCGCATCATATCCGCGATGTAATCATGGTAGATCAGGCGCCGCTTGTGCGCACGCCGCGGTCAACGCCGCTGCTTTATTTGCGACTCTACGATCGCGTTCGCGAATTGTTCGCCGCGCAGCCGGAAGCAATGTCGCGGGGACTCGCCCCAAGCACATTCTCGTTTAATTCCGGCAGCGGCCGCTGTGAGCGCTGCTCCGGCACGGGATACGAGAAAATCGAGATGCAATTTTTGAGTGATCTTTTCGTGCGCTGCGCAGAATGCGAAGGCAAACGTTTTCAGCCGCACGTTCTGAAAGTTCAGCTTCACGGAAAATCAATTCACGATCTGCTCAAGCTAACCGTGAGCGAAGCAATCGAATTTTTCGCGCAAATCGGCGAGAAAAAGACGTTGGCCGAACCGCTTGGCGTGCTTGAGGAGGTCGGGCTTGGCTACTTGCGGTTAGGCCAGCCACTGAACACGCTCAGTGGAGGGGAATCGCAGCGACTGAAACTGGTTGGCCATCTGGCGGAAACAAACAACACCGAACCCACAAATGGGAATGCGAACGGCAATTTGTTTATCTTCGATGAACCGACCACGGGACTTCACTTCGATGATGTGGCAATGCTGCTACGATTATTTCAACGCCTGGTCGATCGCGGTCATTCTATCGCGGTGATCGAGCACAATCTCGAAGTGATCAAGTGCGCGGATTGGATTGTCGATCTGGGGCCGGAAGCCGGAGACGCAGGCGGTGACGTGGTCGCGACCGGAACACCGGAACAGGTTGCGAAAATCGACAGATCGTACACCGGGCGATTTCTAGGAAGTGTATTAGCCAAATTATTCAAAACCCTCGGTGTCATCCCGAGCCGCGAAGACGGCGAGGGCTCTCACAAAATATCGCGCGAGTCGGAGAGGTCCTTCTCTGACGCTCAGGATGACGACGAGCTAATAGCGCGAGCAGCGGAAACAGCTGCACGATTTTGCGTCGATGGCGTGAAAGGCGCCATTCAAGTCCACGGTGCGCGCGAGCACAACCTGAAAAACATCGATGTCAAAATCCCGAGGGAACAAATGGTGGTCGTTACTGGTCTGAGCGGCTCCGGGAAATCCACCCTCGCATTTGATATTCTGTTCGCGGAAGGGCAACGACGTTTTCTCGACAGCATGTCGCCGTATGCGCGGCAATTCGTTGAGCAGCTGGAGAAGCCCGATGTCGATTTGGTCAGTGGGTTGCCTCCCAGTGTGGCTATTGAGCAGCGGGTCACGCGCGGTGGCGGGAAATCGACCGTGGCGACAGTGACAGAGGTTTACCACTTTCTCCGACTGCTTTTCGCAAAAACCGGAACGCAGTTTTGTCCCGATTGCGATTTGCCAGTGGAGAAACAAAATCTCGCTGCGATTACCAAACAAATTGAATCAACAGCGAAGCGCGCGCCGGTGAGGGTGCTCGCGCCACTGGTCAAGGCGCGCAAAGGTTTTCACACCGAAGTCGCCCGCTGGGCGGAACGCCAGGGATTCGACACGCTTTATGTGGACGGAAAACTCGTTCCTATCCCGCAGTTTCGAAAATTGGAGCGATTTAAAGAGCATACGATCGATGTGGTCGTTGGTCTCATTGATCGGAAGCGAATTGCTAAGACGCGCGACGTCGTTCGCCGCGCGCTGGAGATCGGACGCGGCACGGCGCGTCTGCTCGATTCAAAAAATCGTTTTACGGTCGTGAGCACAGAAATGAGCTGCCCGAACTGTGGACGCGCGTTCGAGGAGCTCGATCCGCGCTTATTTTCGTTTAATTCACCTCACGGTGCCTGCGAAGAATGCGGCGGGTTCGGGGAAATTTGGGACCAGGAGTTGCAAACTGCTGCCAGCCCCGACGGTGAATCGGTTCTTGAAACCGAGCTGGCTGCCGAGCGTGAGTCCGAGTGGATCGAGGAAGGCGAGGCGCGCGAATGCCCGAGTTGTCACGGCTCGCGCTTAAACGAGGTGGCGCGGCATGTACGTGTGCAAGATTACACGATCGATCAGTTCACGGACCTTTCGGCCACTGAAGCAGCACGCAAGGTTGAGAGATTGAGGTTCCGCGGAACGCATCAAACGATCGCTGCTGGTCTGGTTCCTGAAATTCAACAGCGATTATGTTTCATGGAAAAGGTGGGTCTTGGTTATCTTGCGCTGGGGCGCTCGGCGAAAACCTTGAGTGGCGGAGAATCGCAGCGAATTAGACTCGCTGCCCAGCTCGGCTCGAACTTGCGTGGCGTCCTTTATGTCCTGGATGAACCGACAATCGGTCTTCATCCACGCGATAACTTGCGTCTGCTCGATACGCTAACCGCTCTCCGCAACAAAGGGAATTCGCTGATTATCGTCGAGCACGACGAAGAAACGATGCGGCGCGCCGATCACATCGTCGATCTTGGCCCGCGTGCAGGGATTCACGGCGGTGAAGTGGTGGCGACCGGTACGTTGCGCGACGTGGAAAGAAATCCTAATTCGGAAACGGCGCGCTGCCTGAAAATTCCGCTTCGACATCCTACCCGCGGATCGCGCCGCTCTCTGCGCGACGTGGAAGGCTGGATCGAAGTCCATGGCGCGAAGGCGAATAATTTGAAAGATATCGATGTTCGCCTCCCTGTTGGTAGGCTTTCAGTGATCACTGGAATTTCCGGCAGCGGCAAATCCACATTGATGCACGAGGTCATTTGGCCTGCGGTGCGCGAGCAGCTGAAAGAAAGAAAACGGGCGGGAAATGGGGATTTATTCAAACTCGTTAGCGGAGCGCAAGAGATCGAAGCCGTTTACGAGGTCGATCAGTCGCCGATCGGTAAAACGTCGCGCTCAACGCCGGGCACCTACGTCAAAGTGTTCGACGAGATCCGGAATCTCTACGCCCAGCTACCGGTCTCACGAGTGCGCGGTTATTCCGCGAGCCGGTTCTCATTCAATGCCGAGGGCGGACGCTGCGAGACGTGCAAAGGTCAGGGATCGATCAGACTGGAGATGAATTTTCTGCCGCGTAGCTATGTGCCATGCGAAGACTGCGGCGGTAAACGCTACAACCCGCAAACGCTTGAGGTGCTGTATAACGACAAATCGATTGGTGACGTCATGGAAATGACGATCGAAGAGGCGGCAGAATTTTTTTCCGCACATCCGAAAATTGCGCGCCCGCTCTCGCTGCTGGTCGATACGGGACTGGGTTATCTCAAGCTGGGACAACCGAGCCCGACGCTAAGCGGCGGCGAAGCGCAGCGGCTTAAACTCGTGACGCAACTAAAACGAGGTGTCAGTCGCGCCGCAGACGAACGGATTCGCAAAATGCGCAAGCCTGGCTCGACACTGTATTTGCTTGAGGAGCCCACCATTGGCCTGCACATGGCCGACGTTAAACTTCTTCTCAACGTGCTGCACCGCCTCGTCGACGAAGGAAACACGGTGATTGTAATCGAGCACAATCTCAGCGTGATCGCAGAAGCCGATTACATCGTTGATCTTGGACCGGAAGCCGGAGCGAATGGAGGCAAGGTCGTCGCCGCTGGAACGCCCGAACAGGTCGCAAAGAATCGTGTGAGCCGAACGGCGCCGTTTTTACGAAAGGTGTTGAACACGTCACGCGCGAAAACAGCGCTGTCATCCTGAGCGCAGCGACGCGGAGTCGAAGGATCCCGTAGAATTACCTATAAAGTTCAGCAACGGGATTCCTCGACATCGCTCGGAATGACGCGAAACTCGCCGCAATGCTCGCGTATTATCTGCATAATCTCGATCCAATTATTTTTCGAGTTTACGACAATGTTGGACCCCGCTGGTACGGGCTCGCTTATGTACTTGCTTTTATCTCTAGCTACCTCCTTTTCCTTTGGCTGGCTAAACGCGGTTATGCTGATTTGCCGCCGCAACGCGTGGGCGACTTCATCACTGGCTGCGCGTTGTTTGGCGTAATCATCGGTGGGCGCCTCGGCTACGTTTTCTTCTACAAACCGGAAATGCTGCGCGAGCCACTTTCCATCCTGCGGGTCTGGGAAGGCGGAATGTCCAGTCACGGAGGAATGATTGGCGTGTTACTTTTCACTCTTTACTACGCGCACCGGCACAAAATTTCGTGGACAAATCTGGGCGACAATCTCGTTGTCACAGTGCCGATCGGTTTGTTCTTCGGACGCTTTGCCAATTTCATTAACGGCGAACTTTACGGGCGGATCGCGAAAATTCCCTGGGCGATGCAATTCCCCAAGGAACTATTCGATCACCCCCAGGAGGCAGAGCGCGCCGTAGCGGCATGTGCGCGAATCGATTCATCGCTCGCCACGCCAGACGCAATCGTTGATGCCGTTCGTAGCCAGCCACAGGTTGGCACTGCGTTGCGCCCAATTCTGTCGCCGCGCCATCCGTCGCAGCTGTACGAGGCTTTTTTTGAAGGAATCGTTCTGTTCGCAATTTTGTGGTTCGTGCGCACTCGCAGACACGAGCCAAACGGGGTCCTGACCGGATTATTCTTTATTTGGTACGCCATTTTCCGGATCGTAATCGAATATTTCCGCGAACCCGATGCGGCGCTGATTGGTCCCTTCACGCGAGGCCAGTTTTTCTCGTTGTTCCTGATCGCGATCGGTCTCGGCTTTGTTGCAGTGGCAAAAATGCGACCAACGTTTCCAATAGGTCGAAATGACAAGTAGCGTTTCTGCAAAACGGCGTTATTACTTAACCCGGTGACGCGGGAATGCTTGAAATCGTAGCGGCTGGCGGCGGTCTCCTTTTTGCATTCGATCACGCGACGATCGCGGGGAAGCTGGTTCTCACCCTGCTCGCGGTCGCATCCATTTTTAGTTGGTCAATTATGATCACGAAACTGCGCGTGATCCGGTTTGCCCGAAAACAGAACGCGCGGTTCATCGCCGCTTTCCGACAAGATCGACAACCGCTGCGGCTGTTTGAGAAGAACGCCCGCTTTCCCGGCTCGCCGGTTTTCAACGTCTATCGCGCCGGCTGCGAAGAAATGACATTTCATCTGCTCGGTTCTTCCGAGGTCGATGATACGTTTCGCGCGCGACTCGAGATCGCTGATAAAATTTCGCCGGCACAAATGGGCGCGGTGACTGCGGCGATGGAACGCGCCGTTGGCGAAACAGCGCTTTCACTCGAATCGCAGATGATCTTGCTCGCAACAGCGGTAAGTGGTTCGCCGTTTCTCGGCTTGCTCGGTACCGTCTGGGGTGTGATGGACGCGTTCACCGGCGTGGCCGAAGCAGGCTCTCCGAACCTCGTCTCGATGGCGCCGGGTGTTTCCGGCGCGCTCATTACCACAGTGACGGCGCTCTGCGTCGCTATTCCAGCCATGTTCGGTTACAACTTTCTCGTCACCAGTATTCGCGGGATCATCGTCGAGATGGACAATTTTGCCGCTGAGCTCGCTTCGGAATTCGAGCACAAATACGTCGATCACAGCTCACGCGAATCGGCATTTCGTCGATGAGACGCTACTCGCAACGCCAGAGTCTTTCCACGCTTAGCGAAATCAATGTCACGCCGCTGCTCGACCTGGCGTTCGTATTACTCATCATTTTCATGATTACGACTCCGTTGCTTGAAAGCAGCATGAACCTCGTAATTCCATCCAGTGGCGTGAAAAATCCGCCGATCAAGTCATCAGAAGTGAAAATTGTCTCGATCGATCGTAACGAGACAATCCGGCTTAATAATAAGGTAGTCGATTCGAAAGCGCTCTCCGCGCGACTGACGGAAATGAAACAAACGAATCCCGACATCGCGGTCGTGATTCGGCCCGATCGCGAATTGCCCGTGCAAAAATTGATTGCGGTCATGGATGCACTAAAACAGGCGCAGATTACGAAGGTTGGCATCGCCACGAGGGCCGAGTCGAAATAGATGTCGACGAACCCGCCTTCGCGCAGCTACGGCGCGGCAAGCCCGCGCTTCTGGCGAAACGTCACACTCATAGCAATTGCACACGTCGCACTGATCGCAGGATTGATTCGCTGGAGCTTAGCGGCGCGAAGCGCGCCAGATACGGAAAGCTTGGTTTGGTTGAGTGGTGCGGGAGATCTCACGAACGAAACATCGGAAAGCAGCGTGGCGTCGCCAGCAGGAATCTCGCCTCTGCCCGTTCAGCCAGAAGAGGAGCAACCGCCGTTAACTCAAGCGAGAAGCGAAATCGAATTATCAAAACCGACTCCAACGGCGACACCTGATTCAAAGCCTACGGAAAAGCCGAAGACGACGTCAAAACCATCTCCAAAACCCACTCCCAGGAAAGTTGTCTTGGCGAAAGCATCCAAGACGTCGGCGCACGTGAAGTCGAGCCTGTCAAAATCCAAAGAAGAACAGACCGATTCCAATGCGGAGAAAAAGAAGAGCGCTAAAACCAATAGCGCAAAGAACGCATCTTCATCTCAGAGTGGTGCTGCCGGCAAAACAGGTTCAGGAGGCAAAGGCGACGGCACGGGCGGCGGAAGCAATGCGTCGGAGTATGCCTGGTATGGCAACATGCTGCATGACCGATTTTACAGCGCATGGATTCAGCCGACGACGAACGTTCCTTCCGGCGCCAAGATTTCGACTCTGGTCAAAGTCCGCATTGAAAGAGACGGTCGCGTTTCCAAATTCGAAATTATTAAGCCGTCCCAAAACGTGGTGGTAAATGAATCGGTCGCCGTGGTATCCAAACAAGTGACCCAGGTTGACCCGCCGCCAACGGCCCTCATTCACGGCGATCGTTACGACGTGAAAATCAATTTCGAGCTGAATACGAATCAGGAAACCGCGAAATAACAAATATCTGCGCGCCGATGCACGTGCGCCGCCGGAACAGCCACTCGCGAGTTAGCTACTCTTTTTCGCAAATTTGTCTTCGATCAATCGGTGCAAATGTTCGGATATCGCTGCGTGATCGAGACGCTGAACGACTTCGTCGAGAAAGCCGGTCACGATGAGGCGCTGGGCAACCGGGACAGAGATACCGCGGGTGCGTAGGTAAAAGAGCTCGTCTTCATCGATTTGACCGGACGTTGCGCCGTGTGTGCAACGAACGTTGTCGGCGAGAATTTCCAAGCCCGGCATTGAGTTCGCTTCTGCGTCATCACTCAAGAGAAGATTGCGAACCTTTTGATACGCATCGGTGAAATGGGCGTGCGGCTCTACTCGAATCAGTCCGCCGAAAATAGTACGGGCGCGGTCGTCGAGAGCGTATTTGTAAAGAAGATCGCTGGCGGTATGCGGCGAGACATGATCCTGCAGTGTGCGAGCATCGAATTCCTGTTGGTGTTTGGCCACAGCTACAGCGAGTAGATCGCTCCGGCCTCCTTCGCCGATGAGCCGGCTCAAACTTTCGAAACGCGAATATCGCGAACCAAGGTGCAAGTTCAGACTCATGGCCGAAGCGTCGTGATCGACAGTCGTCGAGTTCATTTGCAGGGCGACAACCTTGTCAGCCCAATTCTGTGTGCAGACATACGTGACCTTTGCGCCAGGGCCGGCGACGAGATCGTTTACGCCGCAGGCGAATCCGGGCGCGTGTTCATTCACCGAGCGGAAATGTTCGATCACGGTGACTTTGGCCAGCTCGTCCGTGACCAAGAGTAAATGCGGGAACGCGGAAGCATTTTCACCATTCAGCCAATGGAAAATCTCGATCGGCAACTCGATTTCGACGCCGCGTGGCACGTAGAGAAATGTTCCTGACGAAACCAGCGCTTGATGCAAAGCCGCGAACTTGGCAGAACCTAGAGTGGCTGGCTGCGACATGAAATGTTTCCGGAATAATTCGGGGTGCTCGATCATCGCCCGCTCCAGCGATTGAAAAATGACGCCGCGCTTTTTCAGCTGATCCGAAATCACATCGCGCTCGATGAGCTCGTCGCCAGCGAAAACCATGCGCCCGGCCACCTCTTCGAGTCCGCGCGATTGCTCGAGAATAGTCGCGCGCTCCTTCTCAGTTAACGTGCCACCGTACTTGAAGGGGCTTAGATCGAGAAGACCAACATTGGCGAATCGCCAGGCCTGGTCTTTTCGTGTCGGCTTCGGCAATGATTCAAATTGTTTCCAAGCTGCAAGCTGCTGGTCACGGAACCAATCAGGAAATTCGCGCGTCTCACCCAGGCCGGAAAGAATTGGCGCGGCCTGTTTCTCGATTGTCGCTGTTTCGCTTCTGATCATTTCGATATAGGACACATAG
>DATFXN010000015.1:0-2578 GCA_035315805.1 Chthoniobacterales bacterium
CAAGCGGCAGCGTCACCAGCATCGGTTTCGAGAGCAAGCCAAACCCGAACAAGATGGACATCGCTACGTAGCGGGCGACGACCGGCTTTCGCGTGTAATGAACGTACGCGAGCAGTGTCAGGAAAAAAAACAAACCGCTCAACACATCCTTGCGTTCCGAAATCCACGCCACCGATTCGACATGCAGCGGATGAATTGCGAACACCGCAGCAACGAACGCGTTGCACCAAATGGCGTCGGTCATTTCCTGGAGCAAAAGAAAAAGGAGGACGGCGTTCGCGCCGTGCAAAAGCACGTTCACAAAATGATGCGCGCCCGGCTCGGGGCCAAACAGCTGCCAATCAAGCATGTGCGATATCGTCGTGAGCGGATGCCAGTTGTGGGAATGGATGTGGGTAAACGCCCATCGAATACTCGCCCAGTTAAGTCCGGCCTGAATCTGTGGATTCGCACTGACATAAGGCGGATCATCAAAAGAGATGAACGCGTGTCCGACGGTCTGCGCAAAGACCGTCCACGTGATCGCCACCAGCGCGGCGGAAATCGCAAGCATCAAAATCAATTTGGCGCGCACAATTTTCGGGGAATTAAAATCGTCCCGACTGGAGCGCAAACAAGTTGTCGATCTTAACAATCGCCCGAGGTAAGAGTAGTCGCGTGTTCACCGGATTGATCGACGAGGTAGGGCGCGTGGTTTCCTTTCGCAGGGGTGACCAGAGTACTCAGTTACGGCTCGCGGCACCGAAGGTCGCCGCGGCCACCGCCATCGGCCACAGCGTGGCCGTAAATGGTTGCTGTCTAACTGTCAGCGCCAAAGAAGGCGATCGACTTAGCTTCGACCTTCTCGGAGAAACACTCGGCCGCACAAATCTGAAGCAACTGCGTCCCGACAATCGGGTAAATCTGGAACGTGCTCTGGCGGCCGGCGCCCCGCTCGGCGGTCATTTCATCCAAGGTCACGTCGATTATTGCGCAGAGGTCATTTCATTCGAGCCGAGCGGCGACGATCATCGGCTTGAGATTGATTTGCCAGACAATTTCGCCCACTACGCCGCTGACCAGGGTTCAATCGCCATTAACGGGATCAGCCTCACAATCGCCGAAGTGTTACCGAAAAGCCTGGTCGTCTGGATTATCCCGTACACGCAACGCCACACCAACGTCGGCGACGTTGGCCGGGGGAATTTGGTTAATGTCGAGTTCGACATTTTGGCCAAGTATGTTGAGCGAATGCTTGCCCGCTCCGCGCCGCAGGAATAGCCAACGCTTGGGCTGCATGTCGCTGCTCTATATATAGTACGCGCCAAATGGGCGGTCGCGCTCCCATGCCAACTCGCAGCCGAAAACGAAAACCGCAGCTTGTCGGCGTGATCGCCTCCCTTGCCGATCTGCGTTTTGCCCTTCACATGCGCCAGCCGCCGGACCTCTTCGAGCTTCGACTCGATTGTCTTTGCGAAATGGTCGATCAACTCGAGCGAAAGATGTCGATCTTGTCTGCACCGGTGATCATCACCGCGCGCGACCCGCGGGAAGGCGGAATAGCAAATCTCTCGCTCGCACACCGCCGCGACCTGCTCTTGCGTTTTTTGCCTTACGCCAAATATATCGACGTCGAATTGCGTTCAGCGCGCGCGTTCAAATCTTTGCTTGAGCGCGCCCGCCAAGAAAAAGTTTTCCTGATTCTTTCGCTCCATGATTTCAAATCCACGCCATCGCCGGGCAGCTTGCGTTCCAAAGCGTCATTGGCAAAAGCACTCGGGGCCGACATTTTCAAAATTGCCTGTCGAACGGATTCACCGGCCCAACTTGCTCGACTCATCAATTTCGTACCGAGCAAAGGTCACGCCGGAGGTCGCCGCGACGGCCGAAGGCAAGTCGGTCTTTCACTGAGCGCGATGGGCATCGGCAAACTCGGCGTGCTTTCCCGCCTCTTGCTCGCGCGCAGCGGGTCGGTGCTCAATTACTGTTCTCTTCACAAATCTCAGGTCGAAGGGCAACCGTCCATTGAATTGCTGCGTTCCGCCCTGCGACCTTGAAGAGCAACTCCCACCCTTCCCATGTTTGGAAGACGCCTCTAGTCCGCGCTCACTTTGTAGATTGCGACGCTCTCTTTGGCGAATTCTTTGGAGAGAAATGAAAACGGCGGACGATCAAATTGCTCCATCGGCACTGTAATAATGTAATTCACATGCGCTGCAAAAAGCGCCTCCCGCGCATCGGGAGCGGCGTGTGCCAGTTTGTCGACGATCTTTGTAGCCGCCTCACTCCGCGATTTCCATGACAGGTACGGATTGGAAAACTCGGGTTGGCAGGTAACTAGCGTTTTCCGATCGGCCGGTCCGACGATACTCAGGTCAAGATCGCCGCTCAGCGACAGAAAAACGTCGTCCGGTCTCGTGTTGGCGAGAATCCAGCGATAAGCATCGAGGTAGTCTTTTCTCTCCTGAAACCCGATCGCCTGGTCGCGGGCGTTGGTATAATCGAAGCGCTGTCGATAGGAAGAGAAAACGAGAACGATGAACGAGAGAATGCCTGCGCCAATCAGCATGCGTTCGCCCCAATACTTCAGATGCTGCCG
>DATFXN010000016.1:0-3380 GCA_035315805.1 Chthoniobacterales bacterium
CGCCCTGTGCGGCGCGCTTTGCTACGGCGAACTGAGCGCCGCGCTCCCGCGTTCCGGCGGCGAATATCATTTCCTTTCCAAGATTTACCACCCAGCCCTGGGATTCATGGCCGGATTCATTTCAGCAACGGTCGGTTTCGCTGCGCCAATAGCTCTCGCTGCGATGGCTTTCGGAAAATATTTCCGGGGCATTTTCAATTTCGGTTCACCAATTTTGCTCTCCTTCGTTCTGGTCTGGATCGTCGCGCTTTTTCATTTTGGGAATCTTCGCCGAGGGAGCGCGTTTCAAAACCTCTGGACGCTTGTAAAACTTTTTCTGATCGCGGCGTTGATTGTTGCCGGTCTTTTGATCGAACCAAAGCAGCCGATCACTTTGCTGCCGAATTCCTCCGATCAAATGTCAATCTTCAGTGGCGCGTTTGCCGTCGCTCTGGTCTACGTCATGTATTCCTATTCCGGCTGGAATGCGTCGAGTTACATCGTCGGCGAAGTGAAGAAGCCGGAGCGGAATGTCCCCGGCTCGCTCCTGTTGGGAACGCTCGTCGTGATAGCGGCGTACGTTCTCTTGAATGCAGTCTTTCTCATCACGACGCCGGAAGCAGAAATGCGCGGCCAGCTCGAAGTTGGTTTGATCGCCGGCAAACACATTTTCGGTGAAAACGGCGGCCGGATCGTGGGCGGCATCATTTGCCTCGGCTTGATTTCGGCCATCAGCTCGATGACCTGGATCGGCCCGCGGGTCACGATGTCAATGGGTGAAGATCATTGGCTGTTGCGATTTCTCGGGCGCAAAAACGCTGAAGGCATCCCGGCGAACGCGGTCATCGTTCAACTGCTTATCGTGAACGTTCTTCTGTTGACGCGCAGTTTCGAGCTGGTGGTCGTTTACATTCAATTCGCGCTCTTGCTCTGCTCGCTCCTCACGGTCGTCGGAGTAATCGTCCTGCGCGTAACCAGACCGAATATTTCGCGGCCCTATCACGTCTGGTTTTATCCAATGCCGCCAATCATCTTCGCTGCCATCACCATTTGGATGATGATTTATCTGTTGCTTTTCAAAACGACCGAATCGGTTGCCGGTCTTGTCACGGCTATGGCTGGCTTGCTCCTTTACTTCTGCACACGCCGACGTGTCAGCCCTCGCCAATGAAAAATTTTTCAACGGGAAAAATCACTTCAGCCACATTGGCGATCTTGGTGCTGTTTGTCGCTGATTCGGCAGACGCCAGACGCCGGCAGGATCCGCCACCGCAACAAATCGACGCGTCTGGCCAGGTCGTGTCTTCGCCTGACGACACGGCGCGCTTTCTCGCCGGAATGCCGGTTCCAAAAAGTTCGCCGCTCGCTCCGTTAACGAACGACCCGGCGTGGCAGGAGCACGCCGCCAATTTCGAAACCGCTTTTGCGAAATTGAACACGCGGCAGTTGTCAAAACTGCACGTGTGGGAAGAGCAATATTTTCCGGAATCGCGCCAGATCATTCCGATCGTGTTCTACATGTTCAGCGGCCCCGATTTTCTTTACGTCGACCAGTTTTTTCCCAAGGCCGACGTTTACATTCTTTGCGGCAAAGAATCGATGGGACCGCCGCCCGATCCGTTGCGAATCGGAAATCTCGCCGGAGCGCTCCACAATCTCGAGGAAGCGATGAATTCCTCGCTCCGGTTCAGTTTCTTCATCACCAAAGACATGAAGATCGATCTTCAGTCACAGGAACTGAACGGGACGTTGCCGATCCTTTACGTTTTTCTCGCTCGCGCCGACAAATCGATCACCGACGTCACTTACGGCTCACTCAGTTCAGGGGGGCAATTCCAACATGGCAATGGCGGCTCGCCCGGCGTGAAGATTGATTACATCGACAATCACTCGGGCCAGAAGCAAACACTTTATTATTTCACCACCGATATTTCCGACGGCGGACTCGCTTCTAGCGGCTTCCTGCAATTTTGCAGCCGCTTCGGCGTCGGATGCAGTTTTCTAAAATCGTCGTCGTATCTGCTGTTCGAAAACGGCTTCAACCGCATCCGCAATTTTATTCTCGATCACAGCAGCACCATTGTGCAGGACGACGCCGGCATCCCGCTCGCCTATTTCAATCGCGACAAATGGAACCTTCGTGTCTTCGGCAATTACATTGGCCCGATCGAAATTTTTAAACAGCATTATCAGCCGAAGCTAATGGAACTTCTTCAGCAAAGCAGTCCGCCGCCGCTCGAATTCAATTTCGGCTACCGTTGGAACTACAAAGATAGCCACCTCATCGTGGCGACTCGGATTTGACGTTCGTTAAAGCGTTGAAATGTGTATGCGCTAAAGCGGTAGACCCTTATCGCTGCCGACTCACTCCCGGAATCGACGGAACCAGGAGTAGGGAAACACGTCGCCCGGGCAATCGGTCGGCCAGCGCGGCGGATTGATTTCCCGGTGTGGCTTCACAATGGGATAGTGGTCGCCCACTTTTCCGCAGCGCTGCCGTAGATAACGAATGAGTTCTTCGCAGCACTCCAGCTGCGCCCGCGTTGGTTGATCGCGATTGAAATCGCCGACTAAACAAATGCCGAGGGCGATGTTGTTCAGATAATCGCTGTGGACGTGGCCGCCGTTGATCTGCCGCCGCCAGCGATCGCCGACTTCGATCTCGCCGTTGCCCGTGGAAGTTCCGTTGCCGATCACGAAATGGTAAGCGAGGCCGTTTTGCATCCGACGAATGTGCCGGTGGTAATAATCGAATGCCGCCGCGTTTCCCTGACGCGTACCGCTGTTGTGCACGACGATAAATTGCCAGCGACCGCGCGCGACCGGCGCGCGATCGATCTGCGCACGCACCGAGCTCGTCAAATAACGATAACCTGCGCTGCCGCCGCTCCGCCCACCGACTCCAAACAGGCGTGCCCAAAATCCGCGAGGCTTGTCGTAACCATATTTCTGGATTGTTAATTGCTCGGGCTCCTCCACCGGCGCGCTGTAGGTGGATGTCGATCTTTGTGTCGCCGGTGGAAGTGCGCTTGGACTCGGAACGGCGATCGCACGCGGTGGCGGCGGTGTCGGTTTTACCTCCGGCGTTTCGGAAGGTCTCGGCGAAGGTTTTTTGTGCGGACTCGGAGATTTTCCAGCTACGGTTTTCTTTTTCTTCTTCGATGTCGGCGACGTTTCTTTGGCCGGACTTTTTTTTGGCTTCGGGTGCGCCGTTGCTTCGGGTGTTTCGCTCGGGGTCGGCGAGGCTTCCGATTCCTCGGCCGGCGTTTTCTTCTTCTTCGGTTTCGGCGACGGTGTCGGCGACTTTTTCTTCTTGTGCGGCGAACGTCTTGGCGTCGCCGATTCGTCGATGGAAGTTACTGCGCGCGCCTTTAGAACGCGGGTCGTCGATTTTTCTTCGT
>DATFXN010000017.1:0-50585 GCA_035315805.1 Chthoniobacterales bacterium
CGATACGCGCGGGGAAACCAAGTTGTTCTGCCAATGGCGGCACACGTTGTGGTTGCATCGAAAACGTAGCTGGAACGCGTTGTCAGTTCGGTTTTGGCATCGCCCTCGGAGAGATCGATCCACCTACACAATCGCGCCGCCACAGCTTGAACCGGCGCCCGCAGTGCAGCCGAAGCAGTGATCACCGGTCATGATCTGGCGATCGTCAAGCGACTCCGGATCGATGTCCCAAAGAAAAAGTGGCTTACTCCCGCCGTTAGCGAACCATTGCATCCCAAGCTGTTGATTGAAATCGCAATCGTAAACCTCTCCGCGCCAGCCGACGCTGATGGTGTTGCGGCACATCAGGCCGTCAATGGTCGCAGGATTAAAATTCTCGACGAGCAGGTTCATGTATTCCTCGAGCTTGTTGTTGTGTCGCAGATACGAAGCGAACCGCGCGATCGGCAGATTGGTGATCGTGTGGAGATTGTTGAAGACAATTCCGAAATGTTTTTTGAGCTCGCGTTTGTAATCGGCTTCGAGATCCGCTTGCGGCGGTGGAAGAAACGCTCCGACTGGATTGTAAACGAGATGCAATGGAAGATCGACATCGACGCCGTAGCCTAACGAATTCAACAATTGCAACGCCTTGATGCTGCCATCGAAAACGCCTTCGCCGCGCTGCGCGTCCACGTTTTCTGGCGAATAACACGGCATCGAAGCGGTGATCTCGACTTTGTTTCGCGCAAGAAATTCCGCGAGATCTTCATAGCCGGGCTCGAGCAAAATCGTCAGATTGCAGCGATCAATCACGTGCCGCGACGGCTGCAGCGCTTTCACGCGCTCGATGAAGTAGCGAAAATCGGGAATCATCTCCGGCGCGCCGCCGGTAAGATCGACAGTCGGAATATCGGTCTCAACCAGCCAATCGATCACGCGATCGATTGTTTCGCGCGTCATTATTTCTTTGCGTTTCGGGCCGGCGTTCACGTGGCAGTGCACGCAGGTGAGATTGCAAAGCTTGCCCACGTTGACCTGAAGAATTTCCGGACGCGCGCGGCGCAATTGCAAACCCTCGGCGGTGAGTTGTGCAGCAAAGCGATTCATGAGATGCGACTCGTAAGCCAATATACCGCGCCGGCGGCGATGGCGGCGCATGGAAGCGTCACGACCCAGGAGAGAACGATTGAGTTGATCGTGCGGAAGCTGGCGTTGCCAGTCGTTAGGCCGATTCCGAAAAGCGAACCAACCGAGACGTGTGTGGTCGAAACCGGAAGACCGAACAGACTCGCCAAAGCAACGAGAACGGCGGTCGTGAGGTTCGCGATGAATCCCTGTCCGTAATTCATGGTCGTAATTTTGTGGCTCATTGTCTCGGCGACTTTTCGCGCGTTAAGCAATCCGCCGATAGCCATGGTTGCTGCCGCCGCGGCGAAGCCCCAACGAATATCGAGCGTCTTCCATAAGAGCAGCAGCGCCACGATTTTTGGCGTGTCGTTCAATCCGCGCGCGAAACTGACCGTGCCGGCGCTGAGAAAATGAGCGGCGTCGACGATCTGTTGCGAGTTGATTCCAAGAAACGAGCCGGCGTAACGCTCGCGACAATTTTGTTGCTCATCGACCGCGAGCGTGATCGTCGATGTTACATTGCGTAGCGCGAGGGCGGATGCTGGTTGCGGCATCGCCACGACCTTTTCTTCGGCGCCGACGCAAATGCACCATTCCTTCGTTGTTGCGGTGGCGATTCGAAGCGCGTGAAAAATCAGGTAGAGAATCCCGGCGATCACGATAGCGAGAGCTGGACTGAGCAGCAGCGGCAGAACGAATCCTTTGCCAAGCGCGCTGAAATTCACCTGCGACCCGACCGCCACTAGACCGCAGCCGATGATTGCTCCTGTCAACGCATGGGTCGTTGAAATCGGAAAACCGGTCAGGGTCGCGAGTAGGACGGTGAGGCCAGCGCCGATGGCGACCGCGAGTAAAAAATATTCCGAGCCGGCGAAGTGATCGGGCACGATGCCTTTACCGCTGAATTTCTTCAGCAGGGTCTGCGCGAGAAAGATCGACATGATTGATCCGGCGAACGTCATGATCGTGGCCCATGAAATTGCCGTTCGATAATTGCAAGTCCGGCTACCGAAGAGCGACGCAACGCCTTTGAAATTGTCGTTCGCGCCGTTGGAATAGGCGAGAAAACAGGTCGCGAGAAAAAGCAGAACGAGCGTGATCATCTCGTAAAAACTTTCGGACTCAGCAGCAACCACCCCCGTCGCAGCATTTACTGTTTGCTTCGGTGGTCGCGTTGTAATCCTGTCCTTTGGTTTCCTTCGGGTGCCGCAATGACGTACGCGAGCAATCGAACGGCTTCGCCTCGCTCAGCGGAACATCGACAATCGGATCGACAAACTCGAAGAACTCTCGATAGGGCGCTTTCTTGTAGAGGTTGTAAGTCTTGTCACAAACGGCGTAACGCTTGCCGCGTTCCAGGCGGTGATTGTCGTCGTCGAGCACTTCCTTGAACGGGCCGCGATAAATCACCGCCTGATTGCGCTCGAAACATTCGCCCTGTTTACCTTTGAATGCTTCAATCGTGACCGAGCGAAACTCGATTCCCTGGACCGTGCGCCACGGATCGATATCGCGCTTGAGAATTTGAATTCCATAAAACCCGGCGTTCTCGAACGCGGCCAGAAATCCTCCTTCGGTGAGCGCGCCGGAAATGCATCCGCTCCAGAGTTCAGGATCGTTCTGCATTTCTTCTGGTACGTCTTCGTCGCTGACAATGTCCGAGATGACGGCGCGTCCACCTTTTTTGAGAACGCGGAAAATTTCGTCAAAGAGCTCTCGCTTCGACTTCGGCTCCACCAAATTGAGGACGCAATTGGAAACCACGGCATCGACCCAGTCGCTCGCGATGAGCGGATGCTTTACGCGCAAATTCTCGGCAAGCTCATCGGCCGCTAGGAATGAAGCTGCGTCAGTGATCGGCGTGCGTTTCAATTGTCGATCTAACAATTCGAGATCGAGCGCGAGATCTTGGATACGCCCTTTACGAAATTCCACGTTCGCATAACCGATGCGCTTGGCCACGATCGGCGCATTACGCCGCGCGACTTCGAGCATCTCATCGGTCATATCGACCCCGATGATTTTGCCTTCCGGTCCGACGATCTGAGCGGCGATGAAACAGATTTTTCCCGTGCCGCTGCCAAGATCGACAACCACCTCGCCTTCGCGCAGAAATTTGGTCGGATCGCCGCAGCCGTAATCGCGCTCGATCACTTCGTGCGGAATCGCTTTCAGCAGGTCCTCCTGGTACTCGACCGGACAACAAAGTTTGTCCGCGCGTTCCTTTGCTCCGGCTGCGTAACGCTGCCGGACGATGGTTTCCTTACGGTGGCTCTCGATCATAGTGGTGCGAAGTTTTAACCAAGATGTTTATTCCTGAACAGCCTGCGATTTCAGCGCCTCGCGCGCGACTCCTGTAACCCAAACTGTGACGATGACAGTGGCAGCGAGACCAACGCCGAGAAATGTCCAGTATTGCCAGCCGTGTTTCATCGCTTCGCCGCCAGCTGCGGCTGAGACGGCGGCCTTGCCGACGCTGCCGATGTAAACGTAGAGAAGAGTTCCCGGCATCATACCGATCCAACTCGCCAGAACGTAGGGCCAAAACTTCACGCCGGTCAGTCCGTAGAAATAATTACTAAGGTTAAACGGGACCACTGGGCTTAGCCGGAGCAGGAAAATTAATCTCGCGCCTTGTTGACCGACTGCATTGTAGATCTTTCGGAATTTTTCGTTTCGCTGTGCGATTGCTTCGATTTTGGCCCGCGCGATGAAACGGGCGACGAGAAAAGCAAGCGACGCGCCAAGTGTCGCGCCGGCGGAGACAGCGAGAAAACCTTTCCACAAACCGAAAGCGAAGCCAGCGCCGATGGTTAGGATTGATCCCGGCGCCATCAAGACTGTGGCTAACACGTAAACGACGATGAAGGCCAAAATTCCAACCGTGCCCATTTGGCCGACCCAGTCGTTGAAGCTGCGCAACCATTGTTGGACTGGCAGAAATCTCGTCGCCAGAAAGAGAGCAATGATGATGGCGACAAGAAATGCGATCCGACTAGTAGCGCTCCTTGCTTGTCGATCGTTGCTCATTTGCGTGCGCGGGCGTAAAGCCAGGTCAAGATTTTTTTGGCGCGCGGCGTCAGCCGCGTCTTGTTGTATTTGTCGGCGGCTTTACGGGACAGTTCGGCAAAGGTTGGATACGCGTGAATGGTATTTGCAATCGTGCCGAGACCGATGCTGGCCTTCATCGCGAGCACGAACTCATGTAACAAATCGCCGGCGTGCGGCCCGACAATGGTCGCGCCAAGAATCTTGTCGGAACGCGTGGCGGTTAAAACTTTCGCGAAGCCCGCGTCCTCACTTTCCACAACAGCGCGATCGACATCTTCCACCGGCACCACGAACAGATCGTATTCCACATTCGTTTGTTTCGCTTCTTTTTCGCCCAGCCCGAGGTGCGCGACTTCGGGATCGGTGTAGGTGCACCACGGAACGACCGACCAATCGACTTTTTTCCGGAGAAATTGAAACGGCACGAGAATGTTCCGAACCACGACCCGCGAACTGAAATCGGCGGTGTGGGTGAACTTGAGCCGGTTTGTAATGTCGCCGGTCGCGTAGATGTGCGACTGCGACGTTTGCAGATAGGCGTTCACTTTCACCCCGTGTTCGTCGTAGTCGACGCCAGCCGCTTCAAGATTGAGCGCGCGCAAATTGGGCGTCCTTCCTACGGCGACTAACATCGCGCCTGCGGAAATCGGTGCGGCGTCAGGAAACTCGAGCGCGATTTTCCCGTCACGGATCGAGATTCGGCTCGCGATCGAGTTCAAATGAATGCGAATGCCTTCGGTGCTGAAACGTTTCTGCATGAACTCCGTAACATCGACATCTTCCCGTGGCAGTATGTGTTCGCCGCTTTGGACGATGTCGATCTTAACGCCGAGCCGGCTCAGCGCTTGGCCGAGCTCACAACCGATCGGGCCGCCGCCCAACACGATCATGCTCTCAGGTTTTTCCTTCAGCTCATCGAAAATGGTTTCGTTTGTGAAATACGAGACTTTCTCTATGCCGTCGATTTTCGGAATTGTCGGGTGGGTGCCGGTGGCGATCACGAAATTTCTTGCGCGCAGTTTTTGTCCGTCCACTTCGATTTCGGCTGGCGAAACAAACCGCGCTTCTCCGCGAAAAACATCTACGCCGAGCGACTCGAAGCGTTCCTTCGAATCGTGCGGCGCGATTTTGGCACGACGCGTCCGCATCCGCTCAAAAACTTTTTCGAAAGCAAACTGAGGTGATTGTCGATCCAAGCCCCACTTTTCCGATTCGCGAATCTGCTGCATCAAGCGCGCTGAAGAGATGAGTGCCTTGCTCGGCACGCAACCGAAGTTCAAGCAATCGCCGCCCATCAAATTGCGCTCGATCAACGCCACGCGCCCACCGAGTCCCGCCGTTCCCGCCGCGGTCACAAGCCCGGCCGTACCCGCGCCGATCACAACAACGTTATAAATGCCTTCGCCTTTGCGCATGAAAGATCGAATCGCCCTTCAGGATAAACTTATGAAGTAGCGAAGAAACACTTATTCCCGCTCATTGTTTGGAATAGTCCAGCGCGCTGCGATCTCTTACGTTAAACAACACCCTATGGAAGCGCGTCGAATCCCAATCGCTCTGCTCATTCTCCGCCTCACGGTTTTTCTCGTCATGCTCATCTGGACGATCGACAAATTCGTGCGCCCAGCGCATGCCGCATCGGTTTACGAGCATTTCTATTTTTTGCACGGTCTCGGGCCGGCGATCATGTATTCAATCGGCGCGATCGAACTAGCCGTCTTGATTGGTTTCGTGGTCGGGTTCGCGCCACGCATCACTTATGGCGCAGTTTTTTTGTTTCACGCCGTTTCGACGCTTTCGTCGTTCCACCAATACTTTCATCCGTTCCAAAGCGTGAATCTCTTGTTCTTTGCCGCGTGGCCAATGCTCGGCGCTTGTTTCGCGCTCTACTATCTCCGCGATCTCGACACGCTGTGGTCAGTTTGCGGCAGGCGCACGTAGCCGCATAAGATTGACAATCGATGTCTTTTCTTCTTCTGCCTGCAGCGAAAAATTTGGAATAACGGCGATGGCCACGGCTCTTATGCTGGAGGGGCGACTCGTATGAGCGAAACCGATTTCGAACAGTTGGTGGACCAACAATACGCGCCGCTGTTTCGTTTTGCGCTCAGCTTAGCGAGGTCAGAAGCGGAAGCGGCGGATTTGACTCAACAGACATTTTTTCTCTGGGCCGCCAAGGGTCATCAATTGCGCGACCGCTCCAAAGCGAAGTCGTGGTTGTTCACGACGCTCTATCGGGAATTTTTGAACCGGCGTCGTCGTGAAGTCCGCTTCCCGCAGATCGAGTTGGAGGAGGCGGGCGAGGCGGAGATGTCTATCTTGCCGAATGTCAACGCGCTGGACGGCGGCGCGGCATTGCAAGCGTTGCGTGAAGTGGAAGAGCCGTTTCGCGCGTCGCTTACGTTGTTTTATCTGGAGCAATTTTCTTATCAGGAAATCGCGGATGTGCTCGACGTCCCGATTGGCACGGTGATGTCGCGTTTGTCGCGCGGCAAAGCGCAATTGCGCCAACGACTGCTCTCAAGCGAAGAAGCTCTCGGGAATAAAATCGTTCGTCTCGGGTCAGAGGGAATGGAAGAAACCCATGGATAATCGTGAAGCCAAATTTCTTTTGAGCGCCTACCGGCCGAATGGTCAGGACGTCAATGATCCGCGTTTTGCGGAAGCGCTCGCGCAGGCGCGGCGCGACCCGATTTTGGAAAGATGGTTTCGCGAGTCGATCGAGTTCGATGCCGCAATCACCAAGAAATTATCGAGCGTTCCGGTCCCATCCGATCTTCCGGAAAACATTCTCGCCGGCGCAAAAATCAGCCGGCCATCGCAGGCAGTGCTGCTCAAGTGGGCGATTGCTGCTGGATTTATTCTAATTGCGCTCGTTGGATCGATTGTCTTACGGCAAGTGACAAAGCCGCGTCTCGCCGGTTGGCAGGAAGAAGGACTCCGGACGATTTCGTCGTTGGTGGCTGGTCAAACCAAATTCGATGCCGAATCTGACCGCGGAACCGATCTGATTGAATGGCTAAAAACGAATCGCGGGCCGACCGCGGAGAGGTTACCAAAAAATCTGGAGAAAGTCGCAAGCATTGGTTGCAAAACATTTTCATGGAACGGCACACCGGTCTCCGTCATCTGCTTTGTCCGACGCGACAGCGGATTAGTTCATCTTGTCGCCACACGAGCGCCTCTTACTCAACGCGAAGGCGAACCGCAATTCGTTCAACGTGGCAAGTGGGTGACGGCGACCTGGCGCGAGGGCGATACGATTTATATGCTCGCGCTCGAAGGCTCGCTGGATCAGCTTCGGAATTATCTACTCTGATTGGCGGCTCGGCAGCTCTATTCGGCGAGTTCCTCGGCGGCTCGCGGCGCACGATCGGGCTGTTCGCCGTTTGGCAACCGCCACTGGCGTTGTTTGCCAAATGGCAGGGCGAAAAGTTTGCCGAGCGTCAGCTCGTGTTCGTCTCGATACGCGGCCACGCCAATCGTGACTTCGTTTTGTGGAATGTCGCGCCGCAAGGTGCGATGAAGTTTGTCCCACCAGCAAAAAATCGTGCCCCAATTGGAGTTTGTCTCGCGTTGGACAATGGAATGATGAATGCCGTGCATACGCGGCGTGACGATGATCAAGTTCAAAAGGCGCTCAAGCCAGATTGGCAGTCGCCAGTTGGAATGATGAAAGACGGTCGCGGTTTCGAAGGTGATGAAAAAGACGAGCAGCATCATCGGCGCGATCCCGAAGACGAGGACGGCGAGGGAGAGAAATCCGACGGAGAAAAGCATTTCACCGAAATGGAAGCGCGCGGCGGTGCTCGCATCCATGTCGAGATCAGTGTGATGCACAGTGTGAAACCGCCAGAACAGCGGGACCATGTGATTAGCGTAATGCCACCACCAGTAGACATAATCCATCAGCAAAAAGGTGGCGAAGATGGCGAGCGCCTTCGGTAATTGAATCCAGTTTAGCAAACCAAGATGTCGCCCTTGGGCCCAGGCCCCGATCGCCAGAGGAATTGGCAACATGACGATACGGACGATTACGAATCCGGGAATGGAAAGGACGAAGTTGCGCACCAGCCGGCGGAGTGCGCTAAAATGCTGACGGCGCAGCGGAAACCGCCATTGCAGCAGGAGCAGCGCGAGAAAAATGCAGCCGAGCACCGGACGGCCCATATAATCCCATAGCGGAATTGGACGCGGCTGTAACATAAAGGAGATGAGCTTATCATCGGCGAACGCACACTGGCAATCCGACACGGCCGGGCAAGTGAAGCCGAACGTCTCAATCATTGTCCCGGTATTCAACGAGGGTCCTCAGCTCGAACCGTTTCTTAAGCATTTGCGCGAACGTGCAGCTTTGGCGGAGCTGATCCTTGTTAATGCCGACGGCGCGCAATGCTTGTCGGAATCGATCAGCAAGTTGTGCGACCGCGTCCTGACGAGCCGACGTGGTCGGGCCGCGCAGATGAATCTGGGCGCGGCCGTGGCGAACGGTGACGTGCTGTGGTTTGTTCATGCCGATTGCGAAGTGCCGCGCGAATCTCTGGAAAAGATCACTAATGCACTACAAGATCGACAGGTAGTCGGAGGCTGTTTTCGTATTCGTTTTCCGCGCCGCGAATTGATTTATCGGGCGAGCAATGCGGTCGGAAATCTGGTCGTTGAATTATTCGGCGGAGGCTACGGTGATCGGGGCATTTTCTGCCGACATAAAGATTTCTTCGCCGTGGGCGGTTACCCCGACGTGCCGTTGTTTGAAGATGCCGAATTTTACGGGCGCCTGCACCAGCGAGGCCGGACGCGACAACTTTCCAGCTACGTCATCACAAGCGCACGTCGCCACGAAAAGATCGGGCCCTATCGGTTGACCGCAGCCTATTGGTTGCTCTCGCTGCTTTATGTTTTGCGTGTGCCGATTTCGCTGCTGGTGCGCATTTACAACCGCCTTTGCCTTAGCGGTGATGAGCGCACTGGGCCATCGCATTAGCTAAATCGTTCGCCGGGAATAAAACGATTAGCCCAACACTCCAACATCTGATTAAACTCCAATCTCATCCTATGATCACACGAATTATCATCGCAGCAGCAGTGGCGTTGTTCTTCAGTCCGACGATGTCGATCTTCGCTCAAGAACATCCCGAGCACCCAAAGAAGACCGAAGAGAAAAAGGGCGAGCACCCGAAGAACGGCGGCGAAGAGAAAGTTACCAAGGCTAATATTTCGGCGGGAATCAAGAAACACATCAGCGCCGATAGCAAGAACTCGAACGACAAGAAGTTTCACGTAAACTACGAAGGCAAAGATCTCGCGCTCGATTTAATCAAAGTGCACGACGATCGGCTTTCGAGCCTGGGCGAAGGCAAATATTTTGCCTGCGTCGATATGAAAGCGACCGACGGCACGACTTACGACATCGATTTCTTCATGTCCGGAAAACCTGGCGACATGAAGGTCACGGAAACCTCCGTCCACAAGATCAACGGCAAGCCGCTTTACAACTGGAAAGAAGAAAACGGCGTCTGGAAAAAAGTTTCGGCTTAGAACTCTCTTTGATCCGTGATGCGTGTGCTGACTGTGGCAGCGCTCTTTCTCGCTAGAGCTTTGACGAGTCCGGCTGCCGATAATCCCGGCATCGTCAAAGGCTCCGACGAGTTCGAGTTTATCTATCGGGTAACGCTCCCCGAGATCAAAGGCGACGCGCGACTTTGGATTCCGCTGGCCAAGACGGATGCGTTTCAAACCGTGACGGAAGAGAAGATGGACATCCCGATCAAATGGGAAAAGGTGCACGATCGAGATTACGCCAACGATATTTGCGTACTGTCTCCGCAAGCGAATGACAGCGGCAAGACGATCGAGCTGCGATATCTCGTCGTGCGGAAAGAGAAAACTGCTTACTCGGCCAAGAGCGAAGATACCGTACGATTCCTTCGACCGGAGAAGTTGGTCCCCATCAACGCGACCTTCAAGACGCTGGCCGAGCAGGCGACCGCCGGCAAAACAAACGATCTCGATCGCGCGAAAGCGCTTTACGATCATGTGCTGGGCCGGATGCATTACGATAAATCGGGGACCGGCTGGGGCAGGGGAGATGCAGTTTTCGCATGTGACGCGAAAACAGGTAATTGCAGCGATTTTCACGCTTATTTCATAGCACTGGCGCGAAGTATCCGAATCCCCGCGCGGTTCGCCATTGGCGCGACGATTCCGGCGGAGAAAAACGAAGGCGCCATCGAGGGTTACCATTGCTGGGCGGAATTTTTTGCCGGCGACCGTTGGATTCCGGTCGATATCAGCGAAGCCTGGAAAAATCCCGACCTTGCCAAATATTATTTCGGCCACAATCCAGCTAATCGCTTTGAACTGACAAAAGGGCGCGATTTGATTGTCGATCCTGCGCCGGCAAGCGGTCCGATTAATTTTCTGGCCTATCCGCTGCTCGAGATGGACGGCAAAGCGGTGAAGCCCGACACAAGCTTTGCCTTTCGCCGGATTCGAGCCTGAACTGCCGCTATTACCGGCCGTGGCGAATCCGTTGCTTTAGAGCGTTTGCTCTGCAAACGAGTCTTGCTCTTATTCAAAGTGTTCAAATCAGGGATCAATGAGTGGACTTCGGTTGGGGGTTAATATCGATCACGCGGCAACATTGCGGCAGGCGCGATATGCCTCGATGCCGGAATCGAAGAACTGCGAACCCGACCTTGTTGCAACTGCGGCAATTTGCGAACGCGCGGGTGCGAGCGGAATCGTCGCGCATTTACGAACAGATCGCCGCCACATTCAGGATCGTGATATCGAACGGCTTCGCGCCAACATCATGACCAAATTGAATCTCGAAATGGGCAACACGCCTGAGATTGTCGATGTGGCCTTGCGCATCGTTCCGGATGAAGTTTGCCTCGTTCCGGAGAAGCGTGAGGAAGTTACGACCGAAGGCGGCTTGGATGTCGTCGCAAATCGCAAAGAACTTGAGCCGACGATCAAACGGCTTCAGACAGCTGGCATCCGCGTCAGCTTGTTTGTTGATCCAACACTGGAACAAATCGACGCCGCACATGAGCTCGGCGTCGAAATGATTGAGCTGCACACCGGCAAATTGGCGAATGCGTTCTCAGAAAAAATCGAGAAGCAAGAGCTAGAAAATTTGCAAGCCGCGGCCAAGGCAGGTTCGGAATTAAAATTGCAAGTCAACGCTGGCCACGGAATCAATTACACCAACATCGCATTGATCCACAAAATCGCGCATCTGACTGAGCTAAACATTGGGCATTCGATCGTTTCGCGCGCGATGTTTGTCGGAATCGAAAATGCCGTCAAAGAAATGTTGGCGGCGATGGCGGGTTACAAAGGATGAGCGTAATCGGGATCGGGGTTGATCTGGTGGATTGCAATCGCATTCAACGTTCCCTCGATCGCTTCGGCGAAAAATTTCTGAAGCGCGTTTTTACGGAGGGGGAAATTGAATATTCGGTGTCGATGAAATGTCCGGCGCGTCATCTCGCGGCGCGATTTGCCGGCAAGGAAGCAGTGGCAAAAGCATTCGGCACCGGCATCGGCAAAGCGATGGGCTGGCGCAACATCGACATCCGGAAAAAGAAAAGCGGGGAACCGTTCTTGGTTTTCTCAGGGCCCGCGCAAGAATTGGCGACGAAACGCGGCATCAGCTCGGCCTTGATCACGTTGAGTCACACAGATGATTACGCCGTCGCCTGCGTTGTCCTTGAGGGGGATTGATAAATTGAGCGAACGCCCTCGCCGGATTTCTCCAGCGAGGGCGTCGCGATTCTTAGCAACTAGGGCTGCTATTTCTTACAGCAGCCGAGGCTGCAACATTGCTTGCCTTTGCAGCAACTCTGGTTCGACACGGGCGCTGCTGCCGCCGTTCCGACTAATGCTGCGAGGCTAATAATCAAGAGAAGATGTTTCATATGATTTTCCTGTTTGATTTCGTTTAAAATTCGGCCACGCGAGTCCTTCGCGTGCCGAACCGCTGCTTAGGAGAACGCAACGCGCGGCGGCGGAACGGGCGGACGCTCGGAACGGGCCGAAGCGCGCTGTTCAGTCTCGCGATTTCGGCCAGTGAGTGAAACTGGCGCAACAAGACTTGCCCCATTTGCGAAATAAATAGCCAGGCAACAAACCTGGCAGGAGGAACAATTCGATTGCGCAACGCAACCGGACGCGCTGCTGCTTAATGGGCAACGATTACATTCATTCGCCGCGATTTCATATGGGCAAAACTTCTCCTGGCCTGGAACGGCGGGGAACGTTTTCACCGGCAACATTGGCGTCGCCAGACCGACACTTATCGCGAGAACAGCCAGTAAAAGCCGTGCCGGCATCGTCATTACTGGTATGCTAACACGCGCGGAAAGGTTGAACAATTCGACCCGCGGCCTGTCTTGTGCTATCAAGGTGGCCGCATGTTAAACAGGATTGCGATCTCATTGACGATGATAGCCGCATTGACGGCAGCGCCGTTTCATGTTTCGGCACGGACCTGCATCGTTTCCGACGCGCCTATGCAGAAGACGTGTCAGCCAGCCTGCTGTGCGAACAACACTTGTTGCGCGACTTCACAGGAGAATCACGGTCCAGTTTCGCCACCACTTGCGAAGGCTTCTTCCGGACCCGACTTCAGCGCGGCTTGCGCCGTGACGGTGAGCGCAATTTGCCCAGCTTTTGCTTCCTTAGATCGACAACTTCCTTTTTCCAGCGCCCGCGCCATCGCGCTCGCTTCGCCGCAACTCGCGGTCCTCTGCACGTTTCTCATCTGATCCACCGGGTCTGACAGCCGGGGTGTGCCTGACCATCGGCACATCGTGTCTTCAGTCGCAGTCTTGGATCAATGAAAACGAAAACCTTTCTAACTTTATTAGTTACAACTTTGGCGGTTCGAACTGGGCTCGCCGGTGACGGTGAGAAAATCGGCTCCGCTTCGCCACGCCTTTCCTTAGGCGAAATCACGCGAGTTGTTCTGGAAAATAATCCGGCGATCAAGGAAGCGGAGAACCGCTGGAGCGCGGCAGAGCAACGCATGCGACAAGCGACCGCTTGGGACGACCCGCGCCTCGCCGGCGAATCCCGCGTTCGGCGGTTCGTCAATGTTCCGCCGAACGCCTTCATGGACCAAACCATATCGATCGAGCAGCTCATTCCGATCACCGGAAAAAATCTCGTCCGCGGGCGTGCAGCCGCGGCCGAGGCGCTGTCGATTTTCGAAGAAGTCCGTCGGACGAAGTTGGATGTGATCGCGAAAGCGCGTGGCGCGTATTTCCGGCTGGCCAACGCCTACGATCAGCTAGACATCAATGACAAAACGCTGACGTCGCTGCGGCAAATCGCCGACATCAGCCGCACGCGCTACGAGACTGGGCTGGAGAGCGCGGCCAACGTGCTCGTCGCGGAAACTGATCACAGCAAGCTGCTGGAAACGCGCCGAGATTTGGAACGCAATTTGTCCGACGCGCAGTCGCAGCTGAATGCATTAATGAATCGCGATGCATTCGCGCCGCTCGGACCACCGATCCCGGCTGCAATCAATGAATCGAATCTCTCTCTGACGAAATTGCGTGCGATCACGCTTGCGCAACGGCCGGAAGTGCAAATGGCACGAGCGAAGATCGATAATGAGAAGTCAAAGCTCGATCTCGCGCGACGTGAGTGGATTCCGGATCCGGCGCTGATGGCGAAAGCGCAGCGCTACAACGACACGTCCAAAGCGGTCAGCGAAGTGGACGCCGGGGTGTCGTTCACCGTTCCGTGGGTGAACCCCCTAAAATATTCGGCCGGCGTGCGCGAAGCGCGCGCGAACGTTGCTGCCGCCGAGCAAGGCTTCGCGCGCGAACAAACAGAAGCGTTGCGCCTGTTGCGCGATCAGTTGGAAAAAATTGAGACGGCGCATCATCATGTCGATCTTTTTCGAGACAAACTCGTGCCGCAGGCGCGACAGGCATTCGAAGCGACGCGTCTCAGTTACGAATCGGGCAAAGCGACATTTCTCGATTGGATCAGCGCCCAGCGCAATTTGCGCGACATTGAAGCGACTGCGCGCGAACGCTTGAGCGATTATCAGGTCGCGGTCGCTGAGTTGGAAGCAGTCATCGGCGCGGACATTTACTCAGCGTCGCCGTCGTCGTCGAGGGAAAGGAGATCACGATGAAAAGGCTTAGGCGAAAAATCACAGTGCTGCTTGTGCTCGTTGCGCTGGTTTTCGGCGCGACTTCGTGCACGAAACAAGGCACTTCAGGAAAACCGAGCAACGTCGATTACTGGACCTGCACGATGCACCCATCGGTGCATGCAAAGGATCCTGGAAAATGTCCGATCTGCTCAATGGATCTCGTGCCGGTGATGAAAAAAGGCAGCGAAGCGAGGACGTCGCCATCACAGGAGAACAGGCGCAAGATCAAATATTATAAATCCACCATGATGGCCGGCGAAGTCAGCGCCAAGCCGGCGAAGGACAGCATGGGTATGGACATGGTGCCGGTTTTTGAAGATGAGAGATCCGCGGCGGAAAATCAGCCCAGTGAGTTCACTGTTCCTGTCGAACGCCAGCAGCAGATTGGCGTGACCTACGCAAAGGTTGAGCGCAAGCCTCTACTTCATACCATTCGCGCCGTTGGTCTGATCGTGCCTGACAAAACACGCAGCTGGCAGTTCGTCTCGCGCGTTGACGGTTACGTTCAAAAGCTGCACGTCAGCTCGCCGGGTGAACTGGTGGAAAAGGACGCGCCGCTGTTGTCGATCTACAGCCCTGATTTGCTCACCAGCGAGCGCGAGTTCGTCGAGTTGTTACGCATGCGCGACGAGGCCAGGACTCAAGAGGCGCGCAAAACTCCAGAGCGCTTGATCGAATCCGCGAAGCGACGGCTGCAGCTTTGGAACGTCACCGAGCA
Organism: Chthoniobacterales bacterium; assembly: GCA_035315805.1. Taxonomy (GTDB): domain Bacteria; phylum Verrucomicrobiota; class Verrucomicrobiia; order Chthoniobacterales; family UBA10450; genus AV40. The sequence continues at coordinate 15,060 of DATFXN010000017.1, forward strand.
GCAGATCGCGGAGTTGGAAAAGACACGTAAGGCCTCCGACACGTTGACACTGCTCTCGCCCTTCCGCGGGGTCGTTCAGTCCGTTCCTGTCGAGCAAGGCAAGAACGTGAAAACGGGCGACATGCTGGTCGAAGTCGCCGATCTCAGCGTCGTTTGGGTGCGGGCAGAGTTTTACGCGACCGAATTGTCGATGCTACAAGTCGGCCAGGAGTTCGCAATCACGACGGCATCTTATCCTGGCCGAAAATTCGAAGGAACGCTCGGGGTGATCGATCCGTTTCTGGACGAAACGAAACGCACCGCCAAGGTGCGTGTCGATGTTCCAAATTTCGATTTCAAGTTGCGCCCTGGAATGTTCGTGAACGCCGAGCTGGCGATGAACATGGGCGAGGCGCTCACCGTTCCCGTCAGCGCGGTCATGCCGACCGGCACGCGCAGCCTTGTTTTCGTAGATAAAGGGGAAGGCAGAATCGAGCCGCGAGTTGTCCAGCTTGGTTACAAGTATGCCGACATCTACGAAGTGCAAAGCGGCCTGCAAGAAAACGAACGCGTCATCGCGAGCGCCAACTTCTTGATCTCCTCCGAGTCAAAAGTGCAAGGCGCGCTGAAGCAGTTTGAGGAAACGGGCGAAGCAGTCAAGCCGCGAGAAGGACAACAGGAGAAAGACCGCTGATTGCGCGTACCACCACGAAAGGGAGAAACATGCAATCGGGGAAAGAGCGGCAAAGGTACGAGGGATGAACGCGGTGCAGACATCTGTCGCCGATTCTCCCGCTCCTAGGCTCGCCGATTCATCCGCTCCTCCTTCTTCTTTCATCGAGCGGCTCATAGAGCGAAGCGCAAGGAACAAATTCCTTGTGTTCGTTTTTACAATCTTCGCTGTCGCGGCTGGGCTTTACGGTCTGACGCATACGCCGCTCGACGCGATACCCGATCTTAGCGACGTGCAGGTGATCGTTTACACTGAGTGGGAAGGGCGCTCGCCCGACTTGGTAGAAGATCAGATTACCTATCCGATCTCTTCGAAATTCATTGCCGCACCAAAAGTGAAGTTCGTTCGCGGTGAATCGATGTTCGGGAAATCTTTTATCTACGTAATCTTCGAGGACGGCACCGACATCTATTGGGCGCGTTCGCGCGTGATCGAATATCTCAACTCGGTGCGCGGCTCGCTTCCCGAAGATGTCAATCCCGTCATCGGCCCGGACGCGACCGGCGTGGGCTGGGTTTACGAATATGCGCTCGTTGACGACACCGGAAAACACGATCTTGCCGAGTTACGCTCGATTCAGGACTGGAATCTTCGTTATGCGCTCGAGTCGGTGAAAGGCGTCGCAGAGGTCGCGCCGGTTGGCGGCTTCGTAAAGCAATATCAGGTCGATCTCGATCCAAATGCGCTCGTTGCCTACAACATACCGCTCAGCGATGTCGTTAGGGCAATTAAGACGAGCAATGCCGATGTGGGTGGGAAAATTTCCGAGATTGCAGCAACCGAGCATTACGTCCGCGGCCGTGGCTACATAAAGAAGATTGAGGACATCGAGAACATTGTCCTCAGGGTACAAAACGGCACGCCGATTTATGTAAAGAATGTCGCAACGGTGCATCTCGGTGGTGACATCCGACGCGGCGTGGCCGAGCTGGATGGACGAGGCGAAGTCGTCGGCGGCATTGTCGTCATGCGCTACGGTGAGAACGCGCTCAATGTCATCGACGGGGTAAAAAGCAAGCTGGAAGAAATCAAAAGCTCGCTGCCCCAGGGTGTGCGCGTGGTCACCACTTATGACCGCAGCGATTTGATTCGACGGGCCATCGCCACGCTGCGCGAGAAATTAATCGAAGAAAGCATCGTCGTCGCGCTCGTTTGTTTTGTGTTTCTCTGGCACGTCCGCTCCGCGCTTGTCGCTATTATCACGCTCCCGATCGCCATCATTCTTTCATTCGTGCCGATGTGGTGGATGCACGTGACTTCTAACATCATGTCGCTCGGCGGCATCGCTATCGCGATTGGCGCGATGATCGATTCAGCAATCATCATGATCGAGAACGCACACAAAGCACTCGAACATTTTCGAGAAACGCACGGACGTGAGCCCAACAGTCTCGAGCGTGTTCAGGTCATTATTACCGGTGCCCAGAGCGTAGGCCGTTCCCTGTTTTTCGCGCTGCTCGTAATTACAGTGAGCTTCATTCCCGTCTTTTCACTGACCGCGCAGGAAGGACGGCTCTTCCGACCGCTCGCCTTTACAAAAACGTTTTCGATGTTCTTCGCGTCGTTTCTCGGCGTAACGCTTGTGCCAGTGCTGATGACGCTGCTGATTCGAGGGAAAATCACACCGGAGATCAAGAATCCCGTGAATCGATTTTTGATCTGGGCATACCAGCCTGTCGTCAATTTCGTATTGCGCTACCGCTGGTTCAGTCTCGGCTGTGCGCTCGTTATTCTTTTGATCACGATTTTTCCATTCAAACAACTCGGTAGCGAATTCATGCCTCCGCTGAACGAGGGGACCCTGCTTTACATGCCGACCGCGGTTCCTGGAATGTCAATCACCGAAGCAACAAAGATTCTCCAGATACAGGATCGACAATTAAAGAAAATTCCCGAAGCCGTGACGGTGTTCGGCAAAGCTGGACAGGCTGACACGCCTACCGATCCCGCGCCGTTGTCGATGTTTGAAACTGTCGTCACGCTCAAGCCTTATGATCAATGGCGGCGCGGCATAACGTGGGAAAAGCTACTCGCTGAGGTCGATGCAAAAATGAAAACCCCCGGCATGGCGAACATTTTTTGGATGCCGATTCAGACGCGCACTGAAATGTTAACGACCGGCATGCGCAGCGTCCTCGGCGTGAAAGTTTTCGGTCCTGATCTTGAGCAGATCCAAAACCTTGCCGTTCAAATTGAAAGGGAACTGACTGATTTTCCGAATACCCGCAGCGCGTTCGCCGAGCGCACAGTGGGTGGGTATTTTCTGGATTTCGTTGTCAACCGCGAAGTGGCCGCGCGTTACGGGCTCAAGGTGGGCGATGTGAATGACATCATTGAGTCGGCTATCGCCGGCAAGAATATTACGACCACAGTCGAAGGTCGCGAGCGTTACCCAGTGAACGCGCGCTACGCTCGCGATTTTCGTGAGGACCTCGACGCACTGAAACGCGTGCTCGTACCGACGCCGACGGGTGCACAGGTGCCCATCTCGATATTGGCCGATCTGCAATACAAGACCGGCCCGCCCTCGGTGCGGAGTGAGAACGGCAAACTAGTCGGTTTCGTTTTCGTCGACGTTACGACACGCGACATTGAGGGTTACGTCCGCGCGGCGGCAAAGCGGCTGAGTCAGCGCATCCAGTATCCGCCGGGCTGTTACATTCAATGGGCCGGCCAGTTTCAATACCTGCTCGCAGCCAAGGAGCGCCTGAAGGTCGTCATTCCTTTGACCCTGCTCATCATCTTCGTTCTCATTTACATCAATACGAAGTCGGCACTCAAGACCGCCATCGTATTGCTAGCTGTGCCGTTCTCACTCGTGGGCGCCTTTTGGCTGCTTTACCTGCTCGGCTACAACATGAGCGTTGCAGTGTGGGTTGGCCTTATCGCGCTTGCCGGGCTCGATGCCGAGACCGGCGTAGTCATGCTGCTCTATCTCGATCATGCGTGGGATAAGTTAAAAGCTGAACGGCGAATGAACACGATGAAGGATTTGCACGATGCTGTCGTCGAAGGCGCGGTGCAACGGATCCGGCCAAAGATCATGACTGTGTGCGCGATTCTGTTCGGCCTGCTGCCGATCATGTGGTCGCCGACGATGCAAGCCGGCGCCGACGTAATGAAGCGGATTGCCGCTCCGATGATCGGCGGAATCGTTACGTCGGGGATTCTTGAGCTTCTAATCTACCCCGTCATTTACGTTATTTGGCGCAAACGCGAGCTCCCCGATCAGACGGAGGAACAAACGCCGTTGATTCCGCCAGCGCTGGTTCCATCTAAGTTCAAATTATAGGAGAAGAGTTTTGGATTTTGGATCTATCGTTGGAAAGGAGGTGATCAAATGAAGATATCGATCTTAAGCATTGGCGTCGCTCTCGCAGCGCTCGCAACGTCTACGTTCGGCGCGGCGAAGATGACCTGCCGCGTGACCGGCAAAACGATCGACAAGTGCTGTTGTGAGATGAAGGAGGGGAAGTTCTACTGCAAGCTCACCAAGAAAACTTACGACGAATGCTGCTGCGACATGTAGTAACCGAGTGACGAGGAAACGGCGAAGTGTCGACTCGCCGATTCCATCGACAAGATTATAGTTCCCTAGAAATATGAGGAGAGAATCATGACAAAAGACAATTTGGAAACGGTGGCGCGCAAGCTGGTCGCGCCGGGCAAAGGGATCCTGGCCGCGGACGAAAGTTCGGGGACGATCGAGAAGCGCTTGAAAAGCATCAATGTTCCTTCGACGGAAGAGAACCGACGCGCGTATCGCGAGATTCTGTTTACGACAAAGGGCGCTGGCGAATTTATCAGCGGCGTCATTTTGTTTGACGAAACGATTCGGCAGAAAACCCGCGACGGTCGCACTTTCGTCCAGGCGTTGGAAGAGCAGGAGATCATTCCCGGGATCAAAGTGGACAAAGGCGCCAAGGCGATGGCAAATTTTCCGGGCGAAAAAGTCACCGAAGGTCTCGACGGGCTGCGCGAACGAGTGACTGAATATCGAAAGTTGGGAGCGCGTTTCGCCAAGTGGCGCGCCGTGATCACGATTGGGGACAAGATTCCCACTCGCACGTGCATCGACACGAACGCGGAATTGTTGGCGCGATATGCGGCGTTATGTCAGGAAGGCGATCTGATGCCGATCGTCGAGCCGGAGGTGTTGATGGATGGTTCGCACCCGATTGAACGGCATTTCGAAGTGACCGAGCAAACTCTGAGGAGTGTTTTCCTCGCCTTGGCCGAGCACCGCGTTCAACTGGAAGGGATCCTGCTGAAACCGAACATGGTACTTTCGGGAAAAGAGTGTCCACAGCAAGCTTCGGTCGAGGATGTCGCCGAAGCCACCGTGCGCTGCATGAAAAACGTGGTGCCCGCGGCTATCCCCGGTCTCGTGTTTTTATCGGGCGGGCAAAGCGATCAGCAAGCCACCGAACATCTCAACGCGATGAATCGTTTGGGTGGCGTGCCGTGGCAGTTGAGTTTTTCCTATGGGCGCGCGTTACAAGCGCCCGTGCTCAACGCCTGGAAGGGCGATGCAGCAAATATGGCCGAAGCACAGCGCGCCTTCCATCACCGGGCTTGGTGCAACAGTCAGGCGCGGTTCGGCAAGTACAGCGAAGAAATGGAAACTGCGAAAGCGGCCTGACGCGAAACTGAAAGCGCGCACTCACCATACTGATGAGGCGCGCTCGTAAAGAATGAAGGCGTGGGGACCGAGCCGGACTGGCAGTTGGCCTCGGGGATCAGCTCACTTCTTCGCGCCGCAGTCGCAGCTTTTACCGCAATTGCATTCCTTGTTGTCGTTCATCGGACAATTCTTGCCGGTCTTTTTGCAGCTTGGTTTCTCAGCTGCAAAAGCTGACGTGCAAATCATGGCGACGAGGATCGACATCAGGACTTTCATGGAGGTCTTCATCGCGACAATTTTGACTGCAATCTTGAATAGCGCCAGCGCAAAATAGAACAGACCTCGCGATGCAACTCTTCACTGCCCCCGGCCACGCGCTTTGGATGGCATTTGCCATGTTCTGGGAAATTTTGTGGCCGTTGATTTTAGGATTTGGGCTTTCCGGCGTTGTCCAGGCCGTTGTTTCGAAAACTGAAATGAGCCGTTTGCTTCCGGACGACTCACCGAAATCGCTCGCGATCGCCACCGGTCTCGGTGCAGCTTCGTCGTCCTGCTCCTATGCGGCCGTGGCGCTCGCGCGATCGATTTTTCGCAAAGGCGCCGACTTCAGCGCGGCGATGGCCTTTGAACTCGCCTCCACCAATCTTGTCGCCGAGCTGTCGATCATTCTGATCGTGCTAATGGGATGGCAATTTGCCGCAGCTGAATTCGCCGGCGGACTGCTCATGGTCGGGATCGTGGCGGCGTTGTTCCGAGTATTTCTTTCGCGCAAGGTCGTTATCGAGGCGCGCGAAGAAGCGAACAGGGGCGTGAAAGGGAAAATGGAAGGGCACGCCGAGATGGACATGAGCGTGGAAGGGCGATCGTTCTGGGAACGCATTTCCTCGCCGGAAGCCATTACCGCAACGAGTCACTACTTTGTGTCGGATTGGTTGGCGGTATGGAAAGACATCGCCGGCGGACTTTTGCTGGCCGGCGCAATCAGCGCATGGGTGCCGCCGGATTTCTGGAAAAGCTTCTTCTTAACTTCGCATCCGCTTGCCGCGACGCTGTGGGGTCCACTCGTCGGCCCGATCGTTTCTGTTCTCTCATTTGTTTGTTCAGTGGGAAACATTCCGCTCGCCGCGGTGCTTTGGAATGGCGGCATCAGTTTTGGCGGGGTGATCGCCTTTATTTTTGCCGACCTCATTGTGTTGCCGATCATCGACATCTATCGAAAATATTACGGGTGGAAGATGACCGGATTTATCGTCGGCCTCTTCTACGTCGCCATGGCTATCGCAGCTCTGATCATCGAATTCGTGTTCGGCGTTTTTGGTCTGATACCACAACACCGGAGCGCGCAAATCGTCGAGACCTCCATCAGCTTCAATTACACGACCGTGCTGAATATTATTTTTCTCGGCATTGCCGCTTTCTTGGTCGTGCGTTTCTTGAAAACGGGCGGACCAAAAATGCTCGCTCACATGGACTGACGAACCGGCGCGAACTGCTTGCGCCCAAATTTTGCCTTTTCAATCGGAGACCGAAGTCGAAAATCGTTTCCGATTAAGCCAAAAGAAGATTGTCTTATGATCACACGGGTCATTGTCGCAACAGGTGTGTCGGCGTTGATTGCATCGATTGCATTCGCGCAAATGAAATACAGCCGTTCCCGTTCGGGATTGCCAACTCCAACGCCGACGCCGTCGCAAAAAACAGCGGCGGTGCAAACTCAGCCATCAGTGTTGCCGCCGAGAACAACGCCGCCTCCGATTCAGCCGAGGTCAACGTCGACACCGAGAACGACGCTGGCGGTGATGCAGCCGGCATCGTCCCCTGCGGCTACTCCAGTTCAGGCGAAGCCGACGCCCACGCCTGTGCCCCCTCCCGACATCAAAGCTTATCTCGATCGCCAGCTCGGGAATTCCAAGGACAAAAAATTCCACATGACAGTGAACGGAAAAGATCTCGCCCTCACGCCGTTCCACGTTTGGCCACAGAAAAGTACCGGCACGAACAGCACCTCGTCGACTATCTCGATGAAGAGCGATGAGGGCCAAGTTTACGATATTGATTTTGTGACCTCGGGCGCGCAGGTGACCGGGATCAAGATTCACAGGATCAACGGTGAGGATGTGAGATAGCGAGACGCTTGATCTGAGAGCTTTCGTCCGGCACTGTGTGGCAATCGACCCGTAAGGAAAATATGAGCACACGAATTCTTATCGCAGCAATCAGCGCGTCATTTATTACTTCGATCGCGTTCGGCCAAGGGATGTACGGCGGCGGATATTCCCAGCCGCAGTCGCAGCCGCCGCAACCTTCAACTGGCGATCAGCAAAAAACTACCACGAGGACAACCAAGACCACTTATCCGCAGGGCGTGAAAGGCTACCTCGACCAGCAACTGGCGATGTCGAAAGACAAGAAATTTCACGTCTCGTTGAATGGAAAGGATCTCGCACTGACGCCGATCAAAATTCACGAAGAAAAAAAGATCGGTGGTAACAAATCTTCTGCGGCGGCCGATATGAAAGCTGCCGACGGCAAGATCTACGAGATCGACTTTGTCCTCTCAGGCGGTCAGGTGACCGGCGCTTCGGTTGGCAACGTGAATGCCAAATCGCCGTAAATAAGTTGTGGCCGCGGCCCCTGTGGGCCGCGTGAATGCCGTTCCGGGCGCCGAGTTTGCTACAGTCACGGACTGCCGCTACAGATTGCCGGAATGGCGAAGACGTTTTACATCACCACGGCGATTGACTACACCAATTCGCCGCCGCATATCGGTCACGCTTACGAAAAAGTTCTGGCCGACGTCATCGCGCGCTACCATCGGCTCAAAGGCGAAAAGGTTTTTTATCTGACCGGCGTCGATCAACACGGCCAGAAAGTTCAGCAGTCCGCGGCCAAGGCCGGCGTTCCGGCTTCGGAATTCGTCAAAGGCATCACCCAAAAGTTTGTCGATCTTTGGAAAAGGCTCGATGTGAATTACGATGGCTGGGCCGAAACGACAGCGCCGGTTCACAAGAGGGTTGTGCAGGGAATGCTGCAGCGGCTTTTCGACGCCGGTCAAATCTACAAGGACAAACAGGGCGGCTATTATTCAGTTCGCCAGGAACAATTCTTAACTGACAAGGAACGCCGCCCCGACGGCGAGTTCGGTGCGGAGTGGGGACCGGTCGAATTTCGCGAGGAGGAAAATTATTATTTCAAACTGAGCCAGCACAAAAAGTGGCTGCTCGGCTATCTGGCGAGCCGCAAAGACGCCGTCGTTCCGGATTTTCGGCAAACGGAGTTGCGCAACGCCGTTGAAAAATTGACTGGCGACCTCTGCATTTCGCGTCCGAAATCGCGGCTTGATTGGGGCATCGAGCTGCCGTTCGACAAAGATTTCGTCAACTACGTCTGGTTCGACGCGCTCTCAAACTACATCAGCTTCGCCGGTTACGATCCGAAGATCGGCAGTTACGCAAAACAGCCGCGCGAATTTCTCGAAAAGTGGCCGGCACTCCAAATCATTGGCAAAGACATTCTTGTGCCGGCGCACGGAATTTACTGGCTCATCATGCTGCACGCGCTCGGCTTTCCAGACAACGCCATGCCGCAATTGTTAGTGCACGGTTGGTGGAACATCGCTGGTGCGAAGATGAGCAAATCGTTAGGCAACATTGTCGATCCGGACGCCCTCGCTGACAAATACGGCGTCGAAGCGCTTCGCTATTATTTGATTAGTGACATCGTGACAGGAATGGATTCCGATTTCTCAGAAGAGCGTTTAATCGAGCGGTACAATGTCGATCTCGCGAATTCCTTGGGAAATTTGCTTAACCGAACATTGAGCATGACTGAAAAATTCCACGGAGGTCGGCTCGACAGAACGTTTGAACAACATCCCGCATTCAAAAAGCCGGACGCGAAGTGGAGTTCACCGAAGTTAGCCATACAACTGGGGTGGGTAGCGGGATTACCGACAAAAATTTACAATACATTCCCCGCAACGTTGAAAGAGTGTGAAATTTGGGCCCACATTGGAATGGTCAACCACTTGATCAAGCTATGTAACGAACTAGTGCAAATTGCGGCTCCATGGGAATTGGCTAAGGATCCCGCTGGAAAATGGGAATTGAGCGCTGTTTTATTCCATCTGAATGAGGCACTACGGCTCATTGCGATTTGGCTTTCGCCGGTACTACCGAAAGCGGCGCATGGAATTTTTGATCAACTCAATTGGAAGATGGACTTGAGCAGAAAGGAAGAGCGATTTTCGCTCAAAGACGCTGAGTGGGGGAAGTTGCCGGACGGCCACGTGGTCGGTAAACCGGTGCCGTTGTTCCCGCGCATTGAATAGGTGGATCGAGCTCTCCGAGCTCGATGTTAATATTCGCGGCTTCGCTGCCTGAAAGTAGAGCGCGCTCCGAGATCGCGTTCCACCTACTGCGCACATTCTTCGAAGGCGGCGGGTTCACCGCGCAGATGGGCGAGAACTTCACCCGCGAAATGGAGCGAGCCGGTGAGCAAAATCGGATTGGGTTTGGCGCGTGCGAGCGCTAGTGCTTTATGGACCGACGGAGTGATGGAGTGGTGGAGTGGTGGAGCACTACGAGATATGACCGTTGCCAACTCTTCCGGTGCGGTTGCGCGTTCGGTTCGGATTTTTGGAAGCAGGACCGAAGCGCTGATCGGCAGAAGCGCGTCGCAAATACCGCGGAGATCTTTGTCGGACAGAATCGCGAGAATGAGAGTCGCGCGCTCGTCGCCAAAGATTTCGTGCCACGCCCCGACAAGAACTTTCGTCGCGGCGGGATTATGCGCGCCGTCGATTACGGTGCGTTTGTCCCAGCATTGAAAACGCGCCGGCCACTCGACCAGAGCGAGTCCATGAGCAATCGCGACGTCGTCGATGCCGATCTTGGCTGTGCGAATCGCTGCGATCGCCGTCGCAGCGTTAAGTTTTTGAAATTCACCGCGTAACGCGACCGGCGATTTCGAGTAAGGCTGTTGGACAAACTGTAACGGCGCCTCACATTCCGCAGCGCGGGCCCGAATCACTTTCTCGGCCTCGGGAAGTTGCGGCGCAGAAACAACAGGTGTTCGTGGTATAATAATTCCGGCTTTCTCGACGGCGACTTTTTCCAGCGAATCGCCGAGCCATTTCTCGTGATCGAGAGCGATCGGTGTGATCACCGCGACATCGGATTGAATGGCGTTTGTCGCATCGAGTCGCCCGCCGAGACCCGTTTCTAAAATGACGATGTCGATCCTGCCTTCGCCCAGGCTACGGCGGGCAGGCTTTAGGTCGGAGAAATGTTTCAGCGCAAGTGCCGTGGTGATTTCAAAAAAAGTTGGATGCGGGTTCCAATCGCTCACGAGATTGCGCAGCTTCGTCAGCCCAGTGGCGACTTCGTTTTCCGAGATCATTTCGCCGTTTACCCGAATGCGTTCGCGAAACGTGACGAGGTGAGGTGAGGTGAAAAGGCCGGTCCGATATTTTCCCGCGCGACAGATTGAATCGATCATCGCGCAAACTGAGCCTTTGCCGTTCGTACCGGCGACATGAATCACACGTGCACCGCCAAGATCGACATCCAACTCGGTGACGAGCCGGCGGATGTTTTCCAGTCCGAGTTTGATCCCGAAGCGCTGAAGGCTGTAAAGCCAGGCGAGCGCCTCTTTATACTTCACGACGCGGAAGAGAAATAGGTGAGTAAATGGCTGATCGTCTCTCGCATTTTTTTGCGGTGCACGATCATGTCGATCAAGCCGTGCTCTTCGAGGAACTCCGCGGTCTGGAATCCTTTCGGCAAATCCTGGTGGGTCGTTTCTTTGATCACGCGCGGCCCGGCAAAGCCGATCATCGCTTTCGGTTCGGAAATAATGACGTCCCCTAACGACGCAAAGCTCGCCATCACGCCTGCTGTGGTCGGATTGGTGAGCACGGAAATGTATGGAAGCCGTTTCTCCGCATGCCGCGCCAGCGCGCCGCTGGTTTTCGCCATTTGCATCAAACTGAGCATGCCTTCGTACATCCGCGCGCCGCCGGACGCGGAAACAATGATGACGGCCGCGTTTTCGTCGGTGCCGTACTCGATCGCGCGGGTGATGCGTTCGCCGACAACCGAACCCATGGTGGCAGCGAGAAATCCAAAATCCATCACTGCGAGCGCGACCTTGTAGCCATCGACCATTCCGTGCCCACTGATGACGGCGTCGAGCAAGCCGGTGCGTTCCTGATAATTTTTGAGGCGATCCTTGTAGCTGGCCATCCCCTGAAAGCGCAGGGCGTCGACCGATTTCAGATCGGCATCCATTTCCTCGAACGTTTGCGAGTCGAGCAGATTGGCGATCCTGTCCTTGGCCGAAAATGCGAAGTGGTAATCGCACCGCGGGCAGACGCGCAGATTTTCGTTGAGCTCGATCTCGGAGACGACTTCGTTGCAGCCGGGGCACTTTTGAAAGAGCCCTTGCGGAATGTCGCGCTTCTTGCGAGGCTCGGCCTTGAGTGTCGGTTTTTTGAAAATCGCCATGACAAATCAGGCGCGCGCAGCTGTCGCGGCGAAAACCGATCGCGCGCCAGCCTTTTTCAAAACCCGCGCGCATTCGCTTAAGGTCGAGCCGGTGGTTAAGACGTCGTCAATCAAAAGCACCCGCAACCTTCGCACGTCTAGCTTTTTTCGTAAACGGAATGCGCCGCGCAAATTTTGCATGCGCTCGGAGCGATCAAAGGCGGTTTGTGTCGTCGTGCAGCGAATGCGCTCCAGCGCCGGGCACACCGGAAGCGAAAGATGGGCGCTCAACCATTCGGCCAGTAACGCTGCTTGATTGAAACCGCGTTCGCGTTGGCGAGCCGGATGGAGCGGAACGGGAACGATCGCGTCGAAATGGCGTTCGCGCAGGCGCTCGTCGTCGAGCGCCGCAACGAGCCAGCGCGCAACGAGATGGCGCAGATGAATTTGTCGGCCGTATTTGAAATTGAGGATAATGTGCCGAACGATTCCGCGGCTGCGATAGACCGAAACAGCGGCGTCGAAATAGAGCGTGCGATGCGCGCAATTGGCGCAGGCGAACGTCGTTGTGATTGCGCCATCAAATGGCTCGGAACATTTTGCGCAAAACGGAGGCATGATTCGCGGCACTTTTGCTTCACATTCGGCGCAAAGATATTCGCCAACCTCGAGCGGCGCCGAGCAAATCGCGCACGATGGGGGATAAAGCAGCGACGCGAGGCCGTGGAGGAAGTCAGGTGTTGCGAGCGTCCACATATTTCAACCAGCCGCGCATTAGCAGCCACGTCAAGCAGACGACCGCGAGCGGGACAATTCCAACGAGAAGATTTTTGCCGAGCCAGGGGAGAGCGCTGAATTGACGCGCGGTAATCTTGTTGAAGATGCCGCTCGCGAAAATCCATCCGGAGTGCAGACCAATTGGCAACCAGAGCGATTTTGTGTCGAGGCGCGCTTCGGCAAGGATCCAGCCGATCAAAAACAGAGTGGTGAATCCGGCCGCGATCAGGATCGGATCGGCAAATTGAACGAACGCGTGCGCGATGGAATTGAATCCGGACAGCCAGCTCACGGTTGGCGATGTGTGTGCCGGCGCTTTCAAAAAATGAACGATGGAATACAGCGCGGACGTCGCAAAGATCGACATGCGCCTGCGGCCGCTTTTCAAGAGTGCGCCGAGAACCAGTCCGCGGAAAAACGCTTCTTCGATCAGCGGGACAACAGCCGCCGCGGCCACGACTTTGGCGACGCCGGGCCAATTGATTCCACCACGTAGAGATAAGATTGGCGTTGCTAGCAGGATAGCGCCGCAGCAGACCAGCGGAATCGTTGACAAGGCAAAACCCGCGGTCAAATACCGGGCCCGATCGGGATTCGGATTGAGTTGCAAATCGTTTAGGCTGCGGACCCTGAGCGATCGAATCAGTGGCCAGAGCAAAATGGCGGCGGCGATCAGCAGCGCGCGATGAAAAAAAGTTTCGAAATCGAAGCGGGCAAGAAAAGTCAACGAGCCATGCGCGGCGACGCCTTGTGCCGCCCAGAAAAGCGGCGGCGCCAGCAGTGCGCCGGCGAGAACGGTCGCTATTAAGTAAACCAGCAATCTGACTGCGTCCTTCAAGCCTGCTAATGTAAGGTTTTCCTGCGATGCCGAGTCAACACATATGGACGGAGAAGGACGACGAAGGCCGTAAGCGCGAAGTCCGCGCAACCAAGTTTGGCGGCATATGGCGGTTGCAATCGAAAGCGTCTGACGAAGCGCAATGGACTTATCACGATCCGCCGCTGCTCGACGATTTGTCTAAGTTGAAGGAAATAATCGCACGAAAATATCAACGCCGACGAGCTTCGGCCGATGACGTCGCCTCAGTAGATAAACTCATCAGCGAACAACAATTGAATGACTGAATGGAATACGGAGCGGCTGATCGCCGCGGATAAGAAATTCGTCTGGCATCCGTTCACCGACATGTCGGCTTGGTGCGCGGACGATCGTGAACCGCTGGTCCTGATCGAAGGACGCGGCACGATTTTGCGCGACAGTCGCGGACGTAAATACATCGACGGCAACTCCAGCATCTGGACAAATGTCCACGGCCACAATCACCCGCACATCAACGCGGCAATCCGGGCGCAACTCAGTCGCGTGGCGCACACCTCCTTTCTTGGATTCACGAATCCGGCGGCGATCGAACTGGCGGAAGCGATTGTCGGTCTTTTTCCGCCGAACTCGCTGACGCGCGTTTTCTACTCCGACGACGGCTCGACCGGGATCGAAGTTGCGCTTCGAATCGCGGATCAATATTGGCGAATAGGAAATTCACGCCGTCACGAATTCATTGCTTTCCACGACGGTTATCATGGCGATACTGCAGGCGCCGCAGCGCTTGGTGCGGCGGCAATGTTTCAAGTTGGACCAACGCGCTGGAATTTTCCGGCGCGGCAGGTGCCGGATTTGAAAACGCTCGAGAAAATTTCCGGCACTGAAACGGCAAGAATTGCGGCGGTGGTGATCGAGCCGCTAATTCAAGGCGCGGCAGGAATGAAACTTTGGCCGACTGGAACGCTGCGCGCGGTGCGCGAATGGTGCAATCGCACCGGTGCGTTGCTGATTGTCGATGAAGTGATGACCGGATTTGGCAGGACCGGGAAGATGTTCGCGAGCGAACACGAATCCGTTCTCGGCGACATGGTTGTTTTGGCGAAGGGACTGACGGGAGGTTACCTGCCGCTGGCGATGACGTTAGTCACTGACGAAATCTTTTCGCGATTCGATGGTTCGATCGGTGAAGGAAAAACGCTGGCTTACGGTCATAGTTACACCGGAAATGCGCTTGGCTGTGCGGCCGCGAAGGCGAGCCTGGAGGTTTTCGAAAAAGAAAATGTTCTCGAAGAATTGCAGCCTAAAATCGAGCAGCTGACCTCCGGGCTCGCCAAGTTACAAGCTTTGCCGGCGGTGAATCAGGTTCGACAATGCGGCTTCATCGCCGGAATCGAGTTGAAGCAAAGCGACGATGTCGACCCTTCGATTTCACCCAGGACCAGTCTTGCGGCGAAGGTTTGTCTCGCCGCGCGTTCCAGAGGACTACTGACGCGACCAATCGGAAATGTGATCGTATTTATGCCGCCGCTTTGCATTACGTCAGCACAACTTTCGGGCGCGATCGCAGCAATACACGGTTCAATCTTGGAGGTCTGCGCCGAGTGATGAAGACAAAGACGCGAATTGATCAAGTGTTGGTCGAGCGCGGGTTTTTTGAAAGCCGCGAGCGCGCGCAACGCGCGATCATGGCTGGCGAAGTAAGGGTGGGGGACCACGTTTTTGCGAAGGCCGCGGAGCTGATCGAGGTCGACGCGCCAATTTCCGTGGCGCAGGCGCAGCAATTCGCAAGTCGTGGCGCGCTGAAACTTGGCGGCGCGCTCGATCACTTTCGAATCGTTGCCCGCGGCAAAGTCGCGCTCGACATTGGCGCTTCGACCGGCGGATTCACGGATTGTCTGTTGCAGCGTGGCGCCGCGAAAGTTTTTGCGGTCGATGTCGGCCATGGTCAGTTGGCGTGGAAACTCAGAAACGATCCGCGCGTAGCGGTAATCGAAAAAGTGAATGCGCGATTTCTTTCGCGCGAGCATGTTCCGCAAGATGTCAATCTTTGCGTGATCGACGTTTCGTTTATCTCGCTGACTTTGATCTTGCCTCGCGCGTTCGAGTTAGTAACTCCGGACGGTATGATTCTGGCCCTGATCAAACCGCAATTTGAATTGGGACGCCGCGACGTCGGCCGCGGCGGGATTGTTCGCGAGCCCGCGCTGCATGAAAAAGCGCAGCAAAAGATTGTGAAGTTCGTCGAAGAAGCGAAGTTTCATGTGGTCGGTCTCGTTCCCTCAATGATCACCGGAGTGGACGGCAACCAGGAATTTTTCGCATGCATCCAAAGACCATCGGCCTGATCGCGCACCCCGGAAAACCGGGAGTGGGGGAGTTGATCAAATCTCTCTCGGCGGAGTTTGCGCGCTTCTCCATATCGGTCCTGCTTGAGAAAGAGACGGCGGCGGTAAGCGGCGAACGCTCTGGCCTGACCGTCGCGCAGCTCGGTGGCAAAGCGGACTTGCTCGTCGTTGTCGGCGGCGACGGCACGATTTTAAACGTAACAGGCCAGCTCGGTCAAACAGTGCCGCCGATTTTCGGGATCAATGTCGGGTCGTTAGGTTTTTTGACGACGGTGAGTTCGCCCGCGTTTCGCGAAGCAGTCGAATGCATTGTCAAAGGAAAAATGACGTTCGGCAATCGGACGTTGCTCGAAGTTGTTGTGCGGGATTCGAACGAAAAACATCAACCGATCTTCGCGCTAAACGACGCGGTGTTCAGCCGCGGCGAATTATCGCGCTTGATTCGACTGCGGACGCGTGTGAACGGCGAAGCGCTCACCGAATTCAACGCTGACGGTCTGATCATTGCAACACCTACCGGTTCAACAGCCTATTCACTTTCCGCCGGTGGCCCGATCTTGGAACCGGAATCGGGAGTGTTCGTGATCACGCCGATTTGTCCGCACGTGCTGACGAATCGTTCCGTCATCGTTTCGGAAAATTCGGTGATCGAGGTGGAAGCGAGCGAGCCGGATTATCCGGTCTATCTAACACTGGACGGGCGCGAGCCGCTCCGGATCGCAAAGGACGGGATGGTTGAGATTCGGAAAGCGAAGAAAACTCTGCAACTGGCGGCGATGCCGGACGTATCGTTCTTCAGCGTTGTCCGGCAGAAATTGAAATGGAGCGGCAGCAACATTTGAACGGCATTGGCTTTCAATCAGGCGGCCGCTGAAATTCGTGCTTTGAAGCGCCAATCGCTGCAGTCCCAACTGAGCAGCTTTTCAACCTTGGTAATGTCTTCGGCAAAAATGGTGGACGCGTACCCGCGTTCCTCGGCGGTCAGCTTTCGCGAATACGAACCAACGTTGCGCTGTTTGTTTTTCAAACGGGGTTTTTTGATCACGCCGAGAAAATCGAAGATGCGATCGAGTAGCGGGTACGGATCCGCGCGGAAATCTTCGTACTTCAGAAGGAAAACCTGCTCGCGCGGAAAGAGGTCGAACACTTTCTCGATCTGCCGTGAGTAAAGGCTGCGGGCGAGGTAGGCGTTGCCTCGCGGTCCCTTCCAGGTTCCAATCTCCTGGTCACGCTTGAGGGCGTCGAGAAATTCGAGCGGTTCCTGTCCCTTTTCGTGCCGCATGTTCCATTGCGAAAAGGCGCGCTCGGTCGGATTGCGCAGCGAAATGATCACTTTCATTTTCCCGTTGTAATTGGCAATGCGCTCGAGTGCGCGCGGATAGTAAAGATAATCGGCGGTGACCTCTCCGGCCACACGCCAGCGCCAGCCTGGAGCAAAGTTCGCGTGAAGAGTTCGATAATCGGGATCGCCACGAAAGTGTTCTTCTTTATCGAAAAAATGCAGAGCCTGATCACGCAGCAGAGTAACGTGCGGATGTTGCGCTAGAAAATCGTGGATCGCGGTGGTGCCTGCCTTCTGCACGCCTGCGACGACAAAATCGACACATGAAACTTTGCGGCGCCGAAAACGTCCGGTCTTGTCCTTTGATTGCACGTCGCAAACAGTAATACACCTTTAACGCAAGGCGAAACCGGATCGACATGTTGCGCGTGGTCGCGAGTGAGGCTTTTATCGGCAGCGTGGATGAATTGGCGGCGGAGGCGGTGGAAGGCTTTGCAGTGAGTGTCTGGCGCGTCCCGACAATAAGAGGCGCGTGCATTTGGTCTTGGCCGATTCGCATGTGGCGCTGCCGAACTTTAAGCTTTGGCCTTTTGTGCTGGCACGCGTGCGGATTGGTGTTGGTGCGGTTCAAAGCGTACCAACACCTGCCGATTTTATATGACATATATTGTCTGATGTCATGGCTTGGGGTGAGGACCAGGTGAATCGAACTCCCCGTTCGAGCGAGCCCAAAAAGCCGCGCCCGTGGTGTCCGCTGCCAGCGAATTAGCCACCAATTATCCCGCGTTGCCGCATCCGTAAGCACAAAAATGCTCCGCGCGTTGGGCATTCCCATCGACGCAAGAATTTCCGCCCCTGGCGAAGTTTGCGCGAAACTCGCCAGTTAGCTCGTCAAGCCGGCATTGTAAGTAACTGTTCGCTAGTCGACACCGTCTCTTGTTACGTTCGGCTGGTGTAAATGTCGCGAGCCCATTTAAGCATTACCTTGAGGCTGCACACCTTGACGGGAATCGGCCAGCTGCTAGCCTGTTCACGAATTCGGTTTCCCAATGGTTTCTGGTCGTCTGCGATTCGCTGTCGTTGTTTTACTGTCTCTCTTCGGTATAGGTTCCTTGTTGTCTCAAGAGGCAGGTGACTTGGAGAACGCCCGAAGAGCGGCTGACAAAGCGACGCCCGAGGAGACAAATCCAGAGGCGAGTCCTCAAAAGACAGAAAAGAGTGCCAAAAAGGAAGGCTCCTCGGAAAAGCCGGCAAAGAGCCTTGAGGAAACGATGAGGCCGGAGGAATTCAAGGCCGCCGGTCTGGATAGGTTGAGCGAGGACGAGCTACAGCACTTGGACGCTTGGCTCCAGGGCTATCGCCAGGCCACGCAAAAGAAGGCGACCGAGCAAGCGCAAGAGAAGGCGCAGGAGGAAATTAAGAAAGCCACCGAGAAGGCGACCGAGGATGCTAACCGAAACGCCGCGAGCGCGCGGACAAAACTCGATTCACTGGTTAGTCGCGTCGACGGCAACATCGACGGCTTGAGGGGCCACACCTTGATCCGGCTCGAGGACGGAACCGTTTGGAAACAAGCGAACACGGACGACCATTTTCGCGCGCAAATCACCGATCATCCGGTTGCGGTCGTAATGCACACTACTTTCGGTTACAAAATGCGGATCGAAGGGATGCCCGAGTTCTATGTCGATCCCGTAGTCAGACCGTAATCGCTCGCGGTTCTACCCAAGCGGCCGCACCGCTGCGGCAACGGGCGCCAGCGCACCCAATCCAAACTCCGCATGAGTGAGTTGCGCGGCGCGTTCGGCTTGGGATTCGTGAATTATCACCGCGATTTTGATTTCGGAAGTCGAGATCAGGTGAATGTTGATTCCGGCTTTTCCCAGACAATCGAACAAGCGCGCTGCGACACCGGAGTGCGACCGCATTCCAATTCCGACCACGCTTAATTTTGCCACGCCCTTTTTGGTGATGAGGCCGGCGGCGTTAACTTCTTGCGCCACCGGCTCGAGCAATTTTCGCGCGGCGTCTAGGTCGTTCTCGTGAATTGTAAACGAGAGGTCGGTCGTACCGTATTCCGAGACGCTCTGTACGATCATGTCGACCACGATGTTGGCCGCCGCGATCGTGGAAAAAATCCGGCCGGCCACGCCGGGCTCATCCCGTACGTCGTCCACGGTCACTTTCGCTTGATGGCGATCGATGCTCACACCACGGACAACGACATCTTCCATGTTTGCGGTTTCTTCTTTTGCGATTGTTCCGAGGTCGCGCTTCAAACTCGATCGCACCTCAAATTCCACTCCAAATTTTTTGGCGAACTCAACCGCGCGGGATTGCATCACTTTGGAACCGGCGCCGGCCATTTCGAGCAGTTCGTCATAAGCGATCTCGCCGAGTTTCTTTGCGTCTGTGACAACGCGCGGGTCACAAGTGAAAACGCCGTCTACATCCGTGAAAATCTGGCAGGCGTCGGCGTTGAGCGCTCCGGCGAGCGCGATCGCTGTTAAGTCGGAACCGCCTCGGCCGAGTGTCGTCGTCTCGCCTTCGGCCGTCTGACCTTGAAATCCAGCAACGACGACAATGTAATCATCAGCCAGCAGCTCCTGAATTTGTTTCGGACTGATGTTCGCGATCCGCGCCTTGGTGTGAATCTGATCGGTCAGAATGCCGGCTTCCGCACCAGTCAACGAAATGGCTCTCCCGCCGAGCGCGCTTATCGCCATGGCCGTTAATGCGCCTGCCGCCTTTTCACCGGTCGAGAGCAGAACATCCAGTTCGCGCTTGTCCGGGTCGGGCGACAAGTCGTGCGCGAGCTTCAGCAAGTCGTCAGTAACACCGGCCATTGCCGAAACGACTGCGACGACCTGACAATCCTCGCGCTGAGTTTCAATAATGCGCGCGGCCACATTCCGGATGCGTTCAGGATTCGCAACCGAGGTGCCGCCGTACTTCTGGACAATCAGGCGCATGATAAACGGCGGGACTCTAAACTAAAATCCGAGCGCGCGCCGGACATTGTCGATCTGGGCGGGAACGGGTTCAAGCTTGCCAATTCTACGCTGAATCGAATCGGGATCTTTCAATCCGTGGCCAGTTACTGTGCAGACGATCCGACTGTGTTCATGAATTTTTTCCACGCGTTTGAGCAATCCCGCGATCGGTGCGGCGCTCGCCGGTTCGGCAAGAATTCCTTCGTTCTGCGCCAGCCAGCTCTGACCAGAGAGGATTTCTTCGTCGGTGACGACATCGACATATCCATTCGATTCATTTAGCGCGGCCCGCGCTTGCTTCCAGCTCGCCGGATTCCCGATTCGAATCGCCGACGCGATCGTCTCCGGCTCGCTGATGATCTTGTCGTGATAAATCGGTGCCGCGCCATCCGCCTGGATCCCGATCATCGCTGGCAGCTTTGTCGATCTTCCACGCGCACTGTATTCGCGGTAACCGGCCCAATATGCCGTGATGTTTCCGGCGTTGCCGACCGGCAACAAATGAAAATCGGGGGCGTCGCCGAGTTCTTCGATGATCTCAAACGCCGCCGTTTTCTGTCCGGCGACCCGGTCTGGATTAATGGAGTTCACAATGGCAAATTCATGTTGCTCGCCTAGCTTGCGCACTATTCGCAACGCGTCATCGAAGTTGCCGTCGATGGCGACGATCCTCGCGCCGTGAGCGAAGGCTTGTATCAATTTGCCGGCCGCAATTTTTCCTGCAGGCATCACGACGGCACATGGAATTCCTGCCCGCGCCGCATAAGCTGCTGCCGAAGCCGACGTGTTTCCGGTCGAAGCGCAGATCAGCGCGCTCACGCGGCGGTCGACCGCGCGCGAAACCGCAACCGTCAATCCGCGGTCCTTGAAGGATCCGGTCGGATTAACTCCTTCGTTCTTAATGAAAACTTCACAGCCGCGACCGACAGCCGCGCTCAGCTTCGGCGAAAAAACCAATGGTGTATTCCCCTCGCCCAACGAAACGACGGTCTTGCATGCCGGAAGAAATTCCCAATATCGCTCGATCACTCCCCTGCCCTGGTTCATTTTCGCTCCTTCCATCGACAAACCTTCATTCGAAATCAATTCGTGCGATTGTCGAGCCGCAACTGCAGTTGTAAGATCGACATCGTATGTCGGAATTGAGCAACGAAGCTAAGCTACGCCTTCTTACCCTCATGCTTGAAAGCCGGCACGCCGATTTGCGCGAGCAAAATCTGAATCGGCAAGGTAAAGGTCACTTTCACGTTTCCGGAATGGGTCACGAAGCGCTCGCTGCCATCTCGG
Source organism: Chthoniobacterales bacterium (assembly GCA_035315805.1). GTDB lineage: Bacteria > Verrucomicrobiota > Verrucomicrobiia > Chthoniobacterales > UBA10450 > AV40. Next base: position 36,385 of record DATFXN010000017.1, read on the forward strand.
TGCAAATGGACCCCGGCGATTACATCGTCCCTTATTATCGTGATCGCGGGCTCGTGCTCGGTCGCGGCATGACCACGCAACAGTTGGCGCTGGAGTACTTCGCGAAACGCAAAACCGGCAGTGGCGGACGCATGATGCCGTCTCATTATAGCGACGTCGATCTTCACATTTGGAGCGTGCCGACTCCGACCGGTTCGCAGCTCCTGCCGGCGTGCGGAATGGCATGGGGAATCAATTTGGACGCCAAAAATAACATTGTCGTCACGACGGTCGGCGATGCCGCCACTCGCCAAGGCGATTTTTTCGAATCGGTTTGTTTCGCCAAAGAAAGGAAGCTGCCCGTGCTGTTTGTGGTTGAAGACAACGCTTACGGCATCAGCAGTCCGACGCGAGAAACTAATCCGCTCGCGCTTGGCGTTCTCGAACCGAACGAATGGCGGCAGCTCGCCGGCGAAGACGTTCAAGGGATTCACGACGCCGCGGCGAGCGCGATGGAAAAAATACGGGCCGGCGGCGGGCCCCAGTTTTTCTGGGTAATGATGGAACGGCTTTCCAGTCACACCAGCTCGGACGATCAAAAGCTTTACCGCGACGCCGAGGAACTCGCCGAATTAGAGAAACACGATCCGGTCAAGTGTTGGAAAGAAAAGCTAATCGCGCAGGGTGTGCTTTCGGAAGAAAAGTTCGCCAAGATCGATAATGACATCAAAGAACGCATTCGCGCCGAATACGGCGAAGCAGAAAAAGCCGAAGACCCGTCGCCTAACGAACTTACGGCGAACGTGGTCGGCCCCCTCCCAAAAATCGACAAGGAAGTTCTGCCGCCGGGCAAATACCGAATCGGCGACACGATAAACCAGACGCTGCGACTCGGCCTGAAAGAAGATCGCCGTCGTGTAATTTTTGGCGAAGACATCGAAGATCCAAAAGGGGGCGTGTTTCGGCTCACCCAAAAACTTTCGAGCGAATTTCCAAAACAGGTTTTCAACTCGCCGCTCGCTGAATCAACCATTCTCGGCGTCGCCTGTGGCCTTGCCGCTTACGGACGCCGTCCCGTCTTTGAATTGCAATTCATCGATTTCATTTATCCCGGGTTCAATCAACTCGTGACCAACATCTCGAACTTGCGCTGGCGCTCGTTCGGAAATTGGAAATGTCCGGCCGTGATTTACGCGCCCTACGGCGCCTATCTTCCCGGCGGAAGTTTGTGGCATAGTCAGGCTAACGAATCGGCGTTCGCACATTATCCGGGTCTGACGGTGGTCGTTCCGAGCACGCCGGAAGACGCGGCCGGCCTCCTTTGGACTGCGATGCATGCCGAGGACCCGGTTCTGTTTCTAATTCCAAAACACATGTTTTGGGCCGAGCGCGAATCGAGCGAACCGGTCCGCGCTGTTCCATTTGGGCAGGCGCGCAAATTCCGTGACGGCTCCGACGTTACGCTGGTCGCGTGGGGAAACACCGTTGAGAAATCACTCGAAGCGCTTGCCAAGATCGACAACAAGATCAGCGTCGAACTGTTCGATCTTCGTTCGATCCTGCCGTGGGACAAGGAAGGGATCGCTGCTTCGGTTCACAAAACGCGTCGACTCGTCGTCGTGCAGGAAGATACGGAAAATTGCAGCGTCGGCCAGCTGATCATCACTCATGTCACGTCGCAGGCCGATCTCTGGAACGAGATGGTGAGTCCGCCGATTCTCGTCAGCAAAACCAACGTGATGATTGGGTATAATCCGATTTACGAATACGCCGCGGTTCCGGATGTCGAGCGAATCGTCGCCGCGTTGAAGCGTTCTGTTTCAACCGAGATTTCCCGCGCGGCGAGGCCGGTGTTGCGCGAACAGAAACCTGCAACGATAGAAGAGACCAAAGCGACGCCGCAGAAAGTCGAAATGCCTAACGGAAACGTGCAGCCCATCACCGTCCCGATCATGGGCGAAGGCATTCGCAATGCCAAAATCGTTTCGCTTTTGAAAAAACCAGGCGACCCGATCGCGCCCGATGACGAACTCTGCGAAGTCGAAACCGACAAAGCCGTTTATCCGATTCAATCATCGTTCGCCGGCAAGATGGGCGAATGGAAAACGAACGTCGGCGACACCGTCGAGATCGGTCAGGAGCTCGGCACAATTTTAACCGATGGCGTTGTAGCTGCGCCGAAAGTTGTAGAGGCTGCCGCCGCAAAATCAGGAGAACGCGGCCGAGGCGACCGCCACTACACTATCGAGCCTGCACTTTCGCCAACCATCACCCGAAAACTTTCGCGCGTGATCCCTGCCAATCTTCAGATGGACGCGCGCTGGAACGCAATTCGCAAAGCCCGCGATGCCGCGAAAAAGAAAAATGACAAGAACGCCCCCTCCCCTTCGGTCATGATCGCGTGGGCGGTCGTCCGCGCGATGGAAAAACATGCCCCGTTCCGACGGCTGATATTGGAAGACGAAAGCATCATCGAAAATGAGAACTTCGATCTCGGAATCGCAGTTGCGCTGGAAAACGATCGTCTCGCGACGGCGGTGATTACCGAAGCGAACAAGAAAAGCTGGCCGGAGTTCGTGGAAATTTATGACAAAACAGTTGCCGCGACGCGTGGCGGCCGTGTCGACGCGATGAATGCCCCGGTCGTCATCACGAGCCTCGGCGCTTTCGGTGTCAAAGCGGGCGCGCCGATTGTTGTTCCGCCGTCGGTCGGCACTTTATTTATCGGCACGGCGCATCAGGAAATCATTCCGAATGGAAAGAAAAACGAAACCGCAGAAGTCACTACACTTTCGCTCACGTTCGACCACCGGGTAGTGAACGGCGCCCGCGCGGCAAGTTTCGCGAACGAAGTCAAACAAGAGATCGAATCGTTCAAGATCCCATCCGCCCCCGCGACTGGAAAAGCGTGAGGCGACGTTGACTTGAACGGGGCGAAACATCTAATCGCGTGCAACTATGAATGGCAATGCGATGCCGGAATGCGCTAAGACCTCGATGACGGCGCCCGGAAATCGCGATCGGTCACGCGTTGTTACTCCTCCACACCAATTGCGCGCAACTGTTGCTTCGCAGCCGTATAGTCAGGCTTCAGTCGGACGGCTTCGCGCAGTTGCTCAATTGCTTCATCTCGCCGGCCTGCCTGAATCAGCGCCGAACCGAGATAAAAGTGGAGGTCGGGATTATTTGGGGCCCTTGGGAGCGCTTCCACGAAATTAGAGATGGCTTCTTCGGTTCTTCCGCTCTCAGCCAACGCACAACCGTATGCGATTCGAGCGTCAGCAAACGACGGTGACAAACGAAGGCTCGCTTCGTAGTTTGGGATTGCCTCTTCAAACCGATTCTGCGCGGACAGTGCATTGCCAAGATTGAAAAACGCCGCTCCCTGACGGGGCGCAACTTGCAGCGCGGCTTTATATTGTTCAATTGCTTTACCGAATTCTTTTTTCTTCGCGAAAGTAACGCCCAAATTGTTCAGCATTTGCGGGTCATTGGGGCTTAGTTGCAATGATTGCTCGAAACATTGCTGAGCCTCTTCCAGACGACCCTTCGAAAGAAATGCGTTCCCTAGATTATTGAGCGCGGGAACATATTTCGGATCGTGATCAAGAGCTGTTCTGTATGATTTGACGGCGGCTTCGAACTTGCCCTCGTGCATCTGTCCTGCACCGACGTTGACCAGAACTTCCGGGGAATCCGGTTTCAAACGCAAAGCCTCGCGATAATGGGCCATTGCCTGAGAAGCTTCTCCTCGATTCTCTAATGCTAATCCCAGTTCATTGTGGGCGATCCAGCTTGATGGGTTCTTGCTGAGTGTGTCTCGCCACAACGTTTCAATGTCGTGATAAACACGAGTCTGTAGCCAGGTCAGCACCGCTAAAACTCCGAGCAGTACAGCTAGCACGATCCGCGGCAAACGATTCAGACCTACGGCAGCAAGGCTAATCAGTCCAATGCTGGCCAGATATTGAAAATGGTCCGCGACAAATGAGAACCGAAACGGATAAATATCAATAAATCCGAGTGCGGGGCTGAGAGTCGCGGCGAAAAATAATACGGCAACCAAAGGTCCACGACCGTACCGTTTCCGGGCCAGCCACAAACCGGCGAGGATACCTGCGAAACCGATCGGCAAAATCCACTCTTGCCATGAACTGGCGATAATTTCCCATCGCGGGTAGATAAAACTGAGGCGCGTGGGCCACGCCAGTTTGCAGACGTAAAACCATAATGCACGGCCCGCCAGAGTGATTCGCTCAACGAACCCCATTGACCAGTCTGCTCCATGCGCTCCAACCTCATGCCTCTCCATCCAGACCGTCACCATCGACAGCATGGCGCCAGTGGCAAAGAATGGCAGCAGTGCGAGCATGTTGCGCCACTGAATTCGGCCGCTTTTCCACCAACACACCAGCAACAATGCGATCGGCAACGTGCACGTCACTGTCTTAGCGAGTAGCGCAGCGATAAAACAAATTAATGCTCCAACATAAAACGACCACCGGCCGCTCGAGAGCCCGCCTTCTTGCCTGTCAACAAAGCGCAAATAGAATAGCGCTGCCGCCAGGTAGAACAGCGCCGACAAAACATTTTTTCGCTCGGTGATCCACGCGACAGATTCTACGTGAACTGGATGAAGCGCAAAAATAGCCGACGCCAGCCAGGCTCCAGGAACATTCAACCGCAGTAGTAACCGCCAGAGAAGGATAGCCGATAGCACGTGCAGACAGACGTTAACAAGATGATAGCCAAGCGGGTTCAGGCCCCAGAGGTGATACTCGACCCAAAATGTCGTGTGAACTAGTGGATAGTACTGCGGCGTCGCCCCAATTTTGAACCAGATTTTGCCGAGACCGGATAAATCAACCAACGTCGAATTATTCGTGACATAGTCATCATCGTCCCAGATGAATCCGGCACGTAACACCGGAAGGTAAGCCAGGATTGCCAGAATCACAGTGACGCTCACGCACTGCAACGGGGCAGGTCTGCTGATTCGCTGCCACCAGCCCGGAAGATGCGGCTCCCGCGGACGACTCATGATTTCGTGATGAGCGATTGGTATAACGCTTTTGTTTCTTCTGCGATTGCTTTCCAGCTGAAAGATTCTTCGGCCCGCTTGCGGCCGGCCTTGCCGAATTTTTCGCGCAGATGTCTATCCTTCATCAACTGATTGATCCGGGCGGCGAGATCGCGTGAAAATTTTTCCGAATTGAGCGGCTCGAATGGGCTCTCTTTCATTTGTTCGAGCGGGACGAGAAAACCGGTCTCGCCGTCGACGACGACTTCTTTGATTCCGCCGACCGCGCTCGCGACTACTGCCGTCTCACACGCCATCGCTTCGAGATTAATGATGCCGAACGGTTCGTAGATGGACGGGCAACAAAACACCGCCGCGTGCGAATAAAGTTCGACGACGGCTTTGCGATCGAGCATTTCTTCAATCCAAGAAATGTTCCCGCGCGTTTTCTGCGCGGCGGCGACCGCTTCCTTCATTTCCTCGCCGATTTCGGGCGTGTCCGGCGCGCCGGCGCAAAGCACGATTGGGAAATCGTCGTCCATGAATTGGATCGCGTGAACGAGATGAATGATTCCTTTTTGCCGCGTGATACGTCCGACAAAAAGCAAGTACGGAGTTTTCGGATCGATTCCATCGCGGATCAGCGCGTCGGTTGCACCGACCGGCCGATATTCCTCGAGATCGATGCCATTGTGAATCACGTGGACGCGTTTCGGATCGACATTAAACAGCCGCTCGATGTCGCGTCTGGTTTCGCCGGAGACGGCGATGATCGCGTCCGCCATTTCGAGTGCGGTTTTCTCGACCCAGAGGGAAAAATCGTAGCCGCCGGCGAGCTGCTCGCGCTTCCACGGCCGCAACGGTTCCAACGAGTGGGTCGTGATGACGAGTGGAACGCCGTAGTTCTTTTTGGCCAGAATTCCCCCGAAATGACTGTACCAAGTGTGACAATGAACGAGATCGGCGTCGATGTTCGTGGTGTTGAATGCGAGATCACGCTGAACGGCGCCGAAAACCGATTGCAACGGTTTCGGACAAGTGAACTGACTCGTGTCGAGATCGTATCCCCTCACCTTCAGTCGGCCTTGTTTGAAATCCTGATCTCCGAAGCAACGAACATCGACATCGATCGATTTCGCCAGTTCGCGCGAGAGATAGCCCACGTGGACACCGGCGCCGCCGTAAATGTGCGGCGGATACTCGTTAGTCAGGAAGAGGACCTTCACGCACGTAGAGTAGAGCAAGCCTCCGGCCTGGTTTCAATTACTTCGCAAGCGAGACAGCTTGCGCTACTTTAGCTCTTCACTTTCAACAACAGCACCGGAATGTCGACAGCGTGGCGCACTTTGTCGACGGTCGCACCGTAGAGAAGATCGCTGATGAAACGGTGGCCATGGGTGGTCATGGCGATAAGATCCACATCTTTTTCGCGTGCGAGCTTGATGATCTCGTCGGACGGTTCGCCCAGGGCGAGGACGGAATTCACTTCGAACCCTTCCTGGCGAAGTTCCCGCTCGAGATTGAGAAGATATTCGCGGTCTTGTTTCATTTCTTCGCTCTCGCGCAATTTGAGTTCGTCGTAATTACGGGCCACCCACCCGTCGGCGACGTGGACCAGCATGAGTCTCGCGTTGGTCAAACGTGCCAGCGGGCGAATGTGTTGCAGAATCGTCTGGTCGGTCTCACGATTTTCGACCGGGATCAGGATGGTTTTATACATGGCGCTTAGCCGAGGAACCAATCGCGGAACGTTTGGAAAAGCAACCAGGCGTTGAGCAACGCAACGAAGACGGCCGTTGACCAGCCGAGATATTTAATCGGGCGGCTATTGACGAATTCGCCCATTTTAATTTTGTCGCTTGTAAACATCACCAGCGGAAAGACGGCGAAGCTCAATTGCAGACTGAGGATGACTTGGCTGAGCACGAGAAGGTTCGCGGTCCCCTTTTCACCGGACACAATTGTGACGACAATCGCCGGGACGATCGCGACCAGGCGGGTAATCAATCGCCGCAACCAGGGCCGAAGCCGAATGTTGAGAAAACCTTCCATTACGATCTGGCCCGCCAGGGTACCGGTCAGGGTCGAGTTTTGACCGGAAGCGAGCAAAGCGATGGCGAAGAGTGTGCTCGCACCGCTCACGCCGAGCAGTGGCGAAAGAAGCTTGTATGCTTCCTGGATTTCGGCGACGTCGTTGCGGCCGTGCGTGTAAAACGTCGCCGCGGAAACAACCAGGATTGCGGCGTTGATAAAAAGTGCGAACATGAGCGCAAGCGTTGAGTCAATCGTGGCAAACCTGATCGCTTCGCGTCTGCCGACCGCGCTCAGGTCGTAACGGCGCGTCTGCACGATCGAAGAGTGCAGATACAAATTATGCGGCATGACGGTCGCCCCGAGAATTCCGATGGCGATGTAGAGCACGCCGACGTCGGTCACGATTTTCGACGCTGGCAGAAATCCCTTCGCGATGCCGATCAGGTCTGGATGTGACGCGACGATCTCCCAGGTAAAACAAAACCCAATCACGGCGATGAGCGTGATGACCAGTGCCTCGATGTAGCGGAAGCCTTTGTTTTGAAGAAAGAGGACGACAAGAATATCCAGCGCCGTAATGCACACTCCCGCTGTCAAAGGAATTCGAAAGAGCAAATTTAGAGCTATGGCCGAGCCGATCACTTCCGCCAGATCGCACGCGGCGATGGCGATTTCGCAAGTCAGCCAAAGGGAAAAGGAAACCGCCGGCCTAAAATGATCTCGACAGGCCTGGGCAAGATCGCGGCCAGTGGCGATGCCGAGCTTGAGCGCGAGGGCCTGGAGCAGGATGGCCATGAGGTTGGATATCATGATCACTACCAGCAGCGAATAGTTGTACTTGGAACCCCCGGCCAGATCGGTTGCCCAGTTGCCTGGATCCATGTAACCGACCGCGACCAGAAATCCCGGCCCGGCGAAGGCAAGCATCTTGCGCAGGAAACTTGCCGAAGGCGGAACGACAAGCGTGCGATGAACTTCGGAAAGGCTTGGACGCAATGGGACCGAACGCCAGCCGGTTGGGCTGTGAGCCGGGCCGGCCTCCTGCGAATTAGCCATGCCTAAATTAGTTGGCCTTCACTATGAATCTGTCAATCGCAAAAGTTTTATTGTGTTGCCTATTTTTGTGCTTGCCCTTATTCTCGAACCGATGGCCAGCAAAAATTCACGCTCCGCGCTCGGCAGCTCCACTGCGGTCGAGGATTATCTCGAGCGAATCCTCGAACTGATTAACGCCAAAGGATACGCTCGCGTCGTCGACATCGCTTCCGCCCTCAAAATTTCGCAGGCCAGCGTAACCAACATGGTGCAGCGGCTCGATGCAGAAGGTCTGCTCGAATACGAGAAGTATCGCGGTCTCGTTTTAACTCCGGCGGGCGAAGCGCTCGCTCGCAAGATCGCCCAACGACATGAGCTGCTGACCAATTTTTTGAGGCTCTTGGGACTGAGTGATCGGGTCATTCATCATGACGTTGAGGGAATGGAGCATCACATTAGTCCCCCAACTCTGCGCGCGATCGGAGAACTGACCGCGTTTCTTCGCCGCCGGCCGGCACTGCTCAAATCGATATCGTAAGATCGACAACTACTCCCGGCAGGGATCGAATGCGCAGTGTAATCGGCTGGCAACAAACCGCGCAGTCTTCGATCAACGATTGCTTTGATTGTGATGTGTCAATCTGCAACGGAAAAACCTCACCGCAATGCGGACAAGTGATTTCGGTTTCGACAAGGAATTCCATCTTGGAGGGGACACGCGCGATCATGTCCCAAATTTAGAGGGCTGACAGCTCGGCGCCCCCCAATTTCAGAGTGCGCGGTCCGGCTTCATCGCCGCTTCAGCAGGTTTTGGTCCCACCAATTTTCGGAAATGGAGCTGTTTCACTCTGCGAGCGTCGGTCTCCGAGACCGTCACCAGGTAGTTGTCGATCTTCACCTGTTCTCCCTGTTTCGGCAGATGACCGAGCAAATGCGTCACGTAACCGCCAATCGTGCTCACATCCGGACTTTCTAGTTCGAGTTTGGCGATGTCGTTCAACTCATAAAGTCCAAGCGTGCCGTCTACCGTGAATTCGTCCGCGCTGATCTTTTTGAACTCTTCTTTCTCGACGTCGAATTCGTCCTGAATGTCACCGACCAATTCCTCCAGCACATCCTCGAGTGTGACCATACCAACCGTGCCGCCGAATTCGTCGACAACGATCGCAAGATGAGCGTGTTTGCTCAGAAACAGGTTCAACAATCGCTCTAGGGGCATCATTTCGGGCACCGGAATCAATTCGCGTTTGATCCGCATCAAATCCGGATTCGGATCACGCATCATCGGCACGAGGTCCTTGATATGAATCAGTCCGATCGTATGATCGAGATTCTCGCGGCAGAGCGGGAAGCGCGTGTGCTTGGATTCAATCGCCTTCCTCGCGTTCATCCCGAAGTCGTCCTCGATGTCGAGATAAACGAGTTCGCCGCGCGGCGTCATGATGTCGCGAACCACACGGTCGCGAAGATCGAGAACGTTAAGTACGAGCTTGCGGCCGAGCGGCGAGACTTCCTTCGATTTCTCGCTCTGCTCCAGAATCAATCGCAACTCTTCTTCACTGTGCGCCAGCTCGGTCCCGGGGACCGGTTGCATCCGCAGTAAACCGCGCAAGAGCAAATTGGACGACTTGTGGAGGACCCAAATCGCCGGCTTGAACAAAAAATAAAATGCGCCAAGGGGGCGGACCAAACGGAGCGACACTGTCAGCGGATTCGCAATCGCCGTGTATTTCGGTGCCAGCTCGCCGAAGACGATGTGCATGAACGTGATTCCGACAAACGCGAGCGCGACCGAAACCGAAGTGACGAGCGCGGCCGAGTGAATGTTGACCAGCCCAAAAAAGGGTTCGATTAAATAAGCGAGAAATTCTTCACCGAGCCAGCCCAGAGCAAGACTGGCCAAGGTTATTCCGAGCTGCGTCGCGGAAAGGTAGGCGTCGAGATGTGAGCGAATATGTTTCGCGAAACGGGCGCGCGCATCGCCTTCCTCCGCCAGAGTGTCGAGCTGACTCGCACGCACCTTAATGATCGAAAATTCGCACGCAACAAAGAACCCATTTAAGCCAACCAATGCAGCGATCACCGTCAGCTTGGCAATGATCACGCCGGCCGGATCCCATTGCGTGATGGGCGCGCCAGCAAGCGACAAAAGTTGAAGCAACAAAGAGTTCATTTTACGAGCGCGCGCGACGCACCCGAAAAGCGACCTCTGGAATTTACCAGCTGGACTTCGTCACGCCGGGGATCAGTCCCTGCGAGGCGAGCTCGCGAAACGTCAGTCGCGAGATTTTGAACCGGCGAATGAACGCGCGACGGCGGCCCGTCACTTCGCAACGGTTAACCACCCGCGTCGGGCTGGCGTCGCGCGGAAGCTGCGCCAGACCGGCGTAATCTTTCTTCGCTTTGAGCTCGGCGCGGAGCGCGGCGTATTTCTTCACCGTCGCGCGCTTGCGCTCGTTGCGATTAATCCAGGCCATCTTTGCCATAAGGAGCGCGCAATGTAACGGTGTTGCAGTCCTTTTCAACCTCGTTCTTCTGTAGGAGAGGAGGCTGTCGTCCCTGGGAAGCGGACGCCCCTCCTTATGCAGATTGTTCGAGCCGGACGTTTGACATCAAACCTCAAACATCAAACATCACACTTCACGCATGCTATCTCTCGGCCGCAAAGACTTCCCCTCGCCTAGGGACAACCTTGCGGGGGCGTTGGACCACGCACTGCGCCACTTCGTCCAAAAACCAGGTAAGATTGTCGATCTTCGATCGCGCGTGTTCCCGTTGGTTGACGAAATCCGGATCAATCTGGACGGTGCTAAGCTCGATTCCCCTCCTCTGCAGGCCAAGGTCGTAGGGGAAACGCAACTCGCCTTCGAAGCGGCTCTCGTTACGGTAAGCGGCCGCGCCATTTCGGTTCGCGGTGTGCCGCTGGCGTTGCGGGTCGAAATGCGCGATGTCGTTTTCAACAAAGGCGCAGACGCGAACGGCGATGCGGTATTGGTTTTGCACCAAGTGCGCGAAGGCCATCTCGTTCTATCCTCCGCCCAGCTCGCTGTCGAAGAAGCAATCGCCCGAATCGGCGGCGAGAGCGCGCGTTTGCACGGGATCCATCTCGAACAGGTCCGCCTCGCGATGCGCGCACGCAGTCGGCGCTCGCTTGCCGCTGATCTTGAAATCTGGGCCAGGAAATTTTTTGGGCGCGCCACGATCAACATTTATGCCCAGCTCGACGTCAGCAATGACTTCGTTGCCAAAATTTCACAGCTTAGGTGCAGAGGCGACGGAAAACTCGGGTCGTTCGCATGCGCCGCGCTCCAGCCGTTCTTTGAAAAAATGTTAGAGAAATCTGTCCCGCTCAAATCACTCCCCTTTCTTGGCGACCTGCTACTCCGCGATATTCGCGTCGCCGTCGCCGACACCATCGATCTCACAATTGATTTCGGGAGCGGGCAAAGCTGAGGGCGATTGCAAGTTCGACATCTACGGAGTGTGCGCCTAAAATTACACCGATACGACATGACAAACGCAAACGCATTGTGGTGGTGGACGATCATGCGATGCTGCGGCAGGGACTCGAGCATTTGCTCAATCTCGATGATGAATTTGTGGTCTGCGAAGAAGCCAGCGATGCCGCCGAAGGCATTGAGAGAGTGCGCGAAGTGCGCCCGGACGCAGTCATCGTGGATGTGGGGTTGCCCGGCGGAGCTGATGGCATCGAGCTGACGAAAAAATTGCGTGAGGAGTTTCCCGAAGTCGTCGTGCTCATTCTCTCGGCCCATGACGAACCGGAGTACGCCCGGCGCGCCGCTGAAGCCGGAGCGATGGGTTACATTTTGAAAACCCAAGCCTTGGACAATCTCCGGCTGGCACTAAGGCGAGCCTTTGCCGGAAGACGCACCTTTAACGAAGACATGCTCAAGCAGGATGAGTGAATTATTTTCGGTCCATTAGGCTGCCTCTTACTGTTTCTCTCCTGACCGAGCTCACCACGATAGAAATGGTCAAACATTCCCCCGCTTCGGTCGGAATGACAGCAGGAGATCACTGCCGTGCCAAACGCCGGAACAGAAGAGCGCCCAGGATGATGAAGAGGACGTTGGGGAACCAGATCAGAAGTTCGGGATGGACTTTAGCATTTCCGCGGAGCGTGTCGGCGATGATGACGAAGAGGAAGTAAGACACCGCAACGATCAATCCCATCGCGAAGCCAATCGAGGTTTCGCGGCGGTGCGCGGTCACGCCAAGCGGCACACCAATGATCGCGAACGCGACGCAGGCGAACGGGAATGAAAATCGTTTGTTTATCTCGGTCCGGCTCTCGCTCCGCTCGCGCGTGCTCTCGCTTTTGAGTTGATCGATTAATTGTTCGATAGACATGGCCGATCGGCTCGGCCGTTTTTTCTCTTTCTCGTAAAGTTCCTCAAGACTGATCGGCAGTGTGCCTTCGTTCATGCTGATGCCGTCCTTGATTTTGTGCAGATCGGTCGGGTCTTTCTCGTCGCGCTGCTGATAACGTGCATTATAGAGATGCATCAGGATCCGTTTGTTCTCGAGATCCGCTTCGAGCATTCCGGTGCGCGCGAACGTTACTCGCATCGGCATCGATTTCTGATCGAGCTCGAACACGGTGATGTTCTCCAGTTTGTTTCCTTCTTTTTTGCCGACGTAAATTTTTCGCCCGGGAAATTGATCGATCACCTGGTCGCTGCCGAAGAGTGCCATCGGGTCGCGCGTGGCGAGATCGAAAATTGTACTGCGAAGTTTCTGTTGCGTGGCGGGCGACACATCGACGGTGAGCCAAAGACAAATCGCCGTGCAGGCAAGCGAAATGACGCCGAGCGAAATGGCCACGCGCGGCACACCCACTCCGTTGGCGCGGAGCGCGATCAATTCGTTGTCGGCTGAGAGCCGCCCGAATACGAGCAGGATCGCGGTCAGAAGCCCCCACGGAATCGTGAAGATGAGCGAGAACGGGAACACATAGGCAATGAACGCGAGCAGATATTCGACCGGAACGTCATGGTTCACCAGCAACGGAACAAGTTTCCGAAGAATTTGGCCGACTACGAGAACAAGACTGAGAATTGCGATCGCGAAGAGTAAGTTCACGATCAGCTCTCGACTAACGAACTTGTCGATCAATTTCATTTCTCAGCACAGAAAATCAGCCACAGATGGGCACAGATTAGCACAGATTTCCAAACCCTGAATTTCTGCCTCTAATCCGTGCTTCATCGACGTTGATCTGCGGCTAGAAAATTGGCGCTTCCTTCGTAAAGTACTTTTCGAAGTGAAGGTCCACATCTACGACGTTGCGATCATGGGCGGCGGGCCGGCCGGGAGCACCGCCGCGACGTTGCTGGCCAAAGCGGGGCGGCGCGTGATTGTCTTGGAACGCGAGAAATTTCCGCGGTTTCACATTGGCGAGTCACTCCTCCCATTCAGCGTGCAAACGTTCGATCGCCTCGGGGTTCGCGAGAAACTGGATCGTGCGTTCCTGCCGAAGTTTGGAGGCGAAATCACCGCGGCCTGTGGGACCAAAGGCGTGAAGTTTTATTTCAAAGACGGCTTTCGTTCACAGCGCGACCGCGCCTATCAAGTGACGCGCTCGGAGTTCGACAAAGTGCTGCTCGATCATTCGCGCGAAAATGGCGTCGAAGTGCGCGAGGAAACTGAAGTGACCAAGCTCGACTTTGGTGACGACCGCGTGAAGATCGACACCGAAGCATCGGATGGAACGAGGTCAGCAATCGAAGCCCGCTATCTGCTCGATTGCTCCGGACGGCAAACAATCCTCGGGAGTTTGTTCAACCTCAAGCAGACCTACGATCATCTTCAAAAATTTTCCGTCTTCGCGCATTACGAAAACGTCGAGCGTTTATCAGGAAAGGACGCGACCCTGATTCGAATGGTGCGTGGACTCGACCGCTGGTTTTGGACGATTCCGCTCACCGAAACGCGAACGAGCGTCGGCGTAGTGCTGGACACGGCCAGCTTTCGAGCCACGAAACTCACGCCCCAGGCCGCGCTCGAAAAATTTATTGACGAGCAACCGTTAATGGTCAAGCGAATGAAAAACGCAGTCCGCGTTTCGCCCGTTTATTCGGCGGGCGATTTTTCCTATCGCAACACTCGACTC
>DATFXN010000018.1:0-17254 GCA_035315805.1 Chthoniobacterales bacterium
CGAGCCACGAAACTCACGCCCCAGGCCGCGCTCGAAAAATTTATTGACGAGCAACCGTTAATGGTCAAGCGAATGAAAAACGCAGTCCGCGTTTCGCCCGTTTATTCGGCGGGCGATTTTTCCTATCGCAACACTCGACTCACCGGTGATCGCTGGCTCATGGCCGGCGACGCCGCTGGTTTCATCGATCCGGTTTTTAGCAGCGGCGTTTTCCTGGCAATCATGTCCTCGGAAAAGGCCGCCGACACGCTTGAAGAAGTCTTGTGCGACGAATCGAAACGGCGCCGCTCGTTCAACAAGTATTCGCGGAGCGTAAATCGGGTCATGGATATCTACTTGACGTTCGTGAACGCGTGGTATCAGCGAAGCAGGGAATTCATAGAAGTCTTTCTCAACCCGACCGACACGATGCAGATCGCGGCCGCAGTTAACGCCGTCCTCGCGGGCAATGAGGGTAAGAGTCTCGCGATCAGATGGCGAATGTGGTTTTTTTACTTTTTCGTTTACGCACAAAGGTTTGTCGCGCTTTCGCCCCGGCTAAGCCTTGTACCAAAACAAACAGTATCGCCCCAGCCGGCGATCGTCGTGTCCTAAAAGGTTCGGTCGCGAAATCGAGATCGCCGGGGCGACTGTTGATCTTACGGCTTGCGCGACGACTTCGTTACATCCCCTCACCTTCACTTCAATCCTCTCCCTTACGGAGAAGCGGAACCCCCCGTCCGGGCAGCTGCGGTGAGTATTGGCATCTTCGTGTTGATTCGTGTTCATTCGTGGTTCGCAAATGAAGATGAGTGATTTGATCGCGCATATGATGGCTCAACGGCGCGGACTCGTCTGGCTCGGAGTGATCGCGCTAAGCTCGCTCTGTCTTGGAGCTCTCATCACGCGGATCGAGCTCGACTCGGACGTGATCAACATGCTTCCGGAAGGTTTCGAATCGGTCGAGGGATTGAAAATCTACGACCGCGACTTTGAGCAAACGCGCGAGCTGACATTCGCGCTGCGCTGTCGACCCGAAGATGTCGATAAGCTGGAAGAATTCGCGCCGACGTTTGCGGAGAATTTGCGAAAGCAACCATGGTGCGAACGCGTGTTGGTCGGCTCGCCAATGGAAACACCCGATGGCATCCGCGATCTACAATCGATTGCGATCCCGCTGCTCCTGAATCTGGAACCGGCCGCGTTCGAGCAGGCAATGTCGATCTTGCAACCGGAAAAAATTCGGGAGCGATTACATCGGCTTCATGAGGAGATTGAAGCCGGCTCACCGCGGCCGGAGTTTGAGCTTGGCTTTGATCCGCTCGGCATCATTGGCCCCGCGCTAAAACCGTTTGCCGAAAACAACGCGATCGAGCAGGAGCAGCCGTTCACTTCGCCCGACCGCACGATGCGCGTTTTTCTCGTGGTCACGAATCAATCGTCGATCAGCGCGTTTGAATGTCAGCGGTTGATGCGACGCGTGAACGCTTTTCGCACGCAGGCTCGCGCTGGCTGGGAGGGAGGGCCGCTCGACGTGCTCGTGACCGGTCGCTCGGCTTTTGTCGCAGAAATTTCTCTGAGCATGCGTTACGACATCGCGGCGACCCTGGCCAGCTCCGTATTGCTGGTTGGAATTATTTTCTTCGCCGGTTTTCGGCGCTGGCTGCCACTGCTCGGAATGGGATTCGCGCTTTTGCTGTCATGCTTGGTCGCTCTCGCGGTCGGATTGCTTTGCTTCGGCCGACTCCACATGGTCGCGGTCGGGTTCTGTGCAATCCTGGTTGGACTCGGCGTCGATTTCGCCATTTTGATTTTTGGCCGTTATCAACAGGCGCGAATCGACGGGGAGGAATATCAGCAGTCCATTGCGACTTCGGTAGCGAAACTTGGCCGCGCGGTATTCTTTGGCGCGCTGACCACGGCAGTTGGTTTTCTCGCGTTGATTCTGAGCGGCTCGATGGGTTTCTCCCAGCTGGGCGTGCTGATTGCGATCGGGATTTTTTTCGCCGGACTCTTCATGTGCACAATCCTGTTTCTGTTCGTGCGGCCGCGGCAGGCGCCCCTGCGGCACGACTGGATTTTTGAAGCCGTCAAAAAATATGTGCGCCGGGCTGTGGAGCGTCCCGCGCCGATCATCGCGACTGCCGGGAGCATTTTCCTGATCCTCACCGTGGTCGGGTTTTCGCCGGTGCCGCCGCTGCATTTTGAAGCGAGCGCGCGTTCCCTCGAGCCGAGGAACAGCCGCGCGGGCCGGGCCCTGCAGGCGATCATGGAGACGATGCCGGCGCGCTGGGAGCCGGTACTGGCGATTGTCCGGGGCCGGGACGCGCAGGATCTACACGACGAATGGCAAAAGATTTCGGCACATTGGGCCGCACTGCAGCAGGCAGGAAAAATCAAAGGTTTCTCAACACCGGCGGCCCTTTGCCTTTCTCCGAAATGGATGGAAAAAAATCGCCAAACGCTTCGAAACGTTAATCTTTCAGCCGCGCGCGACAGTTTGGAACGAACTTTGGACGAGCAAGGGTTCAGTCGAGACTCCTTTGCGCCGGGGTTCAAACTACTCGACGACCTGCAAGCGAGTGCTGATCCAAACGGGCCGTCGACCGATTGGCGGACGCAACTGCCGAAATCGTCGAGTTGGTGGTTTCTGGTGGACCGCTATTTTGCCGAAGACCCGCTGCTGACCACTGGTTTTGCGACCACGACTGAGCCGGTCACTACTCACGTGCAACGTGAAGAACTTGGGCGCGAGCTGCCGGTGGCAGGTGTGCCGGTGATTCTCTCGGGCTGGAGTTATGTGCTTGCTGATCTCCAGCCGTGGTCTCAGAGGCAACTGCTCATCATCAGTGCGCTCATGGGCCTGTTCGACATTGGTCTGCTGGCGATTTTGTATCGCGATTTCCGGCTTTGGCTGATTCAAGTGATCACCCTGGCCTTTGGAATCGGCGCAATGATCGCGACGATGAAGCTGCTCGATTTGCATTTGAATCTGCTCAACGTCCTGGCGTTCCGACTCGTTCTTGCGATCGGTGTCGATTACGGAATTTACGTCGTGCTCGTTTGGCAGAAAACGCGCGAACTCGAGCACGACGTCGCAGGTGTGATTAAACCGGTGATCCTCGCCGGACTGACGGCAGTCAGCGGTTTCGGATCGTTAGGCTGGGCCCACAATCCTTCGTTGAGCGGGCTCGGCATCCCCTGCGCGATTGGAATTTTCTGGAGTTTGCTTGCAACGATCTTCTTTGAATTGCCGGCGATAGCTGCGGCCAAACCAAAGGCTTGGCGCGAAGAATTATAAGATCGACATTTCATCAGTTAGACACGTCATGCGCATAATTCTCGTTACTTGCTTCAGCTTGATTGCACTAGCCACTTCGGCCCATTGCCAAACTCTTTCACCGAGCGAAATCAAGAAACTGCTCGCACGCGTGCACGAAAAGCGCCTCACGTCACCAAACGTCCAAGCTGATTTTCAAGAGGAGAAAGTGAGCCATTTTCTGAATAAACCGCTGGTGAGCACAGGCAAGGTTTGGTTCCAGGCCCCGAACAAATTCCGACGGGAGATGAAAGGAAGTTCACAAACCGTGGCGGTGAGCAACGGACACGACTTTTGGATTTATTTCCCCACCTCCAAATCGACTCAACATTTTACCCTGGGAAAAAACTCGCCTGTCGACGCTGCAATTACCGCGATCAATACTGCGCTGAATCTAGAGAATGTTGAAAGTACGTATGAGATTAGCGGCGCCAAGGCCGATCATGGATATGAATTACAGCTCCTGCCGCGCGCCCCGACCGCGAAGCGGATCTTTCAGCGTTTTAGTCTCCGACTTAGTGGCGATCTGCTTGTGCAGCGCACCGAGATGTTGAAATCTAACGGCGACCGGATCGTGACGACATATTCCAACCAAAGCCGCGCGCCAATCACTCCTTCCACGTTTGAATTCACGCCGCCACCGGGAAATCCGATCTCAAGTTCACTCGGGCGGTAATTGATCAGGGATTTTTCGGCAGAGCGGATCCGGATCTGGATTGCGCCAAATCGCGATTTGTCTGCGTAGCGGACGCGAAGAAAAATTGGCCGTATTGCCGGACCAAAAAGTCTGGAAACTTTCCGCGCTCAGCGTTTTGGCTCGACTTCGATTGGCGTAACATGTTAAGACTCAGCGCCATCGTTCCCTCCCAATGATCCCTAAGTCTGTCTGCGTGCTCTTGCTAGTCTGCGCTTCCCGCCTCTTGATCGCCAGCTCGCGTGATGGGAGCGCGGTCACGTCGGATATTCCGCGAGCATCGGTGATCTCGACAGGCATTGCTTCGATCGGCTACAGCAAGCGCCGGCACATTTTGGAAATCGAGTTCGTAAACGGCGCAATGTATCGATATTTGGAAGTGGCGCCCTCAGTTTACCGGAAATTGATGGCCGCGGATTCCAAGGCGCGCTACTACGACGCGAACATCCGGGGCAATTATCCATCGCTCCGGGTCCGTCCGCGAGCGAAGCAGGAACCGCGTTGAAAATGTTGGAACGGTGGAAGTGGGAGGAGCTGCGACACAGACTCGTCCTCACGCCGGAAGAGAAACGTGTCATCACCTTTGTGATCGCCGCGTTGGTGTTGGGTCTCGGAATAAAATGTTACCGGGACACGCATCCGCAGCCGCCGGAGCAAGCCGATAAGAAACACTTGCACACGGGCGCATCTCAACCTTGAAGATACTTGTTCGGAATCCGATGCGTCGCCATTTCGTGTTGCCAGTAGATCGACAAGATCCACCAGCGCGTTTCGTCGTTGAATAGCTGAAAGCTGTTGATGCCGCGCATGAACGGCTCGGCGTCACTCGGATCAGACCGCGATTCGTATGTGCTCCAAACGTGCGCGATTTGGCCAAACTGCTCGACCCGGCGCGCGACCTCCTTTTCATAGAAGCCGCTCGTTGCAAAGAATGGTTCTACCCGCGCAATGTAGCCGTCGATGTCCAAAAAGTTCGGGAAAAGATCGACATCATCGCACCCAGCTTCTTTAGCGGTCGGAATCAAACGCGCACCGGGAAGAAACAACAAACGCATGCGATCCCAGTCGCGCTTTTTCCCCACCGGCCCCGAGATTGTATCGTAAGCAGCCGAGATAATCGCGTCGATCGACGCCACATCACCTTGCTTCGGAAGCATTTTTTAAATCAAACATCAAACATGCGCGAGCACAGCTCGCGCCGCATTGTGCCCGGGGATCCCGCTCACGGCGCCGCCGCGCAGCGCGCTCGAGCCGCAAAGAAAAACATTTCCCCATTCCGTCTCAACACCCCACCTGCCGACTTGCTCCTTTTCTGTCGCGAACGGCCAGGTCGGCGCATCCTGGAAAATATTTCCGTGATACATGCCTAACGACTGCTCGATGTCGACCGGGCTTTTGCTCTCGATGCAAAAATTTCCATCACGCGCGATCGCCAGACAATCTTCCAGTGGCTCTTCAAGCCATTGATTCATGCTCGCGAGAAATTTTTTCTCCGCTCGTTTCCGCATCGATTCGTTATCTTTCGCGAACAATGAATAAGGCGTATCGAGACCGAAGAGCGTGATCGTGTGAAAACCTTTGTCGCGCAACTCAGGCGACAGAATGCTGTCATCGGTTAAGGTGTGACAATAAACTTCGCAGGGCGTGTTGTCCGGCAGGCGGCCTTTCGCGGCTTGCTCATAGCTTGCGTTCATCTGCTCGTAACCTTCGTCGCTGTGGAACGTCCCGCACCACGCTTGCTCCAGCGGGTATTTCTTCGCCTTCAGCTTTGGCAACCGGCGCAAGAGTATATTTATTTTGAAAACGCTGCCCTCATCAGTCGCATCTGCTGCGTATTTCCCATGGGCAAATTTCGCCAACACGTTCCGTCCGAAGTTCACGAGCAAGAATCGCGCGTCGACTGTGCCGCGATTGCCTTCGATTTCGTATTCGACGCTGCGTTTCACAAGATCGACAGCGATAGGATCGGCGCTCGTCAGAAATTCCGCGCCGGCCTTTTGCGCGCATTGTTCCAATTCGCGTGCGACTGCGCCCATTCCACCAACCGGCACTTTCCATTCACCGGTCTTGTTCCCGATCAAATGATAAAGAAAACAGCGATTCTGGAGCAGTGATGGATCGTGCGGATGCGTGAAGACTCCGACTTTGGCGTCAGTCAACACCAGTCCGCGCACGAGATCGTTCTGCAAGTTACGCTCAAGCACGCGGCCAAGCGGTTCCTCGACCAAAGCGCGCCAGGCTTCGCGCGAAAGTCCATCACCGAAGCACTTTTTCAGCTCTTCTTTTGAAATGAGCGGCTCCAGCATGCTATCCCAAACGCGTTCGGCGAAGACGCGCGGTAAACTGTAAAAATTTTTCAGCCGCTCGAACTCCGCTTCGCTGCCGGTAAGATCGGCAATCGACCGCCGGGTCAGCTTTTCGTCGACGTTGCTGATTAGAAGACCGTCATGCTGGCCGCTCTTAATATAAGGAGTAAACGACGCGGCCGCTCGCCGCCGCAACTCCAGCTTCAGCCCGAGATCGCGGATGATTTTTTCGGGCAACAAACTGACCAAATAGGAGTAACGCGACAGCCGCGCGTCGTAATCGGGAAAGACTTTCTGCGAAGTCGTCGCCCCGCCGATATAATCGTTCTTCTCTAATAATAGTACGCTCAGCCCGGCGCGGCCGAGATAACTCGCCGCGACCAAACCATTATGGCCGGCTCCCAGAATGACGACGTCATACTTGTTCTTAATCTTGCTCATGCTCTTGCTCGTAATCGCTCTTCCGCGGGTTGACGGTATTTGCCTTCCCATCGAACAGCAAACTTCATAAATCAAACCTATGCCTGAGACAGGAGCTCGGTGCCTGGTGGTCGGCGGGGGGCCGGCCGGGATGATGGTTGGCTATTTGCTCGCTCGCGCCGGCGTGAACGTAAGCGTGCTGGAGAAACATGCTGATTTCTTTCGTGATTTTCGCGGCGACACCATCCATCCGTCGACGCTCGAGTTGATGTACGAGCTCGGGTTGCTCGACGAGTTCCTGAAACTGCCACACCAGGAACTGCGCGAAATCCGCGGCATCTTCAACGGTCACCCAGTCCCAATGGCCGACTTCTCCCGGCTGCCGACGCATTGCAAATTCATTGCGTTCATGCCGCAGTGGGATTTTCTGAATTTTCTGGCGGCAAAGGCGAAACAGTTTCCCACTTTCGCGCTGCACATGGAACATGAGGTCGTCGATCTCTTGGTTGAAGACGATCGCGTTACTGGGGTGCGGGCAAAAACGCCGGACGGGGAACGCGATTTTCCTGCCGATCTCGTAATCGGCGCCGACGGACGTCACGCGATCACGCACGAGAAGGCGAGACTCGAACTAATGGAGTTTGGCGCCCCGATTGACGTACTTTGGATGCGACTTTCCAAACGCGCCGGCGATCCGCCGCAAACGCTCGGATTTTTTCAGCACGGCAAGTTGCTGGTCTTGCTCGATCGCGGCGATTATTTCCAGGTAGGGTTTGTTATTCCAAAAGGCGGCTTCGACGCTATCAAACAGCGTGGCTTGCCGACGCTGCACGGTGAAATTGTGGCGATGGCCCAGTTTTTGAACGACCGGATCGCTGAACTCGATGATTGGTCGCAGATCAGATTGCTAACTGTGCAGATCAATCGTTTGAAGAAATGGTACCGCCACGGATTGCTTTGCATCGGTGACAACGCGCATGCGATGTCGCCGGCCGGTGGCGTTGGGATTAATCTCGCGCTTCAGGACGCGGTCGCGACCGCCAACCTGCTCGCGGCCAAATTGAGGACGCGGCCAGTCACAGTCGCCGAGCTGGCGAAAGTGCAAAAGGGACGCGAATGGCCAACACGGGTGATTCAAAGGATGCAGGTTTTCATTCACCTCAACGTTGTCACTGGACGGTCATCCGGAAGCGACGACAAGTTGCCGTTCTTTCCACGGCTGTTTATTTGGTTTCCGTTTCTCCGCGCGCTACCAGCGCGCATGATCGGGCTTGGTCCGCGCCCCGAACATATTCATTCGCCAGCGACTCGGCAGTGACTCTTGAAACTGGGTGTTGAGTCTCGGACGGCTGCCGCGCGGTAGCTACTTGAGCGTAGCTTTATGCGGAGCGCAGTTTGCGAAGGCGGGTTCAGCATTCGATGTTTCTGACAAATGAAAACAGTGTCTCTTCCCGATGGCACGCGCGTCCCTGCGCTCGGTCAGGGTACGTGGCACATGGGCGAGAGCGAGCGCGCGCACAAGGATGAAGTCGCGGCGGTGCGACTGGGAATCGAGCTTGGCATGACCCTGATCGATACCGCAGAAATGTATGGCGATGGCGGCGCCGAAAAAGTAGTGGCGGATGCTATTTCCGGCCAGCGCGATCGCGTCTTCATTGTCACAAAAGTTTACCCGCATAACGCTTCCCGCACACGAATGCCGCGGGCGTGCGAGCGCAGTTTGAATCGTCTGCGCATTGACGTGGTCGATCTTTACCTGCTCCACTGGCGTCAAAGAACACCGCCCCTCGCCGAGACGGTGGAAGCGTTCGAGAAACTGCATTCCGAAGGAAGGATCAAGCGCTGGGGCGTGTCCAATTTCGACGTCAAGGACATGATGGAATTATTCGCCATCCAAAACGGCGCGAACTGCGCGACGAATCAGGTACTTTACAACCTCGAACACCGGCAGATCGAATCAGGTCTCCTGCCCTTCCTTCAAAAATCGAACTTCAAACCTGAGATATCGCACATCCCAATCATGGCCTACTCACCTCTCGGCCAAGGCCGCGGTTTTCTGACTAACCCGACACTGAAGAAAGTTGCGGATCGCCGCAATTCCACGGCTGCGCAGATCGCACTGGCGTGGCTGCTCCGACGGCCGAATACCATCGTCATTCCCAAAGCATCCAATCCTGCTCACGTTCGGGAGAACGTCCGCTCGATCGACATCGAACTGTCCGAGCAGGATCTCGCCGAACTCGATCATGAGTTCCCGGCGCCAAAATCAAGACGACCGTTAGGAATACTCTGACCCCCGCCGCCGCCGGCCGTTTATTCCTGCTCGGACGATTCTTCTTCGCTCTCGTCTTTGGATTTTCTGACTGTCGCGGCTTTGATAGCGAACTTCACCTTGGTCGTGAGATTTTCGTTCACGTAAACTTCAATGTGATAGCTGCCCACTGGCCAACTGTTCGTCGGTTTTGAGAGCGAGCACGCCATCCTCTGTGTCTCCTTCAAGTGTCAATGTCTTTTCATCGATCTTCGTTACGGCGGGCGCTGCCAGGTTTATTCGTTGGAAGACTCTTCTTCCTCTTCGTCGGTGTCCTTCTTTGAATTACTCGCGGCCTTGATTTCAAACGTCACCTTGGTTGCGAGCTCATCGTTTACGTAAATTTCGATGTGATACTTGCCTAGCGGCCAACCCGGCGTTGGCCTTGAGAGCGAAAACTCGCCTTCCGTGTCACCTTTAGCAGGTATCGTTTTTTCCTCGATCTTAGTCCCCTTCACAGCCGCATCGCCCACGTCGTCGGCAATCCAGGCGCAGCGAATGTTGTCACCCTCTTTCGTGCCTTGCGT
Source organism: Chthoniobacterales bacterium (assembly GCA_035315805.1). GTDB lineage: Bacteria > Verrucomicrobiota > Verrucomicrobiia > Chthoniobacterales > UBA10450 > AV40. Next base: position 9,557 of record DATFXN010000018.1, read on the forward strand.
TTTGAAGATCGCATAAAGCTTCCGCGCATCCGCCGTATAAGCGGTTAACTCGCGGCCGTGCGGCTCTGTCATCATCACCGCGTCGACTTTGACATCACCCGCTCTTGCGGCCGCAATCCAGATCGCACTCAGCGTCAATGCCACAAATGGTCCTCTGCTGTTTCGGCGCGCAAAAGAATCAGCTTTCATGCGCCACTTCTAGCGTTTTGGTCGACAAACGCAAAAATAATTCGGGTCGAACAACAGCGCGAACGCACTTCGGCTTTATTTCGTGTTAAGCGTCGGTTGCCGCTTTGATTAGCTGATCGCCGAATTTCGAAAAATCATCGAAATCCCGGCGAACCGAGCAAAAGGAAATCAAGTGTAGCCGAGATCAGGATTGCACAGCTCGTTCAAAGCCGATATCAAACCGCAAAGGAGTTCGCACATGAAACGCATTATTCAGTACGTAGTCATCAACGTTGCCTTTCTGTCATTTGGATTCGGACAAGTCCAACAGGAATCAACGAGCAGCAGCAGTGAGCAAGAAGTAAAGCAGATGATCGAGAAATATCGCGCGGCCTTCCTCAGCCGCGATATTCCTACGCTCGAGAAAATCTGGGCAGATGATTACGTCTTCGTAAACGCCTTCGGAGAGGTAGTGACCAAGACGCAGCGCCTCGCGAATCTGAAATCCGGTGCGACCACGCTTGAATCGATCAATGAAGAGGAAAAGCCTACAGTGCGCGTTTACGAAAACAGCGCTGTTGCGACCAGCCGCGTAACGCTCAAAGGACAGTACAGCGGTCAGCGGGTCAGCGGGCAATACCGGAGTACGCTTGTTTGGGTAAAAAGCCCGGCCGGCTGGCAATTAATCACCAATCAGCTGACACCCATCGCGGCGAAATAAGTTATCACCGTTGCATGCCATAGCGGCGGCTGTCCCTTGGCAGGCCGTAGCCCTGGGGTGAAGGCTGTTCAGCCGCTGTCGCCAATCAGAAGCCGGCGCGCGGGGACACGCGCCTCTAAAACAGGGCGAAGCGATGCACCAACATCGCCGCGTCGCCTTGCCGTAGGCTTGATAGTGTGGCACTAAAACGGAGCGTGAATTCTTCGGCGAATTAAAACGCGCAACGGTCACTGAATTCATGAGCGGCGCTTACGACCGCCGTCTACCGGCTAGCGGCCGATGCATCACACCAACGCGTGACTTGTGGTTCGTGACCTCCGTACTCTATACACAGGGGGCTCCTGTGACCTGGACACAAGTTTATGATCCGGCAGGGCATTGGGTGCTGTCGACTCTGGTCGCAGCATTGCCGATCATTGTTTTGTTAGGACTCTTGGCCGGTTTGAAAGTGCGAGCGCATCTGTCCGCCGTTGCCGGTGCTGCAACTGCCGTAATTGTTGCCATCGTTGCTTTCAAAATGCCGGCCCTCCTCGCCGTGAGCAGCTTTTTTTACGGCGCCGCTTTCGGTTTACTCAAGATTGTCTGGATCGTCATCGCGGCCGTCTTTCTCTACGGCATTTCGGTCGAGACTGGCCAATTCGAAATCATGAAACAGTCGGTCGCGGCGATCACGCCAGATCGACGTCTCCAACTTTTGCTCGTGGCATTCTGCTTCGGCGCTTTCATCGAAGGCTGCGCCGGTTTCGGTGCGCCGGTCGCCATCGCCGGCGCATTCATGATCGGTCTCGGTTTCAAACCATTCCAGGCAGCTGCGCTGAACTTGATTGCAAACACTTCGCCGGTTGCATGGGGCGCTATTGGGACGCCGGTCCACACGTTGGCGGCCGTTACGTCTCTAAACGAAAGCGATCTAAACGCGATGATCGGGCGGATCCTGCCGATCACAGCGCTAATCGTTCCTATCTGGCTCGTTCGGGCAATGGTCAGTTGGAAAGAAACATTTGAAGTCTTGCCCGCGATTTTGGTAGTGGGGGGTTCATTCGCGGCCACGCAGTGGTTCTGGGCCAATCACATGGACAGCAATCTCGTCGATATTGCCGCGGGTATCGTCTCTCTCGTTGTAACAGTGCTCTTCCTGCGAGTGTGGCAGCCGAAAAAAATCTGGCGGTTCGCCGATGAAGCGCACTCGGACGCCATCTCTGCGAGAAGCTCAATCCGGCAGCAGTACTCTTCTCGACGAATCGCGAGAGCCTGGATGCCGTTCGCGATCTTATCGGTTTTCGTTTTATGTTGGGGACTTCCCTCAATCAAAACCGCCCTGAATCAAGCCACGACACCGTCTTTCAAAGTGGTCATGGCTGATGGCAAGACGCGTCCCGGTCCGCCAGGATGGGATTGGCCGTATCTTCATGGGAAAGTTTCACGAACCACGCCTGTGGTAGCCAAGCCGACGCCTGAAGCTGCGCGGTTCGACTTTAACTGGTTGACCGCCACTGGTACGGGCTGCTTTCTCGCCGCAATCCTCGCTGGACTTCTGCTTGGGCTGAGACTTGGGTCGATCTTCCGTATTTTCGGCAAAACGCTCGTGCGACTGCGATTCGCCATCGTCGCGATGACATGCATGCTCGGCATCGGTTACGTGACGCGATATTCCGGCATGGATGCGGTGCTGGGGCTGGCATTTACCCGAACGGGCTGGCTGTTTCCGTTCTTCGGCACTTACATCGGATGGCTCGGTGTCGCCCTTACCGGAAGCGACACTTCTTCGAACGCGCTATTCGGCAGTTTGCAAAGAATCACCGCGCAGCAACTGAACCTGAGCCCGATTCTGATGTGCGCCGCCAATAGCGCCGGAGGCGTGATGGGAAAAATGGTGGACGCACAATCGATTTGCATCGCCACAGCCGCAACCAATCAGGTTGGCAACGAAGGGTCCATTTTCCGCTTCCTTTTTTGGCACTCAGTCGTGCTCGCAGCCATCGTCGGGCTCATCGTGATGATGTATGCGTATCTATTGCCGCATTACATTCCCAACGGATTGAATTTCATTCACTGAGAGGCGAACGAAATGAGTCAACCGAACTTCTTTTCCGAATTGAAGCGGCGCAACGTTTACAAAGTTGGAATCGCTTACGTCGTTGCGGGCTGGGCGCTTTCACAAGGAATCGCCCAAGTTTTGCCCGTGTTCGATGTTCGGAACTGGATCATCCGATTGATCGTGCTCTTGATTATTCTGGGCTTGCCAGTCGCAATTGTTCTCGCATGGATGTTCGAAATCACGCCCGAGGGCGTGAAGCGCGCGGACGACGTCGATCTTCGCATTCAGCCAGGAACCAAATCGAACGCCTGGATTTATGTTGTGATCATCGGCGCACTCGCGTCGATAGGTTTATTCTTTTTTGGTCGATACACTGCCAGTCCCTCTCGACCGCTGGCGAAATCAATTGCCGTCCTCCCCTTTGAAAATATCAGCTCAGATCGAGAGAACGAATTTTTCGCAGACGGAGTCCAGGACGATATCCTGACCGCGCTGGCAAAGGTTGCTGACTTAAAAGTAATCTCGCGCACCAGCGTGATGTCGTATGGTGCCGGCGCCAATCGAAACCTTCGTGACATCGCTCAGGCGCTCGGTGTTTCGCACATCGTCGAAGGAAGCGTTCGGCGGTCGGATGGGAAAGTGCGGGTTAGCGCGCAGCTGATTGACGCTCGCAACGACGCACATGTCTGGGCGGATACTTACGATCGTGATTTGGCTGATGTCTTTGCGATCCAAAGCGATATCGCCAAAGCTATCGTCGAGCAGTTGCGCGCAAAACTATCGCCGAGCGAGAAAGTGGCGATGGAGGAGCGCCCGACCAAAGATATTACTGCGCATGACCTCTATGTGCGCGCGAAGCTGCTTAACGAGTCTTCCTCATTCAATGCGCGGCGGTTGGAAAAACTGGTCGAAGCCGCCGGTTTACTGGATCAGGCCGTGGCGCATGATCCGGACTTTCTTCTCGCTCATTGTCTGTTGGCTAACACGCACGGCTTTATTTATTTTTACGGATTAGACCACACGCCGGCGCGAGTGGCGTTGGCGGAGGCGGCGGTCAACGCCGCTTCTCGTTTACGTCCCGAGGCCGGAGAAACACATCTGGCGCGAGCTGATCTGTTTTATCGTTGCTATCTCGATTACGATCGCGCACGTCCGGAGCTTGCGCTGGCGCAAAAGGCGCTACCAAATAACGCACAGGTTTTAGCGCTGACCTCCTTTATAGATCGGCGTCAGAGTCGTTGGCAGGAAGCCGTTCAAAATTTGGAGCACGCTTTAGACTTGGATCCGCGCAACTGGTATTACCTCCAGCAGATCTCTTTGAGTTATCATTTCCTGCGCCGCTACGCCGACGAAGCCGCCGCGCTCGACCGCGTGATTGCAATTTTGCCCGAAGACATAATCAGCAAAGTGGCGCGCGCGTGGGTGGAGACGGAATGGAAAGCCGATCTGCGACCGCTTGCGTCCGTAGTTGGAGCGATCTTGAAACAGAACCCGGCCGCGCGAACTACCTTTGACCAGTACTACATCGCGCTCGGACTCTACCAACGCGATGTGAGCATGGCCGAAGACGCAGTAGCGGCAATGCCCGCCCAGGGTCTGCCACTTGATCAGGTACCTTTGCCAGTGCCGTTTTGGAGAGGGTTAGTCGCTCGAATGCATGGCGATTCGGCGACAGCCCAAACTGCTTTTCTCGCGGCCCGCGCCCAAATGGAAGCCATTGTGCGCGAGCAACCGAACTACGCGTCTGCACTTTGCACCCTTGCGGTGATCGACGCCGGGTTGGGCCGAAAAACGGAAGCGATCGAGGAAGGACGTCGCGCCGGTCAGCTTCTGCCCATCGCAAGAGATTCCATTAATGGAGTTCACCTGATGGAGTTCCTCGCAGTCGTTTACGCTTGGACGGGCGAAAACGATCAGGCGATTGAGCAGTTGCGGGCAACATTGGCCTATCCGTGCGTCATCAGCTATGGACAGATAAAGTTTCATCCATTCTGGGACCCGCTTCGCGGCGATCCGCGCTTCGAGAAAATCGTCGCCTCGCTCGCGCCCAAAGATCGGAGCAAGTAAACTCGCGCGAAATGAATCCGAAGGCATTCTTTGCCGAGCTAAAAGCGGCGCGACACTGATCGGCGATGAGCGCGAACATCGAACAACGCAAGCTCGCCGCGATCATGTTCACCGACATGGCTGGCTACACGGCCCTGGCGCAACGCGATGAAAAGCTCGCGCTCGAATTACTCGAGGAACATCGTGAGTTGTTACGTTCGATTTTCCCGAAATTCAACGGCGTCGAAATCAAGACCATCGGCGACGGCTTCTTGGTCGAGTTCAACAGTGCGTTGGAAGCAGCCCAGTGCTCTATTGAAATCCAGCGGACGCTGGCCAAGCGCAATTGCGATGTGCCTAACGAGCGGCGGATCGAGCTACGAATCGGTATCCACATCGGTGACGTGGTGCATCGTGGCGGCGATGTTTATGGCGACGGAGTAAACGTCGCCTCACGCATCGAGCCCTTGGCGAACGCCGGCGGGATTTGCGTCTCGATGGATGTGGAACGGCAAATTCGCAATGCGCTTCAAGCTCGGTTCGAAAAATTGGCGCCAACCGAGTTGAAAAACATTTCCGTTCCAATGGATTTGTTTCGCATCGTCCTGCCGTGGGAACAAGAATCCGAAGTCAGCGGTCAGATCCGCCGATGGACGGATTCTCCTTGGCGAAAGGCAGCAGTCAGAAAGAGCTCCGCCGTTCTTAAAAGCAGAAAATCCGTTTTAATTGGCGTGTTTGGCTTGCTCCTCCTGGTCGCACTTGGCTGGTGGTGGACGACGCAACGTAACAAAACCGGCGCTGCCACCGCTGGCCTGCGGGAGAAATCGATCGCAGTTCTTCCTTTTGCGAACCTGAGTCACGATCCTGACAATGCCTACTTTGCCGCCGGCATTCAGGACGAGATCATCACTCGCCTGTCGAAGATTGCTGACCTGAAAGTGATTTCCTGCACCTCGACCCAACGATTCAAGAGTTCACCGGACGACGTTCCGGCGATCGCCGCGCAGCTGAAAGTAGGGAACATCCTGGAAGGAAGCGTCCAGCGCACAGCAGACGCCGTTCGCGTGAATGTGCAGTTGGTCAGAGGCGACACCGATACGCACTTATGGGCAGATACTTTCGACCGGAAGCTGAGCGACATTTTTGCTGTCGAGAGTGAGATCGCGAAAACGGTTGCCGATGTGTTACAGGCAAGGTTGACCGGCTCCGAACAGCATGTCATCGCCGCGCGACCGACTGCGAATACTGAAGCGCACCAGCTTTATTTGAAGGGACGATTTTTTTGGAACAAGCGCACCGGAAACGATCTGAAGAAGTCGATCGATTACTTTGAACAAGCGATCGCGGCCGATCCGAAATACGCGCTCGCCTACGCCGGAATCGCCGATGCTTACGTATTTCTCCCGGGCTACACGGCTGGTACTCCGCGAGATTGTTACCCGAAAGCCGTGGCAGCGGCAAAGAAGGCCCTTGAGCTAGACGACACTCTGGCTGAGGCGCGGACCTCATTGGCGATCGCGGTTTGGCTTTACAACTTTGATTTCGCGCAATCGATCAGGGAATTTCAACGCGCCATTGAGCTGAACCCAAATTACGCGATTGCGCATCAACAGTACGGCAACATCCCACTCGTCTCGTTAGGTCGGTTCGACGACGCGATTGTCGAGGGAAAGCGAGCCGTCGAATTGGATCCTCTGTCGCTCGTCATCAATGCGGATCTCGGCAGCGATTATTATTTTGCGCGCCGCTACGATGAAGCGATCGCGCAGTTGGGTAAAACGGTCGAAATTGATCCTGGCTATTATTTCGCCCACGTTAATCTGGGTCAGGCTCTGGAAATGAAAGGCGCTCCTGACGCGGGGATTGCGGAGTACGAGAAGGCGCGAGCGTTAAACGATGATCCTTCGGTACTTGGGTTCCTCGCCCGGCTTTATGGGTTGTCGGGTAACAGAGCTGAGGCTGAAACAATTCTGGGCCAACTGAAGGAGCTTTCCAAACAGCGATACGTCGCCGCCTACAGCTTTGCTCTTGCCTATCTTGGGCTAGGCGACAAAGAAGAAGCGCTGCGCTGGCTTGAAAAAAGTTATCAGGATCGCGCCGGTAGTGACATCGGCTACATCCGAGCCGACCCTCTTCTCGATCAATTGCACGGCGATCCGCGTTTCGAAGCGCTCGCCGAAAAGATTGTGCCGGCACGCGAGTTCAAAGGAACGACCTCTGCGAAATGAAAGATAATTTCTTAGCCGAGCTGAAGCGGCGCAACGTTTTCTGATTCATGAGCGCTAACGCCGAGCAACGGAAATTAGCCGCGATCATGTTCACGGACATGGTCGGCTATAGCGGGCTGGCGCAGCAGGATGAAAAGCTCGCCCTCGAATTGCTAGAGGAACATCGCGTGTTGTTGCGTTCGATTTTCCCAGAATTCAACGGCACCGAGATCAAAACCATCGGCGATGGGTTTCTCGTTGAATTCAACAGCGCGTTAGAAGCAGCTCAGTGCGCGATTGAAATCCAACGCACGCTCTCAAAGCGCAATCACGATGTCCCAGCTGAGCGACGCATTGAGTTGCGAATCGGCGTTCACATCGGCGACGTCGTGCATCGTGGCGGCGATGTTTACGGCGACGGAGTGAACATTGCTTCGCGGATTGAACAGCTGGCAGGCGCAGGTGGAATTTGCGTGTCGATGGATGTAGAGCGCCAGATTCGCAATGCGCTGGAAGCG
>DATFXN010000019.1:0-3295 GCA_035315805.1 Chthoniobacterales bacterium
GGACTGAAGGACAGCGAGAAAGTTGTCTCGACCCGTCTGCAACTTCTGCAAGCCGGAATGAAAGTCACGCCCGTACCTGAAGAGACGCCTGCCAGCGAAACGGAGACAAAGGAAAGCGTCGCTCAATCACAAAACGAAAAATGACGGCGCAGGGGCAACGGCGGTCGACATGAATTTTCCGCACTTTTTCATCGACCGGCCAATTTTCGCCGGCGTGATCAGCATTGTCATCACACTCGTCGGCGTGATCGCGCTTTCGACACTTCCCATCGCGCAATATCCCGAGATCGCGCCGCCAACTATTCAGGTCACAGCGAATTATCCCGGCGCAAACGCAAAGGTTGTATCCGAAACGGTGGCGACGCCAATCGAACAGCAGGTCAATGGCGTTGAGGACATGCTTTACATGTCTTCGCAGAGCACGAGCGACGGTAACATGACGCTGAGCATCACGTTCAAGCTGGGCACCAATCTCGATAAAGCGCAGGTGTTGGTGCAAAATCGCGTCGCCATCGCCATTCCAGTGCTTCCGCCTGATGTGCAACGCATCGGCGTGACAACGAAAAAACAATCGCCCGACATCACGATGGTCGTGCACCTCGTTTCGCCCGATGAATCGCTCGATCAGCTTTTCACCAGCAACTACGCGTTGCTCCAGATTCGCGACGAGCTCGCTCGGCTCGACGGCGTCGGCGACATCAATGTTTTTGGTGCACGCGAATATTCGATGCGTCTCTGGCTCGATCCTCACCAACTGTCTGCGCGCGGATTAACAGCGCAGGATGTCGTGACTGCAGTGCAGGAACAAAATGTGCAAGTCGCAGCCGGAATCATCGGCGCGCCGCCTGTGCCGAAGGGCGCGACTGCATTTCAATACACCGTTAGCACGCAAGGCCGTCTCACTGACGAAAAACAGTTCGGCGACATTATCGTTAAAACGGGCGCCAACGGACAGGTCACGCGCGTGCGCGACATCGCGCGGGTTGAGCTGGCCGCGCGCGATTACACGGTCAACAGCGGCCTCGGCGGAAAACCGGCGACCGCGATTCTCGTCTATCAGCTGCCGGGTTCCAACGCACTCGCTACTTCTGACGCCGTTCGCAAAAAGATGGCGGAGCTTAAGCAGCGTTTCCCGAGCGGTCTGGACTACACGATTGTTTACGATCCAACGGTTTCCGTCCGCGAATCGATTCACGAAGTTCAAAAGACGCTTTTCGAAGCGATTGGGCTAGTCGTTCTTGTCGTCCTTATCTTTCTCCAAACCTGGCGCGCGGCAATCATTCCTCTCATCGCGATCCCAGTTTCGCTGATCGGCACGTTCGCGGCGATGAAAGGCTTCGGATTCTCGATCAACAATCTCTCGCTTTTCGGAATCGTCCTCGCCATTGGCATCGTGGTGGACGACGCCATCGTGGTCGTAGAAGCGATCGAGCATCACATTGAAGATGGTTTGAGCCCGCGCGACGCAGCGCGCAAAGCCATGACCGAAGTCGGCGGAGCCTTAGTTGCGATCGCGCTGGTGCTTTGCTCCGTTTTTATCCCGACCGCGTTCATCACTGGAATTACCGGCACATTTTTTCGACAATTCGCGCTGACCATTGCGGTCTCGACTGCGATCTCCGCACTCAATTCGCTCACACTTTCCCCTGCCCTCGCCGCTTTGCTCCTTAAGACGCGCGGCGCGAAGAAGGATTCGTTTCAACGAATTATCGATGGAATGCTTGGATGGTTCTTCAGAGGATTCAACAGGACGTTTTCCTGGGCTTCGAACGCATATGGCAACACTGTCGGGCGTCTTGTCCGACTAGCCGTCATCGTTTTATTTGTCTACGCAGGTTTACTTGCGCTGACCGGCGTCGGTTTCAAAGTTGTGCCGGGTGGCTTTCTGCCGACGCAAGATCGCGGTTATGCTGTCGTGTATGCACAATTACCTGATGCTGCTTCGCTCGATCGGACCCAGGCGGTTGTCGACAAGATTTCGAAAATCGCGCATGAAACGCCGGGCATTCTCAACACCGTCGAATTCGCAGGGTTCAATCTCTTCGGCGGCAATCAGCCCAACACAGCTGCGGTGTTTCTTCCATTCAAAGAATTTTCGGAGCGAAAAACGCACGAACAGAGTCTGCCGGCGATATTGGCGAAGATAAATGCGCGCGTACGCGCCGAGATTCCTGAAGCTCTGGTGATTGCCTTTCCGCCGCCGCCGGTGGCCGGCATTGGTAATGCCGGTGGTTACAAATTGTTTATTCAAGATCGCGGCAACGCCGGTCTCGACGAACTGCAAACGCAAGCTTTCGCAATGATGGTGAAGGCAAATCAAACGCCCGGTTTAGCGAATAATCTGACGACCTTTCGCGCGAACGTCCCGCAGCTTTGGCTCGACGTGGATCGCGTCAAAGCGAAAAGCATGGATGTGCCGCTGAGCAACATCTTCGGCACGCTGCAGACTTATCTTGGATCGACATACGTAAACGATCTCACGCTCTTTGGCCGCACTTATCGCGTTACAGCTCAGGCTGACTCCCAATTCCGTTTGAGTCCGGACGAAATTCGCTTGCTGAAAACGCGAAATAATTCCGGCCGAATTGTTCCGCTCGGCTCGGTTGCGACCGTGCAAGAAGTAAGCGGCGCCGACAAGATCACGCGCTACAACATGTTTACCGCGGCCGACCTGAGCGGTCAGCCGGCGTCGGGCGCCAGCAGTGGCGATGCGCTTGCCGCCGTTGAACGTCTCGCCAAACAAATTCTGCCTACCAGCTTCACGACCGAGTGGACGGAGATAGCGCTCCAGCAAAAACTCGCGGGTAACAGCGCGATTTACATTTTCCCCCTTTGCGTTCTGTTCGTTTTTCTTCTGCTCTCCGCTCTTTATGAGAGTTGGTCGTTGCCGCTCGCAATCATTTTGATCGTCCCTATGTGTCTGTTCAGTTCAATCTACGGTGTCTGGCTGCGTTCGATGGAGAACAACATCTTCACACAGATCGGCTTCGTTGTTCTCGTCGGGCTTGCCTGTAAGAACGCCATCCTGATCGTCGAATTCGCAAAACAAATTCAAGACCGCGATCAAAAAGATCGCTTCACCGCTGCGGTCGAAGCCTGTCGTCTCCGATTGCGTCCGATCTTGATGACTTCATTCGCGTTCATCTTCGGTGTTGTTCCGCTCGTCGTTAGTTCAGGCGCAGGTGCGGAAATGCGACAGGCCCTCGGCACTGCGGTCTTTTTCGGAATGCTCGGCGTAACCGGATTTGGTCTGTTCCTGACGCCCGTTTTCTACGTTGTCATCATGTGGTTCAAA
>DATFXN010000020.1:0-11518 GCA_035315805.1 Chthoniobacterales bacterium
CCAAAACGGTTCGTGACCTATTGGTTCAAGCGTTGCTCGATGCGCCAATGTTCACGATTCGCTGGCGATGGAACGCAACCCGCTCGCTCGCCGTGCCGCGTTTCCGTGGTGGCGCAAAGATCGCTGCGCCGCTGCAACGGATGGAATCGGAAAATCTTTTGGCCGCAGTTTTCCCGGATCAACTCGCCTGCCTGGAGCACATCGTAGGCGACCGCGAAATTCCGGATCATCCTCTGGTGAAGCAGACGATTGATGATTGCCTCACTGAAGCGATGGACATCGACGGACTGGAGGAAGTATTGGGCAGAATTGAGTCCGGCCAGATTCGCTGCATCGCGCGCGATTTGCCGGAACCATCCCCTCTTGCAGCCGAGATCCTGAATGCGCGCCCGTACGCGTTTCTCGACAATGCGCCGTTGGAAGAACGCCGCACTCAGGCCGTTTATACACGGCGCTCGTCGGAGCGAAACGGCAGCGACGGATTAGGTATTCTTGACTCCGCTGCGATCGAAAAAGTCAAGACGGAAGCATGGCCCGAAGCAACGAACCCGGACGAGTTGCACGACGCGCTGATGCTAATAGGCGCAATGAAGCCGGAAGACGTTCACCGCAGCGCGAGCGACAACGCGGAGCAATTCTTCTCGGCCCTGGTGATGGAGAACCGGGCGGCGCGTCTCGTTGTTCGAACGCAAGATCCGAATAGCCGCGAGGTTTTGGAGTGCGGCGCTGCCGCGCCGCTTTCAAGTGGCAACGCTGACTCTGAAAAGCGCCGGAGCACGGGTGCACTCTCCCGCAGTCGCGGGACTGATGCGCAAAAAACGTTTTACATCGGTTCGGAACGGTTACCGATGCTTCGGGCGATCTACCCTGGCGCGACAGCTGTCCCGGAATCGGTATTACCCGATTTACTTCGCGGAAAAACTTGGGAACGCACTGATGCGATTCGCGAATTGGTTCGCGGTCGCATGGAGGTTTGCGGACCAATTACGGTCAGCGAGCTCGCAGATACACTGGTTTTGCAACAGTCGGAAATTGATGCGGCGTTGCTCGCACTGGAAGCGGAAGGCTTTGTTTTGCGCGGCAGATTTCATCCTGATGCCGACCAGCAAGAATGGTGTGATCGCAGATTGTTGGCGCGAATTCATCGGCTCACGATCGATCGATTGCGCGCGGAAATTGAGCCGGTCTCGGTTTACGATTTCTATCGTTTTCTTTTCGCGTGGCAGCGCGCCGACCAGGAACATCGGGTCGAAGGTGTGGAAGGCTTGCAATCCGTTTTGGAACAACTCGACGGTTGCGAGTTGCCATTGGCTGCCTGGGAATCGGCGGTGCTTCCAGCGCGTGTGGCCGATTACGATCCCGAATGGCTGGATCGGCTCTGTTTTTCCGGCCGGGTTGGTTGGGGACGTTTGAGCACGCCGCAAAATTTGAACGCACGAGCATCGGCGCCCTTGCGAACGAGTCCAATCGCTCTTTACCTGAGGGAAAATCTCACCGATTGGCTCGCATTGACCCGACCGAACTCGGCAATCGAACTTTCGGTGGCCAGTCAAGCTGTGTTTGAGGCACTGCAAAGTGGCGGCGCGCTCTTCTTTAGGGAGTTGGTCCGTCGCAGTAGCCTATTGCCTTCCCAAGTTGAAGAGGCTTCGTCGCAACTCGCGGCGCTCGGTCTGGTAACGTCAGACAGTTTCGATGGGTTACGCGCGCTTCTCGTTCCCTCCAATAAACGTCCGACCTTTGGCCGAATTGCTGCCAAACGCCGGCGCAGAACAAATCTTGCTAACATCGAGTTTGCAGGTCGCTGGTCTTTGTTGCCGAGGAACGGTAGCTCTTTCGCGGCAATGGGCGCTTCAAACGGCGCAGGCCCGCGCGAAGCTGCGATTGAAAAATTTGCGCTGGTATTGCTGCGTCGGTATGGGATTGTTTTTCGGCGATTGCTCGAACGAGAGAGTTTCGCCGTTACATGGTACGACCTAGGACGGATTTATCGACGATGGGAAGCACGCGGCGAAATTCGCGGCGGTTATTTCGTTGGCGGGGTAAGCGGTGAACAATTCGCCTTGCCTGAAGCGATCGGTATGTTGCGGTCGATCCGCAAAAGCTCCTCAAACGGTGATCTGATCACGTTGAGCGCTGCTGATCCCTTAAATTTGCAAGGCATTCTCACGCCGGGAACGCGGATACCTGCGTTCACCACGAACAGGATTCTGTTCCGCGACGGACTGCCTATCGCTGCGCTCGAATCACGCGAGATTCGAAAGCTCTCCGACCAGCAAATTCCTGATTTGCAGATCGAAAACGCTCTGCGAATCGGCAAGCTGCGGCCGTCACTTCGGCCGTATTACAAGTGAACCACTGTAGCCGTCGCCCTGCGGGCGACGCGCGCGTTTCGCACAGCGAAACGGCTACAACTATTTTTTAACAATCTCGGCATTCTCGAGCATGGCGATGCCACCGCGCTCGGCCATTTTGCCCTTCAACGTGAGCGTTTTGCCGCAGTACTCTGCCAATTGATCGTTTATCGGCTTGTGTTCGCCGACTACCAGATAGGCTTTGCCGTCGCTGACGATCCCGACCGGACCGCCGCTCTTGACGCACTTGGCTCCGCAAGATTGCCCGTGCTTCTCGCCGACAGCGTTGTGATCGACGAAGCACATCATATCCACGACCTCGCCGGTCACTTCTTTCGACGCGGCTGTGTCGCCACCGTGCTCGTGTTCCTGCGCGATGGCCCATGGCGAGGCGGCGAACGCACCGATGAGCGTCGCAGTAACTCCGATCTTCATGAGTGTAGGTTTGCTTTTGGTTGAATTGAACATGAGATGAATGTCCGCTGCCGCTCGCGAAGGTCAATGGCGCTACGGATTACGATTGCGGCGCGCTGGGTGATCGCGCCCCTACCTCTGTTTTTCAATCAGTTCGCCGAATTGGTCGAAGAAGTAAGTGGAGTCATGCGGCCCGGGCGCGGCTTCGGGATGATATTGCACACTGAAGATCGGCAGTTTCTTGTGACGCATTCCTTCGACTGTGCCGTCGTTCAAATTGATGTGCGTCACTTCAATCTCGGAGGGAAGCGACTCTGAATCCACAGCGAAACCGTGATTTTGCGCGGTGATCGCCACTTTGCCGGTACGCAAATCTTTGACCGGCTGATTCGCTCCGCGATGGCCAAATTTCAATTTGAATGTCGACCCGCCAAAGGCGAACCCGAGAACTTGATGGCCAAGACAAATCCCGAAGATCGGTTTCTTGCCCATTAGATCGTGAACCGTTCTGTGGGCGTAATCGAGCGCCGCCGGGTCGCCCGGGCCGTTGGAAAGGAAAATTCCTTCGGGATCTAGCGTCAGCACTTCTTCAGCCGACGTGCCAGCGGGCACGACGGTCACCTCGAAACCTTTCTGCCGAAGCAGGCGCAGAATATTTTCCTTTATCCCGTAGTCGTATGCGGCAATTCGAAAGCGGATCGGTGGCAGGGCCCGTCTGCCTTCTCCGTCCGGCGATTTTTGGATCGACCATGGCGCGCTGAGTTTGTCCTCCGGATCCCAACGGTAAATATTTTTCGTTGAGACTTCGCGGACGTAATCCATCCCAATCACACCTTTGCCCTCGATCGCTCTCTGCGTTGCTTCTTCCGGCGAAATCTTTTGCGTCGTCAGGCACGCTTTCATCGCACCGCGCGTGCGTAGGTGTCGTGTGAGCGCGCGCGTGTCGATTCCTTTCGCGCCAGGGATATTCCATTTCCGCAAGTATTCGTCGAGCGACATTTCCGAGCGCCAATTGCTTGGGACATCCGTCAGTTCCTCAATGGCGAATCCGCGCACGTGCGGGGACCGACTTTCCTGATCGAGCGAGTTGACGCCGTAGTTTCCGATCAATGGATACGTCATCGCCACGATCTGCCCGCGATATGACGGATCGGTCAGCACTTCCTGGTAACCGGTCATCGAGGTGTTGAAGCAAATCTCACCGACGCATGTGCCGGTTGCGCCAAAGGATTCGCCCTCGAAATATCGGCCGTCTTCGAGAGCTATAAGTGCGCGCACGTCAGCGCGCAGTATCAATGGTGCGCATGAATTTTCAAATTCGTTGGTGACGCGAAGAGAGTTGTCATTCAGAGCCAAGTCGAGGAATCCCTGAGATAAACCTCACGACTGATTTCACGGGATCCTTCGACTTCGCTGCGCTCGCTCTGGATGACCACGTTGGCGAACACAAAAAAACCCGGATCGAAATTTCGATCCGGGTTTTGAAATATTACCCCGCCGATGCCGTTCAGGCGGATCACCCGTTCCCTTTCAGTAACGGGTGGATGACCGTCGCCGCAGCGTCTGACTTCCAATCAAGGCCTGTCATCCTCTGCGACAACCCAGCCTCCTAGTATTGTCAAATAGCGGTTCGGGAATCCTACCTCGTAATCTCGAACATCGCAGGGTAAATCGTGAGCCGTTGGTCGAGAGTTGAGAGAAAAGCACTGGTTTTCTTCCCAACCCTCAACGAACGGCTCTCGGCTCTCAAAGAACTATTCCCGCAGCGTCACTTTCAACTCGCGCTTTAGTCGCTCGCGAATTTTCGCGTGCGCCGCAGTTACTTCCTCGTTTGTCAGTGTGCGATTTTTCGCGCGGTATGTCAATCTATATGCGAGTGATTTTCCGGAAGCAGTCGGATCTGTTTGTTCGACTCCTTCAAAAAGATCGAACAACTGTACACTTTCGAGCAACGGTTCTGATGGGTTTTCGATCACTCGCAGAATTTCAGCGTGCGCCAGTTTCTCAGCAACAATCATCGCGATGTCGCGAGTGATCGCTGGATAGCGATCGAGCTCTCGAAATTTCTTTGCTGATCCAACTGCCGGTAAACCATCAACATCCAACTCGGCAATGACCACCGAATTGGCGGCGCTAGACTTGTTGGCTAAGAGTTGACCGCCAGATCCGATCCGCATATCGCCAGAGCAAATGTCGACGGCGAGCGCGAAGTCAGCGGACTTTTCAACGCGAAGCGACAGATTTGGAACAATGGATTCCAGTACGCCCTTCAGATCAAGCATGTCGAAGGTTCGCCTTGTCTCTGATCGCCAATTGGGGGCGCTAGCGACATTTCCCGCCAGCAATATTGCGAGATGACGTTCTTCTTTCCCAACTGGTGGAATGAACACACGGCCGATTTCAAAAATGGAAACACGCTCAGCTCCGGCACGAATGTTTCGTTCGAGCACGTCGAGCAAACCGCTGATCAAGTTTGGCCGCAGCGCGACGTGATCTTCGCTGAGCGGATTGCGTAGCTCGACCGCTCCGCCGGAAGTCATGGCACTTCTCGAAATCAATTTTGAGGTGCGGACCTCGGACAAGCCCGATGCAGTCAATCGGTTTCGGAGAAGAAGTCTTTCAACGTCGTGTGAAGTGTCAGCTGTGCTCGTTGGCATGAAGCGCCCGCGGGTCCTTCCCGGAATCTTCTCTATTCCGTACGCGCGAAGAACTTCTTCGATCAGATCGACGTCGCGCTGCAAATCACGGCGGTAACTCGGAATCTTCCAGGTTGCGGATTGGTTCGTGCCCGCGGCTTTTCGCAGTCCAAAAAGCGTGAGAATTTCGTCAACAGTTTTTGGGTCAATTGCGACGCCGATTACGCGTGAACATTTTTCGTAGCTCAACGAGACGTCAGCTGGATCGGCTGGAAGCTCGCCCGCAACGTCAATGTCTTTTGCTGGAGTTCCACCAGCGATCTCGCCGATCAATTCGGCTGCTCGCTGCGACGCTCGCAAAACCATGCCCGGATCCACGCCGCGCTCGAATCGGTAGCTTGCATCGCTTGGTAGGTTTAAATCGCGCGCCGTCCGGCGAATACTTGCCGGCAGAAAATAGGCCGCCTCGAGCAAAATGTTCTTCGTCGAATCGGTCACACCCGTTTCTTCGCCGCCCATCACGCCGCCGATTCCAACAGCACGCTCCTGATCGGCGATTACGCAATTGTCCGGTTTGAGCGAGTAAGTCTTTCCATCGAGCGCGAGAAATTTTTCGCCGTCACCCGCGAGCCTCACTTTGATGCCGCCGCTTAATTTGTCGGCATCAAACGCATGCGTTGGCTGGCCGAGCTCCAGCATCACAAAATTCGAGATGTCGACAATGTTATTAATCGAGCGAACGCCGACGCTCTCAATTTTCGAGCGCAACCATTGCGGGCTCAGCCCGACTTTTACATTATCGATTTTGCGCAGCGAGAAGAATGGAGATTCCCGCGTTGCCGCAATGGTAACGCCCGATCTTTGTAGAGCAGGCGCTCCGCCTGCCGGCAAGCGATGCGCTTGCCCTACAATTTCCTTGTTTGTCAAAGCTGCGATTTCTCTCGCTAGACCGAAATGACTCAGCAGATCGCCGCGGTTTGGCGTGATCTCGACGTCCAGAATCGTATCCGCTGGAAAAAGATCAGCGATCGGCGCGCCAACTTTTGCTTCGGGCGACAATATCAACAGGCCGGATGCATCTTCGCCCAGGCCGAGCTCGATCGGACTGCAAAGCATTCCTTCCGACTCAACGCCGCGCAGTGTGCTCTTTCGAATCTCGACTCCGTTAGGCAGTTTCGCGCCTGGAAGGGCGAGAGGAACTTTGTCGCCGACTTTGTAATTTGTTGCGCCGCAGACGATCTGGCGCTTCGTGCCGCTTCCATCGTCCGCCTCGCAAACGGTGAGCCGATCTGCGTTCGGATGACGCGAGGACGCGGTGATTTGCGAAACGACCACGTTGTTGATAGAAGCGCCGCGCGTCTCTATGTTTTTGGTTTCGATTCCGGCTCGAGTCAATAATTCGGCAATGTCTTCCGGATGCTTTGGAAGATCGACAAACTCGCGCAGCCAGTTAACCGAAAATTTCATTTTTTCTGGATGTCATGTCGAGCGGAGTCGAGACATCTCAAGAATGAAATCCAGAGATTCCTCGACTTCGCTCGGAATGACAAAATTGATTCACGCGAACTGTTTCAAAAACCGCAAATCATTCTGCGAGAAGAGCCGGATATCAGGAATTTCGAATAGAATCATTGCCAGCCGATCCATGCCGAGCCCGAATGCATAGCCGCTCCACTTTTCGGGATCGTAAGCATTATCGCCACGCGCTTTATTGACCGCTTCAAAGACCGCCGGATGCACCATGCCGCAACCGGCCACTTCGATCCATTGCTCGCCGCCTTTCAGAACTTTTGAGCGGACGTAGACCTCCAAACTTGGCTCGGTAAACGGGAAGAAATGTGGCCGAAATTGCACTTCGGTTTCGGCGCCGAACAGTTCGCGCATGAAAAATTCTAGCTCGCCTTTTAAATCGGCGACGGTGACGTTTTCATCGACATACAATCCTTCGATCTGATGAAACTGGGGACTGTGCGTTGCGTCGAGTTCGTCCCGCCGATACGCGGCACCTGAGGCGATCACGCGGATCGGAGGAGGCGCCGCTTCCATCGCGCGAATTTGCACAGTGGAAGTGTGCGTTCGCAGAAGTCGCCCATCGGGCAAATAAAACGTGTCCTGCTCGTTGCGGGCAGGATGATCTGGCGGCGTATTCAGCGCATCGAAGCAGTACCACTCGGTTTCGATATCGGGACCTTCGGCGAGCGTAAAACCCATTCGACGGAAGATCTGAATTCCGCGCTCGTGCATTTGATGAAGCGGATGCAGAGAACCAATGTCGTGTGTCGTTCCCGGAAGGGAGATGTCGATTCTCGTAAGCGCATCGGATTCCTTTTCGGCGCGGACTTTTTCTCCACGTTGGTCAAGCGCTGCGGTTACGGCGGTACGCGCCTGGTTGAGCAATTTACCGACAACCGGGCGTTCCTGTTTGCCGAGCGTTTTCATCCGCTCGCCCCATTCGGAGACGCTGCCGCTCTTACCGAGATATTTTACGCGGACGACTTCGAGTGATTTCTCATCGCGCGCAACTTCAATCTCGCGCAGCGCGTCATCGCGCAGTTGTTCGAGCGGGTGGGTCATAAGCCGTTGAAGCGTTAAGTAGTTGAAGCGTTGAAGCGAACACGAATGTAACGCTTCAACGCTTCAACGATGCCGCGCAAGCGATTACGCTGCCTTCTTTTTCGACTTCGCTTTGTCTTCCAGGGCGCTCTTCGCTTGATCAATAATCGACTTGAACGCGGCTTCGTCGGTGACTGCGAGGTCGGCGAGAATTTTGCGGTCCAGTCCGATTCCGGCTGCTTTCAGTCCTTCGGCGAGACGGCTGTAGGTCATGCCGTTGGCGCGTGCGGCCGCGTTGAGACGTTGGATCCACAGATAACGAAATGTGCGCTTGCGAGTTTTACGATCGCGATAGGCCCAATACTGCGCCTTCATCACCGCGTCTTTGGCGTAACGAAAAAGTTTTGAGCGGCGGCCGCGGTAGCCCTTCGCCTTTTTCAGCATTCGTTTCCGGCGCGCACGGCTTGCCGGGGCATTTGTAGCTCTTGGCATTGTTGTTTTGCCCCGGGTTTGGTTTTTCGAGGCTCCTCGTTCAGTGAGCTGTTGTTCCGTTGTCGATCTCTCCGGCCTCGCTCACTGATTGGTCCCACAGACGCAGGACAGGCGGGGAGATCGCGGGCCGGGAAACTAAATGCTGAACGCAAAATGACAACCGCTTTTCATTCGGCGGTCGTCATTCGAGTAATCGAGAATCGTCGTTGGGTTTTCGCCAAACGAGCCAAGCTAGGAGCCCCACTGCCGCGCCGCCTAAATGTGCTGCCGATGAGACGGAACTCATTCCGGCCTTCTGCTCGAGAGTGCCAATGAGCTGGAACAAAAACCAAAGAACGAAAACGAACCAGGCAGGCAAACGAATCCAGCGAAACCAGACGAACCCGTACCGCATCAAAAAAGCGAGTCGTATCCGCGGAAAATTCAGTGCGTAAAACGTAATGACGCCGGCAATGCCGCCGCTCGCGCCGATGCACGGTATCTGCGAGCGAGGATCAAGGGCGATATGCGCCAGGTCGCCGATGAATGCTGCCATTGCAATGAGCGCCAGATAACGCAGTGGCCGCAGAAAATTTTCCACGGCATGCCCAAACGCCAGCAGAAAATACATGTTGCCGGCCAGATGAATGATGCCTGCATGAAGGAAGAAAGATGTGACAAATGTGAGTCCACCGAGCCGCGTTGCTTGCGCTGGAATCAATCCGAAACGGTCAACAAGCTCGTGCAGATTCAAAAACGCAGGAAGACTGACACAAACGATGGCAGCTGAAAGCAGCCATGTTGCCCACGGTCTTCGCTGCTCCTCTGGTTCATCGAACTCGACCGGCATTAAAACGAACGCGGCGATCTGTTTCCACGATTCCTCCGGGGCGGCGCTGTCAAAATCGGAGCCCTCAGCTTGTTTGGACAAACGCTCGACTTCTGCCATCGCGAGCATCTCACGCGCTTTTTGCGGGAGTTCGGGCTCGGCAGCGACCGGCTCCGGCTGGCGCGGAACGAGCGTGTCAACCTCGTGAGCGTCGAACCAGATGAAATGGCAATGCTGGCAGACATCGACATTGATTTCTGCTTGGTCGGATAAGTTAACGCCGATCATCGGTTGTCGGCACGATGGACAAGGCAGGCCGACGCGTCCTTCGCCGCGGATCGCATGCAGCCACAGCGGATTGATTGATTCCGCCGTAAAGCGTTTGCGAAGAAACTCGATTGTCACAGCGCGACCGCCGCAGAGATCGCAACTGTAGAGAACGCCACCTGAAGTCCGCAGTTCTTTCAGCGGCACGCTGCAGCGCGGGCAGACAAACTCGGAGCCGCTACTCAGGTCCATTTCTCCAAGGCTCCAAAATTAGCGTTCGGATAGCCAGAGAAAATTCCCATCGGGAAAATCAAATTAGGGCTTTGGCGGCGGATTCTCTCTCTTGCGGCCCTTTGATCGCGAGTATTGAAGCTAGTCGGGGCTATGACGCGGCTGCTCGATCACGTTCCCCGGCGGCGCATAATGCCGCTGAATGAAATTTCAAAATCCGGGAATGGAGGTATAATGCGCGCGTGCATTGGCTTGGTCGCTATCGGCTTTTGATCCTGGCGTCGATCTGCGTTTTTTGGACAGGGCTGATTGTTCTCGGCCATTTTTTTCCAGATGTGCCGTTTCTGTCGACGCCCTGGCGCGGCGAACAGAGTTTTGAGGATTTACTGCGAAAGGAAGGCAGAAAGACCGCAGCGCCTCGCGATTTTGTTTTTCTAGGACTTGATCAAAGCTCATTGCAGCCGCCGGTCTCGGCTGAGGAAGTTGCGGGCAACCGCGCATTTCAACTGATGACTGAGCGGCCGTTCCCATGGTCACGCGAAGTCTATGCGCTTTTGCTTGATCGTTTGGTTCAGGCGGGTGCTCGGGTCGTCATCTTTGATTTTCTTACTAATCCGCCCAACGAAGGTGATCCGGCATTTCATGCCGCGTTGGATCGTTACCGCGACAAAGTCGTCCTCGGCGCGAACTTCGAATTTCCAAATGAGAATCAACGCCAGGAGATTACGCCAAACAATGCACTGATTCCGCCGCCACAGTTGCTGGACGATCGCGTAGGCTTCGTGAACTTCTGGCCGGATCCCATCGACGGTAAAGTTCGCGCCCTGACGTATCAGCTGACCGATCGACAACTCATGGGCTTCCCACCGGCACCGAACGAAGAAGTCTACGAATCTCTTTCCGCCCGCGCTCTAGCCAAGATCGGCCGCGGAAAGGACGTGCCGCGCGATTTCCGCGGCCACATGATTCGGTTCACCGATCCAGGCGCGTTTGAGCCCCGTCCGCTCTATGAGGTTTTCGATCCCAAACTCTGGCACGCGAATTACGCGGATGGCGCATTTTTTAAGGACAAGATCGTGATGGTGGGACCGTCTGCACAAGTGCTGCACGACTTCGTCGATACACCCATGAGCCCAATGACATCGGGTCCCGGACTTCATCTTGAGGCGATGGCTGCGGCGCTTAACCATGAGTTCTTGCGGCCCACGCCGGCGAACGTTGGCCTGGCACTCGTGGCCGCGGCAGGGCTTGTGGCGTGGTCGCTTGTTGCCTTCTTGCGCAGGCCGTTGATTTGCGTTGGAGCACTCGTTGTACTTACGGCCGCATATCTTGGAACAGCGCGATTGTTCTACGATAAGACAGGGCTGCTGCTGCTTACTGTTCCAGTATTGTCGGCGCTGGTCCTCAGCGGATCATTTTCCCTTGGGTTCGAGTACTTTCTTGAGCGGCTGGAGAAATTGCGCACGCGCCGCACGCTCGAACGCTATGTGTCGAAAAATCTCGTCGCGGAGATTTTGGAGAACCCTGACAGCTATTACAGCTCGCTTCGTGGTGTGCGCGTGCCGGTGACCATTTTGTTTTCGGATTTGATTGGTTTCACCACGCTGGCGGAGAAAGCCGACCCGGAAGCGCTGGTTACACAGCTCAACGAATATCTCTCGCGGATGACGACAGAAATTTTCAGCAACGGCGGAACGCTCGACAAATTTATCGGCGACGCGATCATGGCTGTGTGGGGTAACGTGCGCAGCCTTGGCACGGCGCAA
>DATFXN010000021.1:0-4776 GCA_035315805.1 Chthoniobacterales bacterium
ATGTTTGTTGCCGCGGAGTGCGGGTAGACGTCGTGACAAACCTTCAGGATGCCAAACAGCTGTTCTGTCATTCCGAGCGGAGCGCAGCGAAGTCGAGGAACTCCGGTACATGGCCCAAGTAATTTTTTGGGGATGCCTCGACTTCGCTCGACATGTCAATTAGTCGGACAGCTCGTCCAAAATCTTTGCAACGGCTTCCCGCGGGTTTCGATGGCCGGTGATGGGTCGGCCGATCCCGATGTAGTCTGCCCCCGCTTCAATTGCTTCCCGTGGAGTCATGAACCGTTTCTGATCGCCAGGTTCTGCCCAATTTGGCCGAATTCCCTGGACCGCGATTTTGATTCTGTCGTCAAACTCTCGTCGCAAGGTTTTGATTTCACGCGGACTGGCCACGACTCCATCGATTCCTGCTCCTACACCTAACTTTGCCAGCCGGATCACTTCATCTTCGACGGTGTCGGTGATTCCGATCTCACGCAGCATTTGTTCAGTAGCGCTTGTTAAAACAGTGACTCCGAGGAGGAGCATATCGTTGGCGCGAGCGCCGGTCGCGGCGCGAATCATTTCGCTGCCGCCGCTGAGATGGATCGTGAGCATTTGTACTCCGAGCGTGCTTGCAGATTCAACTGCTCGCGCGACGGTATTCGGGATATCGTGGAGCTTCAGGTCGAGCCAGACTTTCGCGCCGGTGGCCAGAGCCGCGCGCACAATTTCAGGGCCTTCGGCCGTGTAAAGTTGAAGCCCGATTTTGAAGAAAGAGATTTCGCTGCGGAGCTGGTCAACGAGCTCGAGCGCCTTCTCCTTTGTGGGAACGTCGAGCGCCACGATGATTTTGTCAGCAACGTTTGTCATTCCGATCGAAGTCTAGGGATCCCGCAGCGTTAGCTTTGGCTGGCAACACGGGATGTCTCGACTACGCTCGGCATGACGATATATGCAAGTCATTGCTCCTGCGAAGATCAATCTTTCGCTAAGGGTTCTCGGCCGGCGCAGCGATGGCTTCCACGAAATCAAGACGCTTATCGCGCCGATCTCGCTTTGTGACGAGATCAAGATCGAGCAACGTTCCGCCAAACAAAAGATCGCGTTTCGGTGCGATGATCCGTCGGTGCCCGAAGGAGAAGACAATCTCGTGGTGCGCGCGGCAAAGATTTTTTTCGAAGAAACGAAGATCAGCAGCGGCGTTTCGATCGAACTCAAAAAGAGAATCCCACATGGTGCCGGTCTCGGCGGAGGAAGCAGCGACGCTGCTTCCACATTGCTGGCGCTCAATGAACTGTTCGAGACGAATTTGACCCGTGAAGCGCTGGCGAAAATGGCAGAAATGATCGGCTCGGACGTTCCATTTTTCATTTTTCAATCAGCTGCGGTTTGCAAACGGCGCGGCGAGCTCGTGAGCCCAATCAGATTGCGTGAGCAATTGTCGGTGTTGTTGCTGAAGCCTGAGTTCGGGGTGCCTACGCAGTGGGCCTACTCTCGCTGGCGAGACTCGCACGAAATTCCTGGAGTTTCGTACGTCGGTCAACAGTTCACTCAACAAAGTTTTGTGAACGATCTGGAGCGCCCCGTTTTCGAAACATTTGTTTTTCTGGCACAAATCAAAATGTGGTTACTCAATCAACCCGAAGTCGGCGCCGCGCTGATGTCTGGTTCCGGTTCGACGGTATTTGCGGTACTGCGCGACGAGTTAAATGCTGATCGATTAACGAGGCGCGCAAAAGCAGAGCTGGATCCGGAACTCTGGACGTGTCCGTGCAACACGCGATAGCGCCGTTTTGGGGAGCGCACGCGTGTCGCGTGCCGGCGAATGCATTCTGCATTCGCGAACTTTGAAGAGATTGTTTCGGCAGAATGACGAAACCAGGTCGCCGCGGCGACCGCTCTCCGCAGTAAAGAGTAAACAAACACGCGCGAAATTATTCGCCGAGTCGTTGCCGGAATTGTGCGCGGGCGTATTCGCGGTTGAGCTTAGCGATGAAACTGGCGCTGATCTTCGCGGGACACACTGCTTCGCACTCGTAAGTGTTGGTGCAATTACCAAATCCCTGTTCATCCATAACTTGTACTATTTTCAACACGCGCCGCTCTCGTTCGGGTGCGCCCTGCGGCAAGAATGATAAGTGCGAGACTTTCGCAGCCGCAAAAAGCATTGCCGATCCGTTCGGGCACGCAGCTGCGCACGCGCCGCAGCCGATGCACGCCGCCGCTTCCATGGCCAGGTCTGCGTCGTGTTTGGGAACGAGAATTGAATTCGCTTCCGGGGCTGAGCCCGCGCGCGCGGAGATGAATCCACCGGCTTGCACGATGCGATCCAGTGAATTGCGATTGACCACCAAATCTTTGACGATCGGAAACGCGCCGACGCGAAACGGTTCGACGGTTATGGTTTCGCCGTCGCGAAATTTTCGCATGTAAAGCTCGCACACAGCGCCCGGATGATCTGGACCATGAGCTTCGCCGTTAACTGTAAGTGAGCACGTGCCGCAAATCCCTTCACGGCAATCAGAGTCGAAGGCGACTGGTTCCCCGCCAGTCCGAATTAAGGTCTCGTTCAGAATATCGAGCATCTCTAGAAACGAAGTATCCGGCGAAATGTCGCGGATATCGTAATCGATAAGTTTGCCGCGGGACTTTGCATCGCGCTGTCTCCAGATTTTCAACCGAAAGTTCATGATTGAGGGTTCAGAGTTGAGAGTAATGACCTTCGCAATTCGCTTAGCATTCGGCTTAATTCGTCGGCATCGGCATAGATTTTCCGAAACTGTTCCTCACCCAAAAAAGTCTGGCGACGGGCAATGAAAGCTTGAGAGACTACTTCGAAGACTGATCCCGCGGCGATTTCGGCAAACGGCGCAAAATCGTTTTTAGAGGAACGGGAGGAACCCTCAGCAATGTTCGAGGAAATAGCAACTGCCGCTCTCCGCAGTTGAATTGTTAGGCCAAACCGTTCTTCCTGCGCAAATGGTCGAGTCTCGTTGTAAATAACATCGGCGAAATCGATCGCCTTTTGCCAGACATCAGTTTTTTCGAAATTAAACATGCTTTGTCTCTCAACTAACGACTCTCAACTTCTTCATTCATAGCTCCGTTGCGCCAAGTGCACCGTTTCGAAATACAACTGTTCGCGATGCAATTTAGAAGGCTGACCATCGCCTTGAAATTCCCACGCAAACACGGCTGCATGGCTCTCGTCGTCTCGGAGCGCTTCGCCATCGGGCGTTTGATGTTCCTCGCGGAAATGTGCTCCGGCAGATTCGTCGCGCTGTAGCGCGTCAATGCACATCAGCTCGGCGAATTCGAGGAAATCCGCCACCCGCCCGGCGCGTTCCAGTGATTGGTTGTAATCTTCTTCATCGCCGGGCACGCGCACGTCCCGCCAGAATTCTGCACGTAACTCAGGGATTTTTCGGAGCGCTTCGCGCAATCCCTGTTCGTTACGTGCCATTCCGCATTTATCCCAGAGAAGAAGGCCGAGCTCGCGATGGAACGAATCGGCTGAGCGCGTGCCGTTGACTCTCAGCAATTTCTCGAGACGCGCACGAACATTCTGCTCCGCTTGTTCAAACTCGGGAGATTCGGGCGACGGCCGTTTTCCCATCTGACCGGCGAGATAGTTCGGGAGCGTGTTGGGAATAACAAAATAGCCGTCAGCGAGACCTTGCATCAGCGCACTGGCCCCGAGCCGGTTTGCTCCGTGATCGGAAAAATTAGCTTCACCGATCACGAACAGACCGGGCACATTGCTCATCAAATCGTAATCCACCCAGAGACCGCCCATCGTGTAATGAACGGCGGGATAAATTCGCATCGGCACTTTGTAGGCGTCCTCGCCGGTAATTTTTTTATAAACGTGAAACAAGTTCCCGTAGCGCTCCCGAATCGTCTCTACGCCGAGTCGTTTAATCGCGTCGGCAAAATCGAGATATACGCCGCGTCCGCCCGGACCGACGCCGCGGCCTTCGTCGCAAACCTCCTTCGCGGCGCGCGATGAAATGTCGCGCGGCGCAAGGTTGCCATAGCTGGGATATTTTCGCTCGAGATAATAATCGCGGTTGGTCTCAGGAATTTCATTTGGCGGCTTGTCGCGATCTTCCTTGCGTTTCGGAACCCAGACGCGCCCATCGTTGCGCAGCGACTCCGACATTAGCGTGAGCTTCGACTGATAATCGCCGCCCACAGGGATGCAGGTGGGATGAATCTGGGTGAAGGATGGATTGGCGAAGAGCGCGCCTCTTTTGTAGGCGCGATACGTCGCTGTCACATTGCTGCCACGCGCGTTGGTCGAAAGGTAGAACACGTTTCCGTAGCCACCGCTGGCGAGCACGACGGCATCTGCTGCGTGCCTCTCCATTTTTCCCGAGCGCAAATTCCGAGTGATAATTCCCTTGGCCTGGCCGTTGACAATCACCAGGTCGAGCATCTCCGTGTATGGAAACATCCGCACCGAGCCGGAAGCGACCTGGCGGCACAAGGCCTGGTAACAGCCTAACAAGAGCTGCTGGCCGGTCTGTCCGCGGGCATAAAAAGTCCGTGAAACCTGCGCGCCACCGAAGGAGCGATTGGCCAGATAGCCGCTGTATTCGCGCGCGAACGGCACGCCCTGGGCCACACACTGATCGATGATGTTGACGCTAACTTCGGCGAGTCGATACACATTCGCTTCCCGCGAGCGAAAATCGCCGCCTTTAATGGTGTCGTAAAATAAACGGTAAACGCTGTCGCCGTCGTTTTGATAATTCTTCGCGGCGTTGATCCCGCCTTGAGCAGCAATCGAAT
>DATFXN010000022.1:0-63494 GCA_035315805.1 Chthoniobacterales bacterium
GAACTGAAAGTGCCGCGAATATTTGGCAGCGCACGCCACGCCGCGGCCAGCACAGCTATCGCGGTGACTAAATATAGAACGTAACCCGTCCAGTGCGTTTCCCGGTAATACCAAAGAACGGTGTCGGCGCTGAAAAACTTCGGCATCTCGACCATAAAGATTTCGCGCCATGCCGATAGACCGAATCGCGCCGCAAATCCACCAGCCTCCGGTTTTTGGAAAAAGACAAAATGCCAGTTTCGAAACGAATGAGTGAAGTTCCACGAAACCGCCGGGCCGTAACCAATCAGGAAACCGCCAACACTCGCAGCGAAAGTCCTGATGGAAAACTTTCGGCGCAACAGAAGCAGGACCCACAGCGCCACAATCGTGATGAGGAGCAGTTCCATGCTCCAGAACGCGACACCGCAGATTAGTCCGAAGAGAAAAACATTGCGGACGCGCGGATGTTTTTCGTTTTCGACGATCAAAAACGAAATAACCAGCACTGGGATGAACAAAAAATAAAAAGCGTAGCCGCGTGGCTGGAAATGCCATTTCAACAGACCCGGCCAAAGTGCAAACACGAATGCGGCCAGCGTCGCGGTGCGAATTGAATAAAGGCGCAGTGTCATCGCGTAGAAGAATGCCAGACAAACAAGCGACAAGAGAACGGTCGGGATCTTCAGCGCGACCACGCCGACGCCCGCGATCGCGAATGGAATGACCGCGAGATAAGCCTCCCACGCGCAGGAGGCGTTGTAGGAAATGCCGTAGAAATAGAAGGGAAAATACCGGCCTTCGAGAATGTGTTTTCCCATCAGGCCGATGATTGCTTCGTCGCTGGTGAGATGTGTTTGCGACACAAACAAAATCGCGAAACGCAGAATTGCCGTTGCGATTAGGATCAAAATAAAAGGCAAATGCCGTCGCATGAACGCCAACGGTTAATGCCGAGTAACAGGGCGCGTCAACGCCGATATAGATCTTACAAAGTTATCGGTGCTTTGTTCTTTACACTTTCGGTTGCGGATAGCATGAGTGCCATTCATGCACCCGACTAAAGTTCGGGCGATTATCGTGTTGGGCGTAATTGTGTCCTCTGCAGGTTTCGCCAAACCGCCAAGAAAATCGACCACGTCCGGTGAAGAAAAGCCGGAGGCGATTTTGGCGGCGGCGAAAAAAGGATGTGGCGAGCGCGCGTGGCGGGTTGAAGCGCGGATCGTCGGCGACAAGGACATGAAAATTTCCGGAATTGTTTTTGGCCGAGATTTCGATCTCACGACCGAGACGCTCGATGGCGCGAAACGGCAAATTACGCTAGGCGAAAAAAGTTGGATCAGTGACGACGGCGGTAAGAACTGGGAGGAAACCGGCGTGAACGATCGCCGTTTTTATTATCTCGTACACACGCCGATCAAATTTTCCGGAGACGACAAAATTCCGCCGCACGAAAAAGTCCCGACGGAAAAAGGCGAAGCTGAAAATTTGTATCATGTCCGATTCAAGTCTCCGGAGAAAATTCAGTACCAGGGAGATCGGCCGAATTGGTGGATCGTGCTCGAAAACGGAAAACCAACTGCCATCACTCGCTATAACGGTCCGGGTGTTTTGGACAACGATTATGTCACGACCGATGCGAGTTACGCTGCCATCAGCGATCAACCGCCAGTTGTGGCTCCGCCTGGAAATCCGCACGCCGTCGCGGCCGAACCCGGTCCCGAAAATTTATTGATGGCGGCGATGAAGAAAATGAGCACGGGAGTTTGGTCAGTAAACGGTACGGCGGCGTTTAAGAAAACGATCAAACTGCGAGGACTTCTTTCGGGCGAAGATTTTGATTTAACGATGGAACCCGGCGTGAAACCGGACACGCCGATGCGTGGGATTGTGATTAAAGACAAAGGCTGGGTTTGCTCGGACGGGGAGACGTGGCACCCTGGCCGTTCGGACGATCGTTTCCTCTACAATTTGGCGCACACGCCGATCATGTCCGGCCGAATGGAGCCGCCGTTTGAAAAAATTGGGACCGAACAACGCGGCGGTCAGACTTGGTTGCACATTCAACTCAAAGTCGCGGAGAAAAATGTCGATCCAAAACAACTGCCGCAATATTGGCTTGCGCTCGATCAGCAGGGCCAGGCGCAGTACGTCGGACATGCCGACCTGCCGATGGTTTCACGAGGAACGACGGACGTAACCTATTGCTCGTTCGATTATGCGCCGGCGAAGGAAAAGATCGCGCCGCCGTCACTCGGCGCGCCGCTCGACGGTAAAGTTCATGGCTTCAACGACATTGAGCAGCACAAATTTGATTGGGCGAAAAAAATCGTGCGCGTCGAGGTGACGCCCAAACTTTTGCAATCAGAGCAAATTGGTGAAAGCACCTATCGCGGTTTTCTCGAAGACACGGCAAACCATTACGGCTTGGTTGAATTTCCCTTCGATGCGATGGTCAAGCTCGGATTTCTCAAGAAAACAGTGAGTGGAAAGCACGCTTGGAACGAGCTTGAAAAAATGGGCGCGCTCGGCCGTACCGAAGGTGCGCCAGTTTCATTTTATGTAGAAATAATTCCAATCGGCGAGAAACCGGTAGCCAGGGCTGTCTTCGTCGGCGCAAAACTCTCCCGCGAGGCCGACGGGACCATTACTTACAGCTGGTAAATCCTGGCCGCGTTATTTTTTTGAAGCAACGCGTTTGAGGCGATACCCATCTTTCATCGCGCCGTAGTTGCTGGCGTGCTCGACCAAGCCGACGCCTTTCTTCCAGACGAACTTCGTGAAGTGGCCCGAATTGTGGCTGGTGAGATACGTGCATTGATCGCCTTTAACCTCGATCGTCGTCGTGTACGGACCTTCCTCAAATTTCAATTTACCGCTGTTGATTGCCCGGACATCGCCTTGCTCGTACGCCGGCGGCTTGTCCATTGCGGAAATTTTCTTTGCCGCCGCGTCGTTGTCCTCTTCGTTGAGTAAAAGAATGCGATCGCTCGTGACGATAAAATATTGCGGCCGAATTTCGCGCGTCTGCTCGGCCCGCGATTTTAGATCGACAAACTCGATTTTGAAAATCGCGCCCCACGGCACTTGCGCAATCCGCGTGGTCAACGCGCGCGCGGTCAACGGAATTTCGCCGTGGATGTATTCGTCGCTCCATTCTGTGCCGCGAAAATTTGCCGAGACCGGCTTGTCATCTTTCGCGTCGAGAAATGGATTGGCCGCGAAGGCCGATATCGCACCCAAGATCGACATCGCGGTCATCAATGTTTGCGTGCGATTCATTCGATAAACTAGGAATGGTTTTGCGTCGCGACGTCTTTTGCCTCCGGTTTGTTCCGAATCTTCGACGCACGCTCGCGAAGAGGTTGTGCTTTCGCTTTGTCGCCCGTCGCTTCGTAAACCGCTGCAAGATGATTGAGACAGGTTGCCAGCTCGGGATGTTGTGGCCCGCGCGCTTTTTCGGTGATCTCGACCGCACGTAACCCGTACGATTCCGCTTTTTTGTAATCACCCTTTTCGCGATAAAGGTCTCCGAGATTATCTAAAGCTGCGCCGACTTTGTAATGGTTTGGTCCAAGTTTTTTCTCGAAAAGAGCGAGCGCCTTTTGAAATAACGGCTCAGCTTTATCGTATTTGCCCATGTCGAGATAGATCGCGGCCAGATTGTTGTAGGAGGTGGCGGTCATCTCATGTTCCGGGCCGAAAGTCTTTTCCGAAACTTGCAGCGCTCGCTCGGCCATTGGCTGCGCTTTGGCATAATCCTTTTCGAGCCGATAAAGATCCGCCAATCCTCCGATGCTCGAGACGGCATCGAGACTATTTGGTCCAAATGTCTTTTCTCGAATCTTTAATGCACGTTCGTAAAACGGTTCCGCTTTCTTGTATTCGCCCATCTCCTGATAAAGCACTCCCAGATTATTGAGTGAAGTGGCCGTATTTGGATGCTCGGGACCGGCAGCTTGTTCGGTAATTTTGAGCGAACGTTGATAGAGCGGTTCGGCTTTGCTGTAGTCGCCGGCATCCAGGTAAACCCATGCCAGGTTATTTATCGTTTCACCGGTCGATGGATGATTCGGTCCGAACAATTTCTCCCGCGTCGCGAGCGCTTGCTTGAAAAGCGCTTCCGCTTTTGTGAGATCGCCTTGATTCAAATAGAGTGCGCCGAGATTATTCTGGACGTTGGCAGTTGCTGGATGCTCCGGTCCGAACGCTTTCTCATCAATCTTCAGCGCGCGCTCATACATCGGCTCGGCTTGCGCCAATTTCCCTTGGTAGTAATAGAGCGCTGCTAGATTGCTCAGGCTGTTTCCGACCGCCGGATTATCGGGCCCGAGATTTTCTTCGCGAATCTTGAGAGCGCGGACGTACAATGGTTCGGCTTTGGCCATTTCGCCTTTGCCTTCGTACAACAACGCGAGGTTGCTCAAGCATGATGCGGTGTTTTGGTGATTGGGTCCGAGTTTCTTTTCAAAGATCGTCAGCGCGCGTTTGTAAAGTGGCTCTGCTTTGGCGTAGTCACCCATTTCGCGATAAGTTTCGGCCAGATTGTTGAGAATAATCGCGACGTATGGATGGTTCGGACCGAGCGCCTTCTCTCGAATTTTTAGTGCGCGCTCGTAAAGCGGCACAGCTTTGGCGTGTTGGCCGAGCGGTCCGTATAATGACGCGAGATCGTTGAGACTGTCGGCGACTTCGGGATGGTCCGGACCGTACTTTTTCTCGCAATACTTCAGGACGTGCTCAGCAATCGGAATAGCTTCCTGATACTTGCCCGCCTCGCGCAACTGATCGATTTGCTCGACCATGCCCCGGACGTCGGTCTTTTCTTGAGCAACGGCGTAGCTGAAACAAACACCAAGCGCGCATAGCAACACTGCAAGTCGCAAGTACAGGTTGAAGTTGCGATAGACCAGGGAAAAATCTGCCGCCACTTTTTTCATGAGTTCGAGCGTGGTGATAACGCCACCCGGTTGCAAGCAAACTTTTCCGCTTAGCTAGCTAGCGGTCTGTCGATGCGCCCCGTGGAATTGCATTGTCTCGCCGACTCTTTTCCCGTATCGCTCAAAGCAAATGAGACCGTGTGCTTACGTTTCCTTTGCCTGCCTACTGATCGCCGGACAGTTTTGTCTCGGACAACGGTCCGCCGCTGAAGAGTCCGCGCCGTCCGAGCAACGTTGGATTGACATCGGAGCGGAAAAACTTGTGCTCGCGCGCGATTCGCAATCTGCCGATGGCCGCAACGCGCTTGCTTGGAGTGTCGATAGCGCTGAACCGGTCGATTGGTCACTTCTGGAGAAAGATCCGAACGCTTTCTACGAAAAGTACGATGTGAAAGAAATTTCCGTCCTCAACGTTCCCGAGAAAAAGAAGCTCGGCCCGGTCAGTGACAAAGGCGGTTACGTGCGGCCGGGCAGTCATCGCACATTGAGCGTCGCTTGGGGGCCGGTTGAGAACGGAAGGCGATTCGCTTTGGCCGCCTATGAATGGAAATGGGGCACAGACACACTGCTCCTTCTGGACGTGGGCGAGAACGATTCGCGCGCAACACAAATCGGACCTTCCCTCGATAAGAGCATCGACGCACAAATTAAACGCACCCTGCCGCGCCAGCGTGGGCCGTTCGATTCCACTTATCTTCTGACCGGTTTGCCCGAACTCGGGAAAAAAACGGGATTCACCGATCCAACAACAGTCGGTCTGCCATTCGTGACCAAAGATCGCAAAGATGATGCGAAGGTCACTGAGGGCATCTTAACTTTAAAGCTTGCTCGCGCCAGTGAAGCTCCGGCAGCTAACGTGACTAAAATCACTCCGGGACCGTTGCCGGAAGATACGTTTTCCGAATCGGCAAAGCTCGCCAAAGCGGATCGCGAATTAAACGCGATTTACTCCGCGCTATTGAAGCAGCTCGCTCCGTCGGCGCGCGAGAAACTTCGAGTCGAACAACGAAACTGGATCGAATCGCGCGACAACAAAGCCGACGAAGCTGTGCGCAACAAAAGCGCCGCTGAAAACACGCGCATCGTTCGCGATCGCGTTCTTCGCGAACTTACGGACGAACGCGTGGCAGAATTAAAGAAACGATTGAGACCTCGACGATGAAGCAATTATTATTCGTCAGGATCTTTGTTGGCGCGTTCCTTTTTACGCTCAGCTTCGCGAAGGGGCAGTATCCTGGCGGAATTGTTTATGGACCGAAGGCCGCGTTCAACATTTCAGCACCGGATGGTTGGGTCCTCGACAATGAATCCGGCGCCGAACAAGGGCTTCCATGTGTTCTTTATCCAAAAGGCCAATCGTGGGCTGACGCCAAAACGGTGATGTATGCGGAAATCGCCGGCGAAGACTTTGAGGACGTGAACAAGTTCGTGGCGACGGCAATCAAAGAAATGGCGGCAAAGCACGGCAAACCGAAAGAAAAAATCGCGTCCGGCAAAACCAAAGACGGCCGCGATTATTTCATCAACGAATATCCCGCGACCAAAACTTACTCGCAGTGGGAGCGCGTCGCCTACGTCCAGCTCCCGCGCGCCGTTGCTTACATCGTTCTTTCGTCGCGCGACAAAGCGAGCTACCAAAAAGATTCCGGCGCACTCGAAACGATGCTGAAGGGCAGTTTCCTTTATCTCGAGCCAAAAAAGGACGACCAAAAAAATTAGAACGACGATCTTTTCGATGAGCCGAAACATTCGCGTCGTTCTTTTGTTGGGGAGCCCGGTGATCAGTTTCGCCCTGGCCGGGGCGGTAGAAGACGAACCGGAGATTCTTTATACAAGCCCAAACGGCGCCTGTCGAATTGAGCGAAGTGGTGACAAGGCCTGGGTTACTTCTAACAAAGATCCCGTGCAACGAGCTGAATTGCCGCCGCTGGAAGGCATTTCGTCCTTTGACGATGAGTTTCACGCTTCGCCTAACGATGAATGGATTTTTGGTGTGCGAAAGATGGCGCACGGTTTCGCCAACGGCGATTTGTTTCATCGCGTCAATCCGGAAAAGGTTGAGATTGCGCCGACAAAAGAAGACCAATCTTTCAATGATCGGGTCTGGCCATTTTGTGTGAAGCAAGGCGCGCTCAAGGCAAATTATTCCAAAGAGGAAGATGACGCCGACGTGGGCATGACTTTTTTCGTTGCCTGGAGCCTCGACTCCTGCCGACTGCTCGTGCAATTGCGGGGCGGCGATCGTCATCGGACGATTCACACCTGCTACGTGTATTTCAACACGCGCACGAAAGCGTTCGAGCTTACCGACTACTTGCGGAAATTAAACAAAACTAAATCCGAAGCGCTTGCCTGCGCCGAGCCGGTCGATCCCTTGCCGAGCGAAGGGGAATTAAAAGCCAAATTCGAAGCGTTAGATCGACAATTGAACAAACGTTATGCCGAAGTGATTACCAAGACCGAGAAGGATCAAGCCCCCAACGTGCGCGAAGCGCAGCGCAACTGGATCAAGCATCGCGATGCCGGCGAAAAGTTTTACGTCTCGCTTTTTCCGGCGGCGGAAAAAGAACGGCGCCGGCTTCAATTTCTTTGCGACGTCACTGAAACGCGAATCGAGACACAGCCGGACGAAGCGTGGGAGCTTTAGCGACAATGAAGACAAGCACAGCAAAATCACTGGCTAGAACGAAAAAACCGAGTGGTGTCGTGATGGAGCGATCACGTCAGTTCGCCCTTTGCCGCTGGGGGCTTTTTTTGGCACCAACCGATTCAATCACGACGTTCTTTGATTGCCTGCAGAATTTCGGCGATGGCTTCGGCGCGCGGTTTGGCGCCGAGATTTCCTTTGCCGTGGACACGGACGCTGACCGCGCCGGCGTCTAGGTCGCGCTTGCCGATCACGAACATGGTGTGCACTTTCATTTGTTCGGCGCGCTGAATCTTCCCGTTGATTTGATCGCTGCTCTTGTCGATCTCGGCGCGAACTTGATGCGCGCGCAGTTCGTTTAAGATCGACATCGAATAGTCGATCAGCTTCGCGTCGTCGCCGATTGTCAGAATGCGGACCTGTTCGGGCGATAACCAAAGCGGGAAATTCCCGGCATAATGCTCGATCAAAAATCCAATAAAGCGTTCGTGTGTTCCAAGCGGCGCGCGATGGATGCAGATCGGTATTTTCTCCGTGTTGTCCTTGTCTTTGTAGCGCAGATCAAAGCTTCGCGGCTGCGCGAAATCGACCTGGTTGGTCGCGATCGAAAATTCACGGCCGATTACGCTCCACGCCTGGACGTCAATCTTCGGTCCGTAAAACGCGGCTTCGTTCGGGACTTCGACGTAATTGATACCGGAATTCTTTAAGACGTAGCGAGTCATCTCTTCGGTTTGTTTCCAAAGCTCTGGTTCATTGACAAACTTTTGACCGAGCTTCGTTGGATCGTGGGTCGAGAAGCGCATCAGATATTTCTCGATCCCGAAAAGCTTGAAATAGTTGAGATACATTTCGTTCACGGCGTTGAACTCGGTTTCAAACTGTTCCGGGGTCGTGTAGAGATGCGCGTCGTTCATTTGCAAAGAGCGCACCCGCATCAATCCGAACAACTCGCCGCTCTTCTCGTACCGATAACAGGTTCCGTACTCCGCCAGTCGCAGGGGCAGATCCCGATAACTCCGTGGTACCGCCGCAAACAATTTGTGATGATGCGGACAATTCATCGCCTTCAAATAGTAGCGATGAGTAGACTGCTCCCGCTCGAGAGCATCGCTGAGAAGTCCTAGCTCATTCTCGGCCGTCCGTAGCAATTCATCTCTTTCGTTCAATTGCGCGATGTCATCTGGCGACTTCTGTCGTGCTTCTTCCGTCTTACGTTTGAGCTGTGCAATTTCAGATCGCTTCCAACTAATTTTACCTATCAGAGCGTTCATCACTGCCGCTGCCTCTTCTTGTGGCTCGATTTCCATCTGCATCGGCGGAAACATCGATTCCGCGTAGTAGGGAAGATGTCCACTCTTTCTATAAAGAACTGCGCGCGCGATGTGCGGCGTCCGCACTTGCACGTAGCCGGCGGCGAATTCGGTTTCTTTCGCGAGTTTCTCCAGTTCTTCCGCGATCGCGGCGCCGCGCGGAAGAAACATTGGCAGACCGGGCCCGACGTCATCGTCGAACACGAAAATCTCTAGTTCACGCCCAAGTTTGCGGTGATCGCGCTTTTTCGCTTCCTCGAGCATCGCAAAATAGTCGTCGAGCTCTTTTTTGGTTTTGAAGGCGGTGCCGTAAACCCGTTGCAGCTGCGGATTCTTTTCGTCGCCTTTGTAGTAAGCGCTCGCGACGCTCGTTAGCTTGAACGCGCCAATGTTCCCGGTGCGCATCACGTGCGGCCCGGCGCAGAGGTCGATGAAATCGCCGTTGCGATAGAGTGAAATTTTCTCGTCGGGCGGAATGTTTTCGATGATGTCGAGCTTGAATTTGCTCGGCTCCTTCCGATCGCTCAGCGCCGCGAGCCGGCCTTTTTTTCCAAGTGCGAGCGCTTCATCGCGCGAAACCTCCACTTTTTCGAACGGATGATTCGCTTTGATCTCCTTTTTCATCTCCGCCTCGATTTTTTCGAAATCTTCGGGCGAAATCCGGTGCGCAAGATCGACATCGTAGTAAAAACCGTTCTCGACCGGCGGCCCGGCGGCGAACTGCGCTTCCGGCCAGATTTTCAGAATCGCGGTCGCGAGGACGTGCGACGCCGAATGACGAAGCCGTTCGATCTCCGTCATCTGCGCGCGTTGCTCTAAAGTTTTGCGGTCTTCGTTCATGAAAAGCCGGTGAAATTAACCATGAAGAGGCGTAAGGACACCAAGAATTTGTCGCAACGGAAGCGGCGGTTGGTGCGTTATATTTACAGTGATGAGACGAATGACGCCGCTGGTCCTAGTCCTAATCGCCGCGACCGGCTGTCATCACAGTCCGACCTCGAGTTCGGAATTCGCGGCCGAACGGCAGCGAATGGTGGAGGAACAACTCAAGCCGCGCGGGATTCAAGACCAGCGAGTGCTGATGGCGATGGCGAAAGTGCCGCGGGAAGAGTTCGTTCCGCAGAATCTCCGTGCGCAAGCGCATTCCGATAACGCGCTTCCGATCGGTCATGACCAAACGATTTCGCAACCGTTCATTGTCGCAATTATGACTGAGCAACTGCGGCCGGAACCGACCGATCGCGTTCTGGAGATCGGCACGGGTTCGGGTTATCAAGCGGCGATTTTGGCGGAGCTGGTGAAAGAGGTCTACACGATCGAGATCATCGAGCCGCTCGCGAAGGATGCGTCAGCGCGGCTGGCGCGGCTAGGCTACGGCAACGCCCACGTTAAGGTGGGGGACGGATATCAAGGCTGGCCGGAGGCCGCGCCGTTCGACTCGATTATTGTGACTTGCGCGCCGGACAAAGTTCCGCAGCCCTTGACGAAACAATTGAAGGAAGGCGGACGGATGATCATCCCTGTCGGCAGCGGACTCGATCAGCAACTCTACCTTCTCGAAAAGAAGAACGGCGAAGTGGCCCAGCGCGCGATTCTACCGGTGCGCTTCGTGCCGATGGCCGGCGAAGCGATGAAGAAGTAATTATTTCTTAATTTCGGCTAGCTTTTTCAGATCGACGCGCCTGATCCACTCCTGAAGTTCCTTCGGCTCCTGGTTTTGCAATTCGATTTGGACGAAGTAGCGCTTCGCGACCATGACCCAGAGCGATGCCTGCTTTCGTTCCTTGTCGTAATCCTCGCGACCAGGGTTGCCATCGATCGCGACCGGTTTGCCGTAACCTTCCGGGGTTTCGCTGGTTTGATTCCAGGCTCCGGTGGTCGCTTCGACATAATCGGGATTCGCGACGGAATCGAGAATGCTGATCGCCGCCGTTGGTGCGTTCGCGTCCTCCGCCGCGCCTTTGCGGTAATCTCGATGCACGTTGGTGATTTTGAATCCGCCGACGTCGTCGCTCGAGCCCTCTGCTTTCTCGGCGGTCCAACCCGCCGGCGCTTCCGGCAAGATCGGAATCAGCTTACCCGGATCGACCACGTCCGGAACCAGGGTCGGTTCGTTTTGAGCGTGCAATGGAACTGCGCTAAATCCGAGCAACAGAGAGAGCGCAAGCACTACTATCTTCATCAGGGGCCTACCTACTCGATTGACTTTGCCGCGCTGCTTTGTCAAGAGGCGATCCATGACGGGAGCGGCGCGTCTCGCGGCTGTGATGTCGATCCTGGCGGTCGTGGTTCGATTGATTTGGGTCGACCAACCGTACGTCGACAATTGGAGCTGGCGGCAAAGCGATGTCGCTGCGCTCGCGAGGAATTATTTTCATGGCGGTTTTCATTTCGCGCGGCCGCAAATCGATTGGGCCGGAGATCAGCAAGGCTACGTCGGTACCGAATTTCCGGTTCTCCCGTTTCTGGCCGCGCTCTGTTACAAAATCTTTGGCGTCCACGAATGGATTGGACGCGCGCAAGGAGTGATTCTATTCGCGCTTTCGCTACCGTTTTTCTTTTTGCTCGTGCGCAAAATGTTTGGAGAAATTGCGGCGGTCTGTGCACTGTTCTTCTATAGTTTTGCTCCGCTCGGAATCATGGCGAGCCGTTGTTTCATGCCGGACATGCCGTCGCTCGCATTGTCGATTGCGGGCCTATATTTTTTTGAACGCTGGAACGACACTGCGAAGCCGTCTTTCTTTTTCGCGTCAGCCGTTGCGGTCTCATTTGCGATCTTATTTAAGTTCCCGAGCATTTTGATTGGCGCGCCTCTGTCCTGTTTGATCTTTCAGCGTTTCAGTTTTTCAGCGTTTCGAAATTTTCGAATTTGGCTTTTTGCAGCGATCGCGCTCCTACCCTCGCTCTCGTGGTATTGGCACGCCTATCAGATCTCGCTCCATTTTTATCCGCACCATTTTTTCGGCGCGGGCGGAATCCGGATCATGCCGCCCGCGTGGTATCTCAAGATTGCGAAGCTGATGGTGACTTCAACGCTGACGCCTTTTCTATTCCTGCTTGGCGGTGTTGGCGTCGCGATGACTAGATCGATGGTTCGAGCGCGTCCGTTTCGTTGGTGGTTGGCCGCAATGGCTCTCTTCATGATCGTCGTGGGTTACGGCAATCGACATCCATGGTATCAACTGCCGCTAATTCCAATTTTTGCTGCCTTCGCCGGCGCAGCTGGCGCTCTTCTTGGAACGAAAATCTCCAGCCCCGCAGTGAAGATTTCCATTTCTGTTCTGTTAAGCATCGCTTTTGGCTTTCTGGCACGAGTTTTTGCGCGCGACTTTTATCGACCAAGCGCGGCGTCGCTCCGGGACGCCGGATTGACGTTGAAGCGGATGACACCCAGGAATTCGTTGATTGTCGCCGCTGACAATGGTGATCCAACGATTTTCTATTACGCCGAGCGCAAAGGCTGGCATTTTTTAGAGAAGGAAGGGATTTACAACGGTGAACCGAACGAAAGCGCCTCTGCGATTATCGATCTCGAAGGCTTGCGGGCACGCGGCGCAGATTATTTGGTGTTTACCTCGGACACTTCGTGGTGGCTCGATTACTATCCGGTGTTCCGCGAATATCTCGAGGGGACATCAACCGTCTTGGAAGCGACCTCCGAGTTCAAAATCTACAAACTGAACCAGACACCACAATGAAGAGAGAGAACTTCGTGATCCGGCCGGCAAGAGTTGCCGACGTTCCGGTCATTCTCGAGTTGATCCGCGCGCTGGCGACTTACGAGCGCGCGCCGAACGAAGTGACTGCAACTGAGGAAAGCCTCGCTGAGGTTCTTTTTGGGAAAAAGCCGGCCGCGGAAGTTTTACTCGCGGTTGAAAACGAAAAGGCGATTGGTTTTGCCGTCTACTTTCACAATTTTTCCACCTGGCTCGGGCGGCCGGGGCTCTATCTGGAAGATTTATTCGTGAAGCCGGAACATCGAGGCAGGGGTTACGGACGTGCGCTCTTGATTCACCTGGCCAACATTGCGCGCGATCGCGGCTGCGGCCGAATGGAGTGGGCGGTGCTCGATTGGAACGAGCCGGCAATTCAGTTTTATCGAAGCCTCGGAGCTAAACCCATGGATGAATGGACTGTGTTCCGACTGACGCGTACTGGAATCGCAAAGCTGGCAGATTCGTCGCTGGAATGATCGGCAGTCAGGCGCGGACAAGGCGCGCGATCAAATCCTCGTCGGTAACGATCCCGATTAAGTTTCTTTTTTGATCGACAACCGCAGCCAGACCAAGTCGCGCCGCGCGCAAACGTTGAATCGCGGCCGCCGCCGGTTCGGCATCCTGGACTGTGACCATTCGCCGAATGTAGCGGTTGAGCGACTGCGGCTGTTCCTTGTCGAGCAAAATATCCAGCACGTTCACGAGACCGACCGGGTCGCCGCTGGCGTCGATGACAGGGAGACGATCGAACCCGCTCGAGCGGCTGAGACGCAATGTTTCCTCAATTCCCGAATTCGGGTTCAAGCTGGTCACCTTCGACAGCGGTCTCATCACATCGCGCGCCGTCACGTTCTGAAAATCGACTACGTTATGGATCATGGCACGCTCGGTCGCAGTGAGCGAGCCTTCGCGCTCACTCTGGGCGGTAATTTGTTTCAATTCCTCGCGCGCGGCGAACAAGCGGGCGCGTTTTTGTTGTGCCGGCAAAAGTAATTTGCCGATGGCCTCGCCGGTCGCCAGCAGCGGGGAGAGCGCGGTGGTGCTGATTTCAAGAAAGCGAGCCAGCCGCGAAAGCGCTCGAAAAGGAAACCGGCGAAAAAGCGATTTTGGCAGAACGCTTAGGGAAAACACGTAAACTGGCAGCGCCACCATGATCGCGACGACAAAACCGGCGTCGCCAAGCCTTGATAACAGCAACCTGGTCAGCAGCAGCAGCGCGATGATGTCGACAAAGTTTGTCACGAGAAGAACCGTGACCAGCAACCGCTCGGGCGTTTTCAGGAGGCGATCGAGGCGCACGGCGGGCGGCCGATTCAGTTTCGTATCATGGCGCAACCGGACCGGATCGATCGCAGTCAGGCCGGCTTCGATCCCGTTGAAGAGAAAGGAAACTGTCCAGCAACTGATGATGATGAAAAGGTCTCTCATGCGGCAGCGGTGTCAGTTTGGTCTTCGAGGCAGGTCGTCTTTTCCAGAAACAGTTCCTCGATCCGTTTTCGACTGGTTCGCCTCACCGTTATCGTGAGGCGTGGCAGTTCGATTTGTGCCCCAGCCTGCGGTACGTAGCCGAGCCGGTTGAAGACGAGGCCGCCGATGGTGTCGATTCCTTCCGCTTCCAGCTCAAAACCAAGGTATTCTGTCAAGTCGTCCAGCCGCGCGTGACCGCTGACCAGAAATTTTCCGTTCTCCAGTGGCTCGATGTAAAGATCGACATCGCCACCGGGCGGCGCGGCGTCACTTAGAATTTCGTCGACGATGTCCGCCATCGTGATGATGCCTTCCGTTCCCCCAAACTCATCGACCACGATGGCGAGCGATTGCGGATGGGTCAGGAAAAGGTTCAGCAAATCGAGCGCGCGCATCGTCTCGGGCACAAATGACGGCGGGAGCAACGTCTCGGTGTAATGTTCGGACGAATCGAGGAGGAAAAGTTTGACGTCGATGATGCCCACGATGTTGTCGGGCGTATCGGCGTAGACTGGCACGCGGCGAAAGCGTTTCTCCTTTAGTTGCCCGATCGCCTGTTCGTTCGTGAGATCGTCGAGCAATGCGAACGTGTCCACCCGCGGCGTCATGCAATCCTTGGCCGTTTTGTCGCCCATCTTGATGATTTCCTGGATCATCTCGCCCTCGGTTTGGTGGAGCGTTCCTTCTTCCTCGCCGATTTCGACCAACGTTTCGAGTTCTTCGTCGCTCATTCGAGCGCGTGTGCGCAATCGTTTCGGAGTCAGAAGATCGACAATCGCAGTGCTGATGTTTTCGAACGCGCGTCCGAGGCGATCGAGCAACCACACTGAAGATTGGAGGGTGAATGCGCCAATCGCCGAAAGGCGGTATGGCGCCGAGAGCGCGATTAGTTTTGGAATCAAATCGCAGAGCAAGACAACGACTGCGAAAATCAGAATTGCCGCCAGCCACTGCGGCAGATGTCCGGCGAGCGGACCGCGCCAGAGCAGAAAAAGACAAAGCACCACCAGCGGCACTTTGATCAGACCGTCGCCGAGCAGGAGCACGTTTAGAACGCGGCGCGGTTTGTCGCGGAAGAGTTGCACAAAATTCGTAAGTGCGGGGTGATTTTGTTCCAACCGGCGCAATTGATGTGGCCGGAGCGAAAAAAGCGCCGTCTCCAGACCTGAAAAAAGGGCTGAGACGAAGATTAGTGCGCCGATTGCGACGAGAAGAATTGCCAGCGTAAACGGCGTCATCCTTGGCTCCGGCCCCGAACGCTTCCGGAACCCTCCGCAAAAGTCGGTTTGCCCATCATTTGAGGCATGATGAAATTAAGCGTTTCATGAACAAAGGCGAAAGAATTTCGCGGTTTGTCCGAGGCCTCGAAGACAGTGACATCCCTGCCAGTGGCGAGGTGGCGAATCATCCTTTCTATCGCGCGTTCTTCCGCTGCTGGAACGACCAGTGTTATTACGAAGCCCACGATGTTTTGGAACAGCTCTGGCTCAACAACGACACCGGGGACGACGATTTTTTCAAGGGACTGATCCAGGCCGCGGGCGCCTTCGTGCACTTAAAGAAAAATTTCGAGCACCCAACTCATGCAAAACACGGCCGGCGCTTGCGGCCCGCCGTGAAATTGTTCAAGCTCGCGGAAAAGAATTTGTCGAAGTTCGCGCAGCGGCATCACGCGCTCGACGTATCAGCCCTTCTCGACATCTTGCGAAGTACGCGAGAAAAAATTATCGCCTCGGATTTCAAGAAGAACCCGTGGTCGCCGAAGAACGCGCCGAGATTGGAATTGTCACCGCGTAAAAATTAATTTGCAGCCGGCAATCGTGAGCACAATCGCGAGAAAAATCGCGATGCCCCGGACTGGCAGGCGCCGACTTCCCAGGTAGGAACCGATCGTTCCGCCGACGATCGCGGGAACCGCGAGAATAATTCCGAGCAATGGGACGGAATGAACGACCGTGAAATATCCGACGAGTCCGCCGACTGAGTTTACCAAAATGAATAGTGCCGAGACCGCCGCCGCCTGGCGGATGCGCGCCCATTCGCAGAACAAGAGGAGCGGTGTTAGAAAAATTCCGCCGCCCGTTCCGGTCAGGCCGGCAAGAAGACCGAGTCCAGCTCCGACGCCGATTGCGGTTGGTTTCGACGGTGGATTCGTTTCTTCGGGATCTCTTCGTCGAAAAACCAATCGGGCGGCTGAGAAAAGCAGGACAAGCCCAATCAAAATTCTAAGGATCGAAGCCGATGGCTGGATGTAACCGCCGAGATACGCCGCGGGAACTGAAAGCAGCGCGAACGGCCAGAATAATTTCCAGGAGAAATGGCCGGCCCGCCAGAATTGAAAGGAGCCGATCATCGCGACCAGAATGTTCAGGACGAGCGCGGTCGGCCGAATGATCGTCGGTGCGAAGCCGAACAGCGTCATCGTGGCGATGTAACCCGAGGCGCCGGCATGTCCGACTGAGGAGTAGAGAAACGCGATCAGCGCAATTGTGAAGCCAAGAAGAATAAGCGTCGT
This sequence comes from Chthoniobacterales bacterium, assembly GCA_035315805.1. Taxonomy (GTDB): domain Bacteria; phylum Verrucomicrobiota; class Verrucomicrobiia; order Chthoniobacterales; family UBA10450; genus AV40. The sequence continues at coordinate 16,578 of DATFXN010000022.1, forward strand.
GGGATCCATCTTTTGTCACGTCGAGGGGGAGTCGAGACATCTCTGAATGTTTCTGAAATGGCAAGAGATTCCTCGACTTCGCTCGGAATGACATGATGGTTCCCAGTGACACCAGTCATCATGGCTGCGGAAATTCAACCGGCGCATCCTGCGCACACCAACCGGCTCGCGCAGGAAAAGTCGCCTTATCTTCTTCAGCACGCGCACAATCCGGTCGATTGGTATGCGTGGCGCGAGGAAGCATTTGCCAAAGCGCGCCGCGAAAATAAACCGATCTTTCTCTCGGTCGGTTACTCGACCTGTCACTGGTGCCACGTCATGGCGCACGAGTCCTTCGAGAACGAAGAGATTGCTGCGATCATGAATCGCGAGTTCGTAAACATCAAAGTCGATCGCGAAGAACGGCCGGACGTCGATCGCATTTACATGACGTTTGTGCAGGCGACCACTGGCGGCGGCGGCTGGCCAATGAGCGTTTGGCTCACCCCTGATCTGAAACCGTTTGTCGGCGGGACTTATTTTCCGCCGGAAGATCGATACGGCCAGCCCGCGTTCAAAAAAGTTTTAGAGCGAATCGCGACCGCGTGGAAACAGGATCACGAAAAAATTGTGGAGAGCGGATCCAAAATCGTCGACGCGCTCCGCGAATCGCAAACCGCCCAACCGGACGCAACTGCCAAGATAGACGGCAATGTCTTTGAAAACGCTTACCAGCAACTCGATCGCAGTTTCGATCCGCGCGAAGGCGGCTTCAGCATGGCGCCGAAATTTCCGCGACCCGTCGCGCTCAATTTTCTGACCCGACTTTACGCGCGCGATCCCAAAAGCGAGAGCGGGAAGCACGCGCTGGAGATGGATTTGTTCACGCTGCGAAAAATGGCTGCGGGCGGAATGCACGATCACATCGGCGGTGGATTTCATCGCTACTCCGTTGACCGCTACTGGCACGTCCCGCATTTCGAAAAGATGCTTTACGACCAGGCGCAGCTCGCGAGCGCCTACCTCGACGCGTTTCAAATCACTCAAGATCGACAATATGCCGATGTCGCTCACGATATTCTCGATTACGTCGCGCGCGACATGACTTTAAAAGATGGCGGTTTCTTCTCTGCGGAGGATGCCGACAGTTTGTTCGAGTACGGCAAGCCCGAGCATGGCGAAGGCGCGTTTTACATTTGGACCGAGAAACAAATCGACGACGCGCTCGGGAAAGACTCCGAGGTCTTCAAATTCCACTTTGGCGTCCAGCCACACGGCAACGCGCCGGAAGGAAGCGATCCGCAGGATGAGTTCCGCGGTAAAAACATTTTGATTCAGCGACACGCAGTTGCCGAGACGGCGAAGCACTTCAAAAAGAGCGAAGATGAAATTCGACAATCGCTTGCGCGGAGTCGTGAAAAGTTATTGTCGATCCGAAACGAGCGCCCGCGTCCGCACCTCGACGACAAAATCATCGCGGCCTGGAACGGTTTGATGATTTCGGCCTACGCGCGCGCGGCCCAGGTTTTGGATGAACCGCGTTACCTGCAAAGCGCCACGCGAGCGGTGAAATTTTTACGGGCAAATTTGTACGACGAGAGGAACAAATTGCTGTACCGCAATTATCGCGAGGGTCGGAGCTCGATTGAAGGCTTCGCGGACGATTACGCGTTAGTCATTCAAGGACTTCTCGATCTTTACGAAGCTTCGTTCGACATCGAATCGCTGAAGTTTGCGCTCCAATTACAGGAAACGCAGGACCGATTGTTTTTGGACGAAAAACGCGGCGGGTATTTCTCGACTAGTGGCAAAGACAAGAGCGTGGTCCTGCGCATGAAAGACGACAACGACAGCGCCGAGCCGGCCGCGAGCTCGGTTACGGCGTTGAATCTGTTGCGCCTCGCTCAATTTCGTAACGACAAACAGCTGGAGGATCGTGCGCGCAGAACCATCGACGCTTTCGCGCCGACACTTTCGCATTTTGCCAGCGCCATGCCGCAAATGCTCGTGGCCATTGATTTCAGCTTAGCCAAGCCGCGCCAGATCGTGATCGCTGGTGCGCCTCCGTCGGACCCCGGCGCGGCTGGTGAGATCGATCCGCCTTCGTCAAGTGCCGACCCTGGTCGGACCAACGGCGGGACAGGCAACGAACAAACACGAGCGCTCCTCCAGGAAGTTCATCGGCATTTCGTTCCGAATAAAGTGTTGATGCTCGCGGACGGCAGCGAGGGCCAGAAATTTCTGGGGGAAAACAACGAAGCGTTCCGCGCCATGTCACCGATGGACGGCAAACCCGCCGCTTACATCTGCGAAAATTTTACCTGCAAAGCGCCAGTGACTGATCCGAAAGCGTTGCGCGATCCACTGCCGAGTCGCTAGACCCCTTCGATGACAAGCATGTTTGTCTTTGCAGTCTTGTGACGGAGCTTTCGCGGTTCCGCATACTCTGGACAATTCAGCCATTCTTTGGCGCGGTCGATGGTTGGAAATTCGAGAACGACGATGCGCTTGGGTTTCCAGTTGCCTTCGAGCACTTCGGTTTTGCCGCCACGAACAATGTATTTGCCACCGTAGTTGTGAACGGTGGCCGCGGCCTGCTTTTTGTACTCTTCGTAGCCAGCAGGATCGGTCACTTCGATTTCGACGATGACGTAGGCAGCCATGAAGAAATAAAAATTAGGAATTAGGAATCAGAAAATGCAATCACCCGTAGCCGTTGCCGCGGTCACGATCTTTCGCTGCAAGTTCGGGAACTTTTTTCCGGCGCCGAAGGCGGAGCCAGTTGTTCCAGGTCTTGCGCAGGCTGTCGCGCGGCGTGAGATATCGCTGGTTGAGCTCGTTGCTCTTGACGATCTGGGCGAGAATTCCTTTTACCGAAAAATCGTCCGTATTCAAAATCGTGTAAGCGGTGCCGACCGCCGCCGCGTGGTGCGCATCGCTAGCCGCGACCATCGGCAATCCGCGGATCTGCGCATATTTGAACGCGTAGCGGTTGTAGCGGCGCAACGTGGTCGCGGCGTTGAAAACTTCGATCGCATCGATCGGCAGGGTTTCCAAAACTGAAAGACGAATACCAGCGCGAAACAAATCGTAGGGATGCGGGGGAATCGCGAGCCCACCGCGTTGGTGAATGATCTCACAAACTTCGCGCGCCGGCTTTCCTTTCAAGTACGGCAGCTCCGCGCCGATGCAGAGCAGGTGACCGTCGGCGGTCGTGATTTCGACACCCGGCAAAACAAGAAAGCCGTCGACCGGCTGTCCGTCGATGCGCATCAACCCTTGTTCCAGCATGTAGGTGACCGCATCGCAGGTGTTGTGATCCGTCAGTGCGATGCCGTGCAAACCTTTCGCGCGCGCAGCGGCAATCAAGTCTTCCGGACTGGATACGCCGTCGCCGGAAAAGAAGGAATGGGTGTGGAGATCAAAATTGTAAGGCATGTGAGAAGTCGATCTTCGATAGACGAGAAAGTTCTAAACCAATTCTTCTGCGAGCACGTCCGGCTCACGTGCCACGTCGGGCTTGATTTCGGTCGGCTGATTAAATTGCAAATCGTAAAGCCGTCGATAATAACCAGATTTCTCGAGAAGCTCCGCGTGCGTTCCAATCTCCTTAATGCTGCCGCTTTCCAGGACTACGATTTGGTCGGCTGATAAGATCGTCGAGAGCCTGTGCGCGATGGCAATAACTGTGCGACCGGCGGCGAGCTTTTCGAGCGCTTTTTGAATTTGCTTCTCCGATTCGGTATCGAGCGATGACGTCGCTTCGTCGAGGAGCAGGATCGGCGCGTTTTTCAAAAGCGCGCGAGCGATGGCAAGACGTTGCTGCTGACCGCCGGAAAGAAGACAACCTTTGTCGCCGATGACGGTATCGTAGCCGTTCGGCTGCGCCAAAGTGAATTCGTGAGCAAACGCAGTCCGCGCGGCAGCGTAAACTTCTTCCGGAGTGGCATTAAGCCGGCCGAACTGGATATTTTTGAAAATCGTGTCGTGAAATAAAAACGTTTCCTGGGTGACGAGCCCGATGTGTTCACGCAACGATTTCTGAGTCAAGGTGCGCAAATCGTGTCCGTCGATCTTCACCGCGCCTGAAGTCGGATCATAGAGCCGCAAAATCAGCGACAAGATGGTGCTTTTGCCGGCGCCGCTCGCGCCGACGAGCGCGTAGGTTTTACCGGACTCGATGTGAAGATTGATATCGCGGACGGCGTCGGTGACGCCGGTCGCGTAGCGAAAGGTCACATTCTCGAAGTCGATTTGACCGCGCGACGAAACCAACTGAACTGCGTTCGGCGCGTCTTGCACGGTCGGAACGGAATCGAGGATCGAGAAGATCTGTGTCGTCGCGCCGAGCGATCGCTGCATCACGATGTGTAGCTTGCTCAGCGTTTTGATTGGCTCGTAGATGATAAAAATCCCAGAGATGAGTCCGAAGAAGCGGCCGGCACTCAGGTTTGCCGCATAAACGTACCAAAGCGCGAGACCGACGCCGATGGAGGCGATAATTTCCACCACGGGCCCGACCGCTTCCGTTGCTTTTACCATGCGCATGGTTTGGGAGAACGATTGTTGCGCACCCCGCCGAAAAAATTTCTCCTGCTGCTCTTCGCGGCCAAACGATTTGATCACACGAATTCCGCCGAAACTTTCGTGCATCGTAACCGTCATCAGCACTCCGCCTTTTTGCTCGCGCTGGACCGCGGCCCGCGCGCGTTTGCCGAAATAGCGGATCGGCAGAATGCAGCTCGGAAACAGGACGAGGCTGACGACGGTAAATTTCCAATCCATCAAAAGAAGCACGATTACGGCGCCGACGATGGTGATTGGCTGTTTAAAAACGTCGCTGCTTACACTGGCCAAGGCCTGTTGCATGTTGCGCGCGTCATTTTGGATCCGCGACATGAGATAGCCAGCTTGCATCCGGTTAAAGAAATCCATCGAATGCCGCAACACTTTGTTGAAGAGCTGGTTCCGGATGTCGTTGACGACCTTATTGCTCACCCACGCCATGTAGTAAGCGTTGGCGTAGGAGCAAAGGCTACGAACAGTCATTACCACCGGAATGGCGAGACAAATCCAAACAATCGAATCGATCCTCGGTCCGACATTCAATAGTTCGCGATGCAGAATTGCCGTTCGCGGATTTGGTGCCGCGCCGTGAAAAACAAAATTTGAGACGCGGAAAACTATCACCGGCAATACTGACGTAAGCAGGCCGTAGGCGATGCCGAACGCGAGTCCGATAGCAAACCGCGATTTGTAAGGACCAGCGTAGCCGTAAAGCCGGCGGTACGGCCTCCATGCCGTCCGCATGGTTTCCCAAAACGAGAGTTTAACGTTGGCGCCTTCTGCCTTGCTCATAACGATGGCGACGTTGCCGGAACCGACAACAGCGTCTCCATAGCATCGATCACCGCCTGCGTCGAGATTTGGTTCATCGGCAATCGCGGTTGCTTCGAGACAAATTCAGTGAACGGCGCCACCGATGTTCCCTGTAGGATCAACGCCGGACTCTCAAGCGGGCGCCAGTGAAACGGATTGGTCGGGCCGAATAGAATCACTTGCGGCGTGCGCGATGCCGATGCCAGATGCATCGGGGCGGAATCCACGGTGACCAGCAACCGCGCCCTGCTGATTAGCGCCGCCAGCGTAAGCAAATCTGTTCTGCCGGAGAGATCAACGACTCGATGGCGCACTTTTGATTTGATGTCTGAGATGTGCATCTGCTCAAGTCGCGAGGAGCCGCCGGTCAGGACAAGATCGACATTGTGCTTGTTACCGGCGTGATTGATGACTTCAGCCCAGCGTGGCGCGGTCCAAAATTTCTCGGCCCGCGCCGATCCGGGATGAAAATTGATAAACGCTTTCCGGACATTGTGCGCGTTCAGCAATTCGTCGGCGGTTTCACGCGCTCTCGTTGGCAATTCCAACCGGACCGCGCGCGAAGCGTCCAGGATTCCGAGCGGCTCGAGCAGCGCAAGGTGATAATCGATCGTGTGCATGTCGCGCATTCGGTGCTCGACGAATTCGTTATAGAAGCGCGTTCGAAATTTCGAGCGCACTTTGATCCGAAACGAGACGATTCGTTTACGCGCGCGTGAAAGCAGCACGAGCAGCGCTGAGCGATCGTTCCTGGTGAAATCGATGCAGTAATCGAACCTGCTGCCGGAGATCGCGACCACTGTTCCAAAACCGGCGAACCCTCGCGGCATAGCAAGCAGCTTGTTGACGCCGGCGATCGCCGGTGCGAGGGCTTTGCATTCGGTTGAAATCACGAGCGTTATTTTCGCGTCCGGAAATCTTTCGCGAAGCGCCGCGATCGCCGGCGTCGTCAAAATCAAATCGCCGATGCGCTTGAGCTGAATTAGGAGAATTTTCAATTCGACAATTGGATGGCGCGCTCGTACGCGCCTAGCAAGCGAGTCCGATAATGCTCCCAGGTAAAGTTCTCCACTACGCGTTGTCGCGCGGCCGCGCTCATGCTCGCGACGATTTCGGGATGACGATACAAATGCTCAATCGCTGCGGCCACTGCATCGACATCTCCAGGTTGAACGATGATTCCTTCGACGCCGTCGCGCACCACGTCGCCTGCTTCGCGCGTCGTAATCATCGGCAAGCCGCAAGCGGCCGCTTCGTAAACTGTTTTCGCACTGCCCTCGAGGCGCGACGGGAAAACGTAAATCGATCCCTGACTCAGATAATTTTCGAGATCGCGCTTGAAACCTAGGATCCGAACATTTCCTATTCCGAATTTTTTCAGATGCGGTTTGGCTTCATCGTGAACGCTGCCGAGCAGCCACAGCTCGGCGTCGCGAAGGTTCAGGCGGTGCCAGGCCTCGAGCAGATGGTGAATGCCTTTGCGCTCAATCAGAGCACCGGAAAAGATCGCGCGGAAAATCGGCGGACGCCTTCCCGGCCTGAAGCGCTCGACATCCACGCCGCGCGGGAGATAAAATAACTTCTCATCCGGAAAATTCGCCGCGCGAAAAGACTCGGCGGCCTTTTCCGAAAGGACCACGACCAGCGTAGCGAGCTCGTATTCCTCCAGAAATCTTTCCGGCTCCAATTGGAAGCGCGATTTCCAATTCTTTGCGTTGTCGGTCTTCTGGCGCCTGTCCTCCGACCGTTGGCTCCGCCGATGCCACGTCGGAATTTCAATCAGCGACGGAATCTTTTTCCGTTTCGCCACGCGCAACGCTTCCAGACAATCGCCCGACCAACTGTGAAAAAAATCATAGCGTCCGCTTTCGAGATGACGCGCCGCGACCCGACCGAGAGTCTTTTTCTTTGCGCCATAATAATAGGGGCGATCGAGGAACGAGAGCAGTCGCACCGGATGCCAGCGGAGCGATTGAATGAAACGCGAAGGGATTTCTTTTTGCCGATTGTCATAAGCGACGGCTTTGCCGAGAAATTTTCCGCGATAGGACGCACGCAACGCCTCGAATGAATCGGTATCGAGTCCGTGCCCGCCGATTCGGGCGAAGATCGAGTAAAGCAAACTTTTGGGAAACACACGCGGTGTGCCGACGGGACTTTCCAGCAGCTCTGGATTTAACGTTTCGCCTAACATCGGGTTGGAAGTATTCTCGCGAACAGTTTTGATGTCGAACGGCAAACTCACCATCGCGTTCGTTCGCCGCGGCTATTCAGCCAGCGGCGGCGCGGAATCTTATTTGAAACGGCTCGCACACGGGATTGTCGATCTTGGCCACTCGACGCGATTGATTACGACCGAGGACTGGCCGTCGAACGACTGGCTGTTCGGATCGATCACATATTTGCGGGCAAATTCGCCAATCGGATTCGCGGATGAGCTCGAGAGGGCGCGATCGCAATTTCGTTGCGACGTGCTCCTGAGCCTTGAGCGTGTCTGGCGGTGCGATGTTTATCGCGCCGGCGACGGAGTGCATCAGGCCTGGCTGAATCGCCGCCGAAAATTTGAAATGCCGCTGCAACGGTTTGTTCGCGGCATCAATCGAAAGCATCAGGACATCCTGAAGCTGGAAGCATCGCTTTTTGCAAAAGGCGGCGCCGGTCGCGTGATCGCAAATTCGGAAATGGTGAAAACAGAAATTGTCGATTTTTATCATTATCCCGGTGAGAAGATCGACATCGTTCGCGGCGGCGTGCCGTTACAAAATTTTCACTTCGATTCGTCTTTGCGAGAAAAATCGAGAAATGAACTAGAACTAAAGTCGGATGAGATCGCGCTCCTTTTTGCCGGCTCGGGCTGGGAACGGAAAGGGCTCAGGTTCGCAATTGAAGCCTTCGAGTTGTGTCGGAACCCGAAATTGCGCTTGGTTGTCGCGGGTCGCGGTGACGCACGCGGTTACAAACCGAAGCGGTTTTTCACCAAAGAACCGATTCGATTCCTCGGAGAAGTTGTCGATCTTCGACCGATCTATGCCGCAGCCGATATCTTTATCTTACCGAGCATCTACGATCCGTTCTCAAATGCGTGCCTGGAAGCCCTGGCTTCCGGATTACCGGTAATCACGACTCGCGACAACGGTTTTAGCGAAATCGTCGAGAACGATGTCCATGGTTCGATTGTCGACTTGGCCAACAATGTTACGGCGTTGCGCGACGCAATTCGATTTTGGTCAGATGATTCTCGTCGCACCTCCGCGAGACCGACAATCACCGATCGCGTGTCCCGGTTCGACATCGCGACAAACACCGCGGCCACGCTAAAGATCCTGCTTCACTCGGTGGCGATCAATTCGCCGTCGGACGGATCGATGACCACGACTTGATTGAGGCGAGCCATTTCGAAAGCCGCGCGCGTGCTACCCAGACAACGCGGAATCGACGTCCGGAAAAATTTGGAAGACCTGGTCGAGGTTGGCGATCTCGAAGATGTGTTGGATACTTTCTTGAACGGCAGCGAGCGCGAATCTGCCGCCATACTCCTGCACGTTCTGCATTCCTTCGATGAACACGGCGAGGCCGGAGCTGTCGAGATAAGTGACCTTCGCAAGGTCGACAACGATCACCTTCGGCTTCTTCGCGATCATCGTGCGGAGCGATTTGGCGACCTCCGGCGAAATGTGGAGATCGATCTCGCCTTCAAGCTGCAATACGTTTGGTCGTGTTTTTTGGAGCATCGCTTTCGAAACTTCTGCGGTTTTCTTCATTTCACCCTGGCATCGCCGATAGTTACCAATCGAGCGTATTAATTAGACGGTCAACGTCGGAAAGATCATCAATCAGAATGTCGGGGTGGTGCCGAGCGAGCTCTTCGCGGCTCCAATTTCCGGTTGCGACCGCGATGGTGCGGGCACCGAGCGCCTTTCCACAGGCAATGTCGCGCGGCGTGTCGCCGATGACGTCTATTTCCGTGGCGGAAAATTCGCGTCCGTGTTTCTCTTTCGCGCGGGCGCGGGCAAACGCTCCGAGCTGATTGCGGTCGTGGTGGTCGTCGGCGAAGGCGCCGAATTCAAAAAAATGCCAGACGCCGTAATGATTGAGCTTCAATTGCGCACCGCGAGAGACGTTGCCGGTAAGGAGACCGAGCGCGAGATGTTTTCGCGTTTTGAGTTTTTGGAGCAGCTCAAGAACACCGGGAAGGAGTTTGCCTTTGCGGCGCGGAAGTTCGAGCGAAAGAAAGTGGACATAGCTGTCGAGAAATGCGGCGACATTTGTACCGCTCGCCGGAATCTTGTGTTTCTTGAGGATGCTGACAACGATTCCGGAATCGGTCATGCCTGCGATCTCGATATCGTGGAGATCGTCATCGGCTCCGAAGCGCTCCTTCAAAGCGAGCTTGAGCGCTTCGACACCGGCGCCGCCGGAATGAATCAGGGTGCCGTCGATGTCGAAAAGGAGAAGACGTTTGGGCATTTTAGATTTTAGATTTTGGACTGCCGATTGCAATTTGCGTGGCGGCAACGCATATCGCTAATCCAAAATCGCAAATCAAAGATCCAAAATGACTTAGGGAGCGTGGATGAAGAGCACTGCGATCATGCTCCCCAGAAAAGTGAGCAGCGCGGCTGCGGCGATGCCGAAAACGATGAGACGAACTTGATCGCGCGCTGTCGATCTTTGCCGAAACGGTGACGCGTTTCCGAAGCTCGCGGGCACGGCGCTGGATTCGGCTGGTTTCGCTTCGATCGGCTCGACCTTGGGTAACGATTTCGAACCGCACACATCCGGCTCAAATCGCGCTTCGACTGCGCCGAAGCGGATCCGGTCCTCGAAACGCAAGAGCGTTTCTGTAATCGGAACGCCATTGATTTTTGTGCCGTTGGTCGAATCGAGATCTTTGAGGCGATAAGTTTCGCCGCTCAGCTCCAAGAGCGCGTGCCGGTTTGAGACCGACCGATCGTCGATCACAATCATGTTGTCCGGTGCGCGGCCAATGGTGATCGTGCGCTCAGCAAACTCGTAAGCGACTTTGCCCTGCGCTTCAGTGGTGAGAATCAGCTTGGGCATGGAGGTTAATCTAAGTTGTAAGGCAAGCGCATCACTTGCCAATTCGAAAGTTCAGCAGGCGGCGCGTCTGCCCTGCAATTGACCGCTTCACCGCCGCCCGGCATAGTGCCGCTTTCATGGGAATCGAGCTGACGCGCAACTTCTGTATCATCGCGCACATTGACCACGGCAAGACCACGTTGTCGGATCGATTGCTTGAGCGCACGGGGACAATTCACGAGCGCGAGAGGCAGGATCAGCTGCTCGATTCGATGGATCTCGAGCGGGAACGGGGGATCACGATCAAGGCGCATCCGGTAACGATGAGTTATCGCGCGAAAGACGGACAAGCTTATCGATTGAATCTTCTCGACACGCCCGGTCATGTCGATTTTGCCTACGAAGTTTCGCGGTCGCTCGCGGCGTGCGAAGGCGCGCTCTTGGTTGTCGATGCGGCACAGGGCGTCGAAGCGCAAACGGTCGCGAACGTGCATCTCGCGCACACACAGGGACTCACCATCGTTCCGGTGATCAACAAAATCGATCTCACGAACGCCGATGTGACGTCGGTCCATCGACAGTTGGAGGAAATTCTGGCGATTCCTTCCGAAGAGGCGATTCACGCCAGCGCGAAAATGGGAACGGGCATCGACGAAGTCTTGGAAGCAATCGTTCAGCGGATTCCGGCTCCGAGGAAGCCGACGGACGCAACCCTGCGCGCTCTTGTGTTCGATTCCGTCTTCGATGTTTACCGCGGCGTGGTCGGCTACGTCCGCGTCGTTTCGGGGACAATGGAAGCGAATCACGCGATCAAATTGATGAGCAACGACGCGCGTTACGAGATTAAGGAAGTGGGCGTATTTACGCCGAAGATGCTGGTGCAGCCGCGGCTCGAACCCGGCGACGTCGGTTATTTCATCGCCAACATCAAAAGCACCGCCGATATGAAGATCGGCGACACGATCACCGACCAACGTAGTCCCGCGCGCGAGCCGCTGCCGGGGTTTCAGGAAATCCATCCGATGGTCTTCAGCGGAATCTATCCGATCAACACCGGTGATTTCGAACATTTGAAGGCCGCGATCGCGAAACTGCGGTTGAACGATGCCGCGTTTATTTACACGCCGGAAAGTTCGGTGGCGCTCGGCTTTGGTTTTCGCTGCGGATTTCTCGGACTGCTCCATATGGAAGTCATCCAGGAGCGATTGCGCCGCGAATACAACATGGACATCATCGCGACGTCGCCGTCGGTTGTTTACGAAGTCGTCACGACGCGCGGCGAAACGTTGTTGATCGACAATCCGGCGCATCTGCCCGATCCGAGCCAGATCAAAGAAATTTGCGAGCCGATGGTGCGGGCATACGTTCTCTGTCCGAACGAAAACATCGGTGACATCCTTCAATTGATTTTGGAAAAACGCGGCACGATGCGCCACACCGAGACGCTCGATTCGCGCCGGGTGATGTTGCACTGTGAGCTGCCGCTGAACGAGATCCTGGTGGATTTCAACGACAAGATAAAGTCGATCACCCGCGGCTACGGTTCGCTGGATTACGAGCACGCGGGTTATCGGGCGGCAAAGTTGGTGAAGCTTGATCTGCTCGTAAACGGCGAGCCCGTCGATGCGTTCTCGATGATCGTGCACAAAGAGCGCGCGGAGGCGAGGGGGCGACAGTTGGCGACAAAGTTGAAGGAAGTGATTCCACGGCAGCTTTATCAGGTGGCGATCCAGGCGGCGATTGGCGGCAAAATTATTGCGCGGGAAAGCGTTTCGGCCTTGCGAAAAAACGTGACCGCGAAATGCTACGGTGGCGACATCACCCGTAAACGCAAACTGCTGGAGAAACAAAAAGAAGGAAAAAAGCGAATGAAGAGCATCGGCAAGATCAACATTCCTCAGGAAGCGTTTATTGAGGTGCTCAAAGCGCAGTGACCGGCCATTTCAAGTGAAACGGCGGGATGAGGAAGCACGAAGGTTGAATGTCGAAGGAATGATCAAATGACGAAATCCGAAAATAGGATCGACATCGCGGCGACGATATTCGTCATTCGTCGTTCGTAATTTAGGTCATGTTCACGCCGCGCTACGTTAAACACAGCAAACTGCTGGTGCGCCATGCCCGGAAATTTTTACGTTACAAGCGCGACATCATGGACACCGAAACGTATGACGCAATCGCGGGCGACATCTGGCGGTTGCGTGCTGGTTTGAAGCAGCGCGATAAGAAACAAATCGAAAGCCGCGCCGAAGAATTGGACGCGAAGCTGCATCAGCTCATGCCGGTGACATGGGAATCGCACTGGCGAGAGAATTGCGAAGTGATTTTAGTCGCAATTGTCGTGGCGGTTGGCATTCGGTCTTATTTTTTGCAGCCATTCAAGATCCCGACCGGCTCGATGCAACCGACGCTCAACGGCATCATCGGTCATCCGATGACGGCGCCGCCGCCAAATATTTTGCAGCAAGTCGCCGAATTCATTCTTCGCGGGCGCAACTATATCAGTGTGGTTTCACGCGAAGACGACGAAGTCTTGCAAATTCAGCGCCAGAAGTTTTTTTTCTTCTTCACCTGGTCGCGAATCATCTGTGAGCACCAGAAATTCCTGGTTTATTGTCCACCCGAGCAATTGGGGAGCGACTTCAGGGTCTCACCGGGAATCCGCTATCGGCGCGGTGAAGTTATCGCCCGCGGCGCAGTCGATACCGGCGATCAGGTTTTCGTGGACAAGTTCAGTTACAACTTCGTAAAACCGCATCGCGGCGACGTTTTCGTTTTTCGCACGAGAAATATTCCGGACATTGGCGACCAAACGCAGTTCTACATCAAACGGTTGGCCGGTCTACCGGGCGACAGGCTGCGAATCGAGCCGCCGAGGTTGTATGTCGATGAGAAGGTCGCAGAAGGTTACGGTTTTGAACGAGTGATGAGCGCGAAAGACGGATACCGTGGCTACGGTCCGGGGCATTTGGTGCTGTCCGATCCGCACAAGGAGTTCCAAGTCCCGGCGCACACCTATTTCGCGATGGGCGACAACAGCTACAACAGCTTTGATAGCCGCTGGTGGGGGCCGGTCCCGGAACGAAACCTGGTGGGGCGCGGATTATTTGTTTACTGGCCGTTCATTCCGCACTGGGGGATCGTCAGGTGAAAGTGATTCGTGAACAGTGATTGGTGATCGGATGAACTGTTTGCTGATCACCGTTCACTGATCACCAAGCATGCCGCGGCTTTATCCCGTTCTCGGCTTCTTAGGCGGCTACGTCATCGTACTGCTCTTTAACCCATTGCGGCTGGCATTGCGGGACGGTTTTCGTTGTCTGCTTCGTTACAAGCGCGTCTGGCTCACATTCGTTCTGCTCGGGTTCGCCTATTTTGTCTTTCAATTTTCCACTTTCACGCCCATTCAAAGCCCGGCGGACGTCGATCTAACGCAAATCACCTCGCTGGCGAACTGGCATTGGCCGACGTTCATGGAGGTCTGGCGCGAAGCGCCGCTCCCCGCGCTTGAAGGCGTCGCTGGAATTTTCGATGACGCGACAACGACTTATCCGTTATCGGCGATCGCAGCGGTGTTGATGCTTGTGAACTGGCACGGTTTGCAGGGCGCGCTTGTTCGTGTGCTGGGTAGGCGATTTCGATTCTGGGGTTACCTCGTCTATTTGATCTTGTTGCTGAGCGCGATCGCAGCGTTGCTGAAACCGATTGTGTTTTGGGCGCTGCCGCTTTGGGGTGGATTGCTTCCGGCGGCGGGACTCTTGCAAGTGTCCGCCTCCATCGATGCCTTTGCTTTTATCTTCGAATATCTCCTGGGCGTTTACATTCAAGTCTATCTCATCGCGGTCTGCTTTGCCTGGATTCGCGGGTTGAGTTTCGAGGAAGGCGAACTCTTTCGCTTCGGTATGCGCCGGTTCAGTTACGTTTTGGAATGGGCCGGCATCGTCGTGCTGGTCAGTACTCTGATCGTGCGGCTGCCGTTGTTGCTGGCTTACTTCATGAACATTCCCGACGTGCTTGACTATCTGCCAATCGAGCGCGCGCTCATGTGCGGATTGATTATCACGTTCAGTTCAGTGCAAATTTCGCTCGCACTCCATAATGAAAGTTTGCGGGAAGCGATCCAGGCTCATCGCGGGTTCATTCGAGATAATCTCAGCCGCTTCGGCTGGTTTTTGCTCATCTGTAGCATCCACTTTTTCTTTTTGACTGTGGCAGATGCAATCGTCCGCGGCGCCATCGCCGATCGCCATCTCGCAATGATAATCTGGAAGTCAGTGTATGTGTTACTCCGCGGTTTCATTACCGGCTGGCTGCTGGCGTCATGGGTTTGTTTGTTCCGGCGTGGCGAAACCGCCGATGTCTATCAACGGACCTCGATCGAATATTAAACCTCAGCAAACGCGGTCGTGAACTCAGTTAAAATCACCCGGACCAGCAAATCAAATCTGGCGCTTGCTTTTATTTCCCTCGGACGCGAGCGACGGCGGGATATAACCACCTTCTACGCTTTTTGCCGCTTGATCGACGATATCGCCGATGATGTCGATCTTGGCGTTGAAGAAAAGCAACGGCGGCTGACGGAATGGCGGGAATGGTTGCGTGTGTCCAAGCCTAACGAATCGCCGGTTGCGGAGGGGGTGCGCGGTCTCATGCAGAAGTACGCAGTTGCTCCCGAAATGCTTCAGGAAATCATCGCTGGAGTTGAAATGGATCTTCGCATTCACCGTTATCAAACCTTCGACGAGTTGCGTGTTTATTGTTACCGTGTCGCCAGCGCAGTTGGTCTGGTCAGCATAGAAATCTTTGGGTATCGGAATCCGGCGTGCAAGGAATACGCGATCCACCTTGGGCTCGCGCTGCAAATGACGAACATCATTCGTGACGTCGGGAAAGATCTTCGCGCCGATCGGATTTATCTGCCGCAGGAAGACCTGGCGCGTTTCAATTATTCGGAAAAGGAACTGCAAGATAAACGATACAACGACAGCTTCGTGTGGCTGATGCAATTCGAGGCGGCTCGCGCTCGTCAATTTTTCGGAAACGCCGCCGGCGTTTTGCCGGAAGAAGACCGCAAATCGATGGTGGCGGCGGAGATAATGGGTTCGATTTACCGGGCGCTACTGCAGCGAATGGAGCTGGACAAATTTCGTGTGTTTGGAAAAGAATACCGTTTGAACAAAGTTGAAAAAGCCGGCCGGATCGTCGCCCAACTGCTCAAGCTTTTTTGAATGAGCAAAAGGCTCCATCCGTCTGAGCCATCAAAACCGTAACTACTAATATGAAACATTATTCCCGATTGATTGTAGCATTGGTTCTGGGCTGTTTCGCCTTGGGCCCGCTCGCGACCTCATGGGCGCAGGACACGCGTAATGCAAAAGAACCAAAAATCATCAGCAAAGAAGAAGCCGCTAAAAAATACCCGCCGCCGAATGGGAAGTCTTACCCGCCGGGAAGCGATTTGGCTGTTCTGACCGGTGGCGCGACGGGTGGAAGTACCTGGGGATACATTAAGAGTCCGTATTCCGGCAATGTCTACGACTGTCGCAAAGGCAAGGCCCACGTGGGAGACCTTATCCTGGACGAAAGCGTAAACAAAGTCTTCGTCCGACCGCCTTGATCGAAACATCTTCGTACTTGCGCGGTTCAATCGGCTAACGAACAAGTCACTATGAACAACAGGCTTTTGACAATTGTTTGCGGCGTTTTGCTGGCCGCATTCGGTCTCGACTCCTGCGATACGCCAACTGGTCAGGGCGCCGCAGCCGGCGCCGGTGCAGGCGCACTCATTGGGGGTTTGACCAGCGGTAGTCACGCGCCGCGCAACGCCGCAATTGGTGCGGCAATCGGGGCCGCAACCGGTGCCCTGATCGGCCATGCGGTCCAGGAAAATCGGGCGCGCGAGTATGGACCGCCACCACCGGGAGGTTATCCATACGCGCGACCAGCTGGCGGACCGGGAATGTTTCGCAGCCCCTACACCGGGCGCATTTATGACCTGCGCGGTGTGCCGCCGGGTGGATTGACCCGCGACGTCGATACCGGGCAGTTGTTCCGCAGACCGTAACGAAGCTCGACAACTTCAGGAACGCGTTGATCTCCCCGGGATCAACGCGTTTTCTTTTGCAGCGCGTCAACCAGCGCTTTGACCTCGTCGGTCATTTTCAACAGCTCTGGCCATTGCCGCTGGTAATTTTCGCCGGGCAATTTGCGGGTCGCGTCGAATCCCATATGCGAACCAATGTTTTGCTCACTCGGCGCGTGGTCGAGCGAATCGCTTGGATTTTTGATGACCGTGGTATCGCGCGCCGGGTCCGTGTTCGCGCATAGCCGAAACAACACTTCGCTCGTGTTATGGACGTCGCAATCTTCGTCCACGACCACGATATATTTGCTGAACATCATTTGGCCCATGCCCCACAAACCGTGCATCACCTTGAACGCTTGATAGGGATATTGCTTCCGAATGCTGACAAAGACGAGATTGTGGAAAACGCCTTCTGCCGGCAACGTCATGTCCACTAGCTCGGGGAAATTCATTTTAAAGATCGGTAGAAAAATCCGCGCCACTGCGTCGCCAATGTAAAAATCTTCCATGGGAGGAATGCCGACGATCGTCGTCGGATAAACGGCATCCTTTCGGTGCGTGATCGCCGTTAAATGGAAGACCGGATAATCTTCGACCGCGGTGTAATAACCCGTATGATCGCCGAACGGTCCTTCGGGCCGCATCTCGCCCGGTTGCACATAGCCTTCCAAAACAAAATCGGCATCGGCCGGAACTTCGAGCTCGATGGTTTTGCATTTCACCATCTCGATCGATTTACGCCGCAAAAAGCCAGCGAACAGAATTTCGTCGAGCCCATCTGGTAACGGCGCGGTCGCTGCGAATGAGAGCGCCGGGTCTCCGCCAAGCGTGACCGCCACCGGCATCCGCTCGTTTTTTTCGTAATAGCGCTTGCCGTGACGCGCGCCCACTTTGTGCATCTGCCAATGCATCGCCGTGGTCCGCTCGTCGAAGACTTGCATCCGATAGACGCCGACATTGCGCACGCCCGTTTCGGGGTCGCGCGTGTGAACATTCGGGAACGTAATGAATCGTCCACCGTCCTTTGGCCAGCACTTCAAGATTGGTAAATCCCTCAGTGCTATGGCAGCTGATGCTGGTTGCTTGGATGCTCGATTTTCATCCAACATTGAGAATCTAGTATCGAGTGTCTGGACAACTTCGTGGCATGGTGCATCATGCACACTCTTCGGTCTCGCATGCAGCAAATGAATTCCCTGTTTCAATAAGCCGAAGCCTTCGCGCAGATCGGTCGGCGGTTTTGCTTTGAGAATCAGCTGAATTTCCTGCGCAATTTCATTAATACTCTCGCGTCCGAGCGCCATTGCAATGCGCTTGCGCGAACCCATCGTGTTGATCGCTGCTGGAAACTTCGAAGTTATTCCGTCGATAACAGGCTGTTCGAACAACAGCGCTTTGCCGCCCCCGGGCGATTTCATTTCGCGATCGGCCCATTCGCTAATCAGAAGATCGGTATCGACGGATGTTTCGATTCTCTGTAGCTCGCCGGCTCTTTCGAGCGCTTTTAGAAAATCGCGGAATGACCTGTAGGCCATAATCTACGGCTACACTGGCTCGAGCCACGCCCGCGCGCGATTAGATTTTTCGGTTAGCGATACCCGGCCAAATACTGGAACGAGACAACTCGTCCATTTGAAAACGTGACGGTCTTGTACGGATAAGGAATGCTCGGAGGAATGTAGGAATAGTAGAATGGATCGTAGAAGGGATCGCCAAAGAAAACGAACGAGCGCCCGTGGTGATGAGTTCGAATTACCCCTACACCTCCAAATCCAAAACCAGGGCCATAAGGGTAGCCATAAGGATACCCATAGCCGTACCCATAACCGGTCGCGTAATGCACATAAATCCAGGTCTCGGTCGGATGACCTCGCATCTCGCCAACCGTTTTTTGATCCGCCGAGCCCCACGCGAGCCAGACCGCATTCATCGACATCCCCGAGCGAATTTGCCCCTGTCGAACCAATGCCTGATCGCGCGGCGAAAGCGTGTTGAACATATCCGGGTGTTCGGAAATCCGGTTTTCGACTGTTTCGCAGCTCGTTAGGCAGAACGCGCCAGCGGCCAAGCCTAACAACAGCATCTTGGAAATTATTTTCATAAAAAATGATACGGCCTCGGCATGGACAGTCAATTGTCCCGGCATCTTGATTCAACACCACGCTGCCGGTAACGTTGCGACGAAATGGAAGATCGATTCGGCCATCGCATCTCGTATCTGCGCGTCTCAATCACTGATCGCTGTAACGAACGCTGCAACTACTGTATGCCGCGCGAATTGCAGGAATGGCTGCCGCGCGATGAGATTCTGAGTTACGAGGAAACGCTACGCGTCATTCGCATCGCGGCGGAACTAGGCGTAACAAAAGTTCGCGTGACCGGTGGCGAACCGCTCACTCGGCGAAACATGATCGATTTTGTCCGCGAAATTCCAAAGATTCGCGGGATTAGCAGTCTTGGAATTTCAACCAACGGGACATTGCTTACGCGGGAGGCACGACCGAAACAAACGATGGCCGGGGCGTTGCGTGGTGCCGGTGTTCAATCGATCAACATCTCCCTCGACACGTTAGATCGACATCGTTACGCGCAAATCACTGGGCGCGATTTTCACCTTCAAGCGTTGGACGGGATCGACGCGGCGATCGACGCCGGTTTCGATCAAATCAAACTGAACACGGTTCTCATGCGCGGCCGGAACGAAGATCAGTTGATTCCGCTTATCGAATTTGCTGCGGAGCGGAATCTAATTCTGCGCTTCATCGAGTTGATGCCGGTTAGCACGACGGAGGTGTTGAGCGACGAGAATTTTCTACCGGTGGCCGAAGCGAAGCGCGCGATTGAAAAACAGTTCGGCAATTTGATTCCGGAGACGTCGTTTCGAACGAATGGTCCCGCGACTTACTACCAAGTTCCCGGCCGCAATCAGCGCATCGGCTTCGTTGGTGCGATGACCAACCTTCATTTCTGCGAGAGTTGCAACAAATTGCGTCTGACCTGCGACGGCAAGCTGCGCCCATGTCTTGGTAGTTATCTCGAGTTCGACATTATGAAACCGCTCCGCGCCGGGGCGAACGACGACGAGTTGCGCCAGTTTTTCCGCGACGTGGTTGATCGCAAACCGGAGCAACACGATTTCCGAAACAATTATCAGCCGGGCCGAAAAATGATCGCCATCGGGGGCTGAACGGTAGTGATGCGTGACCAGTGACGAGTGATGAAGCGCTTAACACATGTTGGTCGCGATGGGAAAGCGCAGATGGTTGACGTTTCCGAGAAGCCGTTAAGCGCACGGACAGCAGTTGCTGCTGGAAAGATTAAGCTCTCGCATGAAACGCTTGATTTGATTGCCAAAGATCGAATCGCAAAAGGAAACGTGTTTGCGACTGCGCGACTCGCTGGAATTCAAGCCGCCAAACAAACGGCGCATCTCATTCCGCTTTGCCATACCATCCCGCTCGGCGACGTGAAGATCGACATCGTCGCCGGGAACGACGAGGCCGAAGTGACTTGCACCGCGCGAACGGTTGCGCAGACCGGCGTCGAGATGGAAGCACTCACTGGTGTCGCGATCGCACTGCTCACGATTTACGACATGTGCAAAGCCGTTGATAAGAAAATGCAGATCGCCGATCTACGGCTGATTAAGAAAACTAAAGTCTGATGCAGATTGTTTGCGGTATAATCACGATTTCTGATCGCGCGAGCGCTGGCGATTACAAAGATCTCGGCGGTCCGGCGCTAAAAGAGGTCGCGCAGAAGAATGGCTGGCAGGTTTTGGCCGAAGCGGTGATTCCCGACGACGCGGCAAAAATTCAGGAAACGATTCGTGCTTTTTCGAAACAGGGTTGCGGTTTGATCCTTACCACCGGCGGGACCGGGATCGGTCCGCGCGATGTTACACCGGAAGCGGTCCGCGCGATCATGCGTGTGGAACTTCCGGGATTTGGCGAAGTGATGCGATCCGAATCAATGAAGATTACTCCGAACGCGATCATTTCACGTAATCTCGCCGCCGTGGTCGACGATTCCCTCGTGATCGCGCTTCCCGGAAAACCGAGCGGCGCAGTCGAATGCCTCGGTTTCGTTGCCGGCGCCATTCCGCACGGAGTTGCGGTCGCGCAACGTCAGCCGACTTCGTGTTGATTGTCGATCTTCAATCCGGATAAATCAGCAACTGCATCAGCTGTTTTCCGTGTTCGGTGAGGTGCGCGTTGTTCGTCGGCCCGGTCGCGATGCCGTCAGTTAGATAAGACGCATTGAGCAAGCTTGGTTTTACAAAAACGATCTCGGGCTGGTTCACCTTGCGCTCGCTCGGCTCGATTTTGAGTGGCAACCCGCTGCGCGCGAAACTTACGATCCAGGGTCGCCGCTCATTCGCACCGGCTCCGCCTAGCATCCATGGATACATCTGTGGCAATTCGAAGTGACGCGATTTTGGCAGCGCCACTTTGAAGAAAATTTCTTCTTCATCGAGAAATTGCGGAATCGTGAGCGACGGATTCTCGTGCAGCTTCAAATAGAGCCGCCCAATATCGAGCCCCGTCAGATTGATTCCGTTGTAAATACCGTGGTGGTTTGGATCACCCGGGTGGAGAAACGAATCGTACCATCCCTGGAAGTTGTGATTGAGCATCAGGTTCAATTCCAAATGCAAATGCGCTCGTTCGCGGTTGATTCCGGCTCCGGTGTAGCCCATGACGGCGATGTGTTGCCCCCGCTGCGCATTGTCGCCCATGTGGATGTCGATCTTGCTCAGATGCGCGTACAAACTGTAATACGGCGAGCCGCCCCAGCGGTGCTCGATCACGATGTATTTCCCGTAGTTTGAATAACCAGGAACCAAATTCGTGTAGACCACTTTGCCGTCTGCGATCGCGCGGACTTCATCCAGAGGCTCGCCGTGCTCGTCCCGGCGCAACGGACGGATATCGATTCCTTCGTGAAAGCGCGTGTAAACAATCCCGGCCTTTGTTTCTACCGGATCGCGGACGAAACCATACTGGCCGCCTTCCCACGGATACGATTTCTCGCCGTGAAGATCGCGCTCGACGTACTGATAAAAATCCGGCCCGTCGCCGCGGAAAATGGCGTCGTTGTCCGTGGGCAGGACAAGATCGAGAGTCGCCCTTTCATTTTGAGCGCTTGCCGCGGACCCAAAAGCGAAAATGACGATTATCGTCAGAAGCGACCGGCGCGTCATCGTTTCTTCTTTTCGCCGATCAGCGGCCAATCCTTTTTCATCGAATCGATATCGGCTTTGGTCAAGCCAGATGCAATGTAGATCGGGCCATCGGACACGCGCTGGTCGATTTGTAACTCGGTGACAGGCCGGCCGTTGATGAGAACGAAAAGCAAACTGCCGCGGCGTTCGATGCTGAGCGCGTCGAGCCCAATGCGGCCGTGCTCATCCAATTGAAAAAGCGCGCCATAACTTCCGTCGCTCGCCGAGTAGGGATAAAACGCCACGACGTCCCGCTCGGACAGGCGCGGCATGCGCTCGATCGAGACTTGTTTCCCGGAAAATAACGCGCGGACCGAGCTGGAAAAAGTGGCAGTATCGTGCGGGTTAGCCTCGGCATGGACGCGGAAGATGCAGTGTCGCGGGACCCGCTCTTTAGCGGTGGCGGAAATGGCCAAAAGTGCCACAATCAGACTCGCGAAAATGGATTTCATGACCGATTGATACCGCTACCTTTTCGTCTTGTAACCCGTCGATGATTCGTCCCGCCATCCTTTTCTCCATCCTTCTTGCCGCTGGCGCCCGGCTCCGGGCGGAGGAAACGGCGCCGTCGCCCACACCGGAGGCGACCTCCTCGATCCTCGCCCCGGCCGCGCCGACCCCGACGCCAATCACCACTACGACCTTGAAGAAGAGGGGTTTCCTCGGTCGAATGCTCCACCCGTTTTCTTCGTCCGAAGTGCTCCCGAAATATAACGATCGCAGGTTGCGCGGACTGGTCCTCGATCTTCAGGTTTCTCCCCAACCGGTGCGGCTTTCCGAAATCCGGCAAATGGAAGTGAAACTGACAGTAAACAACATGGGCACCCACATGATCCAACTCGATTTCCCGACCGATCAGCGGATTGAGGTGCAACTGCTCAACGCTGCTGACGCTATCCTCACCAAATGGTCGGAGAACCATGCGATCAAGGACAAACCTGGCACGGTGCTGATTAATCCCGGCGAGCATGTCGAATACAGAGAGAACATCGCCACCCGCGATCTGACACCCGGCAAAGTTTTTACCGCTGAAGTTTTTTTTCCGAAGTATCCCGATCTCAAAATCAGGCAGAAATTTTTGACCGAACCGTGACGAATCGGTGAGACGCAAGAGCGGTTGCATCTACTTCTTGCCAGTCACCTCGCACTTCTCATGTTGTGAAATTGATTTCCGACTATCACACCCACCCACAGGGGCACCGCATCCGGCATTATTCAGAACGGCTTTTGCAACCCTGGGTCGAGGCCGCCCGCGCCCGCGGATTGAGCGATATCGCATTTACCGATCACGATCGCTTTCATGCCGGAATCAATTTTGATGTGCTGACGCGGATTCGCGAAACCAATCCGCAACTGAAAATCCGCGCCGGTATCGAGCTCGACAACGATCCGCGCACGTCAGCTGCCGGTCGCAAGTGGATCGAGAAAAACTGGGACAAACTCGATTTCGTTCTCGGCTCGGTTCATTACCTCGACAATCCGGTTCGCATGTTCGACAGCATCCCGGACGGTGCTAGACAATTCGACGGACGAAAAATCGAAGACGTCTACGCAGATTATTTTCGGCGGGTGCGCGAGATTGCGGTGAGCGGTCTGGTTGATTGCATGTCCCACCTCGACTTAATCAAGATTCACGGGCATCGCCCAACTCGTGACATCGGGCCGATGGTCGAGGAGACGCTCGAGCTCATTCGCTCGCGCGATCTGGCTATTGAACTTTCCACGGCCGGCTGGCGCAAACCGGTCAAGGAACTTTACCCCGGCGATCGCATCATCAAGTTGGCAGTGAAAAAAAGAATTCCATTTACGACTGCGTCCGACGCGCATTCGCACGCGCAGCTTGCTGAAAATTTTGAGCAGCTGGCCGAGAAAATGTCGATCTTCGGAATCCGCGAAGTTTGCGTTTACGAAAAGCACAAACGAGCGACGAAGAAACTGTAGGGCAAGCGCATCGCTTGCCATCTTTTAGATCGGCAGGCGGAGCGCCTGCCTTACAATTCGCGCAATGACCAAGGAGCCTTGGTATTCCCGTCCTGGCGTTTGGTTTTGGATGGTCATCGCTCTCGGTGCTGCGCTCCGCTTTTATCTTGTTGTTTTCACCGACGGCACGCAGGACGTCCAAATTTGGGAGCGCCACGCCCGCGATGCGCGTGAGCAAGGACTCATCGGCTACTACCGCGGCGACCCGTCGGCGAATCATCCGCCGTTCATTAGCGCGGTCGAATCCTGGCTGTTGGTCGCATCAGAAAAGAGTGGAGTTCCGTTTCGAATTTCTCTGCGCGCTCCCTTCGCGCTGCTCGATGCCGGTACGGCTCTCTTGCTGCTTTTCTTGCTGGGCGAATGCCGATTCCGGTTCGTCGCTGCTGCGGCTTACTGGCTGAATCCGCTCTCAATTATTTTCTCGGCATATCATGGCAATACCGATTCAGCGGTTGCGTTTTTTCTTTTGCTCTGCGTCTGGCTGTTAACGAAACAAAAAATCGTCGCCGCCGCGATCGCGCTCGGAGGGAGTTTGTGGATCAAACTGCCAATCGTGCTGGCTGTTCCGGCGTTCGTATTTTTCATTCCTGATTGGCGCAGACGCTTTCAGTTTCTGATTGGCGCCAGCGCTGTCGGGATCGCGACCTATATTCCACCCCTGATTCAGGATCCTGGGATCGTTTGGCAAAATGTTTTCGGTTATCGCGCGCAGATTTTACACACGACTGCCGGCGTTCCGGCGTGGGGACCGCGCGTCCTTTTGTTTTCAATCATTGCTGCACCGCAGTCGTGGCCGGTCGCTTTGCGCGGGCCAATCCTCTTTTTTCTGGCGAACGCCTGGCTTATCGCGCTCGCGCTGGCGCTCGTGCTGGCTTGGCTGCATCGTAGAGCGCGAAAGATTTCCGAACTCTGCGCCACAATTGGTGCTCTTTACGTGATCGTCCTCGCCTTGAGCGACGGTTTCTCTTTCCAGTACTTTGCCTGGTCGTTACCGTTCTGGTTTTTTCTGCCCCGCTGGTTTTTTATTCCCGCCATACTTCTGGCCAGCGTCTATATTTATTTTTTGTACGCCTATTTATGTGGCAACCCGTGGCTGCTTGGTCTCTGGGATTTCAACGGCCATCCGTATTGGCCGTTGCCGATCATCGCACTCCGCAATGTTGCGTATCTGGTTGTCTGCGCCGGCGCGCTTTGGATGGTGATTTCTTCTACAGTCCAGGCATCCCCACGCCGCCGGTAATCTTCTTCATTTCCGATTGCGCTAGCGCTTTGCCCTGTTCGGTCGCTTGTTGGACGCCGCTCAGAACGGCTTCTTCCAAAAACTCGATGTCGTTTGGATCGACAATCGCCTTGTCGATCTTGATCGAAAGAATTTCGCCAGCGCCGTTCGCCGTCACTTTTATTTTCCCACCGGCGACGGTTACTTCGACCGTCTTTTCTTCCAGCTCCGCCTGCGCTTTGGCCATTTGCGCCTGCATCTGTTGCGCTTGCTTCATCAATTTGTTCAGATTCATGACTATGAAATTCAGGACCTGATCTGGCCCTTGAAAATATCCAGCGCTTCCCGAATCAACGGGTCGTCCGCGTAATCTTGTGGTGGACTTGCGCTACTCGGTTGGCCTTTCGCCGGCAAATTTCCGCGGACAGTTAATTTCAGTGTCCAATCTTTGCCGGTGACTTCGTGCAAAAGCGATTCGATCAATTTTCGGTTAGTTACCGTTCCCAAGATATCCATCGGCGACTTTTGGTCGGGCGAAAATCCGAGGACGAAATGGCGGCCTTCGCTTGGGAGAACATGCGCTGCGGCGGCTGAGTTGCGGACAAACGCCTTTGTGCTCGGAATCTTGGCATACGCCCGCTGCCAAATCTGTTGGACGTCGCTTTCTCCGTTCGGCGTTTCTGCAATCCGTGCAGTTGTGGAGGAGGCCGCGTCGGCCGTGTATTTCTGGGACGCAGGCGGGACGTCCGCCGCAACCCTCTCAGCGCCTAACGTTTTTTTTTCCGACGAAGTTTTTCCGCCCCGGAGCTCGCCGAGTTTTTCGATTACTTCATCGAGCGTAGCCTGATTCAAACTTTGGATCGCTTTGATGATGGCGACTTCGAAATGCAATTTCTTGTTCGGCGCCCATTTCATTCGGCCTTCGGCTTGCGCAAACTGGTCGATCAATTCGAGTAGCCGCTCGTTCTCAATCAGGTCGGCCTGGGCGGCGAGCGCTCTTTGTAATTCAGGATCGACATCTTCCTGAAGCGCGTCCGGTTTGGCTTTGAACACAAGCAGATCTCGCAAATACGAAATCAAATCTGACATCAGCCGCACCATGTCCTTGCCGGCCTCACTCTGCTGGTAGAGAACGTCGAGCGCGGGCGCCGTTTCGCTCCGAAGAATTTTCCCCGTCAGATCGACCACGGTTTGCTCACTGGTGAAACCGAAAATGTTGAGCACATCGCTCTCTGCAATTTTCTCGCCGCAAAACGCGACCAGTTGGTCGAGCATCGATTCCGCGTCGCGCAGACCGCCTTCCGCACCGCGCGCGATCGCGTGCGCCGCGGCCGGTTCAAGCGTGATTTTCTCTTTCTTGGCGATGAACTGGAGATGATCGGCGATCAATTTGGCCGGGATCCGGTGGAGATCGAATCGCTGACAGCGGCTGACGATCGTCGGCAAAAGCTTGTCTGGTTCCGTCGTCGCGAAAATGAATTTCACGTGCGGCGGCGGTTCTTCGAGTGTTTTCAGTAATGCGTTGAACGCCTCCTTGGTGAGCATGTGGACTTCGTCGATGATGTAAATTTTGTAGCGCGACTTGGACGGCGCGTAGCGCACATTGTCGCGCAGCTCGCGTACATCATCGATCCCACGATTACTTGCGCCATCGATCTCGATTACATCAAGGCTGTTGCCGGCCGCGATTTCTTTGCAGTTGTCGCAAGTATTGTCGGGATAAACGGTCGGCCCTTTCACGCAGTTTAGCGCTTTTGCTAAAATTCGTGCCGTCGAGGTCTTCCCGATGCCGCGCGGGCCCACGAACAGGTAGGCATGCGCGAGCCGATTCTGCGCGACCGCGTTCTTGAGCGTGCGCGAGACGTGCGTCTGGCCGACCAGATCGTCAAACGTCTGCGGCCGGTATTTTCTAGCGAAAACCTCGTAGCTCACTTGACCAATCTAAATGCGTTGATCGGCCGGCGAAAATAGAAAAGCATCCGAAATTCAGTGAGCGCAAGATCGACATTGAAGATTTTTTTCAGACCGGCGATCGTTCTCTATATAACTGACGCGAGATTGCTTTTTGAGCTCCTGATGGACGTCTGCAACGTTTCGTTCATGACGAAATGTAAGGTGAGGAGCATCGGCGTCCTTTACTTGTTGTTCTTTCTGACCTCCATCGCGAGCGACGGCTATTGATGGTGCTTGCAGGATTAGGCTGATTGACGTTTTTGTATTCGCCGCTGGCTGAGCGCCTTTTTGGATATATCGCTGTTACTGGCATCGTTGCCGAAGCGTCCCTGATGATTTGGCTGCTCGTGATGGGGCTAAACAGCGAACGATGGGAACAGCAGGCAAATCAAAAAAGCGCGCGTCTTTTGCGGTAACCCGTTCCGTGAAATAGCTGATCTTGTTCGGGGAGAGAATCGATTCATTATTTGTTTGACGCTATCGGATAGTACGATATCGTAATATCTATAAAGATGAAACTCTTACTGTTTATTGCTCCCGCGTCAGGTTGGCTGGCGGTCGCTGCTTGTTTCGGCAGCACTCAATTAGAACAACGCACGGAATCCTTCACTGTTTTCGTTAAGGGGTCGGTCGCCGAGACGACGCCACTGTTTGGACCTGTCCGCGAATCGGAGTGGGCCCCGACGTGGAAGCCGCATTTCTTGCATCCTTCCGGCGGCGGCCAAGCGGAAGGGGTCCTATTCACAGCGGTGAGCGGTGACGGGCGCGAGCGCCTGTGGCTAATGACTAGATTCGACGCGAACGCCGGCCAGGTCGATTACGTTTTCATTTCGCCGGGCTTCACAGCTGCGGAATTGAAGATTCGAGTCGCGGCTGATGGCCCCGATAAATGCAAAGTGACAGTCACGTATCGTTACAGCGCTCTCTCACCGCAGGGAAACCAGGAGGTCGCGAAGGTGAACTCGGATTGGGCGGAGCAGCATCGGATCCATTGGCAGCACGGTCTCGATACGCTTGGCGAAAATCATGTCGCCCATGAGTGATGTCGAATTTACCCGCGCGCTGGAACGGGGCGAGATCGCGAACAAGGATTTCCAGCACGCTTCGCACCTGCACGTGGCGTGGGTTTATCTCGCCGAATCTTCATCGATCGGCGAGGCGGCCGGCAAGATGTCGAACACATTGCGAAATTTCGCCGCCGCCGCCGGCAAGCCGGAAAAATATCACAAGACCATCACGCTATTTTGGATCCACCTGCTCAATCGGGTTCGCCTCACCGCGAATGGTAAGAGCCTGACGGAGATTGTTCATTGCCATCCGCGGCTGTTGGAAAAGAATTTTCCGCTTGTCTATTATTCGCGTGATCTTCTTTTTAGTGAGCGGGCACGGGCGTCCTGGGTTGAGCCCGACTTGAAACCACTTTCCATCGATGGCGCTACATTTTGTTCATCCAGTTCATCGCGCGACGCACCGGATCGGTCTTTATCTTGATGATCTCCGTGAACGCGGCTTGACCCAGGGTGAGGCGCACATTCTGGCCATGCTCGATCGTTCCGCGCCGGCTAGAATTTCCGATCTTCATCGCGGACTCGCGCACAAAAGATCAACATTAACCAGCATCCTCGATCGTTTGGCTGCTCGCGGATTCATCACGCGGGAGGTGAGCAAGGCCGATCGCCGGACATTTTGGGTGAGACTAACTGCCAAAGGTCGGACCGCGGCGAAACGTGTGAGTCGCCACCTTTCGACACTGGAGCAGTCTGTTTTGAAGCGCGCGACCGCGGCCGACATCAAAGGCTTCCAGAACGTCGTCACGATTTTGGAACAGGAAGCTCATCGCCGCACGCGCCGCTAGCCGAGCGGAAAGTTTCGCGGTAGACGATTTGCCGGCACACTTTGAATTCAAGGTCAACATCTCGATTTTCCTCCGGCCCGGCGCTCGTCCTCTATCTGGCCGGAGCAAAACTGCTTTTTCATCTTCTTACTGCCGCTCGCTACGGAATTTTTCGGGACGAGATGTATTACCTCGCCTGTAGCGAGCATCTTGATTGGGGATATGTCGATCATCCGCCGCTGATCGCGCTTATCGCATGGATCGCGCGACATCTCTTTTGCAATTCGCTCGTCGGCCTGCGATTTTTCGCCGCCCTTGCCGGCGCAGCCACGGTTTGGCTGACTGGAAAAGTTGCGCGTGAAATGGGCGGCGGCGCATTCGCCCAAATTCTCGCCGCGCTCGCGGTGATCTGCGTGCCGATTTATCTCATTATGCATCACTGGCTGACGGTGAATGCATTCGAGCCGCTGCTTTGGATCGCGTGCCTCTGGTGCATCGTGCGCGCGATCGATCGGCAGGATTCGCGCTACTGGATTTGTTTCGGATTATTCGCCGGTGTGGGTATGGAGGACAAATACACGATTGCCTTCTTCGGTTTCGCTCTCGTAATTGGCCTCGCCCTCACGCGGGAACGCCGATTTTTAATCACGAAAGAGTTTTGGATCGGCGCCGCGATCGCGTTCCTGATTTTCGTGCCGAATCTGATCTGGCTTACGCGTCACGATTGGCCGTTTCTCGAATTGATGCACAACATTCGGTAGACGCGGCGCGATGTTGTCCGCGGTCCGATCGCGTTCATTCTCGATCAAGCTCAAATTCTGAATCCAGTTTTGTTGCCGCTTTGGCTCGGCGGATTAATGTGGCTGTTCTTCGCGCACGAAGGCCGCCGGTTCCGCGTTCTCGGAATTATTTACATCATAGTGCTCGCGATGTTCATCGCGCTGCGCGGCAAAAATTATTATTTGAGCGCGATTTATCCGGCCTTGTTCGCGGCAGGCGCAGTTGCTTTTGAAAAAATTAGCAGCACGCAATGGAAATGGAGCCGCGCGGTTTATGGAGTTCTGGTCTTGCTCTCGACAATCATTCTCGCGCCGACAGTGTCGCCGATTCTTTCGCCGCAAGGGGCTATTGTCTACCAAAAGAAGCTCGGTTTCGAGCCGCCAAAAGCCGAAAACCAGCGCACCGGAGCGCTCCCGCAATATTTCGCGGACGAGTTTGGCTGGCGCGAAATGACCGAAGAGACAGCGCGCGTCTACAAATCGCTTGCGCCCGAAGAACAGACGCGCACCGCCATTTTCGCGAACAACTTCGGCGAAGCGGGCGCGATCGATTACTTCGGGCCGCGGCTCGGTTTGCCGAAAGCGATTTGCAATCATCAAACCTACTGGATTTGGGGTCCGCGCGATTACGACGGAGCAATCGTGATTGTTCTCGGCAGCAACGCTCGCGGTGACCGCGAACATTTTCAAAGTGTCGAGGCCGTCGGTCACGTTGAGCATCCGTACTCGCGGCGCGACGAGCATTTTGACATTTTTCTTTGTCGCGGATTCACCGGCGATCTGCGACAAGCATGGGCGAAAATGAAAAAATACGACTGATGAAAAGATCGACATTCTCCGTCTTGCTCTTGCTCATCCTCTTGCTCGGTGGCGCAAAGGCGGAGCCGCAGCCGCTTCAAGATCCTTTTCTGGACAATTTCGTCGGTGACTGGCGAGTAGAAAGAAATATGGGAAAGCGTGGCGTTAATCAGACGAGTGTGCATTGCGAGTGGGTGCTAAATCATCAGTTCATCGAGTTTCACTACGGCGCGGCCGACGCGAAGCCGGAATATGAAGCATTCGTTTTCATCGGCTTCGATGACACGGCGAAAGATTATGTTTGCCACTGGGTCGATGTCTTTGGCGAAAAAGATTCCGAGCTCGGCCGCGGCAAAACCGACGAGAAGGTCCTCGCGATTGAATTCAAATTTGGAAACGGTGAGCTGACCAACAAGTTCACCTTCGATCCTCAAGCTAAAGCGTGGACTTCGCTGATTCGCCAAATCGAGAAAGGCGAATGGAAAACTTTCGGCGAAGAGAAATGGACAAAGAAATGAAACGTTCGCTCTTGCTCTTACTCCTGCTCTTGCTCTTCCGCGACGCTCACGCGCGCCAACCGCAACCGTTACGGCCAGGATCGACAATGGAGAAGAAAATTGTTCGCGCGCGCGGTCTTGGCGTTCCATTTGAAGGCGCGTCGGGTCCGCTTAATGCGATCACCGACGTTGCCGGTGTGGAAGTTGGTTATACGACGATCGTTCGCGGCGACGGAAAGTTGGTTGTTGGAAAAGGACCGGTACGGACTGGGGTGACGGCGATCATTCCACGCGGTCACGATTCGTTAAACGATCCGGTTTACGCCGGCGTCTTCAGCTTGAACGGCAACGGCGAGATGACCGGGACGCATTGGATCGAAGAGAGCGGATTCCTGGAAGGGCCGATCGTGATCACGAACACGCACAGCGTCGGCGTGGCGCGCGATGCCGTGATCGCGTGGCGAATCAAACACGGCGCGGCTGACGCGAGCGGATATTGGTGGAGTTTGCCGCTGGTGGCTGAAACGTGGGACGGCTGGCTCAACGACACGAACGGATTTCACGTGAAATCGGAAGACGTTTTTCACGCGCTCGATTCTGCGCACGGCGGCACGATTGAGGAGGGGAGCGTCGGCGGCGGAACGGGTATGATCTGTTACGAATTCAAAGGGGGCAACGGAACTGCCTCGCGCAAGATCGACATTAAACCGGCAAAAGATAAACCGGCGCAGAGTTTTACCGTGGGCGTTTTTCTTCAAGCAAATTTTGGGCGTCGCGGATTGCTGACAATCGCCGGAGTTCCGGTCGGGAAAGAAATTCCGGGCAGCGTTTACGACGAGGACACCGGCTCCTGCATCGCTGTTGTCGCGACGGACGCGCCGTTGCTACCGAATCAATTGAAGCGGCTCGCCCGCCGCGTTTCACTTGGGCTGGCGCGCACGGGATCGATTTCCGGAAACGGCTCGGGCGATTTGTTCATCGCGTTTTCGACAGCAAACAAAAATGTTTGGGCCGCCGATCAAGTCACGCATACGATTCAGACGATTCCGAACGATTTGATGGATCCAGTTTTCACCGGAGTTGTGCAGGCAACCGAGGAAGCGGTCGTCAACGTGTTAGTCGACAATCAAACCATGATCGGCGCGGACAATCATCGCGTCGAAGGATTGCCGCACGATCGCCTTCACGAACTTTTGAAAAAATACAATCGTTTGAAAGAGTGATTAGGTTCGAGGTCGATCCACCGAAAAATCTGCTGATCATCCGCTACCGGGGCGTAGTTGGAGCTGAAGAAACCGAGAAAGGTCTCGAAGAAATCCGATCTGGATTGGCGACACTGGAATCAGGCTTTCGGTTACTCGCGGACCTGACCGAGCTGGAATCGATGGATGTGAAATGTGCACCGTTCATTGAAAAAGCGATGGACCTTTGCAACGAAAAAGGCGCGGCGATAGTTGTGCGGGTAATTCCCGACCCGCACCGCGATATCGGTTTGCAGATCATGTCGATCTTCCACTACGGCGGCAGCGTCCAAATCATCAACTGCGGGACTCTAGCTGAAGCCGAGCAGGTTCTCGGCTTGTAGGTTTGTCTGACGAAATCGGTTGGATTAAGGTGGGTCCAATGCTTGATGATCTCCGCGGCCAGTCCCCGCTTCGAGGCGTTGGTGCAAAAAGTTTTCACTCCCAAAAAATGAAGGCGAGGATTTTTTTCGCCGGATTGAAGCGAGACAACGTTTACAGAGTTGCGGTCGCTGCGCGATAAACCAGCAACGCGGCAGCGATGTCCTCCACTGCCATGCCTAACGATTTGAAAATTGTGGTCTCGCTTGCACGCGTAGGAACTTTGCCCGCAAACGCTTCGCCGAGCTCGGCATAAATTTTTGCGTCGGAAAGAATCACATCGCCCGACTCTTTCATTGCGGCTTCGCGTGAATCGACAAAGACGACGCTGTTTCGCATCGCGTCATCATTCAGCTCGCGCCAATCGGGCCGGCATGCACCGATTGCGTTCACGTGACAACCGCGCTTCAGCCAAGCGCCACGCAAGACTGGCGTCTTGGAACTGGTCACGGTGACCACGACATCTGCACCGTGCACAGCGTCTTCCGGCAACGTCGATCTGGCGCCGATCTCTTTGGCGAATGCTTCGGCGTGTGATTTGTTTGGACTCCACACGCGAATCTCTTCGAATTGCCTAACGAGTCGTAACGCCTCGATATGACTTCGCGCTTGCACGCCGCTGCCGAGAATCGCGAGCACTTTCGCATCCTTCGGCGCGAGAAGTTTGGTTGCCGCTGCCGAAACTGCCGCGGTCCGCATCTCGGTGATCAATCGTCCATCAACCACTGCTAGCGGCGCGCCGATCTCGGGATCGTTCAAGACAATCAGTGCCATGTGCGTCGCAATCCCTTTCTCAGCGTTCGGCGGATAGAACGTGACAATCTTCTGGCCGAGCCCTTCTGGCGTCAGCGCCGGCATTACTCCATAAAATCCGCCCGGCGGATCAATCGAGATGACTTGCCGCACCGGTTGCGTCACTTTCCCGGCCGAGAAATCGATCAGCGCCTTCTCCATCGCCGGAATCAAATCCGCCATTGGCAAATGCTTTCGCACTTGCTCTTCGTCCAGAAAGATCGGCGCCTCCATGAAAACGACAGGGTTAACAGGATTTCTTTGATTTCAGAATCCTTTAATCGTGTGAATCCTGTCTACAACTCTTCCGCTAATTCGTCGCGCAATTTTCGCTTCAGCTGCTGCCGCGCAGCCTTCTTAATCGCCCGTCGCTCGGCCGCGACCGCGTCTTTCTCGCGTTGTCGGTCTTGGCGCGTGCGATGATCGACATCCGCCGGCAAATGCGAAATTTTGGGCCGATTCTCGCCCACCCTCCGCTCGTTCGGTTTTGCGTACGGGTTCATAAGGCTGTGTGACTTATGGAGGGTAGAGAATCCTGTGGGAAGGTGATAGTTTCAATCGGAGGCGGCTTCTGAAAATACCAAAACGACTCCTTGATTGCTTGAAGGAAAACAAAGTTCGTTACGAGACTTTGCATCATCCAGAGGCGCTCACAGCACAAAGAGTCGCTCAAGCCGAGCATGTGAAAGGACGGCGCCACGCCAAGGTGGTGATGGTAAAATCCGGAGAGCAGCATGCGATGGCAGTGCTCCCGGCAGATCACCGAATCGATCTCCAAAAACTGAAAAAGGTCATCGGCAAATCCGTTTCGTTCGAGACCGAGCAGGAATTTAGGGCGCTATTTCCGGACTGCGCAATTGGAGCGATGCCGCCGTTTGGGAATCTTTACAGTGTGCCGACGTATGTGGATAGAAGTTTGTCCCAGGAGGAGTACATCGTGTTCGAAGCGGGAACGCACACCGACGCGATCAAGCTGAACTATCGCGATTACGAGAGGATCGTGAAGCCGCAGGTCGAAGACTTTGCGGTCAAGACCCAGCCGATGAAAGGAGACTGAGATTGGGCGACGCCATAAACCTGAAAGGCATTGCGCTCTGGTTGGTATCCGCGGCAATCTCTGCAAACACTTTCGGGGCGGAGAAGGTTTCGCTGATCAAGATCGACGGGGCGATTGGTCCGGCGACGGCCAGTTACATTTCGCGGAGTATCGAGGATGCTCAAAAACAGAACGCACAGTGTCTGATCATTCAATTGAACACACCGGGCGGTTTGCTCGATTCCACACAAACGATTGTGCAAAGCCTTTTGGGTTCAACCATTCCAACAGTGGTATATGTGGCGCCAACTGGCGCGACCGCGACCAGTGCCGGTTGTTTCATTACCATTTCGGCAAGCATGGCGGCGATGGCACCGGCGACCACCATTGGAGCAGCGCATCCGGTATCGATCGGTAGCGTTCCCGGCGGTGGCGACGAGAAGCTTGACAACACGATGAAGCAGAAGCTCGAGAATTTCTCGGTCAGCTATATGGAGGCGATTGCGTCCAAACGCCACCGCAATGTTGAATGGGCGAAATCGGCCGTGAAGGAGAGCGCGTCCATCAGCGCGGAGAAAGCGTTGGAGTTGAAAGTTGTCGATCTTATCGCTGTCGATCTAACCGAATTGCTCAAGCAATTGAACGGGCGGGTGGTAGACGGAAAGACGCTCAAGACTGCGGGCGCAGAGATTTATGAGATCAGGATGTCGGCATCAGAACAAGTGTTCCAAAAACTTTGGCGGCCGGAGGTCATGTTCATTCTCATGCTTATCGCGATCTACGGCATAATCGGGGAGCTGACGACGCCCGGCGCAATCCTGCCGGGTGTGGTCGGCGCGATTGCGTTGATCCTGGCGCTTTATTTGGCGGCGGTGTTGCCGGTAAACGTCACTGGACTCGTTTTAATCGCGCTGGCGCTCATGCTTTTCATTTTTGACGTTTACGCGCCGACTCATGGCGTGCTCACAGTGGGTGGAATCATTTCGTTCCTGATCGGCTCGCTCATGCTTTTCAATCGCGCCGATCCGCTTTTTCGGTTATCGCTCGGCTACATCATTCCAGCGACACTGATTACCGCCGCGTTTTTTCTTTTCGTCATCGGCAAAGGTTTGCGCGCGCAACTCCTCCCGATCAAGGCCGGCGCGGAAACGCTGATTGGGAAAACGGTCAGCGCATTGACGCCGATCGATTCGCAAGGCGGCAGGATTTTCGTCGAGGGCGAATATTGGAACGCTGTGAGCGACGCACCGATCGCAAAAGACGAGACCGTTGAGATCGCAGCGGTGGAAGGATTAACTCTCAAAGTAAAAAGCAAAGGAAAATGAAGCCATGCCATTAATCGAAGGACTCTTTAAATTAGCCGGTTGGATCGTCCCGATCGTCATCCTCGGCGCAATCATTCTGCCGCAAGCCATCCGCATCCTGCGCGAATATGAACGGGGAGTGATTTTTCGTCTCGGAAAATTACTCGGCGCGAAAGGGCCGGGTCTAATCCTCCTTATCCCGATTGTCGATCGGATGGTGCGAATGGATTTGCGCGTCGTTACCATCAACGTCGAGCGGCAGGAGGTGATGACGCGCGACAACGTCCCCGTAACGGTGGATGCGGTTGTTTATTTCCGCGTCGTCGATCCGCAGGCTGCAGTTGTTAAAGTGGAGAACTTCCTCAAAGCCACGTCGCTTATCGCCCAGACCACCCTGCGCAGCGTGCTTGGCCAGTCACCCCTCGACGATCTGCTTTCGCAGCGCGAGGCGATCAACCAGACGTTGCAGGACATCATCGATAAACAAACCGAGCCGTGGGGCATCAAAGTTACGGCCGTGGAGGTTAAGGACGTGGTCCTGCCCGACACAATGAAACGCGCGATGGCCAAGCAGGCCGAAGCCGAGCGCGAGCGCCGCGCCAAGGTGGTCAATGCCGAAGGCGAATTTCAGGCCGCCGAGAAAATGGTGCAGGCCGCCGCGATGATGAGCAAGGAGCCGATCGCGCTCCAATTGCGTTTTCTCCAAACCATGCGCGAAATTTCCAGCGAACATAACACCACGACCTTTCTTCCCGTCCCGCTCGATCTCTTCGCTCCGTTTCGAAAAACCGAGCCGCCCAAGTCGTAAGGCCCTTCCATTGAACGTCGGATGCTGAGTTTTCTTCGTCGTCACTCGCATGTCTCTCCATCTTGATCGCATTCGCGCCGCGCATGAGCGGATTCGGCCATACATCAAACGGACGCCGGTGCTGACGAGTGAGCGATTGGATGAGGCGAGCGGCGCGAAGCTGTTTTTCAAGTGTGAAAATTTTCAGAAGATCGGCGCGTTCAAAGCGCGGGGCGCGACCAATAGCGTCTTCGCGCTTGCTGATGCAACCGCAAAGCGCGGCGTGGCGACGCATTCGTCTGGAAATCACGGGACAGCGGTGGCGCGCGCGGCAAAACTCCGCGGAATTCCTGCCCACATCATAATGCCGAAGAATTCGGTCAAAGTAAAAGTACGCGCGGTCGAAAGTTACGGCGCGCAAGTTGTATTCTGCGAGCCGACGCAGGATGCGCGCGAAGCGGCGTGCGCCGACGTGATCGCGAAGACCGGCGCCGCGCTAATTCATTCGTTCGAGAACGAAGATGTAATGGCGGGACAGGGGACGGCTGCGATCGAGCTCCTGGAAGATGTAGATGTCGATCTTGTGATCTGTCCGGTCGGTGGCGGGGGGTTGCTTGCCGGAACAGCGGTCGCGGCGAAATCGATTAAACCGAGAATCAAAGTCATCGCGACCGAGCCGGCGAGCGCTGACGACGCAGCGCAATCTTTTCGCGCAAAGAAACGAATCGTCACCGAAAAAGAATTCACGATCGCCGACGGGCTGCGGACAAATGTCGGCGAGAAAACTTTTCCAATAATTCAGCGCTACGTCGATGACATCGTAACCTTGAGCGAAGAGGCCATCATTTCCGCGATGCGCACAATATGGGAGACGATGAAGATCGTCATCGAGCCTTCAGCCGCTGTTCCGTACGCCGCGATCGCCGAACACAAAATCGACATCGACGGCAAAGGCGCCGGCATCATTCTCACCGGCGGCAACGTCGACCTCGACGCGTTGCCTTGGATGAAACTGTAGGAGACGACGTTGTCGTCCCAGGGGAAGCAAGCTGCTTCCCTTACGGAGATCTGGCCTACTTGAGCGCGATCTCACGCATGGTTTTGGCACCGAGAATCTCGCGAATATCCAGACGTTTGACCGCCATTTGGCGACGTTGATCTTCGCCACCGAAACCCTTGCTGATGATTGGATCGGTTTTGGCGCGTAGCCCGTCGAACGCGGCCATGTTCGGATACTGCACCATGATCAGAATGTTATAGTCGTGCGGACTGGATGAGTCGCCGAGCAGAATTTTGTAATCGAGGATGATTTTTTTCGATTTCTCCTCTTCGTAGATCGGCTTCAACGTCTGACTCAGTGATCTGAGATAATCGTCGTCCATTCCCGGTTTGGTTTTGACCATTGTGATTTCCCAAACCGTCCCTTCGGTAAAAGGCACGTTATCGGTGCCCACATTCGTGGCCCCGGGACTGCCCCCGGGCGAGGTCTTGGGGCCGCTCGTTTGTGCGAAGCAAAGTCCAGCAATGCCAAAAGCTGCGGCCGCAATCAAAAATATTTTTGTGTTCATATTCGCCAGCTTGAAGAGTTCTCGACAGGATGAACAGGATTTAATTCTGTTTTGGTATCATGTTAATTCAATGATCGTCTAAGTCACTACTATGAAAACGAAGTTTTATCTCGCGCTTGTTGTAACCATGCTCGCAGGCCTTGGTTGGAATGGATTCTCGCAAACAACAACGGCTGCGAATTCGCCGGAGCCGGTAGCAATCGCCCCCGAGTTCAAGAATCTGGCTGATCTCAAATGGGACAAGATTTTCCCCGATCTCGGCGCGGACTCGCCGGAGATTTGTTTTTTGCATGTCGATCCAAAAACACATGCAACAAGTCTGCTGATTCGCACTCCGAAAGCGATCCACGTTCGCAAGCACTGGCACACGGCGAATGAAACGCACACGATGATCAAAGGCACGAGTGTTCTAGCCTGCGATGGGAAACGCTTCGAGTTGTCTGCTGGCGGATTTAACTTCATGCCCGCGAAAATGGTTCATGAAGCCTGGTTGCCGGCAGATTCGCTCACGTTTATCAACGTGGATGGGGCATGGGATGTCAATTGGGTGGAAGGCCCGCCCACCGCGGCCGATTTTGGGAAAGCGCCCTAGAATTCACCACAAACTCGTAATCGAAAAGCCATGAAATCGAAACTTGCACTCCTCGTTCTGTTGATCGCTGCGCCCGCATTCGCGCAAACAAATCGGCCGATGATGAAAGCCATCGTCGTCAACGAGTTCGGCGGGCCTGACGTTTTAAAATATCAGGACGAGCCGAAACCCGAACCGAAGGACGATGAAATTCTCGTGCGCGTGATGGCGGCGGCAGTGAACCCGGTCGATGCGTATGTACGCCAGGGAATGTTCGCCAAACGCGGCCTCGGCGATCGTCCAGCAATCATTGGTTCGGATATCGCGGGCGTGGTTGAGAAAACCGGCGCGGCAGCAAGGAAGTTCAAACCTGGCGATGCGGTTTATTCCTATTTATCGGTCGTGCGCGGCGGGGCCTATGCCGAGTTTGCGCTCGCGAAAGAATCCGAAACGGCTCTGAAACCGAGGAACATTAACTTTGAAGAAGCGGCTGCCGTTCCGCTCGCAGCCACGACGGCGTGGCAGGCGCTGATCGACACAGCGAAGATCGACAAGGGACAAACGGTCCTCATCCATGGCGGTTCGGGCGGTGTCGGGAGCTTCGCGGTTCAAATTGCAAAGGCGCGCGGCGCGAAAGTATTCTCGACTGCTTCAACTGCGCACCAGAACACGCTCAAACAACTTGGAGTCGATCAAGCGATCGATTACACGACAACAAAGTTCGAAGACGTGGTGAGGGATGTAGATGTTGTTCTCAATTGCGTGCGCGCCGACGCGCTCGGTCGTTCCTACGGCGTGGTCAGGAAAGGCGGCATCATCGTTTCGATCACCGGCGAGCCCGACCAAACCGAATGTGCCAAACACAGTATTCGCTGCTCCGGCTTGGGAGCGAATCCGGACGCGAAGGTGTTGGAAGAACTGACAAAGTTGATTGAGGCAGGAAAAATCAAACCGATTGTTTCGCAGACGTACCCACTGGCGGACGCCGCTAGGGCGCATCAGCAAATCGAGACGCATCACACTCTCGGCAAAATCGTTTTGAAAGTCGCAAACGAAAAGAAATGAACTCGATGAGATCGAAGATCGCTGTCGTGGCTGGGACGCTGATTGCCGCCGCAACGCTCGCTCGTTCGGCGACGATGAAGGCGATCGTTGCTCACGAATACGGTGGCCCCGAGGTTTTGAAGTATGAGGACGCGCCGCGGCCCGAACCGAAGGAGAACGAAGTTTTGATTCGGGTGATGGCGGCGTCGATTAATCCGGTCGACGTCGCGATTCGCGAAGGTTACCTCAAGAAACTTGTCGGAGATAGATTTCCGTTGATTCTCGGAATGGACGCGGCCGGTGTTATCGAAAAGGTCGGGACGAAGATCGACAAATTCAAAGCCGGCGATCCGGTTATTGCTTTTTTTACGCTCGCAAGCGAAGGCGGCTATGCGCAGTTCGTTGTCGCGACCGAAAATGAGATCGCACACAAACCAAACGCGATCACATTCGAACAAGCGGCCGCTGTCCCAGCCGCAGGATCAACCGCGTGGAAAGCGCTCGTTGAGACTGGAGATCTTAAAGTTGGCCAAACGGTTTTGATTCACGGCGGATCTGGCGGTGTCGGACATTTCGCCATTCAGATTGCGAAAGCGCGTGGCGCGAAGGTGATTGCGACCGCTTCGAGCGCGAACCAGGATTTTCTCAAACAACTCGGCGCCGACGTGGCGATCGATTACACAAAAGAGAAATTCGAGGGTATCGCCAAAGATGTCGACCTTGTGCTCGATACGGTCGGCGAAGACACGCTCAGGCGATCGTACGGCGTGGTAAAGAAAGGCGGGATGATCGTTTCCATTGCGGATCGTGTCGATCCAAACGAGCTCGCTTCATGTGGGATTCGTGGCAAAAGCATTCGGACTGAGCCCAACGAGAAAACCCTCGAAGAATTAGTGAAGTTGATCGATTCGAAAAAGATCAGGCCGGTCGTTTCGCAAGTTTTGCCATTAAGCGAAGTCGGTAAAGCCCATCAACAAATCGCAACACATCACACGCGTGGGAAAGTCGTTTTGAAGATTGCCGGCGCGTAATCAACTTATGAAAACAAGAATTGCCTTTATTGCCATTGCAATGTTCCCAATTGTCACATTCACGAACGCGGCAACGATGAAAGCGATCGTTGCTCACGAATACGGAGGGCCGGAAGTTTTGAAATATGAAGACGCGCCGGTCCCGACGCCAAAGGAAGACGAGATGTTGATCAAAGTGTTTGCCGCGGGCGTGAATTCGTTCGATGGGGCATTGCGTTCGGGGAAGTACGCACAGGTCTTCAATACGCAGTTGCCCTGGCATCCCGGATATGACATCGCCGGCGTTGTCGAAAAAATCGGAAGCAGCGTTACGAAATTCAAAGTGGGCGACGCTATTTACGCCTTCATTTCCATTTTCAGCGGCGGCGGCTACGCAGAATACGCACTTGCGAAACAAAATGATGCGGCGCTGAAGCCCGGGACGGTCAGTTTTGTCCAAGCGGCCGGCGCGCCAAGTGTCGCGTTGACTGCATGGCAAGCCGTCGTGGACAAGGCAAACGTTCAATCAGGCCAAACGGTATTGATTCACGGAGCGTCGGGAGGAGTCGGAATGTTCGCGATTTCGATTGCAAAAATTCGGGGCGCGAAAGTGCTCGCGAGCGCTTCGACCGCCAATCAGGATTTTCTAAAACAACTCGGAGCGGATGTCGCCATCGATTACAAGACGCAAAAATTCGAGGATTTGACCAAAGATGTCGATGTTGTGATCGATGGTGTCGGCGGCGAGACACTGAAGCGATCGTATCCGATCGTGAAAAAGGGCGGAATCATCGTCACGCTCACTGGCCGAGTGGATCAGACCGAACTGGAGAAGTATGGAATTCGCGGCGCGTCTTTAGAAGTCGAGAATAATGGCGAAGAGCTGGCGCAAATCGGGAAGCTAATTGACGAAAAGAAGACTAAGATCGTCGTTTCCGAAACGTTTCCGCTGGCGGAGGCGAGCAAAGCGCAGGCGAAAGCGGATACAGGCCATGCCCGCGGGAAGATCGTGTTGAAGGTTCGCGACGAGCCGAAGTGAGAAATGTTTTTTCAAGAAGATCGGTCCGCCTTCGCCAAGACTACGGCGTAAGAGGCATCGTATGAATTGGGAAGCGATCAACGCGGTGGCACAGGCGGTCGGTGCACTCGGTGTCGTCGCATCGCTTTGGTATCTCGCCGTGCAAGTGCACCGCAGCACGCGGGTAGCGAAAATTGCTGCGCAAGATTCAGCGGCGAGCGCTCTCCGGGATGTCACTAAACCGTACATGGAGAATGCCGAACTCGCGCGCATCTGGCAAGTAGGACTGGAAGATCTCAATGCGCTTTCGCCCGAAGGTCAGTCGCGGTTTTTTCACGCGGCCTATCAGTTTCTGAAAGCGTTCGAAACGATCCACACTCATTACACTTACGGATTGCTCGACCTGGAACTGTGGGAAGGCTGGCGCGAGCTGTTGCGGCATTACATCGTCGCACCAGGAATGGCGCACTATTGGAAAATGCGACACGATCTTTTCTCGGCTCGATTTCAGGAATTCGTGAAGAGCCTCGACCGACCAGCCCAGCGATTCACTGTCGGCACGCTTCTCGGCCAGGAGAAGATCGATCCGCCAAAGGACGGGTTCGCCGCGGCGAACAAGTAGCGGGCTAGTGCGCGAAGCGCGTCAACGGCCTAGTGTGAGATTTTCGTCCTGATTGCCGGCGTGACTTGAGAAAATCGCAGCCGCGGATCGCCCCCGATTGAATCGTCGCGACTCGAATGGTCACGCACGAATCGGCCAGGTCTTTATTGCCAAACAAACGCTCCCAATCTCCTCGCGCTGCGTCGCGCAGGTGCCGATAGCGCAAATCCAAGGCGTGGTGCAGTCCGGCAATGATTTCAACTTTGGTCAACTCTTCTCGAAACCGCGCTTCTGTCGCGCCTTTCATGCTTATTGACCATTTTGCAGCAGGAAGCGGGCCGTAATCAGCGGTCAGAGATCAGAAGTCGGTGAAGCAAATGGCTCATCGCGAAACAACGCTTTGCCCACTAAAAATTGCCGACGTGGGTGATCGTTCCGGCGCGATACACTTCATCGCGCAGTTTCTGCAGGTCTCGCTGCTTACAAAAATCCCGCCCTCGCGCGAAAGCGTGCCGCCGCCGGCGTTTTCAGCGATTTTTCCGCGGCGCGCGGTAGTAGTAACCGATTTCATCAACCGTGTTCATAGCCTAGACGCCGGCTGGAAATGGAGCGTGGCCAATTGCTTTTCGGAATAGAGTTCCAAATAACGCAGTGCGATTGGCCTCCACTTGGATTAATCAAGCGCGGACGCGGGCTGCCAGCACATCCAAAAAGTGACAAGTGACCGGTGACAAACAAGAAGAGTTAAAGGGCCTCGTTGACTTCTGGTCACCGATCACTTCTCACTGATCACTTTTTTGATGGATGAATCGTCGTCGAGCATGATCCATTGAATGATCGATAACGGTAGACTGCCGTTCTTGATTAGATCGTCGTGAAATTGGCCCAGCCGAAAATTGTCGCCTCGTCGATCTTTGTAGCGGCCGAGGAGATTCATGATCTGCCATTTGCCGATGATGTAGGTGATTTTCTGGTGCGGATTGGAAGCCGCGCCCGCGGCTTCGCCTTCGGCGGCTTCTCGATCAAGCCCGCCGGCGTCCATGAAATACTTGACCGCCTGGTCGAACATCCATTTGCCGGTGTGCAAATTCACGTCCACACCGATGCGCGCGCCACGGTAACGGGATAAATGCAAAATTTGTCCCTGGGCCGGCGAATTGTCCTGGTAAAGACCGGTGCGCATTAACATCTCCTCGCCATAAAGGGCCCAGCCTTCGATGAAAACGCCGTCAGCGTGCTGCCGCCGAATTTCATCGCTCAAATGATTCGCAATCGATAGTTGCATGAAATGTCCAGGAATTCCTTCATGACCAAGAATCGGTCGTGGCTCTTCAATGGCGGCGCGGATGTAAAAGTTTTTCGACTCCGGATTGTAGGTTGGAATGAAAAAGAAACCGGTCGGGTCCTTATCGTAAACGCCGGGAGGATTCATAAAGCCGCCGGGGCTCGTCGGTTTGAACGCTTCCGGTAACTGCCGAATCTGAAACGGACCGAGATAATCAGGGATCGTCACAAGCTTGTGCTCCTTAAGGAAATTGATCATCTCGGCTTCGCGGCTCTCGTACGCTTTCAAGAACGACGCTTGGTCCGGCGGAATGCTCGCCGCGCGTTTTGGATCGGGGTCCGCTAGCTTCGGATCCGGCAGCAAGGCTTCGAGCGCGCGATAGCGCGCATTTTCTACTCGACCGATCATTTCCACTTCCCGCGCGTCGAGCGGCAAAAGCAAGACGTGTTTGAGATAATAATTATAGTTCGCATCGCCCATCGGCGAAAAATCGACCATCTTCGGCATCCGTTTCTCGAGCTCATCGGCGAAACTATGGATCGCGGCTAGCGCCGTGTCGCGCGCCCTGACCAGCTCGTCGTGCTCGTTCGGCGCAAGATCGACATCCAGCGCCATCAGACTTTGATTGAACAGCGAATCGATGGATCGCGCCGAATCAATCGCCAGTTTGGTGTAAAGTTTCACCGGGTTCTGCAGGTTCGCGAGCCCGTGCTTCAGCAATGCCGGCATGGCTTTGAGTCGTGCGGTGGCAGCCAGCGCACGTTTCCGCGGGGTGTCGTATTCCTTTTTCAGGAGCGAGAAAATCGCGCTGGTGCATTCCCCCGTGTAAGTTTGCGGATTCGTGAATTCGAATTTTAAGACGCGGTTGCCAAAATCGAAGTTTTCGAGCTGCGATCGAAACAGAAGCGCGTCGATCTTGTCGTCTTTGGGCCAGTTGTCCGTCTTGATCGCGCGGACTTTGTCGAGCAAGGCCCGGACGTGCTGTGCGCGCTCCGCGATTTTCGCCGCGGAAAAATCCGCCAGCCGATCGTCCCAGGTGTGAAGGCCGGCGTTGCTGCTCGAGACTGGATCGTTTTCATTGCGCCAGTTGTAGAAATCGTTCGCCAGTTTGTGCAGCGCCGCCGCGCCCATGACGTGGTCCTGATTCGCATTTGTGATCAACGCTTTGTTCGAAACATTCGGTTGATTGCGTGGTGTCGGCTGAGCGATTGCCACGGCCGCAGCAAGAGTCATAAATCCACCAGGGAAAATTATTTTCGCTTTCACGATGGCGATCTTAGTAAATGTCTTTCCATGAGAAAGCCTAATTCCGAGTAATGAGAACACTCGGCATGATCGGGGGCGTCGGCCCGGAGAGCACGATCGATTACTACAGAAACATCGTCGCGATGTATCGCGAGCGGAAGGGCGACGGAAGCTATCCGCAGTTCGTCATTAACAGCATCGATCTGAAAACCGGACTCGATTTCATGGAGGCGGGCAAGCTCGACGGGATGGCTGATTTTTTGCTGCGCGAGATCGAAAAACTCCCGCGCGCTGGCGCCGAGTTCGCAATTATCGCC
Organism: Chthoniobacterales bacterium; assembly: GCA_035315805.1. Classification (GTDB taxonomy): domain Bacteria; phylum Verrucomicrobiota; class Verrucomicrobiia; order Chthoniobacterales; family UBA10450; genus AV40. The sequence goes on from DATFXN010000022.1 coordinate 61,545, forward strand.
GCAAACACGCCCCACATTGTGTTCGATCAGATCGCGCCGAAATCGCCCGTTCCGCTGATCAGCATTGTGGAAGCGACTTGCGCTCACGCGAAAGCTCGCCGCCTAAAGAGGCTCGCGCTTTTCGGCACGAAATTCACGATGCAGGCGGACTTTTATCAAAAAGTTTTTGCGCGGGCTGAGATCGACCTCGTTGTGCCAGAACCAAAAGATCAGGATTACATCCACGAGAAATATTTTGCCGAACTTGTGCCGGGGAATTTTTTGCCCGAAACCCGCGTCGGCTTGCTCGCGATTGTCGATCAAATGAATGCGAAGATCGCCATTGACGGCGTAATCCTAGCCGGAACTGAGTTGCCGCTCATTCTTCGGGACGAAACTCACAACGGTGTTGCCTTGCTCGACACCGGAAAGATTCATTGTCAGGCTGCCGTGAATGAGATGTTCTTATGATATGGAGTGCGTGACTGACATCGGCGGAATTTTTTTCAAGGCGAATGAGCCGGACAAACTTTGCGGGTGGTATCGAAAACACCTCGGAATTGAGATCAAGGAACGCGCGGCGACTTTCAAATGGCGAACGTTCGAGGACCCGAAAGCCGAACGCTACACCGTTTGGTTGGCGTTTCCGGAGGAGACCGATTACTTCGCCCCGAGCTCCAAACCGCTCGTGATTAATTTCCAAGTCGCGAATCTCGAAGAGTTGCTCGCGCATATAAAGAAAGAAGGCGTCGATGTCGATACTCGCGTCGAGACTTACGACTACGGCAAGTTCGCCTGGATCATCGACCCGGAAGGTAATCGGATTGAACTCTGGGAGCCAACAACTAAGAGATGATACGACACCTAGGTTTCGTTTTACTCTGTTCAGCAGTGCTTATGGCCCAACCAAACATTCAGAGAGAGAAAATTCGTTATGCGGTGATTGGCGATTCCTATTCGTGTGGCGAAGGCGCGACGCCTAATGAAGCGTGGCCGGCATTACTGACGCAGCATTTAAAGTCGGAAGGGTTGGATGTCGATCTTGTTTCGAATCCGTCGGTCACGGGTTGGACGACCAAGGACGCGATCGATAAGGAGCTGCCGAAGTTCGTCAGCTCTAATCCGAACTTTGCGACGTTGTTGATTGGCGTGAATGATTGGGTGCAAGGCGTCGATGAGACAACGTTTCGGAACCGACTCAGTTATCTGGTCGACCAAATGCTGGCAGTGCTGCCAAACAAGAAGCGCTTGCTTGTCGTTACAATCCCAGACTTTGGAGTGACTCCGACCGGGCCAAAGTATTCGCGCGGTCGCAACATTCACGAAGGAATCACTCAGTTTAACCAGATCGTGACCGAAGAAGCTCGAAAGCGGGGTCTGACTGTCGTCGATGTTTTTCCGCTCAGCAAAAAAATGGGCCACGACAAGTCGCTTATCGCGAAAGACGGCTTGCACCCATCGGCCAAAGAATATGCCGAGTGGGAGAAAATTATTTTTCCGCCTGCGCTCGAGTTGCTGAAGCAGTGAATTAGAGCTGCTTTTTGACAAATGCGCGGCCAGACACCGATTTTAGATAGCGCTCGAAAGTCTTCGCTTTCGGCGTCTCTGAAAAAGCAATATACGTTTTGAGCCGCCACCGCTTCCATTTTGCGGTATATGGCACTTGACCCTGATTGGGATGGGTGAGCCTCACGCGAAGATCAAACGTGGAGCCAACGTAGAAGCGTCTTGAGTCCAGCTGGCTTTTCAGGATGTAAACATACGCAAAGGTTTTCATTTTGTGATTGGCTTGCCGAGTCGAAGCCTCGCCGTGTTGAAGTGGTAAGACGAAAAATGTCTGCCTTCGCTAAAGCTACGGCGCGACATTCTGCGCTCGGCCATTGCCGTGCGAGCGTAGACTGGGCGGTGAGGGTTTCGAACCCCCGACCTCCTCGGTGTAAACGAGATGCTCTACCGCTGAGCTAACCGCCC
>DATFXN010000023.1:0-42999 GCA_035315805.1 Chthoniobacterales bacterium
ACCGCCACAGCGATTGAGGTCAATCGCCCCTAGCTTGTAAGAGACTGGCCGCCAATTGGAGCGCGGATTCGCTTTTACCGCCAAGCATGCGCGCGATTTCTTCCTGGCGCGCTTTGCCGCGGACTTCATTCAAATTGGAAAACGTCCGGCCGCGGACCACGTCTTTGGTTACGACGAAGTGCGATGATGCAGATGCTGCGACCGGTGCGAGATGAGTAATGCAAATTAGCTGATGGTCGCTTCCCAATCTCTGCAACTTCGCGCCGACCGCGTGCGCGATCTCACCGCCGACGTTGGTGTCGATCTCGTCGAACACGAGCAGGGGAATCGAGTCATGCGCGGCGAGAGCGGACTTGATCGCTAGCATCAAACGCGAGATTTCGCCGCTGGAAGCGATTGCGCGCAACGGCTTCAGCGGTTCACCTGGATTCGGCGAAAACAACAATTCGACTGAATCGAAACCGTGTGCCCGCGGCTCATCGAGTGTGCTGAGCGCCACCTCGAATTCCGATTGGCGGAATCCGAGATCGCGCAGGTTCTTGCGAATCGTTTCAGAAAGCTTGGGTGCCGCGTGTGCGCGCAGTTTTCGCAGCGCACCGCCGGCGCCATTCATCTGTGCGCGGACTTTTTCGATCTCTTTCGCGAGTCGCTCCAATTCGGCATCGCGGCCTTCAATTTTCTGCATTCGTTCGGAGGCTCGTCGTCCAAATTCGATCACTTCGGAAATCGAACCGCCGTATTTCCGCTTCAATGTTTCGAAAAGTGAAACACGCTGGTCGAGCGCGGCGAGTTGCTGTGGATCGAGGTCCAGCTTTTCAGCATAATCGGAAAGCGAGCGCGCAATTTCCGATAACTGAACGACTGCGGTGGCATGTTCGGAAGCAAGTTGCGCAGTGGTGATGTCGATCTTTTCCAGCTCGCGCAGCAGGCGTTGCGTCTCGGCGAGTTGTGAAAGGACCGAATCGTCCGCCTCGGAAAGTTTGTTCGCAACGGCGCTGGCCAATTCGATCAAACGTTTGCTGCTGCTCGAAAGTTTGTAACGCTGTTCGATCTCTTCTTCTTCGCCGGCGACAAGGTTGGCCGAGTTGATCTCGCTGATTTGATGCCGAAGAAGATCGAGCTCCTGTTCGCGTGCCGTTTCAGCCGTGTTGAGCGCAGCGTGCTCGGCCGTCAGCGTCTGCAACTCGCGAAAATGTTTTTGATATTCCACGAGCTGCTCTTCCGCGCGCGCGAATGAATCGAGCAAATCCAGTTGCTTGTCCGGCGAAAGCAGCGACTGATGGTCGTGTGGTCCGTGCAAGTCGACGAGAGCATCGCCGACGGCCTTTAAGATCGACAACGTGGTGGGCGAGCCGTTGATGAACTGCCGATTTGTTCCGGTCGCGGAAAGTGTCCGCTTTATGATAAGATCTTCGGCTGATGGTTCGACGCCGGCTTCGACCAACTGCGGATTCAGTTTTTGCAGTTCTGTGCCGGTGAAAATCGCTTCCGCCGTGCAGGTATCAGCGCCGGTGCGGATGAGCGATTTATCAGCACGCTCGCCAAGCAAGAGTTGGAGCGCGCCGATGATAATGGATTTGCCCGCGCCGGTTTCGCCGGTGACGGCGGTGAAACCGGGCGCAATCTGCCATTGGAGCTCTTCCACCAGTGCCAGATTCTTGATTCGCAGCAAATTAAGAAGGAGTGGCATTTGGAAAGAGTTGAGGGATGAAGAATGACAGTACGACCTTTGAAGATTTCAAGCACTCACGACCCAAGTTTCAACTCCGAAATCTGGCGCGTTAGATGAGACGTTGTCGAATTTTTCTCGTGCTAATTCTCGTGCTCATGCTCGTGTTTGGTGCGCGCGCCGAGCAGCCGCTCGCCGCCGTAACGGTGGTTGTCTACAACAAAACGGCGACCGATTCGCCGGAACTTGCGAGGTTCTACGCGGAAAAGCGCGGCATCGCGTCCGACCATATCATTGGGCTGACTTGTTCGACCGACGAAGAGATCACCCGGGAAGAGTACGACTCGAACATCGCCGAGCCGTTGCGTGAGGTTTTTAGGGCGCGGAACTGGTGGACGTTGCGCGAAACGGCGGATCAACAACCGGTGGTGCTGACGACTTCAATTCGATTCGTGGCGTTGATCAAAGGGATTCCGCTAAAGATCAAGGCGACGGCGGGTCCGTACGAAGGGGACCAACCCGCGGGCGGGCCGGTCGCCAGCCGCAACGAAGCGTCGGTCGATTCCGAATTAGCAACGCTCGGTCTTTTTTCCCGGCACATCTCGGGTGCGCTGACGAATCCGTATTTCCAAAGCTACAAATCAATTGCTGAGCTGGAGAATCCGGCGCTGCTGTTAGTTTGTCGGCTGGATGCTCCGAGCGCCGCGATTGTTCGCGGGATGATTTCCGATTCAATCGCGGCGGAGAAGAATGGACTGTGGGGGCGCGCCTATGTCGATGGGGCTCACAACTCAGCGGCTGGTTTCAAAATGGGAGACGAATGGCTTGTCGACATTTTGCAGCAACTTCACAAAGTCGGTGTGCCGGTGGTTTACGATGACTCGCCGGCGGTTTTTCCGGATGGATATCCGATCACCGATTGCGCGCTGTATTATGGCTGGTACGCAGGCAACGTCGCCGGTCCATTCGCGCGAGAGGACTTTCGTTTCGTTCCCGGCGCAATCGCGGTTCACATTCATTCGTTTAGCGCCGCAAGTTTGCGCGACGCGAACGCGAACTGGGTCGCGCCGCTGATAGCGCACGGGGCCGCGGCCAGCCTCGGCAACGTTTACGAGCCGTATATACAACTGACTTCGCATCTCAACGTTTTTAACGACCGTTTGCTGCACGGCTTCACTTTCGCTGAGAGCGCTTATTCGTCGATCCAAGTGCTCTCCTGGATGTCGGTGATGGTGGGCGATCCATTATATCGTCCGTACGCATCGTGGTTGCAGATCGATGCGGTCTCAGGTTCCGCAAAAATGAATCCTTGGAAAGTGTATCATGACTTCGCGATTCAGAACTTTTCCAATGCACCGGCGCAATATCGGTCGCTCGCGCGAGAGGCCGCGTCGCGCGCCCGCAATTGCCCGATGATGGAAGACGTCGGATTAATGGAGATCGCGGATGGAAATTTCGCGTCAGCGACGAACTATTTTGGCCAGGCGCGGGCTTGTTATTCGACTCGCGCCGACATTCTGCGCGTCGTCATGGAAGAAGCGGACGCCTGGAACAAACTGAAGAGGCCGAAACGCGGGCTCGATCTGTTGCATGGCGCGCTGCGGGTGGCCGGAGACGCGCCGGCCGCGCCGCTGCTCCGAAATCTCGAGCAACAATTGCGTGCCACACTAGCAACGCCAACTCCCGGTCCGAAGGCCGCGCCTCGTGTTCGCCCAAGATTCTGACCTCGGCTTAACGAATGATTCCGCGCTCGCTCGTTTCGATGAACTCGACGATCTCCCGAACTTCTTCGCTTTGGGGCAGCTCCTTGCGGACGGCTTCGATCGCCTGGCCCGTATTATATTTAGAGCGGTAAATCAGCCGAAACGCTTCTTTGATTAACCTCACCCGTTCAGTTGGAAAATTTTTCCGTTCCAAACCCACGAGATTGACGCCGCGAATTTCCGCCGGGTTTCCGTCCGCAATCATGAACGGTAGAACGTCCTGCACGATTTTTGAGCACCCGCCGGTGATGGCGAAACGTCCAATTCGGCAGAATTGGTGGACGGCGGTCAGACCGCCCATCACCGCATTGTCACCGATCTGCACGTGTCCGGCGAGGGTTCCGTTATTCGAAAACACAACTTCGTTTCCGACAGTGCAATCGTGACCGATGTGACTGTAAGCCAGAAAATTCCCGCCATGGCCAACTCGCGTTTTTCCATCCTTTCTCGTGCTCCGGTTGACGGTCACGAATTCGCGGAAAGTATTTTCGTCGCCGATCTCCAGATAAGTCGGTTCGCCCGCATATTTCAGGTCCTGGGTTCGCTGGCCGATCGAACAGTAGGCATAAAATTTATTTTGCGCGCCGGCCCGCATCGGCCCTTGCAGCGTCACGTGATGTTGCAGCCAGCAATTCGGTCCGAGCACCACTTCGGCGCCGATGACGCAGTACGGTCCAACGACCGTCCCCGTCCCAATCACGGCGTCAGGATCGACAATCGCCGTTGGATGAACCTGCACGTCGCTCATTTATCAAGAAACGTGAACATCAACTCGCCTTCCGACACGATCGCGTCGTTCACCACGCAATGACACTTCGCTTTCGCGAGCCGTTCGCCGCGTGATTTGGTCAATTCAGCGTGGATGAACATCGTGTCGCCCGGCATGACTGGTTTGCGAAATTTTACGCCGTCGGCGCTCATGAAGTACCCGATCCGTTTAGTCGTTTTCGCGAGTTTGAAAAGCAACAGGCTCGCGACTTGTGCCATCGCTTCGACCTGCATCACGCCCGGCATCACCGGATGACCGGGAAAATGTCCCTGGAAAAAGGGCTCGTTAATTGTGACTGATTTCACGCCGACGCATTTCGTTCCGCTTTCATCGAAGCTCAAGATTCGATCGACCATTAAGAACGGAAAACGATGCGGCAAAATTTGCATGATTTCTTCGCTATCCAATTCGCCGGTGCCTTTCGGCACCACCCGCGGCAGCGCTAGCGCTTCGCGTCGCGATTGCTCCTTCGCAATTGCGCGTGCCAGTTCCGCGTTCGCGGCGTGACCGGGTTTCACCGCGATTAAATGTCCACGGATCCGGCAACCGATTAGCGCGAGATCGCCAATGATGTCGAGAATTTTGTGCCTGACGAATTCGTCCCGAAACCGCAGCGGCTCTTTGCTCAAGACTGCGTCGCCGTGCACCACCACGGCGTTTTCCAGGCTGCCGCCCTTGATCAAATTCTTTTCCATCAACGGCTCGACGTCTTCGTAGTAAACGAACGTCCGTGCCGGCGCGATCTGGTGTTCGAAAATTTCCGGTTGAATATCGGTCGACAAAAATTGCGCAAAACGATTGTTCGGCCCCGCCTGCGTGCACGAAACGCGCAAGCCGTTGTCATCCGGCAGCAAGATCAACATGGCGCCGGTTTTCGTTTCGACGTGCATCGGTTCGCGAACATAAAAAAATTTCCTCGGCGCTTCCTGCGCCGTAACTCCGGCACGCTTGATGACATCGACATACGCTTTCGCGCTGCCGTCGCCAATCGGCGGTTCGTTGGCGTCCATATCCACAACCGCATTGTCCACTCCCATCGCCGAGAGGGCCGCCAGCACGTGCTCGACCGTGTGCACGCGCATCGAGCCTTCGCCGATCGTCGTCGCGCGCTCGACCATTTTGAGATTGCCGATCTTCGCGTCGATCGTCGGTTCGTCTTGCAGATCCTTGCGCTTGAACTTTATTCCGTGATCGGCCGGTGCGGGATGCAGCTTCAGCGATACTTTCTCGCCGGTGTGCAGTGCAGTCCCGCTGAAACCCGCGGATTTCGCCAGCGTGTGCTGAAATTCAGGCGCGGCAGGCATGACGCCTAACTAAACAAAGATTTCCGATTCTGACCAGCGCCGTTACCTCAGCTCAAAAAACCCGCAATCGAACCCCATCAACTTGTCGATATTGGAAACGCGAAGATGTTCGACTTTCGAGCCGTCGTCCTGCCAAAGGTCGGCGGCTTTCTCGCCGTTTTTTTCGATGACGACGCGAGTGAGGTTCCCACTTTCATTGATCGTCGCCAACGGCAAGTCGTCCATCGTTTTGAGAAAACTTCCCTTGCCGTCGAATCCGATGCCAAGATCGACAACCGATCGCGTGTCGGTGACGAGCGGGTTTGTTACTAGTCTAACGGAAACGTGATCTGAGGCGCTATCGGGAGGCGACGCGACCTTCCCGAGATCGTCCACTTTTAGCTTCCCAACCATGTATCCGCGGGCCCGATATTTTCCCGGCGGCAAATATTCGCCCGCGTCGTTCTTCCCGTCCCACGCTGTGCCGAGCGAGCTTTCCTCGACCGTGAAATTGTCGCTCTTCGCTTCGCGATGAAGCACGCGCACCAGTTTGTCGTTTGAATCGAAAATTCCCAGACTGATTGTTCCTTGCATGGGCGGGGGGATAAAGCGGAGCTGAACATTGCGGGTTGCGGAGGCCGGCGGTGACGGAGATGGGATTTGCTCCGGTGTTGACGAAGCCGTTTCAATCGGCGACGGCGACTCCTGCGCCGTCGCGAAAGCAGATATGGCGAGGAGAATCGTTATCCGCAATCCGGTTTCCGGTATCCGAAATCTAAACATAGTGGCGCCAGTTCAAATTTGGGAAAAGATTGTCGCGCCATTCGCAGTCGGCGAGGAATTTTTCGTCAAGTCGGCCGGCGGCGAATTGATCGTGCAATTTGTTAAACCGGGTCAGGTGATCGAGCGTGCGCTTGGTCGCGTACTCGCGCGCGGTTCCGGTGCGCATGAGAAATGCCCAATCGCTCGCCTGCGTGAGCAACAGCTCGCGCGCGAGCTGTTTCAAGATGCAGTCGGCCGCGGCACTCACACCGTGGACATTTTCGCGTGCTAATCTCGTCATCCGTTGCGCTGCCGCATGCAGGTGTGGGTAAATCCAGGAATTGTTTTTGTCGATCCAAACTTCGAGATGGCCTTTGTCGCCCCAGCTCGACGCCGCCGGCTCGATTGTTTGTTGGGTCGGATGCGCCGCCAAATATTCACTCGGGGCCGTCAGGCAAAAATCTTTCTGATCGAACGCTGCTTTACGAATGAACAGTTCGAGAAACAGAGGTCCTTCAAACCACCAGTGGCCAAACAGTTCCGCATCGAACGGCGCGACCACGATCGGTTGGACGTCCCGGAGCTGCCGGAATTGGGCGCGGCGTTGTTCGAGGAAGTGCGCGGCGTGGGCCTCGGCCGCTTTTTCCGCCGCAGCCCGATCGTAGAGTTGTTTTTCCTTTTTTCGGTCAGTGATGCGGTGATATTTGACGCCGGAAAACTTCCTAAAGCCGCGCGCGACTGGTCCCAAATGCTCGAGCGGAAGATCGAATCCGACGTCCCAGTAAAATTCACGATATGCCGGGTCGCCCGGATAACCTTCTTCTGCGCTCCAAACTTGACGGCTCGAATCGCGATCGCGCGCGAACGCAGCCGGACCAGCCGGCGTATAACACGGCGCGTAGATCGCGCGCCGCGGCGACGGAGTTCCGAACAGCAGTCCGTGGGTGTCGAGAACGAACCAGCGGACGTTCGCTTCCTGTAAAATCGGATCGAGTCCCGGCGCATAGGCGCATTCCGGCAACCAAAAACCGGTTGGATCGACATCGAAAAGATCGACATATGCGTCGCGCCCGATGAGCACCTGCGCTCGGGCAGCTTCTTTGGACTGCTCTTGAATCAAAGGCAACAATCCGTGGGTCGCGGCGCAGGCGATGATTTCGAGCACCCCGCGCTCTCGCAATTGTCGAAACGCCGTGAGCAAGTCGCATTTCCATTCGTCGACAAAGAAGCGGCGGCTCGCACTAAAGAGTTCAAAGTAAAATTGCGAAAGCGCCGCCAACTCGGGCTGATCCTGATTTCTTTTTCGCTCACGCGCGGCCAAATCGATCAGGAGATCGAGATGCCGGACGTAACGCTGGCGCAAAAGTTCGTCCAGCAACATCGCGCAGAGCGTTGGCGTGAGCGACATGGTAAGCTTGAACGGAACGTTGTCGTTCACCAGCCGCTCCATCATTTGCAGGAGCGGGACGTAAGTCTCGGTGATCGCCTCGAAAAGCCAGTCTTCCTCGAGGAAATGTTCGTGCTCTGGGTGGCGAACGAACGGCAGGTGCGCGTGAAGAATGAGGGCGAGCTGGCCAGGCATTGTAGATTTCAGGTTGCCAATTTCAGATTGAAATCAGAATCCAAAATCCAAAATTGAAAATCCAAAATGCTCAGAGCGTCCGGCAGAAATCCTGAAACCGGTCGAGACCTTTTTTGATGATGTCGATGCTCGTGGCGTAACTGAACCGGACTGTGCGGTCGTCGCCAAACGCCGCCCCCGGCACCACCGCCACGTTCGATTTGCTGAGCAATCGGTCGGCGAAATTTTGCGAAGTGAGTCCGAGCTGACTGATGTTGACCAGCACATAAAACGCGCCCTGCGGTTTCACGGCGGTAATGTTGGGAATTTTCGACAGACGGTCCATCATGTAATTGCGCCGCATGTCGAATTCGTCGCGCATGTCGCCGACCGATTGCTGATCGCCTTTCAACGCCACGAGTGCGCCACGTTGTCCGAACGAGCAGGGATTCGACGTGCTGTGGCTTTGAATGGAATCGACTGCCTTCGCCACCGCTTCCGGCGCGGCCAGGTACCCGAGCCGCCACCCGGTCATCGCGTACGATTTGCTGAATCCGTTAACTGTAATCGTGAGGTCGTAAGCTTCTTTGGAGAGCGACGCGACACTTACGTGTTTGGCGTCGTCGTAAACGAGCTTTTCGTAAATTTCGTCCGACAAAATGTAAATCTCCTCGCCGCTGGCGACTTCGATGATCGCTCCCAGTTCTTCGCGCGTGTAAACCGATCCGGTGGGATTGCACGGGCTGTTAAGGATCAACATTTTTGTGCGCGGCGTCATCGCGTTCTCAAAATCCTCCGCGCGCATTTTCCAATTGTTGCGCTCCATTGTCGGGACGATCACCGGTTCGGCACCGGCGAGTCGCACCATGTCGGGGTAACTGACCCAGTACGGTGCCGGGATGATGACTTCGTCGCCCGGCTGACACGTGGCCACAATCGCGTTGTAACAAGAGTGCTTCGCACCGTTGCTTACGATGATCTGACTGGCGCGATAAGTCAGCCCATTGTCGGCCGCCAGTTTGTCCGCGATCGCCTGGCGCAATTCCGGAATGCCCGCACTCGGCGTGTATTTGGTGAAACCGGCTTGGAGCGCTTCGATCGCTGCCTGTTTGATGTGCTCCGGCGTATCGAAATCCGGTTCTCCCGCGCCGAATCCGCAGACGTCGATGCCCTCGGCTTTCATCGCTTTTGCTTTGCTGTCGATCGAGAGCGTGAGCGACGGAGTCAGTTGCGCGGCGCGTTCGGATATTTCCATTGTCTATTCTCGATTTTAAATCAGGGAGCGCACACTATCCGTGGCCATAAAAATCTTCAATCAAAGCTTTAAAATTATTCTCTTCCACACCCACGATTCTCATTTCCCGCTTCGCGTTTTCAACCGAATCCGACGCATGCGCGGCATTGATCATGATCGTTTGGCCGAATTCCCTTCGAATGGAACCCGGCGGCGCTTTTGCCGGATCGGTCGGTCCGAGCACGTCGCGAATTTTCCCGACGGCGTCTTCACCTTGATAAACAAGCGCGATGCATTTTTCACTGCCGGGTGCGTTGCGTTTTTCCGGAAGCGTGTCGCTCGGGCGCGCGCCGGCCATGAATTGAACGATATCTTCCCACGCGTCGTGGCCTTTTGCCTGCCCTAGCTTTTCCTGCAAGAAGGGCAACACCGGGCCATAAAATTCCTCGGCTTGCGCCACGCTCATCCGGTGAACTTTGAAACCGACGATGTAGAGACCGCTGCGCGAAAAAACCTCGATCACGCCGCCCGGTCGGATGTTTGGAAATTTGAAATTGTCCGGTTTAATCAACACTAGCGTCTTCTCGATCTTCGCATCCTTTGGAAATTGCACCGCTTGATCGAGAACACCGCCGTCGCGATCGGAAAATTCCGCCCAAAGTCTTAAATCCCGATCGATCGCCTTTGGGTCGAACGCCGCCACAACCGCCGGCTCGAAGTAAGTCACTTTGCCCGCATCGTCAGTGATGTAGTCGCCGAACGTGTCGCGAATCGTTTCGCCGCGGGTTTCCTCGTGAGAAATGTGGCCGACGGTCTGGCGCATTCTTTCGGCGGCATCCGGACCGCGAAAAACCAGAAGGACGACGCGGGCAGCGTGGCCATCTCTTTGACCGGTAAAATTTCGATGAACGTAATCGCGAATCAATTCTTGAGTCGCGCGATGCGTCGGCTCCGTTTCGCTGACGATGGTCTGCGCGTAGCGGCGGACCAGTTCCTCGCTCGGGGCAAACATTCGCGCCGCGACTAAATCGAGACCCGTGCGCGAAATGAGACGCGCAATGATGCCGCCGGTGCGCGATTTGCGCATCGAATACGGCGTGATGATCGCGTAAGCGAGTTCGTCGGCCTGCATATTCATTTTCCCCGCGGCTCAAGATTAAACCGCGTAGATGCAGAAAACCGTAGCCGCTAAAGGCGCAGGAAACCTAGCGACCACGCCTTAAATGTAAAGTCGGCGATCCGTTCGGTGCGCGGTTGCGCGGCGCTATTTTTTCTCTTGCGCTTCGCCACTCTTCTTCAACTTCTGCGCGAGGCCGGCAGTAAATTTCTCGTACTGCACGTTATCGAGCGTGAAGGTGCCGAGCATGTAATTCGATCCGTTCCAATCCCAGTTCTGCCCGGAATCGTTGTAGGTAATCTTTGTGGTCCGACCGAAATCGCAATTGCCGTGAGCAGAGCCGACCAAAATAACGACACGGATTTCATAGCAGCGAAAGTTTAATGGCTTCAATTACGCCGACAAGTTCGATGTGCGCAGCGAGCCAGGATCGCAACCCACTTTCCGTGCCGGCGGAGTTGCATCACCCTGATCTTGTTACGCCGGAGCGCACGGGTCACCTCGCGTTCCTGGTTGCGCAAAATTCCGGAGAGAACCAACCAGCGTGCGGGTTTGAGCTTCGGCAAAATCTCAATCAGCAGTTCGCTAAACAAATTCGCGGTAATGATGTCGACCTTAGGCGGCAATTTCCAATGACGTATCTCGCCAGCCTGAAATTGCGCGCTTCGAATTTTGTTCAGTCGCGCGTTCTGTTTCGCCGTCGAAATCGCGATCGGATCATTGTCGATTCCGATCGCGTGCTCCGCGCCGAGTTGGCGCGCGGCCAGCGCAAGAATTCCGCTGCCCGTTCCGAGATCGACAATGGACCAGCCGGTTTTCCAACCTCGCGTAACCTTTTCGAGCAGTCGGAGCGACATTGCCGTCGTCGCGTGCTCGCCAGTGCCAAAAGCTGCGCCTGCCGGAATGATCAGCCTCGCACTTGCAATCCTGAGTGAACGCGTCTGGTGATAAAGGAAACGTTTGAGCCAATCGCGCGGGAATTGTTCGATTCGCCCGCCGAAATCTTTCGCAAGCTTCTCTAATTCGTTTCGCGATTCCGACGCGATTTCGAGCCGTAAGCGTTTCCGATCCGGTCGTTCGATGATCGCCACGCGCTCACCCGCGACGTTGCGCAACTGCTGTCCGTGATCGCTCCACCATTCCTGACTGGCCGATCTTCGCCACAAATACATGCCTGATTGTAGGGGGAAGCTGTTAGCTTCCCAAATCAATAGCCAAGCTGTTAGCCTTCACCCCAATGAAACTGCGTGGCATTCATCATATCACGGCGATCGGGAGCGATCCGCAGCGCAATGTTGATTTTTACACGCAGATCCTGGGGCTGCGCTTCGCCAAACGGACCGTCAACTTCGACGATCCGTCGACTTATCATTTGTATTATGGCGATCGCACCGGCCGGCCCGGCACCGCCATCACATTTTTCGCGTGGCCCGGCGCGCGTCGAGGCACGCGCGGAACGGGCCAAGTCGTCGCGGCGAGCTTCGCCATCGCTTCGGGCTCGGTCGAATATTGGACATCGCGTTTCTCCGAGTACCGTGTTTTTTGTGAACAACTTCCATCGCGCTTTGGCGCATCTGCGGCTCGGTTCACCGACCCAGATGGATTGTTACTGGAATTAATTGAATCCGAGCAGCTGGATGATGTCGATCTTAAGTATGAAAACGAAGTGCCCAAGAAATTTGCTATTCACGGATTCGACGCCCCGACACTTGAAGTGCAGTGGGCCAAGCCAACGGAAGAGCTTCTCAAGACGCTCGGTTTCGAATTAATCGCCGAAGAAAAATCGAGAAAACGGTTTTCGGTAAATTTAAAATTGACCAGTGGGCAGGTCGATTTGGTCGAGCGAGCTGACGGCCAATTCGGAGTTAATTCTGCCGGCACTATCCATCACGTCGCTTTCCGCTGCGCGGACGACAAGGAACAATTGCGCTGGCGCGAGAAACTCATCGGGCTCCGGCTGCACGTTACCCCGGTGATCGACCGGTTCTATTTTCATTCGATCTATTTCCGTGAGCCGGGCGGGATCTTATTTGAAATCGCAACCGAGGGGCCTGGCTTCAAGGTGGACGAGCCGGCCAAGCGTCTGGGCGAAAGTCTGAAGTTACCGCCTCAATATGAAAAACACCGGGCCGAGATCGAGCGGGTGCTTCCGCCCATTTTGATTGAGGCAAAATCCAAAACCGTGGGTTAAATTTGACCGAGGGCTATAATTCCCGGTAAGTAAACGCCTTTTCACGCCATGCTCATCGTAATGACAGCTCACGCTAGCGAGGGCGAGATCGACAATGTCGTCCGGGTGATTGAATCGCTCGGCTTTCGCGCGCACGTGATGCCCGGTGCGACCCGCACCGCCATTGGCGTGACCGGAAACCAGGGCGCGGTTGATCTCTCGCATTTTGAAAATCTGCCCGGGGTCGCAGAAGCCATCCGCGTCACGAAGCCTTACAAGTTGATTACGCTCGACCTCCGCCCGGAGCGCACCGTTGTCGATCTTGGCGACGGCGCTAAAATCGGTGACGGCTCACTCGCGATTATCGCCGGGCCGTGCGCGATCGAAAATCGCAAACAGGCGTTTGGAATCGCGGACATTGTGCAGCGCAGCGGCGCAAAATTCTTCCGCGGCGGCGCATTCAAGCCGCGCACGTCGCCCTACGCTTTTGCGGGGTTGGGCGAGCCTGCCTTGCAGATTCTGGCCGAGATTCGAAACGAATTCGGTTTGAAGATCGTTACCGAGGCGCTCGACGAAGCAAATGTTGATTTAGTCGAAAAATATGCCGACATGATTCAAGTCGGCGCCCGCAACATGCAAAACTTCACGCTGCTGAAACGGGTCGGGCGCTCGAAATTGCCGGTGCTCTTGAAACGGGGAATGGCAGCGACGCTGGAAGAGTGGTTGCTCGCCGCCGAATACGTGATGGCAGAGGGAAATTACAACATCGTGTTGTGCGAGCGCGGCGTGCGCACCTTCGCGCAACATACCCGAAACACGCTCGACCTCGCTGCCGTTCCGGCGGTGCGAAAAATTTCACATTTGCCTGTGATCGTTGATGCCGCGCACGGGACCGGCCGGAGTTATATGGTGACGCCGCTCGCGCGCGCCGGAGTCGCGGTAGGCGCAGACGGTTTGATGATCGAAGTGCACGGTAAGCCAGACGAAGCGCTTTCCGACGGCGCGCAATCGTTAATGTTCGACGAATACGAACAAATGGTGCGTGAAGTCCGCCAGATTCACGACGTCATCTCGCGCAACGGCGCTTAACCGTGCAGAAAATTCGCGAGCAACTTGCGACCTTCGGTCGTCAAGATCGATTCGGGATGGAACTGAACGCCGTGGATGGGGAATTGTCGATGTTGCAGACCCATGATTTCGCGATCGTCGGTTTCGGCGGTGATTTCGAGTGAATCGGGCAGTGATTCGCGCTTCACAATGAGCGAGTGGTAACGCGTCGCATCCAGCGGTTCGACCAGATTTTTAAAAACGCCGCGGCGTGAATGATGAATCTGCGAAGTTTTTCCATGCATTAATTTCTCCGCGCGCACGACCTCGCCACCAAAAACCTCCGCAATGCATTGATGACCGAGACAGACACCGAGAATTGGAATTTGTGGGCCGAGCTCGCGAATTACATCCGAGCTGATGCCGGCGTTCTCCGGGCGGCCTGGCCCGGGTGAAATACAGATCCGGTCTGGTTCGAGTTTGTTAACTTCTTCGATCGTGATTTCGTCATTTCGCTTGACCACAAGATCGACATCTTCCATCTCGCCGAAAAGCTGGACGAGATTGTAGGTGAATGAATCGTAATTATCGATGACCAGCAGTTTCATTTCGCCTTTGCCAGCGCAATCGCTGCCAGCATTGCTTTCGCTTTGTTGACGCATTCCTCAAATTCTCGTGCTGGGTCGGAATCGGCCACAATTCCGGCGCCAGTTTGAAGGTAGGCCTTCCCGCTTTTCAAAACGATCGAGCGAATTGCGATGCAGCTGTCGTGCGATCCGTCGAACCCGAAATAACCGACGACGCCAGCATAAAAACCGCGCTGCGCTTTTTCCAGCTCGGCAATAACTTGCATCGCGCGAATTTTCGGGGCTCCTGAAACTGTGCCCGCTGGAAACGTCGCGCGAATTGCATCGAATGCACTCTTGTCTTCGCGCAGGCGCGCAACGATGTGGGAGACAATGTGCATCACATGACTGTAACGCTCGATTACCATTTGTTCGGTCACTTTGACGCTCCCGAATTCCGCGACGCGACCGAGATCGTTGCGACCGAGATCGATCAACATTATATGCTCGGCGCGTTCCTTTGGATCGACAATCAACTCGCGTGCGAGCCGTTCGTCTTCAGCCAAATCCTTTCCGCGCGGATAAGTTCCAGCGATTGGGCGCAGTTCGGCAACTCGATCGCGCACACGAAGATGAACTTCCGGCGAGCTTCCAAGAACCGTGAAATCGGGACTGAAACGCAAACAAAACATGTACGGCGACGGATTTCCGAAACGTAGGGCGCGATAAAGATCGAGTGGTTCACCGTCAAAGACCGTCTCGAAGCGCTGCGAAAGCACGACTTGGAAAATGTCGCCGGCTGCGATGAGTTCTTTCGCCTTCCCGACCATCGATTCAAACTCAGCGCGATTCGTATTACTGGTCGGCGAGGGGAGAACCGTCGCTGATACTGCGCCGATAGGCTCGAGTTTGCGCGGCTGACTCAATTTCGCCACGATCGCTTTTAAATCGGTTTCTGTGCGCTCATAGGTCCGATCGGCTGATTCTTTTTCAACGTGTGTGTTGCAGATGAGGCGGAGCTTGCGAAACCGGTGATCGAAGACCACCAGCAATCGCGGAATCATGAACAGCATTTCTGGAATTTTGAGATCGTCGTGCGGATGAATTGGCACCGTCGGTTCAAAGAAACGGACCACGTCGTAACCGATGTAACCGACCGCGCCGGCGAGGAAATGCGGAACGTCGGGCGGAGCAGCAAATTGAAAGCGGGAAAGAGTTTTGTGAAGCTCGCTTAACGGATCGCCTTCACAGTGGGCGCTGTTGAAGAGAACGATCGGATCGAAACCGATAAACGAAAATCGACCCGACTCTTCGTTCCGCTCGGCCGATTCGAAAAGAAAACACGGACCGCCGTTGTCGATCTTCGCGAAGGCCGAGACCGGCGTTTCCACATCGGCGACAAGATCGACAATCAACGGAATGAGATTGCCGCGTTTCGCGAGCTCGCGGAACTCGCCGCGCGTGGGAGTTATGGAATGTTGGAGTGTGGAATCCATTTGAAATTCGCCGTTGAATTTATGGAGAGAGACCTCCGTGTCGTCCCAAACTTTTTTCGACAGGAAAGAGCCCGTCCCTCCACCGAATTTGCGGTTGCGGATTGAGCGCGCTGCGTCATTATTTCTATCCCTTTTCATGCGGGTGTAGCTCAGTGGTAGAGCACCTCCTTGCCAAGGAGGACGTCGCGAGTTCAAGTCTCGTCACCCGCTCCATTTTCTTTCAATCTCAAGGCGGGTGTGATGCACTCTTTTGAATCCAAACCACGCCGTCGCGGCATCTCACTACCAAAGGATGAATATGAAAAAATTGCCTCTCTGTATTTGCGTAATCGCGCTGGTCGCGACGGCGTTCGCCCAGTCGCCACCGCCGCCCGCAGCTTCGCCAACGGCGACCGCGTCGGCTTCAGCCAGCCTTTCGCCAGGAAGCCTTGCCGACAAAATTCACCAGAAGATGGAAAAGAAATTGCACGGCCGCCACGGGATCGTGATCGACGGCGTTGACAAAGACATCGATTCCGAAGACGCGCGGGCGTGGGACCTCGGCGAAAAAATGGCCGTCCCTATCGTCGCCATCGTGTTCATGTCGATCTTTGGCGCACCGGTTCTCATTGTGGCGGTCATCTTGTATTTCGGTTTCTCGAAATCCCGGATGCAGCATCGCACGATTCGGATGCTGGCTGAGAAAGGTCAGCCGATTCCGCCCGCATTGCTTGCGCCGCCAACTCCAGCTATTCGCCAACGTTCCGATATGCGACGCGGTGTGGTCTTAACCATGATTGGTATCGGCGTAATGCTCTTTCTTGGCGCGGTAAACGAATGGGAGGGCGGCGTCTGGTCGCTCGGCCTGATTCCGCTTCTCATCGGCGCCGGCTATCTCATCGTGTGGAAATTGGAGGGCGGGAAAAAGAACGAGGTTCCGCCGCCGCCACCGACACCGTAATCTCCTGATGTGGAGCTAACCGATGCAGCTCTCGTTGCTCGAGTTCTTGTCGATGAGGACCAGAACGCTTATGGCGAGCTGGTCCGTCGGCATCAATCGAGCATCCGCGGTTTGTTGCGCCAACTCACCCGCGGCGACGTTGCGCTGGCGGATGATCTGGCCCAGGACGCGTTTGTGCGGGCTTACAAAAATATTCGTAGTTTCCGGGGCGAAGCGAAGTTTTCGACCTGGCTTTATCGAATCGCCTACAATTGCTTTCGTGAAGATGCGCGAAAACGAAAGGAGCTTGTTGGGATTGACGAAGAACAATGGCAGGCGGAGCACGACCCGCAGACGGTCGATCCAGGTCTAAGACACGATCTTATGCATGCACTTAGCTTACTGCCGTTGCACGAGCGATCGGCGGTCTTACTTTGTTGCCAGAATGGATTGTCGCATGAGGAAGCCGCACGGGTGCTCGAAATTCCGCTGGGTACGGTGAAAACAAACGTGTTGCGCGGCCGCGAGAAATTGAAAAAAACTTTGGCAACGTGGGCGGAATAAAATGAGTGAGCAGGTCGAACAAGATTGGTTGGATCGGAAGCTGCAGGAAGCCGCGCCCTACATTGAGGACGACGGCTTCACCGCGCGGGTTCTGCGCGCGCTGCCACAGCCAGCGCGGCGCGGCGAGTTTCTGCGGTCGTTCATTCTGGTAGGGATGAGTGCACTGGCGAGCGCGCTCACGTATGTGTTGTCAGACGGTGGCCGATTTCTGGTAGTGGAAATGTTTAAGATCACGACAATCCCGACGCTGTGGGTCGTGGCGTTTGCATTGGCTAGCGGCCTGTTAGTGATGGCCGGCGGCATTTTCGCCGCTACTTCCAAGACGACGCAGTTGGAATCTAGCATCGGCTAAGGTTTGC
Organism: Chthoniobacterales bacterium; assembly: GCA_035315805.1. Classification (GTDB taxonomy): domain Bacteria; phylum Verrucomicrobiota; class Verrucomicrobiia; order Chthoniobacterales; family UBA10450; genus AV40. The sequence continues at coordinate 17,280 of DATFXN010000023.1, forward strand.
ATTGTCGATCTTGCAGGTCAGAGTAGGAGGATGCTGCGAAACATCCCGAGCATAACCTTGAAAGAGCTGGTCAAGCTTTCCGAGAGCCGAGAGAAAATTATGGCACAGCTCCAGGAGATCGATCGGGAAATAGTTCGGGTGCAGAAAAAGTTTGGTATTCCATCGAAAGAGAGCGACGACGTTGCTCCGGTGACGGTATCGCGTGTGCCAAAACGTTCGACTGGTCGACGGGCAAGACGAGGCGCTTAGTTTTAGATTTCGCGCGCTCGTTCTACGTCACGGCGGATTTGCTGGACCAGCGCGTCGAGATTTTCGAATTTTTTCTCCGGTCGTAGAAATTTCAGGAAGCGAACTTCGACGTCTTGGCGGTAAATGTCGCGATTGAAATCGAACAGATGAATCTCGAGCACGCGCTCGGATTTGCCGCCACTGACAGTTGGCCGCACGCCGAGGTTAATGACGCCGCGACGCCGCTGGTCGTCGATCTTCGCTTCGGCCACGTAGACTCCGTTGGGCGGGAATTGCTCGCTGTGCGCGCTTAAGTTTGCGGTTGGAAATCCAATTTCCTTTCCAAGATTGTCGCCCCGCACCACCGTTCCCAGGATCGTGTATTCGCGGCCAAGCATGGCGGCTGCTTTGGCGAAATCGCCTTTCTCAATCGCTTGTCGGATCGCGGTACTGCTAACCACTTCACCGTTTGCCTTGACGGGCGGGACTCCGACGACTTTAAAATTGAATTTTGCACCGAGTTGTTTGAGCAAATCGAGATTTCCGCGGCGGTTCTTGCCAAACGACCATTCATGCCCGACGCAGATCTCCTGGAGGGGCTTCGAGTGAGTGACTAATTGCTCAACGAAACTCTCAGGCTCGGTGGAGGCGAACTGTTTATTGAAGTTAATAATGAGTAGTTGGCCAACGCCCAAATTGCGGATCAGCGCGACTTTATGCTGCGTCGCTGTGAGCAAATGCGGTGCGCGTTCTGGCCGCAACACTTTTTCCGGATGCGGATCGAACGTGACAACTACCGGTGTTCCGTTGGCGGCGCGCGCATGATCGGCCGATGTTGAAATCACCGCCTGATGTCCGCGATGCACGCCGTCGAACACACCAATAGCAAGGAAGAGCGAACCACGGAGGCGCGAAAGGTCGGAGATGGAATGAAGGACTTCCATCAGAAAAATGACGAATGACGAATGACGAATGACGAAAGAATTCCGACTGACAAATGACGAAACTCAGAGCGCACTTTCCTTGGATTTTCGTGCTTCGTCATTAATTCGACATTCGAGTTCCGTCATTCCTACGCTCCACGCATACGTGAAACTTGCGGGAGAGATAAAATTTGGCTCGCGATTTCTTCACGCGGCTTCGTTTTGATTTGATCGACTGAAATCGCATTAGCGACATCGAAGCGTCCCGACTTCATTCGCCGTAAGTTTTTTAAGTGAGCGCCGCAGCCGAGCGCTTCGCCGATATCGTGCGCGTAGGTGCGCACGTAAAAACCTTTGCTGCAGAGCACGCTAAAATCGACATCCGGCAACGCGACGCGATCAATGCTGTAGCGATAGACGTGAACAAAACGCGGCTCGCGTTCGACCACTTTTCCCTGACGCGCCAGTTTGTAGAGCGGCACGCCGCCGTGTTTCTTGGCCGAGACCATCGGCGGCATTTGATAAAAATCGCCGCGAAACTCATCGAACGCCGCTCGAATTTGCTCTTCGCCAAATTGCGGCACCGGCTTTGTTCCCACGACTTCACCTTGTCGATCTTGCGTGCTGGTACTGACGCCGAGCGTGAGCGTGCCGACGTATTCCTTGTCTTCGCTCATCAACAGGTCCTGCACTTTTGTTCCGCGACCGATCGTTAACAAAAGCAGGCCGGTGGCAATGGGGTCGAGCGTTCCGCAGTGACCGACTTTTTTGATCCCGAGCTGTCGACGGGCAAGCGCGACTACGTCGTGTGAAGTCATTCCTTCAGCTTTATCTACGAGGAGAACTCCGTCAGGAACTGCGGCTGAGGACACCACGAGCTTCCTCCAGGATTTTTTGTTCGACTTCAGCGAGCGTGCCACGGACGCGGGCGCCGGCGGCAAGAACATGTCCGCCGCCCCCAAACTTTTCGCAGATTGAGCAGACGTTCACTTTCTCGCTTTTCGAGCGCATGCTCACGCGCACCTTGCCGTCCAGTTCTTCGAAAAAAATTGCGACAATCACTCCGCGGATCGCGCGCAAATGATCGATGAGCCCTTCGTTATCCTCCGGCAAAACGCCGAGCTTCTTTGCCGTCGCCAAACTCAAACTGAAACTGGCGATCCGATCGTTGGCGTCGAAGCGCACCGTGCCGAGCAAGTCGCGCAAAAGTTCGACCCGCCGTCGCGGATAATTTTCGTAAGTCAATCGACTGACTCGCCCAACATCGACTCCGGCGCGGACGAGTTCGGCTGCAATCTCAAATGTGCGTGCGGTTGTGTTTGGATATTGAAACGACCCGGTGTCGGTCGAGATCGCGACGTAAAGATTTTCCGCGATGGCAGGATCGATCGGGAATTTCTCGCTTTTCATCAACTCGAAAAGAATCTGGCCAGTCGCGGGCGATTTCGGGTCGATGTAAACGATGTCGCCATAACCGGGATTGCTCGGGTGATGATCGATGTTGATCCAAAGCGTGGCCGAGCGGATCGCAGCGAGCGTTGCGCCGAGTCGATTTTGAATCGCGGTGTCGAGCGCGATGACAACATCGACTTGCTCCGGCTGGGCCGGCGGTTTGCTGAGCAGATTCGCGCTCGGAAGAAAACTGTATTTCTCGAGCATGCCTTCTTCGTTCCAGACGCGCACGTCTTTGCCAAGCTGTTTGAGCGAAAGCCCGAGCGCGAGCTGACTGCCGAGCGCGTCGCCATCGGGCCGAACGTGACTCAAAACGGCAAACCGTTGATGCTCGTGCAACGCCCGGCCGATTTGCTCGAACGTGGAATTACTCACTCGCGTTTTTCGGTTTCGGCGTCGATTTGCTGCAGGATTTCGACAACCCGCGAGCCACGCCTGATCGACTCGTCGAGATGAAACAGCAAATGCGGCGTAAATTTCATCGTTACGCGGCCGGCGAGTTCTGATTGAAGGGCGGGGCGATGTTCTTCCAGCTTGTTCATGACGCTTTGGCCACTGTCGGATCCCAGCACGCTGACAAACACCTGCGCGCTTTTAAGATCGGCTGAAACATCGACGTGATTGATGCTAACGAGTGAGCCTTCGAACGTAATTTCGCGCGCGATGATTCCGCTCAGTTCCCGTTTTATGACCTCGTTGACCCGCAGCATTCGATGTTTCATAAGACCCTTTCATCGCGTTACAGCTTTTGAGCGATCCCCTCGAGCTGGTAGCACTCAATGATGTCGCCCACCTGATATTCGCTGAAATCGCCGAGCTTGATACCGCACTCCAAGCCGGAGCGGACTTCCTTCACGTCGTCCTGGAAGCGGCGGAGCGTTGAGATTCCGCCGTCGTAAACGGGCTGGCGTTTGCGTAGAACGCGCGCCCGACCCGTGCGCGCGATTCGTCCGTCAGTGACGAGACAACCTGCGACGATGCCCCTGCTCAATTCAAAGATTTGTTTCACTTCGGCGTGTCCGAGGACGGTTTCGCGGAATTCTGGCTCGAGCAATCCGGCCATCGCGTCTTTGATCTGGTCGATCAATTCGTAAATGATGCTGTAAAGTTTGACCTGCACACCTTCGCGTTTCGCCGCCGACACCGCCATGTTTTCGACTTTCATGTTGAAGCCGACGACGACGGCGTTGGAAGCGCTTGCCAGTAAAATGTCCGATTCCGAAATCGGGCCGACCGCCGAATGAATAATTTCAAGGTCAACTTTTTTGCTTTCGATCTGATTGAGCGCGGCGCTGATCGCTTCGACCGATCCCTGCGTGTCGCACTTCAAAACGAGCCGCAGTGTTTTCTTACCATCGGCGGATTCTAGCAGCGTTTCGAGTGTAGCACGCTGCGGCACAGTCAATTTCTCTGCTCGTTTTGCCTGCAAACGCTCATCGCTTAACGTTTTCGCTGCACGTTCCGATTCCATCACGAGAAATTCATCGCCGGCATTTGGCAGCCCGGTGAATCCGAGAACTTTTACTGGCATCGCGGGACCAGCTTCTTTTACCGGCTTGGCCTTGTCGTCGATCAACGATTTCACTTTGCCTGAATAATCGCCACAGATAAAAGGCTCGCCGACTTTGAGCGTGCCCATTTGCACAATGACGGTGGCGGTTGGGCCGCGGCCCGGTTCTACTTGCGCTTCAATCACTGTGCCGCGCGCTCGGGCCGTCGGCGATGCTTTCAGATCCATCACTTCGGCCTGCAACCACATCATTTCGAGCAAATGATCGATTCCCGTGCCGCGCGTCGCTGAGACTTCGCAGACAACGGTCTTGCCGCCCCAATCCTCCGGAGTCAGTTCGCGTTCCTGCAATTGTTTCTTCACCCTGTCGATGTTCGCGCCGGGTAAATCGATCTTGTTGATCGCGACCATGATTTCGACATTTGGCGCAGCCTTGGCGTGGTTGATCGCTTCGATCGTTTGCGGCATCACGCCGTCGTCGGCCGCGACCACGAGCACAACGATGTCCGTCACGTTCGCCCCCCGCGCGCGCATTGCCGTGAACGCCGCGTGGCCCGGTGTGTCGATGAACGTGATTTTGTGTGCTTTGTGTTCAACGGTGTAAGCGCCAATGTGTTGAGTGATTCCGCCGGCTTCGCCCGCCGCGACCCGGGTTTTGCGGATCGCGTCCATTAACGTCGTTTTGCCGTGATCGACGTGACCCATAAACGTGATGATGGGCGCGCGTGGCTTTAGTTCTTCTTCCTTTTCGATGACCGGCGGCGGCGGCGGGACGACCACTTGCTCGACTTTGTGGATGCCGGCGCCTTTTTCGCGGCGCTCCTTTTCGAGGACGAACCCGTGGTTCTCGGCAATCTTCGATGCGATGTCGGGCTCGATCGTCTGATTGATGTTCGCGAAAATGTTCAACGTCATCAGTTCGGCGATGAGCTGGTGCGGTTTCAGGCCAAGTTCGACTGCAAGCTGCTTCACGATGATCGGGGGCTTAATGTGGATGATTTTTTGCGCCGGCACTTCGGCTTCAGCTGGGGCCACTTCAATCGTCGCGCCGTCCGTTGCCGATCTTGGCGGAAGCGGCTCGGCTTTTTTCGGCGGTGGCTGCGCCATGGGTGCTTCCAACGATGCGCGAATCCGCGAGATCGGCGGCAGGACGGTGGCTTTGGTTTTGATATCGCGATCCGCAGTTTTTTTCGGTGGATGTTTTTTGTCGATCAGCGAGACGCTCTCGACCGATGGACGCTGAGTCGCGGCCGGTTTCGGTTGCGGCTTCGTTTCCGCGGCGGGAGGAGCAGACGTTTTGGCTGACCCGGGTGCGTGTGCCGCTTTCGGAGGCGGTTCTACCTTCTTTTTCGAAATCTTTCCCTTGGCCGGGGCAGGCCTATGATGAATGGCAACTGCTTTGCGGGCTGCAGGTTTTTTTTCTGCTGTTTTGGATTTTGTTGCCATTTTAAAACGTTACCCATGGCTCAAGCCTCTTGAGCCGAGCCCGCTTCTTGTTTTGCATCCTGTTTGTCGACGGCATCGTGGATTTCGCGCGCCTTTGCTTCGTCGACGCCGAGAATGTCTACCAAATCTTGAACATCAGCGGCATGTAAACCTTCCAGATTCGTAAATCCCGACTTCACCAGCGTCACTGCTTGCGTTTCGGTGATCGGCAGTGCCGCGGCGAGCGTTTGCGCCGCTTGCGCAACTTTTTGCTCGACCGCCGTCGTCGCCGATGTGTCCTTGTCGATGTTGATTTCCCAACCTGTCAGTCGCGATGTCAGTCGCGCATTCTGTCCTTTTTTCCCGATCGCGAGCGACAGCTGATCTTCGTCCACGGCAATCTGCGCGATCTTCCTTTCCGGATCGAATGTCAGATTTTTTACTTTCGCCGGCTTGAGCGCTTCGAGAATGAATTCCTTCGGGTCGGAGCTCCAGCGAATAATGTCCACCTTTTCGTTATTCAACTCGCGGACGATATTCTTCACGCGCGAACCGCGCATGCCGACGCAAGCGCCAACGGGATCAACTTTTTCATTCGCGCTCGAAACCGCGATCTTAGTTCGATAACCGGCTTCCCGGGCGATTCCGCGGATTTCCACCGTGCCGTCGGCGATCTCGCTTACCTCTAATTCAAAAAGACGGCGAACAAAATTCGGATGACTTCGCGAAACGATGATCTCCGGGCCACGCAATCCATTTTCCACAGCGACGACGTAGGCGCGGAGGCGATCGCCGACGTTGTAATCTTCAACCACCACGCGCTCGCGTTGCGGCATCACCGCTTCAAATTTCCCAAGATCGAGAATCACGTCCGAGCGATCAAATCGCCGGACAGTGCCGCTGACGATTTCGCCCGCGCGATCCTTGAATTCTTCGTAAATCATTTCCTTCTCAACCTGCCGGATGCGCTGCATCATCGCCTGCTTGGCAGTTTGCGCGGCGATGCGGCCAAAATTTCGCGGCGTCACTTCCATCTCGACCGTGTCGCCAACCTTAGCGTCCGGTTTGATCTTGCGCGCTTTGCTAAGCGCGATCTCGTCTTGAGGATTGGTGACGTTCTCGACCACAATGAGGTTCGCGAGCGCGCGGATGTCGCAGGTTTTCGGGTCGATGTCGATCCGCAGATCGCGCGCGGCACCGACACTTTTCTTGGACGCCGAAAGCAGCGCGGTGGAAAGCGCATCAAGCAGGGTCTCGCGTTTGATTCCGCGCTCCCGCTCCATGTACTCCAACATTGCTGCTATTTCCGCGTTCATAAAACATCCAGTCCGCAGACCAAAAGGAGTGGGACACCGTTTCCCACTCCTTCCAGCGCGGACTAGGCAGCTAAGTTACCCTTCCGAGACATACCGTCAAGGTGTGGAGTTGAACGGCGCGCGCGAAACGGTGAGCATTGGCGTTTCATGACCTCGCGCACTGCCAGCTTACTGATAGTAATCTTTCTTTGGGCGTGCTTTATCTTCAGCTTCTCGGTTCTCCTGAGCTACGCGGGGAGGAAGGCAAGCGCGTTACGCCGGCTACGCGGCCTTCTTCATCCGGCTCACTGGATTGGAATCGTGATCATATGAGCCATACCTTTTTATGTGCGCGCACGTCTGTTTTACCTTTCGACGCTTGAGGAGCTGCCGGCGAATGTCGTTTTTTTCTAATTCAATCTCGAGACCTCGCTAAAATGGAAATGAACGCGCGATGGAATGCCGCGCAGCCAAATTTGCTCGTGCGTACTAACCTTTTCCGCAGCAATGACACAATGCTGTTTATTGTGATCGCAAACCGACCGCACCCGTGATCCAACGAACCACTCAGAACCTGCTCGTCGTGATTTGCGTTTGGGCCGGGCTCTATTTGCCGGGGCTCGGTTCGCTTGCGATCAAAGGCGAAGAAGGTCGCCGGATTCTGCCGGGAATCACAATGCTTCAGACCGGCGACTACTTAGTGCCGCAGGTCGGCGGCGTCGCTTACTTTCGAAAACCGCCGCTGATTAATTGGCTCGCCGCGGCGTCATTCAAAATTTTTGGACGGCAAAACGAATGGACCGCTCGAGCGCCGTCGGTACTGTGCGTTTTGCTCGTGGCGGTCGCGTTCGTGACCGTCGCGCGCGCGAGTCTGGGCCCGCGTGGATCGACAATCGCGGCGCTGATGTGGCTCATTAACGCCGGGATCATCGAAAAAGGCCGGCTGATCGAGATCGAAGGGCTTTACGTTTCCCTTTACGCGCTCGCGATCATTTTTTGGCTGAGCTTCTGGCTCCAAAAAAGATCGCCGTGGTTGATCTGGACTGTGCCGTTCGTTTTTCTCGGACTCGGCTGGCTCGCCAAAGGACCGGTGCATCTCTTGTTTTTCTACGGTGTCGTGATTGCGGTTGCTTGCAAGGAACGGAACTGGCGCGCGCTCTTTCACCCGGCGCATTTCGTTGGCATTGTTGGCATGCTCGGAATTTTTGCGGCGTGGGCGATTCCGTTTTTGCAAGCCACCGGGCACGATACTGCTACGACGAAATGGTCGCAGCAATTCACCGGACGACTTCGCGGAACCGATTTCGAATTTGGCCGTTGGATCTTCAACATTCCACATGGCATTCTTTATCTTTTGCCGTGGCTAATTTTTCTGCCATTAGCGCTGCGATTCCAAAATTTCGCGGCGGAGAAAGATCGACACCTTGCGCGTGCATTGACGTGGGGCGCGGTCATTCCTTTTGTGGTTGTCCTTCTGGTTCCAGGATCAATACCGCGCTACGGCATGCCAGCAATCGTTCCGGCAATTTGGCTACTCGCGATGACTTTTTGCGAAGAAAATTTGCGCTGGCCGAAATCGCTCGGAGGGAAATCTTTTACCTTCAAAGCGAGGCGCAACACGGTCATGGCAATTGTCATTGTCGCTTGCGTCGCGATGTGGACTTATGCAATCGCAGTCGTTCCGAAAATGGATCGACGGCAGCGGATCAAACGGCTGGCAGCGCAGGTTGAATCGAACATTCCGAGTGGTGAGGTCGTTTACGCGCTCGATCCAAATTATCAGCCGATTTTTTTCTACATGCGGTCGAAACTTGTTTATGCGAGCGAGATTGACGAATTGCCGATCGATGTGCGCTATTTGCTGGTGCGGCCGGAGCGGGAGCAGGAAGTGATGGAGAGCAATCGTTGGGCGCCGCGTCAGGCGCATCGCATCATGCGCTCGACCGACTATCGGAAGGAATCGATTTTGCTGCTCAAGATTGAGTAAGGCGGTGGCATTGACACTGCTTAGGATTCGGAATTAGTTAGCAAGCTAACGAATTTCCATCCGTGAAGACCAACGATGTCGATCTTTTCGGCCCACTCTTGCACGGGACAGCCCGCGCCTGGAGGCTGAAATTGGACGAGCGGCTCAAGCCGATGGGTTTGAGTCAGGCGAAATGGCGTACTTTGATGCAATTATCGGTTGCTCCCGGTCCGCTGACGCAGGCCGAGATCGCCGCGCATCTCGGCATTGAAGAACCGACACTGGTCGCGTTATTGCATCGACTGGAAGGGGATCGTTGGGTGTCGCGCAAAAACGCGTCGCATGATCGTCGTTGCAAGACCGTTCATTTGGCGCCGCGCGCACAACGCGTCATCGAACAAATCAACTCGACGGCATTCAAACTGCGCCACGAATTGCTCGACGATATTCCGGCGTCCGCGCTTCGCACGTGCATGCGAGTCTTGGACCAGATTCGGTACAAAGCGGAAAAGGGAAACGGAAAGCAGACAGGCGCGCGGGTTCGACGTGCAAAGAACGGCCAGAGTTAAGATGGGATATCGATTGGAGACAGGGGATGGAACCGCCACGCAAGTTCGGGAGAGTAGAAGCGTGAAAACGTTCGGCGCCCAAAAGCAGCGAATTCCGCGCTGGGGCATTTTTCTTTTTGTGATCCTCGCCGCCTTTTCGGTTGCGCGAACGCTCCAGCACGGAGTCCAGACGACGAAAAGTACGCAGCCTCCCGTGCGACCGGTGCTGGTTGCCAAAGTGATAAATAAGGATGTTCCGATTTATCTTGATGAAATTGGCACCTGCGCGGCCTACGAAACAGTGCAAGTGCAGGCACAAGTCAGCGGCAAAATTTTGGCCCGCCATTTTCAAGACGGCGCAGATGTAAAAAAGGGAGATCTGCTTTTCACAATTGATCCCGCGCCGTTTCAAGCCGCTTTCGATCAAGCGAAAGCACAAGCAGCGTTGGACCAGGTCACAATGAAACGGCAGGCGGATCTTCGCGCCAAAGGAGTCAACGCTCCGCAGGATTACGACACTGCGGTGGCGAATGCGCAGAAATCGCAAGCTGGGGCCGAGGCCGCGCAGGTGAATCTCGATTATTGCTACATCAAATCGCCGATCAACGGACGGATTGGTTTGCGGAATGTGGACATTGGCAATTTAGTCGGGCCGGCGACCGGATCGCTCGTCACGATTCAGGGACTCGATCCGATTTACACCGACTTCACCGTGGCCGAGACCGATCTCGCGCTGGTTCGGAAATATCTCGGCGGCCCGAACGTAAAAGTCCAAACCTGGTCACCGGACGAAAAAATTGCGCCGCGCACCGGCGATTTGTATTTCATCGACAACGCCGTGCAACCGGGTTCCGGAACTGTTAAAGCGCGCGCGGTCACGCCGAATGCGGATCGCGCGCTCTGGCCGTCGGAATTTGTCCGCGTCCGTTTCATTCTCGACACGATCAAAGACGCGCGGCTGGTTCCGTCGCAAGCAGTCCAGATCAGCCAAAGCGGTCCGTTCGTTTTTGTGCTGAAGCCGGACAACACGGTCGATCTTCGCCCGGTGACACCCGGCCAACGACAGGACGGCGATCTTACTGTGATCGAGAACGGCGTGGAGCCGGACGAAACGGTGGTGGTTACCGGACAACTCGCGCTCGCTCCCGGAAACAAAGTGGAACCGAAGCCGTACAATGCGCCGCAACCCGCGAGCGAAGGCAATGCCGCCGCCAGCAAGAGCGCTTTCTAATTTTTTATGGAGCGCTCGGATCAGCACGATGGCGAACGTGAAGTCCAAGATCGACATCGTTTAAAATCGACAGCGGACGGCGGAACGCGAGACGAGCCGAAATTGGTTCCGGTAAAGGGCACCGGATTGTCGGGTCCGTTTATTCGCCGACCGGTGATGACGGTGTTGTTGACGTTGTCGGTTATCGTCGCGGGCATCGCGACTTACAATAAACTCGCGGTCAACGATCTTCCGGCGGTCGACTATCCGATCATTCAGGTCACGTGTTCGTATCCGGGCGCGGATCCGGTGACGATGGCGAACAACATCGCGACGCCGCTCGAGAAACAATTCCTGCAAATTCCCGGGCTCGACATCATCACCAGCTCAAGCACGCAGAGCAACACCTCGCTAACGCTTCAATTTGTGCTGAGCAAGAGCATCACCGACGCGGCGACGGACGTGCAGGCCGCGATTCAACGCGCGACCGGGAAGTTGCCGCTCGATCTGCCGAGTCCGCCAACATTCAGCAAGACGAACCCGAACGATCAGGCCGTTTATTTGCTCGGCCTGATGTCGGACACCATGACGGACGGCGATCTATATAAGTACGCGTCCACCGTCGTGGCTCAGCGAATGGCGATCCTGCCTGGTGTTTCGCAGGTCAACCTTTACGGCGTTCAAGCCGCGATCCGGATCAAAGCCGATCCCGCGGCGTTGGCTGCGCGCGGATTGACGATGGATGATCTGGCGAACGCGATCAAAGCGGGAACGGTTTACTCTGGCGCTGGGCAGTTCGATGGGCCACATCGAACTTTTGTTCTTCAACCAAACGGCCAAATCGATCAGGCCGAAGGTTATCGGAATTTGATCGTCGCGCGAAACAAAGACCATTCGCCGGTTTATCTGCGGGACGTGGGGGAGGTTAAGCAAAGTGTCCAGGACGAGCGAACATCGCGCTTCTTCTGGGCGCGCGGAATTAAATCGCCGGGGTCGATCGTGGTTCTCGCGGTTTCGCGGCAGGCGGGCGCGAATGCGGTCGAAGTTGCGAATTCGTGCAAAGCGCTCTTCCCCGAATTGCGCGCGAGTCTGCCGGGATCGATCGCCTTCATCCCAGTATTCGATCGGTCGCAAACAATTGTGAATTCTGTTCACGACGTTCGCCTGACGCTTGTAATCGCTTTCGTGCTGGTGGTTGTGGTGATTTATGTTTTCCTCGGACGTGCTACCGACACGTTGATTCCAGTCGTGGCGTTGCCGCTTTCGTTGCTGCTCACTTTTGCGGTGATGTACATGTTCGGGTTCTCGATCAACAATCTTACCCTGATGGCGTTGACCCTCGCCATCGGGTTCCTGGTCGATGACGCGATCGTGTTTTTGGAAAACGTGATCCGGCGCGCCGAGCATGGCGAATCCATCCTTAAGGCGGCTTACAACACCGCCGGCGAAATCTCATTTACGATTTTGTCGATGACGCTGTCGCTGGCAGCGGTTTTCATTCCGCTCGTTTTTTTGCCGGGATTGCTCGGACGCATCTTTCAGGAATTTTCGATCACGATCATCGTAGCAATCTTGGCCTCAGGCTTGGTCTCGCTAACGCTCACACCGTTGATGTGTGCGCGCATTCTCGGTGAGCGACGCGCGGGCCATAAACGCGCCCGAATGGAAAAGTGGACTGGCGATTTCATTAAGCGCGTGATCCACTGGTACAGTCGCGCGCTCGACAGGTTTCTCGACCGCGCCTACCTGACGGTGCCGATCCTGCTCGTCTGTATCATCAGCCTTTTCTTTTTCTTTACTCATTTGCCGTTCACGTTGCTTCCAGTTGGAGACAGCGGGTTTGCCCGCGGGGTTTTCATCGCCCAGGAAGGTACCTCGCCAGCTCAGATGCGCGCGTTTCAAAAACAGGTGAATGAGAAGCTCATGGCGGAGCCGAGCGTTGCGCAATTTTTCACGAACACCGGAACCGGATCGCGGAGCGCATCGTCGCAGGGAATTGTCTTTTGCATATTCAAACCGCGCGCGGAGCGCGATCCGATCGAGCAATGTTTGTTGCGACTGCAAAAATCGATCAGCTCCATTCCGGGACTGACCGCGGTTATCTCGCCGAGCCCCGTTTTGCAGATTAACGTCGGTGCGACCAATCAGACGCAGGGCCAGTACGCCTTTACTATTAGCGGAATTGTTCCGGATGACGTTTACAAGTCCGCCGATCAGTTGATGGTGAAGTTGCGCGACTTCAAAGGCTTCGCCTCGTTTCGCTCGGACTATTACCACAGCACGCCGAACCTTACGGTGAACATCGATCGGGAGCGCGCCGCAACCTACGGTGTCTCCACATCGGCAATCCAAAGTTTGTTAAGAAACGCCTATTCGCAGAACTACGTCTATCTGATCAAACAGCCCGAAGATCAATATCAGGTCATCCTCGAAGTAAAAGATGACGAGCGCTCAACCCCAGGCGATCTCAACAACTTGTACGTTCGCAGTAATAGCGGGAATGCGATTGGCCAGGCGAGCAGCAGCTCGGGGATTTCAGTTACAACGGGAACAGCGGCCGACCTTGTTCCGCTGCGCGCAGTTACCTCGACGAGCACAGTGATTGGGCCGCAAGCAGTCAACCATTTCGATCAGTTCACCAGCGTTACGATTAATTTTAATTTGCTGCCCGGTGTCGCGATCGGCGACGCGACCAGGTTCATCGAAGATTCGTTCGGACAAATCCAACGCCAGTATCCCAGCGTGCAATCAACGTTCCAAGGCGAAGCGCTCGTGTTCCGCCAACTCTTTCGCGCGCTGCCGTTGCTTCTTATCGGTGCCATTTTTGTCATGTATGTAATCCTCGGAATTCTTTACGAGAGCTATGTCCATCCGATCACGGTTTTGTTTCCGGCGATTGTGCCCGCGGTGGTCGGCGGTTTGTTCACGCTCTGGATTTTTGGATCGACATTGTCGCTCTACAGTGTGATCGGACTCTTTCTGTTGCTCGGCATCGTGAAAAAAAACGGAATCATGGTCGTCGATTTCGCGTTGCAACGAATCGACGAAGGCTGGGACCTGCGCTCGGCCATTCACGAAGCCAGCGTGGAACGATTTCGTCCGATCATGATGACTACGCTGGCCGCGTTGATGGGCGCGGTGCCGCTCGCGCTTGGTTTCGGTCAGGATGCTTCCTCGCGCCGGCCACTCGGGCTCGTGATTGTGGGCGGTCTGATTTTTTCGCAAATGGTCACGCTGTTTGTGACGCCGGTGATTTATCTCTGGCTGGAATGGTTCCAGGAACACGTCCTCGATCGCGTTCCGTTTCTGCGCAGCGCACACACCCACCACGAAGGCGAGCAGGTGCCTGGGAAAGAAGGCGAATTCGGTCCGGTGCCGGCTGGCGCGCGGTAGCGCCGTTCATAAAAGTCGAGGTTGCCGGGAGTCTCTTTGCCAGAGGCGCCTGATCGCGCAGTTTTTTCCGTTTGCGATGGAATAAGCCCTGCTTTGATCAACCGGCTGTGTTTCGCCCGGGGTGTGAACACAAGAACGAAAACCATTCTAACTATCGTGTTTAGGGTTCGGCCGCTGCTGTCAGCGAATTCTTCCGGGTCCTCTATCAAATCTTTTTCAGGAATGGCTCCAATGCTGCTGCAGCGAACTCGTCGCAAGACCGATCCGCCGCAAGGCGAATTCATCACGGGCGAACAGTTGGCCGAGGTCTAAACTATGAACACACCAAACCAATGGCAGGACGATTCAGCCGAACTCGTGAAAATGAAGATTCTCATCATCGACGACGAGCCGGTCAACGTCGCGTTGCTCGAGGAAATCCTCGTTGAAAACGAGTACACTCGCTTCGAGTCGGTGACTGATTCCAGCCGGGCCATCGATGCTTGCAAGAATTTTCAGCCCGATCTGGTTCTGCTTGACTTGATGATGCCGTCGCCAGACGGCTTTGCGATTCTTGAATCGCTTCGCGCCGACGACGCCACTGCCTTTCTGCCCATCGTCATTCTAACGGCTGACATCACCCAGAAGTCGAAACGCCGCGCGCTCGAGTCTGGCGCGACCGATTTTTTGCTCAAGCCGTTAGACCATGTCGAAGTCGCGTTGCGCATTCGCAATCTTCTCAAGAGCCACCGCGCGCACCTGTTGGTGGATAATCAACGCGCCGCGCTCGAGGACGCAGTTCGCGAGCGGACTGCCGAGTTGCGGACTACCATCGCGCAGCTGGAAGCGACCAACGAAGCGGTTTCGAAATGACGCGAGTCCCCTGCATCGGCTCCTGATAAGTCAGATTGTTACCGGTGCGGGTTTAGTTCCACGCAACCCGATAGTCTCACGTCGAGAATCTGGGCGCCGCATTTGAAATGAACGACGCCGTCTCCGATTCCTGTGACCCGGGCGTTAACGAGACCGGAAGCTGTTTTGATTTCTATCGAATGGCCTTCAGCCACGCCGTTGACCACTGCGAGCCGCTGCCGCCCAAGCGAAATTGAGGTCACGCACAACATCTCGGCCGTATGTTGCGCGAAAATTTTTGTCCCGGCGGGTGTTGCGCGGATATTCCTTAGATCGAAATGCGCGCCATGGTCTTGGAAAAAATCGGAAAGCCGCTCGCGCTTCGCGACCTGTCGACACCAAAGCCAGGCAGGGGACAACTTCTGGTTCGCATCAATGCCTGCGCGGTTTGCCGGACCGATCTTCACATTGTCGATGGCGAACTGCCGAATCCGAAACTTCCACTAATTCTCGGTCACCAAATCGTCGGCCGCGTCGAAGGTCCGAGCCGGACTGGCAGTTTTGAGACTGGAGACCGTGTCGGGATCCCGTGGCTCGGCTGGACCGATGGGACCTGTGCCTATTGTCGATCTAACCGCGAAAATCTTTGCGATAACGCGAAGTTCACCGGCTACACGATCAATGGTGGTTACGCCGAGTTCACCGTCGCCGACGCGCGCTACTGCTTTCATTTGCCGGACAATTACAACGACGGCGAGGTTGCGCCGCTGCTTTGCGCGGGAATGCTCGGTTATCGTTCTTATCGCAAGACGGGCAACGCGAAACGGCTCGGCATTTATGGTTTCGGTAATGCCGCGCATTTGATCACGCAGGTCGCCGTTTATCAGAAAAAAGAAATCTACGCTTTCACTCGGCCTGGCGACAAAGCTGGCCAGAATGAAGCGCGTTCGTTAGGCGCGGTTTGGGCCGGTGGGTCTGAAGAAGCGCCGCCGGTAAACCTCGACGCCGCGATCATCTTTGCATCAGTCGGCCCGCTTGTTCCTGCTGCATTAAAAAATCTCGCTAAAGGTGGAATCGTAGTTTGCGGCGGAATCCACATGACAGATATCCCGTCGTTTCGTTATGCCGATCTTTGGCAGGAGCGCATGATTACGTCGGTCGCGAACCTGACTCGCCGTGATGGCGAAGAGTTTCTGAAAATCGTGCCGCGCGTTCCGATCAAAACAAAAGTTGAAACTTTCTCGCTCGAAAAGGCAAACACGGCGCTCGACCAGTTCCGCTCGGGCACACTCGACGGCACAGCTGTGCTGGCGATTTCTTCCTGATTCAATTATCTAGGTTTGGTTTATGCCTGCGCATGCTCCATCAGAGCAAACCTCCAACGGCGAATTTCAGCGCCAGGAAGACGCGTTCCGTGAATGGATTTCAAATGATGAATCGACATCGTATCCCGCCGTCGCCGGTCGTTATCATCTTTATGTTTCACTCGCCTGTCCGTGGGCGAGTCGGACGATCATCTTCCGAAAACTGAAAGGGCTTAAAGCGGCGGTCGGCATGACCATTGTCGATCCTTTCCGCGACGACAAAGGCTGGGCGTTTCGCGATCCGGAAAAATCGCGACCGGGTTCGGATTTAAAGAAGCTCGACCAGTTCGAATCCACCGACCCGATTAATCGCTTTCGCTATTTGAGCGAAGCGTATCTCGCTACTGACCCGAGTTTCAAAGACAGCGTCACCGTCCCGGTCCTTTGGGACAAAGAAACGAAAAGGATCGTAAATAACTGCGAGGACGACATCTGCCGAATGTTCAACAGCGTCTTCAACGAGTTCGCCGCCAACAAGGAGGTCGATCTTTTCCCCAAGGAGATCGAAGCGGAGCACGCCAAGCTCAATAATTTTCTCTACGAGAACATTAACAATGGCGTTTACCGCGCCGGTTTCGCGACGCGTCAGGCGCCGTACGAAAGAGCATGCAGGCGATTGTTCGATGCGCTCGGCGAAATGGAAAAGCGCCTAACGAACAGCCGTTACCTGTTCGGCAACCGCATCGTCGAAGCCGATTGGCGATTGTTTTGCACGCTGATGCGGTTCGACGTTGTCTATCACGGGCATTTCAAGTGTAACCTTCGGCGCATTATCGATTATCCGAACCTGCAAGGCTACCTGCTGGATCTCTATCAGGAGCCGGGAGTCGCCGAGACCGTGAGCATCGATCAAATCAAGCGTCACTACTACATGACGCACGAAGGGATCAATCCCACGCGCATCGTCCCGCTCGGCCCGGCAATTGATTACACGAAGGCGCACGGGCGCGACAAGCTTGGCTAACGCTGGCTTCCCTAGGTGACCGGCGGCCTCGCTGTTGGTGACTTGGAATTTGAGCAGGACGTTGATTTCCCTGGCCTTCGTAGCGAGGGCGGACATCACAGTCAAACCAATGCCGGATGGATGGTTGGCGGCGGTTTGCAATATGCGCAGACCGATCTTTGGAGTCTGCGGGGCCAATATCAGTTCATCGACCTAAGCGACATCGATTTTACGGATGACTTCCCGGGGGGCCGAGATTCCTGCTCTCACCGATCATCGTGCGAGGCTACACGAGTACAACGCCAGCTTCGCCATCATGCACAAATTCTAGCGGCGCAACAAGTCCAGCGCTTCCCCGAGTCGCTCGATTCCTGCACGGAACAACTTCGGGTCGCAGCACATTCCGATTCGAATGTGCTGCGGCGATTCGAAGAATCGACCAGGCACTACCGCTGTGTCGTATTTCTCGATCAGCAACGCACAGAGCTTCTCGACCTCGACATTTTTTATGTGCGGGAACGAAGTTGTGCCGAAATCTATCGGAACAAGGTACACATCGTCCCGCGCTTTGAAAAATTCTTGGACTGCTTTGCGATTCGCTTCGAGCATCGACTTCGCGCGCGCGGCGATTGTTGGAAGTTGGTTGATCGCGAGCACGCTTAGTCGCTCCATCACGTTCGGCGCGCTCGCGGCGAAAATGTCGTCGAGCCGGCGGATTTTTTCGGCGAGTGCCGCTTCCGCAAAAATCCAGCCGCAACGAAGCCCGCTAAGTCCGTAGCCCTTGGTCAAGCTGCTGGTGACGACAAATTCCGGACCAACTGAAATCGCGGACGGCGGCGCATGCTCAAACATCGCTTCGAGATAAACTTCGTCTACCAGGATGCGCGCGCCGACGCTGCGTGCGAGCTCGCTGATTTTTCCCAACATCCCGTCATCGACGAGCGCGCTACTCGGATTGTGTAAGTTTGTGAGCACGATCAAGCGCGTGCGCGGTGTGATTTGCTTCTCTAGCGCGTTGATATCGATCTTGAATCCGTTTTCGAACCTTCGCGTGAACCTTTTGATCTTCGCGCCGAGATATTCGGCAACCGCGAGCAGGGGATCGTAAGTTGGTTGTTCGATTAGAACTTCGCCGCCATGCTCGAGCAGTGCCGCCATCGCAAGATGGTTTGCCATCGAAGTTCCGCCGGAAACCGTGACTACCTTTTCGGGAGTTACGCGACGATGTTTCGCGATCGCTTCGACCAGCGGCCGATATCCGTAAACGTTGTCGCCGTGCAATTCCAAATCGCTCAGCTTCACGTTCAGTTCCACGAACGGCAGATTCAAGATACCGCTCAGCGTCAGATCGTATTTCACCTTAGGGTGCGTCTTTGCCCAATGCATGAACAGTGATTGCCCTTTCATTCGGCGTTCGGCGTTCGACGTTGGGTGTTCTGCGTTTTCTTTATCCTCCAAAACAAATAAACCGGTATCCCCGTCAACATCATTCCCAAACCGATCGCGCTGTTGTGCGGGTATCGATAAACCGTGCTGAAGGCGACGCCGCCACACGCCACGATAAAAAAGAGAGTCGTGAACGGATGACCCGGGATATGAAACACCGACTCACTTCTGTTAAGGGCCAGTCCGGCTCGGACCCGGCTGCGAAAAACAAAAACCGTCGCCGCAGTCAGCGCGAAGAAGATCACGTCCACCGAGATCACATAGTTCAAGATTTGTTCATAGCGTCCGGACAACGTGATCACGATCGCGAGCGCGCCTTGGAGCGCGATCGCGAACGCGGGCACGCGCGCCCGATTCAGTTTCGCGAGACTGGAAAAAAACAAACCGTCTTCGGCCATGGCAAAATAAACTCGCGGAGCGGTCAGCATGCTTTGGCTGAGAAAACCGATTGTGGAAACCGCGATGCCCACCGCGATGATGCGCGCTCCGGTTTCGCCGAGTGCGAGCCGCATCACCGCGGAGGCAGGCGTTCGCGTTTGCGCAAGTCCGGCCGGGCCGAGCGTGTGGACGCAGACAAAATTCACCAACAGATAAACCACGATCACGCCGAGCACACCCAACAACAACCCACGCGGAAGATTTCTTTTCGGATCGCGCGTTTCGCCGGCCACGAAACACGACGTTTGCCAGCCGCCGTAGGCAAATTGCACCGGAATGAGCGCGGCGCCGAACGCGGTGAGCGAATTCCAAACTGTCGGCGCGGGCGATGCCTGCCCGCCATAGCCTAAATGCCAGTCCGGCTCGGACCGGAGGAGGGTCGATCGCGTCATCGATGTCGATGAAGGGCCGCTGACTGTTAGTCCGAAGGCCACCAGCGCTGCGATCGCAAGCAATTTCAAAACCATGAAGATGTTCTGTGTCGTCGTGCCGGCGCGAACGCCGAAGCAGTTGATGATGGTCAGCAGCCCGAGTGTGATAGTCGCCAGCAAAGTCGCGATGTTATCGTTCGTCTCAAAATTTCCGAGTGCGCACAAATACTTTGCAAACGTGACTGCGACCGCGGCCATTCCGCCGCTTTGTGTGACGAGAAGCAGCGCCCAGCCGTAAACAAACGCGAGCGCCGGATGAAAAGCGTCGCGCAAGTAAAGGTATTGGCCGCCGCTGGCTGAAGTTTGCGACGAAAGCTCAGCGTAAATGAAAGCGCCTGCGAGCGCGATTAATCCGCCAAAGAGCCACGCGCCGAGGATCAGAACTTTCGATGGCACTTGCTGAGCGACGACGTACGGGTTGATGAAAATTCCCGAGCCGATGATGCCGCCCATGACGAGCATCGTGGTATCGAACAACCCGAGTCGACGCGCGAGATGCGCTTCCGAAGACGTGTTGGACATCAATTCTTATGGAGCTGAATCGCGTGCTTTGCGTCTGTGAGTCGCCTGGAGCGAGATCAGAATGGTGACGGTGAGCGTTGAAACGATCACTGCCAGGGAAATTGGGACAGGAATCTCGACGACGTCGCGCAAAATCATTTTCATTCCGACAAAGGCGAGCACGAAAGAGAGCCCGAATTTCAGGTAGATGAATCGCTCCATCATTTTGGCGAGAAGAAAATAGAGCGAACGCAGTCCGACAATGGCGCAGGCATTGGAAGTGTAAACAATGAATGTGTCGCGCGTAATCGCGAACACGGCAGGGATGGAATCGACCGCGAAGACAAGATCCATCACGTCGATAACAACGAGCGCCAATGCGAGCGGTGTCAGCATCCAGCGGCCATTGACCTTCGCTTTGAAATGTTCGCCGTAAAACGTCGGCGTGATTGGAAACACCGCGCGCTTGCACATTCGCATGATCCAACTGTTGCCAAAATCCTGGGGCTCGCGTTCGACAAAAAACATTCGCCAGGCGCTGACGAGCAGGAACGCGCCGAAAATGTAGAGGATGAACTCGAACCGTTGCACGAGTTCGATGCCAATCCAGATCATGATTCCACGCATGACGAGCGCGCCAACAATCCCCCAAACCAGTGCGCGATGCTGCGCTATTCCCGGAACTCCGAAGTAGTTGAAGATGACGACGAAGATAAAAATATTGTCGACGCTCAGTGAGTATTCGATCACGTAACCGGTGAGAAATTCGAGGCCCTTCTCTGGACCACGGATTTTCCAGACCACGAGATTGAACAGCAGGGAGAGACCGATCCAAATCAGTGTGCGATGAGCGGCTGCGCGCATGCTCAGCTCACGACCGCGATGTTTGA
Source organism: Chthoniobacterales bacterium (assembly GCA_035315805.1). Lineage (GTDB taxonomy): Bacteria > Verrucomicrobiota > Verrucomicrobiia > Chthoniobacterales > UBA10450 > AV40. Next base: position 38,074 of record DATFXN010000023.1, read on the forward strand.
ATTGAACCAGATCGAGAGCTAACGCGATCAGGACGCCGGCGTTAAACGCGATCCAAAACCAAATACTTGTCGTCGCCACGGCGCGTAGAGTTTCATGCTGGGCGCGTGGCGGCAATGGTAAACATTGGGTTTTCGACTGCTTGCGACGGCGGGTCTTCCTCGTAGTTTGTTCGACTCTCATGGACGCGGAGCTCGAGAAACTCGCCGAAGCCGGCAAGCTCACGTCGAAAGCGGCGGAGAAACTCGACGCCCTCAAGCCGGGCACCTTTTGCCTTCACAAAAGTTGGGGCTTCGGCCGCGTCGCCGAGTGGAATCTTCTTCTAAACCAGGTTGTGATCGATTTCGCCGGTAAAAAAGGTCACCCGATGCAGCTCCAGTACGCAGCGGAAAACCTGACTCTCATTCCGCCGGAACATTTTCTCGCTCGCAAAGCGACTGATATCGTGGCGACGAAGAATCTGGCCAAACAGGATCCGGTTGCCGTAGTCAAAAACATTTTGGACGGCCTCGAGGGAAAAGCCACCGCGCAACATATCAGCGACTGGATGGTCCCTGATCTCTTTAGCGAGCCGGAATGGAAAAAATGGTGGGAATCGGCCCGCAGACAAATGAAAGCCAGTGGCGCGTTCTCAATTCCAGCGAAAAAGACCGACCCGATTCAAATTCGCGCTGAAGGTGTCTCGCAAACTGACGAGTTGATTGAAGTGTTTAACCGCGCGCGTCAACCGAAGCAGCAAGTGGCCGCGCTCGAGCAGATCATAAAATTTCATCAACAATTCAAAGAGCCCGAGAAACAGCTGCAGCCGGTGATCGCAGCGATTGAAAATGTTTCCGCTCGGAACCAGAAATTGCATCCGGAGATCGCGTTCGAATTTGTGCTCGGCCGGGACGATTTGCTCGAGCGTTTTCCGCAATTAAAAACCACCCACATCGGCTTGACGCTTCCGAAGCTGATCCAGGATGAAGAGAAACGGTTTATGTCGATCTTGCCGAAGCTGTCGGCGGCGAAAGAGAAGCGGATCCTGCAGGCGTTGCCCAGCGCACTCGGCGATCGTTGGAGCGCGCGCGCGTTGCAATTGATGCAGTCGGTTCATGGCCGAATGGTCGCGCAAATTCCGCACGTCTTTCGCGACGCCGGGAAGAAGGCGGAACTGGAAATGATGTTGGAGCGAAGCGTTCGCGAACACTCGGCTACGAGCGAGATGCTGGTTTGGTTGTGCACTGAGCGCGCGGATTGGAGGGAATTGATCAATCCTGAATTACTCGCGGCGATTCTCTCCGCGCTTGAGCGTGAACAACATTCCGCGCCCGGTCGCGCGAGCAAACTGCAACGATTATTGCTCGACGATAAACAATTATTTCAGGGCATGTTCGGCGAAGCAGACGTCGCGCTTGCGCGTGACGCGATGCGGCGGCTGCAATTGAGTCCACTTTTCGATGAATTGACGAAACGGTCTCTGCTTGCGCGGATCGTGAAAGTTTTCCCCGATCTCGAGAGCATGATCGCTGGAGCCCAGCCGCAGGAAAAAGCGCAGCCGCTCGTCGTCTCCTGGAGCAGCTTGGAAAAGCGCAAAGCCGAATACGAAGAGCTCATGAAGAGAAAAATTCCCGAGAACACAAAGGAAATTCAGACCGCGCGCTCCTACGGCGATCTCAGCGAGAATTTTGAGTACAAAGCCGCGAAACAAATGCAAGCCGTGCTCGTCCGTCGCCGATCTGAACTCGAGCGCGATCTGGCGAGGGCACGCGGAACGTCGTTCGAAAATCCCGACACTTCCCGCGTCTCAATCGGCACCGTCGTCACGGTCCGCGACAAAGTCTCAGAGAAATCGGAGACTTACACCATTCTCGGCGCGTGGGACGGCGAACCGGATCGCCACATCATTTCTTATCAGACCGCGATCGCGAAGGCGCTTCTCGGCAAAAAATCCGGCGAAGTTGCGACCCTGCCAAACGGCGAATCCGAAATCGTCTCGATCGAGCCGGCGCCTATCAACAAGCCGGTCGAGACTGTTGCCGAAACTGAAGCCGCGCCAGTTTGAAGACGTTGTAGCGGCGCTTGTTCTCAAGCGCCGAACTAATAAACAGGCGTTTGGCACAAACGCCTCTACAACTAAATTCTGTTAATTCTGTCGCGCGTTTTCGTATAATACGCGCACCCATGAATTTTCGAATCAATCACCGCGTGGTCTGGATTCTAATCGTCATTTATTTTCTGATCGGCTGGGGCTGGTACGCCATCTGGGGCGATACTTGGCTGAATCTCCACGCGAAACAGGCGACTGATATTGAGCGCACGCACAACGTCGGCGCCTACATCCTCGCCTTCGTCGCTTCGATTGTTATCAACTACGTCCTCGCGGTCTTAATCGCGCGGACGAACCCGGAAAGTTTCTGGTGCGGAATTAAAGTGGCGCTCGCACTTTGGATGGTTCTCTTCCTGGAATACGCCACGATTTCGGTGTTCTCTGCATTCGAAACCAATCCCTGGCCGCTCATTTGCATCGACATGGGCCGGCCGCTAATCGGCCTGTTAATTAGCGGTTTCGTCCTCGGCCGCTGGCCACCGAAAAGTTGATCGTTGAAAGTTGACTGTTGAGAGCTGGAATGGCGGCTGTGTCGACCGCATGGAACGTCACGTTGCCTTGACGCTTACTCGCAGGATCAACGGCCAGACAATACGTCGTTTTCTTTGCGGATCGCCCCACGCCTTTTCAAGATTGTTCGCGATTTGATCGAGCGGATTTTTATTTGTCGCCGCAACGAACCGCTGTGTGGACGACCATGACCACAAATAACCCATCACGTGTTCGAGGTTCCATTCCGCTACGATCTCGAATTCAGGCGTTGCGCGCTCGGGAAAAGGGAATGGGATCTTCGGAAATTGTTCGATCAATGCTCGCTCCGGCGGCCAGTAGGGTCCGACGGTCTCGTAGTAATACCGTTTGATGATCTCCTGAATCGGCCGGTCCGTCCGGAGGTGATTGTAAGCAGACGCGGCAAAGACACCGTTTTGCTTTAGTACGCGCCGTACCTCCGGATAAAATCGGTCGTGGCTCAGCCAATGTAATGCTTGGGCCACTAAAATCAGATCGAAGCTACCGGACGGAAGGCCGCTTTGTTCGGCCGGTGCCACGCGATATTCGACGGATTCGTGCTGTTCGGCGTTGGCGATTTGGCTTTCGCTGGCGTCGGTCGCGATCACGCGCTCAAAAACCTGCGCAAGCTCAACCGCGGCCTGGCCGTTACCGGTCGCGCAATCCCATGCTAACTCGCGAGTCGGCGTGATTGTGCCGAGATATTCAAACATCTTTCTCGGATAACGCGGCCGGAACTTTGCGTAATCCGCCGCTTGCTTCGAAAAATGATCCTTAAATCCCATCACAAGGATGCTAGACAGGATCAACAAGATTTCTTGATTAAAAAATTCCGACAGAGGCTCGTCGCGATCGGGCAATCATGCCGCTTGCGGCAATCTATATTTAGGGAACACTCTGGATGGACTAGCGGGAGCGTAAATCCTGTCTAGCTATTCTTTTCCGGTTTCGGGCATCGCGCGAAGTCCGACGCGCGCGAGGTATTCGTCGGCTTGCAACAAATCCGTTCCCGCGCGCTCGATGATTTTTAAGAGATTGTCCATCGACGAAACTTCCTCGAGCTGCTCGGTGAGGAACCACTGCAGGAAATTGATCGTGATGTGATCGTTTTCTTTCTTCGCAAGATCGACCAGCGCGTTGATCTGCTTGGTCACGTGCACTTCCTGATCGAGCGACAGTTTCACCGCATCGCGTGCGGTCTTGAATTTCGATTTCGGGGCATCGATCGCCGGGATTTCCACTCTTCCGCCGGCATCAACCACGTATTTGATGAAGCGCAGCGCGTGCCCTTTCTCTTCCTCGGCCTGATTGAAAAAATGCGAAGAAAGTTGCGGCAACGCCTCCGCTGCGAAATACGCCGCGATCGCATAATACTGCAGCTCTGCGCTGAATTCGTAACCTATTTGTTCATTGATCGCGTCAATGACCTTTTGACTCGTTAGCATAGAAGCAACCTAACGAAGATCACACGAAAGCCAACCGATCTGCCTGCCCTGCCGTAGCCTTGGCGAAGGCGGGCTTGTTAATTGCATCGATGACCTTTTGGCTCGTGAGCATAAAGAGAGCTTATCGCGGTTTACGCGGATGCAAACGAATAGAAATCGCAGCGGAAAGCAAAAATCCCGCTGGGATAAACCCCAGCGGGATTTTAGTTCTGGCGACGTCCTACTCTCGCACGGCCTATCGCCGTACTACCATCGGGGCTGCAGCGTTTCACTGCCGTGTTCGGAATGGGAACGGGTGGGACCACCGCGCTACTGTCACCAGAGTCCGATGCCGGACTGGCGGTTCGCCGCTTCGCGGCGAACAAGCCGAAACCGAACTCTGGAGACGATGTCGATCTTTCAAAGAACTGCCGGTTCTCTGATATCTACATACAGGAAGTGAAAGCAAACGTTTAAGGCTTCGTTTTGTTTTGAGATCTTTTGTCTTCTCTGAATGCCATCGCCTCTGTCGGAGGCGATGGACTTACAGAAAAGTAAAAGATCAAGCCGATCGGGTTATTAGTACTCCTGAGCTGAACACATCACTGTGCTTACACCCGGAGCCTATCAACGTGGTGGTCTACCACGGCCCTTCAGGGAGAACTCATCTTGGGATAGGCTTGGCGCTTAGATGCTTTCAGCGCTTATCCTTTCCGAACATAGCTACCCAGCACTGCCGTTGACACGACAACTGGAACACCAGCGGTTCGTCAGACCCGGTCCTCTCGTACTAAGGTCTGAACCCCTCAATTCTCCTGCGCCCACAGTGGATAAGGACCGAACTGTCTCGCGACGTTCTGAACCCAGCTCGCGTACCACTTTAACCGGCGAACAGCCGGACCCTT
>DATFXN010000024.1:0-21794 GCA_035315805.1 Chthoniobacterales bacterium
ATCAGACTAACGACCTCGTACTCGCCGGCGTAAAGCAGCCCCTGCAACGCGATCGCACTGTCTTTCCCTCCGCTCCACGACATCACAATCGGTTTTTTCATACTTCACTCAGCGCGATCCATCCTTTGCCGTGATGACCGAATTCAAATCGGTCCGAATACAGGATCTCGGCCACGATCTCGGCCGATTCGACTAAGCGCGGCCCAGGGCGGTTGAAGAAGTGATGGCCATCGATCAGGTAAACCTGACCGCGTTGCGCCGCGCATAATTTCGACCACGCCACATCTTGAGTCAGTAAATTGAGATCGGCGACCGTTTGCGAAATTCTAAAGCCGCAAGGAACGAGCAGGATTACATCCGGATCGGCTTCGATCAGATCGTTCCATTCCAACGGGGGAGAATGTTGACCCGGCTGCGCCAACAAGCTTCGGCCGCCTGCAATTTCAATCAGCTCCGGCATCCAGTTGCCGCCAGCCATCAGCGGTCCGAGCCATTCGATGGCTGCGACACGCGGTCGATTTTTGATCGAGATCGTCTCGCCGCGAATAACATCGAGGCGTTGCCTGAGAGAGTCGAGCAACTTGTTGCTGCGTTCCGGAACACCAAGCGCATCGCCAACGCGGCGAGTATCGATCCACACATCGCTGAGATTGTTCGGTTCGAGCGACAAAATCGCCGGCTGCGTGCCAGTCCACGTGCAAAGCGCGCCCTCTAGATCGCGCGGCGTAACGGCGCAAACGGCGCATTGGGTTTGCGTGAGAATAAGATCTGGCTCCAAGTGACGCAGAAGATCGACATCAACGCGATAAACCGACAATCCTTCGGCTACGATTTGTTTCACGCGTTCATCGATTTCGTAGGATGAGTCGTGAGCCGGAACATTGCTCGAGCTGCAAACCGGCAGTTGCTCCACTCCAGGTGGAAAATCGCATTCGTGCGAACGGCCGACCAAATGGTCTGCAAAACCTAGCGCAGCCACGATTTCGGTCGCGCTCGGCAGCAGTGAAATTATGCGTGGATGAATCACTGGGTCTTCATACTTTCAGCAGTCGCGGCATCTTTCCTATCAACCGGTTGCCTAAGATCGACATCAATTCATTCAAACCGACGAGCCCGGCAAGCCAGGCGGCGTTTACGACAAAAATCTGCGCAATCACCACCAGCATGAAAGTCTCTCGGCCGCCGAGAGCCAACGACGCAAGCATCAGCGTTCCTTGATAACTGACAAATCCAACGCCGAACGCGAGCGCCAACCGGACAAAGATGGACAATCGTCGCGAACGATTTATTGCGAGGGACGTGACCGATGTCGATAAGAGGGCGGCAGCGGCAATCGCAACGCCCCAGAGAAATGTGTTCGCGGTTCGCGGGAAATTAAAAAACGAAAAAACAATCAGCTGATTCGCGAACCAGATCACACTCATCGCCCGCAACGCGAGACTTAGTCGAACCGTGCCCGCCAAAGTTACCGCGAGAGCGACAAATGGAGCAATGCACGAGATTACAAGACTTCCGCCAACACCGGCCAACGTGAGAATCGTGAGCCAAATGAATTTAGCCGCATCGGACGGCTCGGCGGCATCCTGTGCTGTTTGCATCGAATCAATGCGCATTTTCATTTCTTCTCCTTGGCGTAGATTTCAGGATTCGTTTGAGTGCTCTGACTGGTGGGCAGCTTGACGTCCCAAGCCACCCGCACGCCGGCGAAAAAACCAAAGCCTGGACGCTGAAATCCGACCGGATCTTCGTAGCGTCGATCAAACAAATTGTCGGCTCTCGCGAAAAGCGTGACGCCTTTGGCGGCGTCGTACTCGGCCGCGACATTCACGAGGTAGTAGCTGTCTGCATTCAAGCGCGGAATGGAAAAGCTGCGATTGCCGTCCACCCAAGTGCCGACGTAAAGCAGTGTTGCCGAAAGTGAGAGTCTGTCGATCGGGTGCCAATTTACATTGATGCTCGCTCGATGTTTCGGGCGGCGAATCAACTCGAGGCCCGTCGTATCGTCGATCGCATCTGTGTATGTGTAATCGCCGCGAAATTTAAACTGGTCTGCCAAAGAGAGCTCCACGAACACTTCCGCGCCTTCAGTCGTCGCCCGCCCGATATTTTCCAGTGACGTGAACGTCGCGTTCGGGAGAATCAAATTCTTGATCTCATTATGAAAATAGGTAGCGCCGAAGCGAATGTGATCCTGCCAGAGCGGTTGCTCGAATCCCAAATCGTATCCCTCGCTTTCCTCCGGCTGAAGATTCGGGTTCGCGAAAAAATTGAACGCCGGGAAGCTAACGAACAATTGGGTGAGGCTTGGCGCTTTGAATCCGGTGCCATAACTCGCCTTCAACTTCGTCTCCGTAACCGGAACGATGTAGGCCGGCGCGATGCGCCACGTGGCCTCGCCGCCAAAGCGTTCGTTCTCATCCCAACGCACGCTCGCGGCCGCGAACAGATTGTGCACGACCTGCGATTGCAGTTCGCCGAACCCCGCAATGTTTCCGTTCTCGGCTGAGATCGGACTGTCGAGCAGCCGATCGTTTTGATCTTCGACGCCAAGCAACAGCGTGTGGTTCTTGGCAATCGAAATGTTGCCGAGCCAATCAAACTTGATCCGGTCGCCGTGATCGATGGTCGGCGGAGGAAGACCGAAACCCAGATTGGGTGCTTGAATTTTCGTACGGTGATTGGTGTAGCCAAGGCCAAGCGTGTTCTTGAATTGGCCGTCAAAAAGATCGAGATGCACCTGGCCACGGGTGAAAATCTGTTCCACGTCCTGCTCGCTCTGTTTCGCCGCGGGAACACTCGGAAAGACCGAAAAATCGTCGCCGGTAAAGAACAGGGTCGAATCCGTGTAACGCGCGACCACATCAACCCCGAATGCGTCGGTGAAGTCCGCGCCCAACTTTGTCGAGAGGGTCGTGTTTTCGTAACTATCGTCGATTCGTTTGCGCCCTGGCGGCAAAAGATCCAATGGCGTCACTGGCGTGTCGTCCACCAGGAAATGCGCGACGTTGAATGAATAGTTGAAGCGAGAAATCGATCCGCTCGCGCCCGCGGTTTGATTGAATGTATCGAAGGAACCGCCTTCCAGAGTCCCGGTAAAATGCGGCGGGCCCTCACCTTTTTTGGTAACGATGTTAATCACGCCTCCGAGCGCGTCTGAGCCATAAAGACCGCTCTGCGGTCCGCGAAGTATTTCCACGCGTGCGAGGTCCCCTGTCAGCACCTGGCCGAAATCGAACCTGCCATCCTCGCTTGGATCGTTCGCGTCGATTCCGTCGATAACGACCTTGGTGTGATTCGAATTGGCGCCGCGCATAAGAACCGACGTGAATCCGCCCGGGCCGCCCGTTTGGACTACGTTAAGTCCAGGAACGGTTTCGAGGACGTCCGGCAGAGTTCGCCGCTGATTGCGCTCGATTTCTTCGTCCGTGACGACAGTTACAGAACTGCCAATCTCATTAATCGGCGTCTCAATCTTTGTTGCCGAAACAACGACGCGTTCGGCTTCCGGCAACTGGTCGCCATCGGCGGTGGTCGATGTTACGTCCTGAGCATGGACGGAGAATGCTGCTCTGATCAAAATCAGAAAACATAATGGGCGATTTCGCATAACAAGTTTCCTCCAACTCGAGAGTCGGACTTGTTTGCTTTGTAGCAGCGGTCTCTGACCGTCGGCACGTTCGGCGATCGGAGATCGCCGCTACAGTGCGCGCATCGCCCAGCTCTCATTCTTCTTTTTGCGAAGAAGTTTTTTCGCGCTCGCAGCAACGAACCCATTGGTTCAAAATTAGGTCGGGCGTCACGCTCGCGAATGAGGTGGAGCGGTCGAATATTCTGGCTCCTGGCTTTTGGAGCAGTTGATAGTTTTCAGTTGAGTGTTGATAGACCATCCCTCGGGGCCTCTGGCCATCAACTATCAACCATCAACTACCGACTAACTCCCCCCTTCTTCCCGCCTTCACCGTCACTTTGGCAACGATTGGCCTTGGGAAGTTGTATCCAGTTACAGCAGCGCAACTGCTCCCGATTTGCACGGGGTTTCTCGCGCCGTTCCACTTTTTCAAGCTCGCAAAGAACTGGCTGAAGAACTACTTCCTTGCGCTTCCGCGCTCAAGATTTATTTATCTCCACCCAACTTCGTGCCTGCATCCTCTCCAAATCTCCTCGTCACCGGCGGCGCCGGCTTCATTGGCTCCAATCTCACCCTCGCGTTCCAGGAAAAATTTCCGGATGCGCGACTGACAGTGATCGACGATTTTCGCTCCGGCGATTTCAAAAATCTGCGGGGTTACCGCGGCGATTTTGTCGCTCAGAATCTGGCCACGCTCGATTGGCGCGACCAATTCGGGAGCGAAAAGTTCGACGCGATTTTTCATTTGGCGTCGATCACCGACACGACTTTGCACGATCAATTCGTTCAAGTGCACGAAAACGTCGAAAGTTTTCGGCGGCTTCTGAACTTCGCTCGCCCGAGCAAAACTCGGATTGTGTACGCGTCTTCAGCATCAACTTACGGCCCGGCAACTGCTGCAAGCGCCGAGTCAAATGGCGCCGCGCCGTCGAATATCTACGCGTTTTCCAAAGCGATCATGGACAACCTGGCGATCCGCGAAGCGAAGGAGAATCCGAACTGGATCATCATCGGACTGCGTTACTTCAATGTTTACGGGCCGCGCGAAGCGCACAAAGGCGTACCCGCGAGTATGGTTTATCATCTCGCACAGCAAATGAAGGCCGGACAACGGCCGCGCATTTTCAAGCACGGCGATCAAAAACGGGATTTCGTTTACGTGAAGGACGCGGTCGAAGGTAGCATTCTCGCGCTCGAAGCGACGGAGAGCGGAATCTACAATCTCGGCTCAGGCCAGGCGCGCTCGTTCAACGAGCTGGTTGATGTGCTCAACAAATGTTTCGGCACAAAATTTCAGCCCGATTACATCGAGAATCCCCACGCGCACTACCAAAATTTCACCGAAGCGGACTTGGAAAGAGTCCGAAGCGCCCTCGGTTATCAACCGCAATTCTCGCTCGAACGCGGCGTGGCTGATTACGTCGAGTGGCTCTATCCCGCTGAAAAATGATCGCGCGCGGGTAGCGCGATCAACCGCCAGTCCGGCTCGGACCTTCCCAAAAAAACTTTGTCGGGCGATTGATTTCCGGCGGCAAACTTTTGTGGACCGGACAATTCAGCCCCGTTTTCTCGAGCAGTTCGCGATGCGGTGAATCCGGCGGCAGCGGAATGTGAACTTCGCTCGGTAGGGCGACGATCCGTCGCGGCGCGTCGCTCGACATTTCCTTCTCCACCGTCACTTTCATGCCGCGAAGATCGACACCGAGTGCTTCAGCTTTGATTCCCATCGTCGTACTGATGCAGGTGCCGAGCGCGGTCGCGACCAGATCAGTCGGCGAAAATGCTTCACCCTTTCCTTTGTTGTCGGTCGGCGCATCCGTCGCGATTTTTGATTTCGACGGGCCGTGAGTCGCGTCGCAATGCAATTTGCCGGTGTATACAATATCGACTTTAACCATGCCGAATTATGTGGCCGGGAGATTCACTTCGCAATCAGCGGAGATTCCTGAATCTTGTCGCGATGCTGCGCGAACCCATTGTGAAACACGCGGGTAAGATCGACATCGTGCAAAATGATCATGTCGGTATCGTGTTTTTTGCGATCGTCATTCTGCCACCCTTCGTTCCACCAGCAGAAACCGACGATTGCCGGCCAATGATTTGAAAAAAGGTCGTCGAGTGCCGCCTTCGCCCATTTCGCAGCGTCGACATGTCGGTTATGTAAATCGCAGCCAAACTCGGCGATGATGACCGGTTTCCCCGGCGCAAGTTTCGTCAGACGCCGATAAGCTTCGCGCATCTTGAACGCAAAGCTTTCCGTTCCATCACGTGTGAGCGGCGTTGTCGGACCATAAGCGCTGAGCGCCACCCAATCGCAATAATCCGTTCCTGGAAAATAATTTTCGAAGGCATTCCACGTGCGTTCTGGCTCATCAAGCCAATTCCCGTGCCAGACCCATGTTAGATTATCTGCGCCTTCACTACGCGTGAGATCGACGATGTGCCGATACGCGGCGACATAACGCCTTGGTCCTTCGCCTGCGCCTCCGTTCCATTTTCCATTCCAACTAAACCAGTCCCCATTTGGCTCGGTTCCCCACTCGACTAAAAGCGGCGAGCCAAAGGCCTTGGCGTCCCGCGCCCATGCGCGAAGATCGACATCAAACTCCCCGGCAATGATTTTCTCGAGCGAAAACCTTTTCTCGCCATGCCGCTGATTGACATCCGAGCGTAACATCAGTCGCACGTAGGGAATCTTGCCGAGGTCGCGGATCCAGCCGCACATCTCGATCGGAAATATTCGGGATTCGAACCAGTTGTCCGAAAAGTAGACCCACGTGGTCTTGGCGCCGACAGCTTCTTCGTAGCGTGTGACATCCGCAGGCGTGACGTCGTGTTCAGTGGGGTCGTGGGTGTCGGTTCCGACCCCACCCCAATAGAACCCATGATAAAGCTTTCCCGCCGGCGGCGCTAAAATGCGCGGCGATTCAGCGTGGAGCACGGCGATGCAGATCAACCAAGGCAAGGATCGACTGACGAATTTTGCCAATCTCATTGGCGATAATCATAAGCAAGAAGTGCGACGCTCATAGACCGCCGCTACAGAAAAGGATGGCTTGCGGCCTTCGCTCATGTCGTTAGCGTGAATTATGAAAACCAAGGTGATAGGGAAAGATCTGATAAATGAATCACCGCGCAGTCCGCGCATTCGGGTTGGCGGTTACGCGATTCTTGGCCGCACGATCGACAAATGCCGCGCGCTCGTGGCGGGCAACATCGGCGAATACCATTTCGATTGTCCGCTCGATAACACCCTGTTCGGTTTTAAAGGTGTGAAGGGCGAGGATTTCAGAGCGCAAATCGAAAACGGCGCGAGCGATCAGGAGATAGTCGATTGGCTCAATCGCAACGGCGCAAAGAAAACGCCGGACGAAATCAAACGCTGGGCCGATGGGGTGGAAAAAAGCAGCCTCTACGACGATCCAGAAAAACGTGACTTCTTCGTCGAAGGGACAAAGAAGATCGGGCTCGATCCAGCAAAGACGACTACGTTTACCTGGCTCGAAGTCGACGACCGCGTGAGCCACGCCCAAAAAGCGGCCTAGTCCGAGCCGGACTGGCGATTAGCAGCAGGTAGATCGAGCACTCCCTTACTTGATGCAAAGATTTGGCGGCGAACCACATGAATTAACATCGCCCGCGGAGCGGCCGATTCACCAAATTACGTCTTAACGAACGGCGGCGGCTGGTCTTCGGTGATGCCGGTGTCGACGCCGCCGCGCAGTTTGCTGTGCGTGACTCCGTAAAGAAAATAAATCGTCAGACCGATCGTGAGCCAAACAAAGAAACGGATCCAAGTTTCGAGCGGCAGGCTCAGCATCAAGACCAAACAAAAGATGACGCCGAGAATCGGAAAGATCGGATTCATCGGAACACGAAACGGGCGCGGGCGATTCGCTTCCGTTCGGCGCAGGATCATGACTCCGAGGCAAACCAGAATGAACGCGAAGAGCGTTCCAATGTTAGTGAGGTCCGAAAGAGAACCGATATCGACAACCGCCGCGACGCCGCCGACAAAAATGCCGGTCCAAATCGTCGTGATATGAGGGGTGCGAAAGCGCGGATGAATTCTCGCGAAGTATTGCGGGAGCAGACCATCGCGAGCCATCGCCATAAAAATCCGCGGCTGACCAAGTTGAAAGACGAGCAACACGGAAGTGATACCGGCAATCGCGCCCGCACTGATGAGCGCCTGCGCCCACGGGTAACCTGCGAAGGCGGTCGCAACCGCCGCAGGATCGCCGAAATACGTTGTGTACTTCCGCGCACCCGTGATCACTGCCGCCATCAAGACGTAAAGGATCGTACAGATGATGAGACTGGCGATGATACCAATTGGCATGTCGCGCTGCGGGTTCCGGGTTTCCTCCGCGGTTGTCGACACAGCGTCAAACCCGATAAAGGCGAAGAAGACAATGGCGGCGCCGCTCAAAACTCCGCCCATACCGGTTGGAACGAACGGATGCCAATTGGTCGGATGAATCATGAACGAGCCAAACGCGATCACGAACATGACGACGGAAAGTTTGATGATGACTATGGTGGTATTGGTCCGCGCGCTCTCGCGAATTCCATAAATCAAGAGCACAGTGACGGCCGCAACGATTGCCAGCGCCGGAAGATTCAATGCGAACGGAAAGCCAGCGATCGCGGGGATTGTTGCGGAAGAATAATTCGCGAGCGCTTCGCCGCCCTGCGCGACGATGTTCTTCGCGGTGTCGTAATCGTTTACCGCCCAAACGGGGAATTTGAAACCGAAAAGACTTCCGCAGAGCCGGACGAAATAACCGGACCAACCAACCGCCACCGCCATGTTGCCGACGGCGTACTCGAGAATGAGGTCCCAGCCGATTATCCAGGCGATCAATTCACCGAGCGTGGCGTAGGAATAAGTGTAAGCCGAGCCCGAGACCGGAATCATCGAAGCGAGCTCGGCATAACAGAGCGCGGCAAAGCCACACGCGATTCCGGCCAGCACGAATGAAAGCATCACGGCCGGACCAGCGCCGGGCCGGCCAAAAACCAGCGGAGCGTGCGTCCACCACGCTTGAATGAAATTCGTGATCGGCGTTTTCCAGATTGACGCCGCCAGCTGCTCACCGGCAGCAGCCGTTCCGGCGAGCGCGAAGATACCGGTCCCGATGATCGCGCCGATTCCGATGCAAGTGAGAGCGAATGGACCGAGCGCGCGTTTCAACTGCCGCTCGGGCGCGGCGGCTTCGGCCAACAAATGGTCCGGGCTTTTCTTCCGAAAAAGTTGAGATGCCATCGGTGACTTTCTGGAATCGTGTCACCGCAGCTTGCTGGCGGTCAACCACAAGTTTCGAAGCCGTTTCCGCGTGGACGTGCTCACGGCCTTTTCGTAACCTCGGCCGCATGGCCGATGAACCGGCAAAAATCATTCTCGGCGACACCGCGATTTCCGCGGTAGAGCGAACTGCGCGACGCCGCTGGTTCGGGCGGGGTAAAGATCGACAACCACTGCCGTTCACGCATTGCGAAAATTGTGGCGCCGAATTGATCGGTCCGCATTGCGCGCAATGCGGCCAGCCGGCGATCGATTATCGCCGCTCGTTCCGGCACGTGATTGTCGATGTGCTCGATTCGTTTCTGAATTGGGATTCGAAATTTTTCGCGACACTTGGGCTGCTCCTTATCAAGCCGTGGAAACTGACCAACGAATTTCTCGCCGGCAAACGCGTTCGATATTTGCATCCGCTTCGACTTTATCTTCTCGCCAGCATCCTCTTTTTCTTTGTCATCAATTACAGCGCGAAAGGGCTGAAGTTCCAGCCCGGTAAAATCTCGGACAAGAATCGCGCCGAAGTCGCGGCTGCGATTGAGGAGAGGCGCGATGAGATTGAAAAGGAACTGGAAAAAGAAAACCTCACGACCGATCAACGTCGAAAGGCCCAGGAGGCATTGGATTATTTAACTAAGCCGAGCCCTTCAGCGACGGCAGTGACTCAAGAGAATTCTTCGCCGACAACGACGCCAACCGGTTCGCCGCCAGATTCAGGTCAGCAAAACTACGGACCGGTTACGGACCGACCGTTCATGGTTTTTGACGATGCGAAATCGACCACGCCTTTTGAGAAATGGCTGGAAGCGCGGGCCAAGGAAAAAATGGGCGAACACGGAACGAAAATGGGCCTCTTCATTACCACGCTCTTTAGCAACCTGCCCTACATGATGCTTTGCTGCATTCCACTCTTCGCATTTGTTCTGAAAGTTCTCTACGTCCGGCGACGTATCTTCTACATCGACCACCTGATTTACGCCTTGCACATCCACACCTTCTTTTACACCGCGATCATGCTGATCGTCTTCGCAACCATGGGACTGGATCGCGTAATTCCCGGCGCGTTCGCGGGTTGGATCATCGGCGCGCTTTGGATCACGTTTGTGATCCAAATCTTTTTGTCGATCCGATACGTTTACCGGCAGGGCTGGTTCCTCAGTACGCTCAAATTTTTCACCGGCGGTTTCATTTATATGATTGTGCTATTCCTAGCCCTGGCGGCAACATTCTTCATCACGCTTGCTATCCCAACATGAATAAACAAATCCTGTCCTCGCTGTTTCTTGTTCTTTTCGGAGCGGTTGCCGCTCTCGGCGCGCCGCAAATGATCGCGTTTGAACGTAACGACGCTGTTTGGATCGCGAACGTTGACGGCACCGGCGAGAAAAAGATTGCCGATGGAATCTTCCCGGCGATCTCGCCCGACGGAACACGCGTCGCTTTCAACACCGTGGAAAGAATCAGCGACACCAAAGTCATGCGCCATATGGCGGTGGTTGATGTTGCGACCGGAAAAGTCACGGTCTTCAAAGATGTGCCGAGTGACAACTCCTACTACCCGAGTTGGTCCCCCGACGGAAAACAGATCCTCTTCACGACGCGGCCACACCAAGTCTGGGACCTGGTTGTGATCAACAATGACGGCACAAATTTTCACGTTTTGAAACCGGGTGACCAGAATGCCGTCACGCGTTACTCGCCGATTTGGGCCCGCGACGGGCAATCAGTCTTTTGCGAAGACATGACAAATATTTACCAACTCGGCCTCGACGGCGCGGTTCGCGGGCAATGGCAAATCAATAAGATCGTGCCCAAGGGCGACATGAGCGGGGATTGCCGGATCGATGTTTCGCCGGACGGCAAGCGGTTGCTTTTGAGCATTGAAATGGGCGAGGAATCCGGCCGCAAAGATTGGGACGGCCCGCTCCCTGCGCTCTGGTCGTTCGATCTTCAATCGCAAAAAGCAACACGGCTCACGCCAAAAAAACGTTTCGGCTGGGACGGCGTTTGGATCGACAACAACAACATTCTCTTTCTCAGCAAAGCCGCCGGTGAAGAGAACGACTCGATTTATCGGATGTCGATCGACGGTAAAAATCTGAAGCGACTGATTAACAACGGTCGATTCCCGTCCGTGAACGCTCCGCAAACATGAGGCGAATCGCTCTCGCCATCTTTTTCTGCGTCGCGATTGCCGCGTTGAGCAGTGCAGCACCGCGGAAGATCGCTTACGAACACGGCGAAAATATTTTTGTCGCCGATCTCGATGGCAGCCACGCCCGAAAAATTGCATCGGGCGCCCTTCCGAAAATCTCCCCGGACGGAACGCACGTTGCCTTTAACACTGAAGCCGACGCGAAGAATCGTCCCGGCCCCGAACGCCGGATCGTAATTGTCGATCTTTCGAACGGGAAGACAACCGTTCTGAAAGACATTCCGAGCGACAACTGCTTCGGCCCAGTCTGGTCTCCGAACGGAAAGCAGCTCGCGTTCATGATCATGGCCGAGAAGCAGTGGCAAGTCGGCTTCGTGAACGCCGACGGTTCCGGTTTTCATTACCTGAATAACCCGGAATTGAAACATGACGGCGTTGGCGGGCAGGAATGGTCGCGTGATGGCAAATGGATTTTCTGCCATGACCTCGACAATCTTTATCAGGTCGATCTCGACGGAAAAATTGTGAACAAATGGGAGCTCGCAAAAATCCTGACCGACGCCGGCATGAACGGCGGCGACAAGCTGAGCGTCTCGCCGGATGGCAAATCGTTGCTCATGGATGTCGATACCGGATCCGAGCACGAGCGGAAAGATTGGGACGGGCCGCAGCCGGCAATTGAAAGATTCGATCTTGGCGCGGAGCACGCCGTTCGCGTCACCGGTAAAGACGATTTCGTCTGGGAACCATTTTGGCTGAGCGACACCGAATTCCTTTGCATCATGCAAAAGGAAAATGAAAGAGAGCCGTCGATCTATCGGGTGTCGATCGACGGGAAGAATCCGAAGCTCCTGGTAAGACACGCGCGCACGCCGAGCGTGACCGCGCCTTAAGAACTGATCGCCGCCACCAGCAGGCCGTGCGCTTCCATCAGCGCGTTGTCGATCTTGCTAGCGTCAGTTCCCCCGCCTTGCGCGTTCTCCGGACGTCCGCCGCCCTTGCCACCGACCATCGGCGCAATCGCCTGAATAATCTTGTTCGCTTGAATTTTCCCTGTCAGCGATTTTGGAACAACTGCCAGAAGGGCGACGGTTTTTTCCTTCACCCCTGCAAGAACGATTGGTCCATCAAACTTTTGCTTCAATGTGTCGGCCACTACTTGCAACATCTTCCCATCAGCGTCCGGAATCTTCGCGACACAAATTTTCTGGCCGACTTTTGACATTGCGAGTTCGTTCGCGATTTGCGCGCCGCGGGTGCGCAAATCCGCTTCCGCTTCTTTGACGTGTTTCTTTTCCCATTCACGAACATCGACATCCAACTTTTCCAGATGCGCACCGCGCGCATCGATCTGCTTCAGCATCTCCACGGTTTCTACCGTGTTGGTAAAAACCGGCAACGGCGAGATCTCCGGTTTCTTCCGTGACATGGTTTCGAATTTCCCCTGCTGACGCTGCGCTTCTTCGTTTGCCCAAACGCGAGCCGCGTCGCCCGAGACCGCTTCGATGCGTCGCGTCCCGGCGGCAATCGCTTCTTCCTTCACAATCCGAAACGGCCCGATCTCGGATGTCGATCTTACGTGGGTGCCGCCGCAAAGTTCCATCGAATAGCCGTTCAATTTCTTCGGATCGCCGCCGATTTGGAGAACCCGGACGGTGTCGCCGTATTTCTCGCCAAAGAATTGCTGGATCTCCTTCCGCCGCCTCGCCTCAGCGTATGGCGTTTCGGTCCACGAAACCGGCGCATTCTCGGCGATCTTCTCATTCACCAACCTTTCGACATCGCGCTTTTGTTGCCGAGTGAGCGCGGCGCTCGAGAAATCGAACGTCAATTTATCCGGACCAACGTAACTTCCTTTTTGAGTCGCGTCCTTGGAAACCAATTCGTGCAGCGCCCAGTGCAATAAATGTGTCGCTGTGTGATGCCCTTGAATCAACCTGCGCCGATCAGCATCAACTGAGACGCGCACTGCTTCGCCCGGTTCCGGCGCGCGGCCATCCATCACTTTGGCGCGATGAACGAAAACGTCTCCGCGCTTCTGCGTGTCGATCACCAGCAGTCGACCAATTTCAGTGCGATCATGTCCGGGAACGTGCACCAGCCCGCGGTCGCTGACTTGTCCACCCATTTCAGCATAGAATGGCGTTCGATCGAGAATCACCGCGACCTCTCCTGCTTTTTGCCCAGGCAAAACGGTTTCGACCACAGCTTCGGTTTCCAAAAAATCGTAACCGAGAAATTTTGTCGGCGTGGCTGCGATTTCTCCTTCAACAGCAAGCGTCTCCTTTTTTTGGGCTTTGCGTCCGCGTTCGCGCTGCTCGTCCATTAACTTCTCGAAACCGGCGACGTCGACAGTCAGCCCGCGCTCGCGCGCCATCAATTCCGTCAGGTCGAGCGGAAATCCGTATGTATCGTAAAGCTTAAATGCGAATCTGCCCGGCATGATCACCGACCCGCCGAGCGGAGCGACTTTGGGCAAATCGCGCTCGAGTGCCTGCATCATTGAATTAAATTCCTCAATGCCTTTATCGAGTGTCTTGTTAAACGATTTTTCCTCGCGGCGAATCGTTTCTGCGATTGCCTTCTTCTTCGCGCGAACTTCGGGAAAAACGTCGTCCATCGTCTTTGCCACGATATCGACAAGTTTGAAAAAGAACGGTTCGTGGAAGCCCAGACTGCGTCCGTAACGGACCGCGCGCCGCAAGATTCGCCGCAAAACGTAACCGCGGCCTTCGTTCGACGGAATGATTCCGTCCGCAATCGCAAAACTCAGCGCGCGGATGTGATCGGCGACTACTCGGAAGGCGACATCGATTGCTGACTGGTCCGAGCCGGACTGGCCTTTATTGCGGATTGCTGATTGATCAGAAGGAAGCGTGCTCGCGTATTTCTTGCCGCTCAACTTCTCGATTTCATCGAAGATCGGGCGGAAGATGTCGGTCTCGTAGTTTGACACTGTTCCGGAGAAATCGGTCAGGTTTTTTGTGCCCTGGATGATCGCGGTCGTGCGCTCGAAACCCATGCCCGTATCCACGTGCCGCTGCGGCAGGGCCGTGAATGTTCCGTCCGGGTTCGCGTTGAACTGGATGAAAACCAGATTCCAAATCTCAATGCAGCGCGGATCGTTCTTGTTTACGAGCGCGCCGCGCGTATCGCCGTCGGGGGTAAGATCGACATGCAATTCGGAGCATGGCCCACACGGGCCGGTGTCGCCCATCATCCAGAAGTTGTCCGCCTTGCCGGACCTGACGATGTGGATCTTTGGATCAAGATCGGCCTCTTGAAACAACCGCGCCCAGTGATCGTGCGCTTCCCGATCGAACTCGCTTGGTTCGTTCGGCCCTGGTTTGTAAACGGTCGCGTAAAGTCGCTGCGCCGGAAATTTCCAGCGTTCGACGACCAACTCCCACGCCCATTCGATCGCTTCTTTCTTGAAATAATCGCCGAAGCTCCAGTTCCCGAGCATCTCGAAGAACGTGTGGTGATAGGTATCAAGCCCGACGTCCTCGAGATCGTTGTGTTTGCCGCCGGCGCGAATGCATTTCTGCGTGTCGGCCACGCGCGGTGGATTCCACGTCGGTTTTTGTTGTCCCAGAAAAATCGGCACGAACTGGTTCATCCCGGCATTCGTGAAAAGCAGATTCGGCGCGTCCGGCAAGAGCGGCGACGACGGGACGACGGTGTGCTTTTTCTCGCGGAAGAAATCGAGGAACGACTGCCGAACTTGGGCCGAAGTCATGTGTTGCCGATGTTACAAGATGCTCAACGAATGGACACGAAGGAACAGGAATAGATAGAATAATTCCGCAATGCGTGAAAGTGCCGAACTAAGTCCGGGGGCGCGACGCCGTGAGTTAATCAGCCTTCTGGCCGCCTGGCTTCTCCTTGCCGTCATCGTCGTTCTATTCGCGAAACAAAATCTGTCCGTCCCCGGGCTTTACTATGACGAAGCGGTCTTCGCTGGGCTGGCGAAGGATTTTGTGACGGGTCAGGTCCACGGCCAACACATGCCGGATCACGAAACCTTGATGCTCAGTGGCCGGCCGCTTCCGCTTTTTGTCCAAACATATCTCGGTGCCCTAAAAAGCTGGATGCTCATCCCGGCGTTCGGCATTTTCGGTCCAACGTTCGCCATTTTGCGCGCGAGCAATGTCTTTTGGGAACTCATCGCCTTGCTTTTTCTGATGCTAGGCGCCGGCCGCTCGTTCGGTTTTGGCACGGCTGCGATTGCAGGGGCGCTGGTCGCTTTCGATCCAACCTATTTCTTCGTGTCAACGCTCGATTGGGGGGTTGCAGCTCCCAGTTTCGTTTGTCGCTGCGCTTGCTTTTACTTCGCGATCCGCTGGAATCAGCTGCGCAAACGCCGCGACGCGTTTCTGGTCGGCCTGTTTGCCGGGCTGGGGTTCTTTAACAAAGCGGACTTCGCCGTTTTCCTAATCGCGATCGTTCTTGCGACGATCATTTGCTATTGGCGACAAATCTTTACGGCGATTCGGCAACAGTCCGGGTCGGTCGCGCTGGCATGCCTTGGATTCGCGATTGGCGCTGGACCGATGCTAGTGAGGATCCCACGAATGCTCGCGCTAACGATCTCAGGTCCGCACCCTAATGCGCCCGGCGAGTTTGGCGTGAAACTCAAGACGCTGTTATCGATGTACGACGGCTCGCATTTTTATCGGTTGATGAATGCCGGCGGCGTGTTCGAGCGAATGTATGACGGCGTTAGCGAGCCGAAGGCGCTGACCGGGATCGCGCTCGCGCTCGCATGTGCGGCGTTTTGCGTTCTTGCTTACCAGAAGAAGATCGCGTGCGTGCGCACAGTGGTGTTTCTAATCGTCGCCGCGGTTCTAATTACTCTCGGCGTTTTTCTCCTGCCCGACGCCGTGCGAATCCACCACGCGGTTCTAGTTTATCCTCTTCCGCAACTGATTGTCGCCGCAGTTACAGCGCTCATATGGAACCGCAACGTTGTGGCTCGCACCGTTGCCACGCTCGCGATCGTAATCGTTTTTGGAGCTGGATTGCGCTCGATCGCAGGGACCGAAAAATTGATTCAACAAACCGGCGGCCGCGGACGCTGGAGCGAAAGTCTAAATCGTTTCTGTCTAGAAAATCGAAATCGAGCCGACTTGACGATCGTATGCTTGGACTGGGGATTTAACGAACAACTGATTTTTCTCACCGAAGCACCACAATTGTCGGAGCCCTTTTGGGAATTCAACCAAACTCTACCGCCTTTGCCGACCGATCCGAATTACATCTATCTCGCGCACCCGGCTGAATATAGCGTGCTCAAGTACGATGTCGCTTACCTTAATCAACTTCAAAACAACCCACGCGTGGAGATGACGCCGCACTTCGATCGACAAAAAGAAGTCGCGTTTTATACGATTCGGTTTCGCCCGCAGTGATGCCAATCACCTCGTCAAGAAGTTGGTTACATCAGCAACCTTCCAAGCGCTGCGGAATTGCTGTTCGATTTGCTCCGCCTCGTAATCGCGTCCCTGGGCCTTCAGGGCGTCGCGCAAGCCGGAAAGGGCACGCGCGTCGCGCCGGCTACGCTCCAAGTCTCCGCGAAACACTTTCTCCGCATCGCTGGCTCGACTCATCGCCAACAATAAACGCCCGAGTATTGGCCGAACTGGCGGATACCACGCCGGCGGCTCGCTGTAGCTGAGAGCGTCTTCTGCGGCAATTGCTTGTTTGAGAAAATCAATCGCAGCGTTGCCGTCCTTATGGCTATGCGCAATCGCGCCGGCCAACACATTGTCGTGAATTTTGTAAACCGCCGCGCGTGTGTTCAGCATGTCATACATCTCATCAGGCGGGGTCTTAGCAACGAGATCGCGAAACGCTTTCTGTTCCTTCTCGGCCTCAGCGGTTTTGCCAAGATTGGCGAAAGCGATTCCGCGCGCTGAGTGCCAAACAGCGTTCGTGAGGACAAGCGAACTCTCTGGTTGGGGGATCGTCAAAATTTCTGGCCAACGCTCAAAGCCGAGGAGGACGATGATTGGAGTCGGCATGAAACCTTCGAGCATCGGGATCGCTTTCACGCCAGACTTGACGTTTGTGACCAATTTATCGGCTGCAGCTTTTGCACCGGCGAAATCGCCGCGCATGCAATTAGCGAAGGCAAGGAAATGCATGTTATGGCTGTAATACATCAGGCGGTAAAAACCTTGCTCGTGTGTTTGGTCGAGAAATTTTTTGTCCGCCGCCATCGCAGCTGAGTTGCAACGAGCGGATGCTGCATGGTCACCCACCCGCGCGTAAATATGCGACGGCATGTGGGCGAGATGACCTTCAGCCGGCGCTAATTTTTCCAATCGCGCGGCGCTTGGCAAAGCCCGCTCAGGATGCGGCGAGGCTTCGACGGCGTGAATGTAATAATGATTTGCGCCAAGGTGATTCGGATCTCGTGCCAAGACGGATTCGAGCGTGGCAACGATCTCCTCAGTTCCTTCAGCCGGCTTTCCGTCCGCGGTCCAAAGTTTCCACGGATTCAGATTCATCATGCTTTCCGCGTAAAGCGTCGCGGCGTCGAGATCATCCGGGTAACGTGCGGCTAACTTGCCCATCGCGTCTTTATAAGCACGATCGAGCGCATGCAGATCCGCGCTCGGATCGTCCGAGTAGCGGACTTTTAACGCATCGATGTAAGCGCGCTCCGGCTCCGAGGCGTTGCTTTGTAGGGCAACTGCTTTTTGGACTGCTTCGTAACCCGCTTTTTCACGCTCCTGATCAACCGGCAGATTGTAATTCGGCCCGAGTGTGAGAGCGACACCCCACCAAGCCATTGCCAATTTCTGATCAAGCTCGGCCGCACGCTGAAAGGAACGACGCGCCTCGTCGTGATTAAAACCATAAACGAATTTCAATCCTTGATCGAAGAACTGCTGGGCCTCTTTATTTTTTGTAGAAACAGGGTGGTGAACCTCACCGAGACCGGGAATCAACCGCACTGGCGTTTCGGGATTCGCCGTTGCCGCCGACAAACTCGCCCCGGTACAAATTGACGCGACGAAACAGATGATGTCGATCTTGTGATTGTGTCTCATTCTTTTTCCTGATCGAGCCTGGCTTTCACAGCCGCTTCGATCTCCTCGTAGAGTTTGCGGTCACTTTTCAAGACGTCCTTGGCGGCATCGCGCCCCTGCGCGAGTTGTGTGCCTTTGTAATTCAACCACGAGCCGCGCTTTTCGATGATCTGTTTTTCGAGCGCGAGGTCGAGCAATGAGCCGGTCGTGGAAATGCCCTCGTTGTACATGATATCGAACTCGGCTTCGGTGAAGGGCGGGGCGACTTTGTTTTTCACCACCTTGACGCGGGTGCGGTTGCCCATGACGGTGCCGTCGGTCTGTTTGATTGCGCCAATCCGGCGGATGTCGATCCTCACGCTGGCGTAAAACTTTAGCGCCTTTCCGCCCGGAGTTGTTTCCGGATTCCCAAACATCACGCCGATTTTTTCGCGGATCTGGTTTGTAAAAATACAGCACGTCCGCGCTTTCGAAATGAGTGAGGTCAGTTTTCGCAAGGCCGCGCTCATCAACCGCGCTTGTGCGCCCACGGTCGCATCGCCGATTTCACCTTCAAGTTCTGCCCGCGTCACCAAAGCCGCGACCGAATCGACCACGATTACGTCCAGCGAGTTGGATCGAATGAGCGTCTCGCAAATTCGGAGCGCTTCTTCACCCGAGCTCGGTTGTGAAACCAGCAGATCATCAAGGTTTACGCCTAACTTTTTGGCGTATTGTGGGTCGAGCGCGTGCTCAACGTCGATGAACGCGGCCAAACCGCCGCGCTTCTGGGCCTGGGCGATGACCGTCAGCGTAAGAGTGGTCTTGCCGGAAGATTCGGGTCCGAACACTTCCACGACGCGACCGCGCGGAAACCCGCCGACGCCCAGCGCGCGGTCGATCAAAATATTACCGGTCGGAATAACATCAATATCGACAATTTTTTCGGCGCCTAGGCGCATGATCGCGCCTTCGCCGTAGTCTTTCGCGATTTGCTGGATAGCGAGGTCGAGGTTTTTGTTTCGGGCGGCAGCTACTTTGTCAGCGCCGGATTTCTCTTCAGTTTTAGTGGGCATAACGTCGGGGGTTCACTCTAAGTAAGTCTGCCGCGAGAGATTCGCCAAGCAGAAAAGCCAACAAAAGGCCGCGGAGTTTTCGCCCCCGCGGCCATTCTAGAGATGTCGATCCGGTTCGACCGTCCTCAGGACAAGTCTTACGAAACAGTGATCCGTCGCGGTTTTACCTGCTCGGCCTTTGGCAATGTGACCGTGAGAAGACCCTGATCGATGCGGGCATTGATTTTGTTCACGTCAATCGATGGCTCAAGCTCGAACGTGCGTCGGAAATTTTCCCGCCGCGATTCGTGATGGAGCAAACTGCCTTCAATCGTCGGCAATGAGCGGCG
Organism: Chthoniobacterales bacterium; assembly: GCA_035315805.1. GTDB lineage: Bacteria > Verrucomicrobiota > Verrucomicrobiia > Chthoniobacterales > UBA10450 > AV40. The sequence continues at coordinate 19,507 of DATFXN010000024.1, forward strand.
ACCAGTGATTGCGAGCTCGTTGCCTTCGGTCGAAATCTCGAGACTTTCTTTATTCACGCCCGGCATTTCAACCTGCAAGAGGTAGCCGTCGCCGTCTTCAATCACGCTAGAGGCAGGAGCGACAAACTGTTCGGTTTGACGTCTATCCGTTTCCCGGACTGTTGTATTCATATTGAATTTGTTCCTTTCTGTTTTGATTGATGAAAACGTTTTTCGCTTAGCCTGCGACGTCGATATGCTTCGCCTTTGCCTCTTCGGCTTTTGGTAGGGTCACGGTCAGGATGCCGTCACGATAAGTCGCGCTCACTTTGTTCGCGTCGACTCGCGTCGGCAGCGTAATGCTCCGCCGAAAACTGCCAACGGAGCGCTCAGTGCGCTCGGCTCTATCACCGTTAGAAGACGAACTCTTCCGCTCGCCCGAGATGCTCAATGTTCCATCGTGGAGCGAGATTTCGATGTTTTCTTTGCGCATTCCTGGCAACTCGACCATTGCAACGAGGTTGTCGTCGTTCTGGTAGAGGTCGAGCGCCGGCGACCAGCCGCTGAAAAGGTCCTGCCGAGCAAAATTCGACAAGAACGGCACGTCGAACAGCGAGTTCAGTTCATCACGCAAATTGCTCCAGCGATCGAGCGTTGGCCAAGTCGACAGCTCGGGAGCTTGATAACGAATTAACTTCATAAGTTTTTTCCTTTCTCGTTTGGTTGAAAAATCGTTCGAACTGAGTTCAAGCTGACTCCGTACCAAATAAGTACGCCTAAAGTTACGTTTCGTAAGCTACTCAAACCTGGGGAGTTATGATTTGCCTATCGTTCGCGAGGCTGTCTAACAACGTGACATTGTGACACATTCGAGCGCAGCTTGGTTAGAAAGAGCTGGGACAAATTCGCTGCATAATTTCGCCGACTCATCTCACCCAAAGATTTGCTCGGCCCTTCCGCAACTGAATATTGCTGATGCAAAATGAAGAGCGAGGAGCGTTTCATGCGCAGGGCGCTGGCGGAAGCGCGAAAGTCTGTTGGCCAGACAAGTCCGAACCCAGCAGTGGGCGCAGTTCTGGTCGTGGGAGATCGCATCGTCTCGCGCGGCCATCATCGGCGCGCAGGCCTGCCACATGCCGAAGTCGAGTGTCTGAAAAGCTTTGGCCGAAAGATCCCGAAGGACGCAACGCTTTACATAACCCTGGAACCATGTTCAACGGCCGGTCGCACCGGAGCCTGTACGGATGAGATCATCCGCGCGGGAATCAAATCGGTGGTGATCGGAGTCACTGATCCGAATCCACGCCATCGGGGGCGCGGCACCGAGATTTTGCGGGAGGCCGGAATCGAAGTGAGATCTGGCGTGCTCGCAGAAGAATGCGCCGAACTGAACGCGGCATTTAACAAATGGATTGCGACTGGAATTCCGTTCGTAATCGCGAAATGCGGAATGAGTTTGGACGGACGATTGACCCGGCCAAAAAAAGAACCGCGCTGGATCACAAGCACACGGGCGCGACAGCATGCGCAGGAGCTGCGGGCGCAAACCGACGCGATTCTGGTCGGCGCCGGAACAATTCGTATCGACAATCCTCGTCTGACGGTGCGTGGACGGCGCAACGTGCGTCAACCAATGCGCGTCGTAATCACCCGTTCAGGGAAAATCCCGCAGCAGGCGCATGTCTTGACCGATCGCTTCGCGAAGAAGACGGGGGTTTACCGGAATGAAACCCTGGCGGCGATCCTGGCCGAGCTCGGAGCCAAAGAGATAACGAGCGTGCTGATAGAAGGAGGCGGGCGCGTTCTCGGTCAAGCTCTGGATGAGCGGCTCATCGACAAAATGCAAATTTACATCGCCCCGATTTTCACCGGCGGGCCGATTGTCGCATTTGCGGGACATGGCGCGCTTCGGACAAACGATGGCGCGCGTCTTGAGCGAGTGAGATTTGAAAAAGTAGGATCGGATATTTGTGTCACCGGTTACCCAAAATATGCTCTCACCGCCGGCGCATGAATGATTTTCAGAAACTTTTTGTCCACTCTATTGGTTTAACTGTTGAAGTTTGAGAGGTGAAACAACAATGAAAAAAATGCTCTTGATTGCCTTGGCAGCGACCGCATTCGGATTTGGTTCGGCACCGAGTTCTGAGGCGGGTGTCGCGATCGGCGTTGGCTTCGGGTTTCCCGGTGGCTACTATCCATATTACCCCTATTATGGATGCGGATATCCCTATCCTTACTACGGATATTATCGCCCGTCGTTTTATGTTGGCCCGTCGTTTTACTGGTCTCACGGTCACCGGGTGTAC
>DATFXN010000025.1:0-16601 GCA_035315805.1 Chthoniobacterales bacterium
CTCGAAAATTCACGGTCTGGCCACTTTGCGAATCGGCTACGGGGTCGCGCGACCTGATCTAATCGAAGTGCTGCAAAAAACCAGGCAGCCTTTCAATGTTAATGGCATCGCTCAGGTCGGTGCGCTGGCCGCGCTTCAAGACGAGGAGCATTTACGCAAAAGCAAGCACATCGTTGACGTCGGGCGCGCCTATTTGGAAAACCAATTTCGCGAGCTGAAATTGAAATTTAGTCCAAGTGCGGGGAATTTCGTCTTCGTCAATGTGGGCGACGGTCCGGTGGTTTTTAGGAAACTACTGGCCACGAAAATCATTGTTCGCCCGCTGGCGGTTTATGACCTACCGGAATGGTTGCGGATTACCGTAGGAACAATGGAGCAAAACAAAAAATGTATCGCAGCTCTGAAGAAAATTCTCTCGTAAGATCGACATTTTCCACGGCAGGCGATTCGAGGACGGTCCCGGCCGACACCATCGCGGCGATTTCCACCCCGGCTGGGGAAGGCGCAATCGCCCTCGTTCGCATTTCCGGTCGGGATGCGGTTCCGGTTGCAGACAAGATTTTTCGCGGCAAAGAACTCCCATCGCGATTTGCTTCGCGCTTTCAACATCTCGGCGCGATTGTTAACGAATCTGGAAATCTGATCGACGAAGTGATGATGTCGATTCATCGCGCACCGGCCAGTTACACGGGCGAAGACTTGGTCGAGATTAGCTGCCACGGCGGCACACTCGTGACGGCGAAAGTTCTCGAAGCTTGTCTGCGGGCCGGCTCCCGCGGCGCGCGACCCGGTGAATTCACCGAGCGCGCATTTTTGAATGGCAAGATGGACCTAACTCAAGCCGAAGCCGTGATCGATTTAATTCGAGCCCGCACGGACCTGGCCTTGCGCTCCGCCACCGAGCAGCTCGAGGGAAAACTTGGCGAAAAAATTGGCAACATTCGGAACGCCATCGTCGATCTTCTCGCTCACATCGAAGCTTCAATCGATTTTCCCGAGGAGGGAATCGAGCCTGACGAAGGCGAAGCACTCCGGATCCGACTCGATTCCGTTCGCGAATGGATCACCGCGCTCATGGTTACAGCTGATGAAGGTCGCATTCTGCGCGAAGGCGTGCGCGTCGTGATTTATGGCGCGACCAACGCCGGCAAATCCAGTTTGCTCAATCGACTGCTGGGCTACGAACGCGTCATTGTGAGCCACACTCACGGCACAACCCGTGATACGATCGAGGAATCGGTCAATCTGCGCGGGGTGGCGCTCCGCGTGCTCGATACTGCCGGGCTTCGCACGTCTGCATCCGATATCGAGCGCGAAGGAATTGCGCGCACGCAAGGTTCGCTCCAAAAGGCTGATTTGCGTCTGCACATTATCGACCGGAACGCGCCGCGGCCAGCGCACTTCGACCCCAGCAGCCCGAATGGAAACGAGATTCTCGTTCTTAATAAGAGCGATCTTCCCGAGCACAGCGACTGGAAAAATCTGACCGCACTTCGGATCTCTTGCGTAACCGGCCAAGGCGTGGACCTGCTTGAAAACGAAATTCTCGCCCGCATCGGCAAACAAAATTTGAAAGCGGAAAACCCGCTCGCTATTAACATGCGTCATCGCGACTGCTTGCGCCGCGCTCTCGAGGCATGCGATCGAGCGCGCAAAGCGCTCGACGAAACATTCGCGCCTGAGTTTCTTTCGGTGGATCTGAATGAAGCTTTGGCAGCAGTCGGCGAGGTCGTCGGCACTGTCGGCGTCGAACAAATTCTCGATTCCGTCTTCGGGCAATTCTGTATTGGCAAATGAAGAACGCCTACGAGCGAATCGTTAGGCCGCTCCTCTTTGCTATTGATCCGGAAATGGCGCACCGGCTCACGCTCGGAACTTTAAGCGCCGCATCACGTATCGATCTTGCGTTGCGCGCCTTAACCGTTTTTCGACCACCCCTAAAACCGAAGAAGCTTTTCCGCCTCGATTTCCCAAATCCAATTGGTCTTGCTGCTGGACTTGACAAGAACGGGGTCGCGCTCCCGGCCTGGGGAGCACTTGGGTTCGGTTTCATCGAAATCGGCACGGTCACGGCGAAACCACAACCTGGCAATTCAAAACCGCGGATTTTTCGCTTCCCTGAACAGCAAGCGTTGATCAACCGTCTCGGTTTCAACAATGAGGGCGCCGACGCAGTCGCGCGGCGCTTGAGGAAATTGCGGCGAAGCGGGCGCTGGCCCCAAGTGCCGGTCGGAATCAACATTGGAAAATCGATGAGCACGGCGCTGAGCGATGCGACGGAGGATTACCTCTATTGTTTTCGCGCTCTGCGCGAATTCGCTGATTACATCGTGCTCAACGTCAGTTCACCAAACACGCCTGTTTTGCGGGAACTACAGGGACACGCTGCTCTTTCGGAGTTACTCGCCGCCATCGCCGACAAAAATGTCATCACTCGAAAGCCGATCGTCGTGAAAATTGCGCCTGATCTCACGCCGAAAGAACTCAACCAGATCGTGGCTACATGTGAACAAAACAGAGTCGCGGCCATCATCGCGACCAACACAACCGTAGAGCATTCGCCGATTCCGCCGGACAAAGATGAACAAGGCGGACTAAGCGGCGCGCCATTGCGGGAAAAATCCACGACCCTTGTCCGCCAGATCGCCGCAATATCGACAATTCCCATCATCGCTTCGGGAGGAATCATGGACGCGGCTTCGGCACGCGAAAAAATCGATGCCGGCGCGCAGCTCGTGCAAATTTACACCGGCCTGATTTATCGCGGGCCCGGATTGATCCGCGAGATCGCGGAGACACTCGAATGAAATTGCATCGAAAGCTTGCCAAGCTCACGCGCCGCGAAACTTATCGCCGCGGCTGGCGGCGGGCTCAGCGTTCCATTTTTCGGCTGCCGTTTGGGCCGGTGCTTGCCGGAATCGATCAAAAGCGGCTCCTCGAAATTCAACGGCGCTATGCCGGCTCCAAATATGCCGAGATCGACGTTTGGTTGCGCGTTAATCGCGAGCGAGTGCAAGATTTGAAACTGCATCGTTGCCCGCCGCAGCGCGTTCTCGACCTCGGCTGCGGCGGCGGATTCTTTTTGTTCATCCTCAAGCGGTTCCATCACTCCGTTCTCGGCCTCGACATCGATGAATCACCGCTGTTCCGGGAACTCCTCGAAGTCTTCGGCGTCCCGCGCACAGTTTTCAGGATTCAACCGTTTGAATCGCTCCCAGACTTTCAACAGCCGTTCGACTGGATCACTGCGTTTTCGATCGGCTTCGATCGATATCGCGACACCAACTCGCGATGGGGAGTGAACGAGTGGGACTTTTTCCTGCGCGATTTGCAGCAGCGACTCGCGCCTCGCGGCAAAATTTACCTGACCTTAAACCCGCTCCCGAACGGCAAGTACCTGGCGCCGGAACTGAGCGAGCTCTTCTTAAGTCGCGGCGCCGATATCGAGCGCGAACGAATTTTCTTCCGCAAAGGGCTGCGGCATTGACCGAACCAGTCCGCCTAGCCAGACCTACGTTTTCTTCCACGGCGTCCAGGGCTGGAGCACGTTCTTTTTCCGGAGCTTGCACTTGTCGCTCACAAGTGTGAACTGGAGGCCCTGGTCGGTGCGTTTAAATTTGTAAACGGCGGGGCCGTCGCAGCCTTTTGGATTAAGACCGCCGGTGCGCTGCAGCGTCACCTCATCTCCCTGAACACTCCACGTTCCCCAGGCTTCACGCCTTCCGCGATGCGTAAGATCGACATCGAACGTGCCGTTGGGTCGAATCGCCCAGACTGTGCCCAACGGGTTTGTCCACGTTCCGACTAGCTCGTTTTTCTCCTTGGCTCGGAACCAAGCGCAGCCAGCGAGCAACGTCGCTGTCAAAACCAGACAAACTGAAATTGGCTTTTGCATCGTGCGATCTTGTCCGGAGGCGGCTGCTTTTTCAAGAAAAGAAGTGCCGTCTTTACTGGGTAGCAGCCGGGTTTAGGTTGAGCGGATGTCGATTTCTGAAGAACAGGTTCGCGATGCTCTACGCTCCGTGCGCTATCCCGGTTTCAGCCGCGACATCGTTTCTTTTGGATTGGTCAAAGACGTCCGGATCGATGATGGCGAGATCAAAGTGCAGCTCGCGCTCGCCACAAACGACCCAAACGTTCCTGCGACCATTACGAACGATGCCGAAAAGATTCTGCGAACCCTTGAGGGCGTTCATTCCGCGAAAGTCTTGATCGACATCCACGCCCCGCCAGCCGGTGCGGGCGCAGGCGCGAAAGTCGGCGCCACGCGGATTCCCGGAGTCAAACACGTAATCGCAGTCGCGAGCGGCAAAGGCGGCGTCGGCAAATCAACCGTCGCGGCAAATCTCGCGATCGCGCTCGACCAAATCAAAGCGCGGGTCGGCCTGTGCGACTGCGATATTTACGGGCCAAGCATCTCGCTGATGTTCGGCACGCGCGAGCGTCCGACCGCGACCGACGAGAACAAAATCATCCCGATCGACCAGTACAATCTCAAACTGATGTCGATGGGTTTTCTACTCGACGACACATCGCCCGCAATCTTGCGTGGGCCGATGGTGACCCGTTACACCCAGCAGTTTTTGCGGCAGGTCGATTGGGGCGAACTCGATTTTCTGGTGCTCGATCTGCCGCCCGGCACCGGCGACATTCAACTCACCATCGTGCAAACGGTCGCGCTTTCCGGAGCGATCATCGTTACGACGCCGCAGGAAGTCGCGCTGATCGACGCCCGCAAAGCGGCGACCATGTTCGACAAAGTCAACGTGCCCGTGCTCGGATTAATCGAAAACATGAGCTACTTCGTTTCGCCGTCGGATCAGAAGCGTTACGACATTTTCGGAAGCGGCGGCGGTGAGCGCGAAGCCAAACGTCTGCGGGTTTCGTTCCTTGGCCAAATCCCGATCGACATTGCCACGCGCGAAGCGGGCGACCGCGGCCAGCCGATTGTCGCCGAGAATCCACTATCGCCTGTTTCCGCAGAATTTCTAAAGATCGCCGCGCGAATCAGGAGATCCCTACCGTAACCATGCTCGACGCCGCCGGTTAAATAGGTATGGCTGATGCTACGTCATACTTGATGGAGTTATTCACTTTGTATTGACTGATTCTCAATTTTATGGAAAAGGCTGCTGATATGCCCCCTGTTGAGGCAGAGAAAGACAGATCGCAGTTCGTTAAGAACTCGGTCCTCTACAAAGAATTCCTGGCCGAGCGCGAAGAGATTTTGAAGCACAAGTGGATCGAGAGCGAAAAGGCTGGTCGCGACATCGGCTTTGAAAAAGCGCTCCTCGATTGGATCGTGAAACATCGCTCCCATTGGCGGGAGAAACGAATGAAGGAGGCTCGCGCGGACCGTTAGCCTCCTTTAATGTTTCAGCACCTTTAAGGCGGTCCCGTGAGGTCGCCAAGGATGCAAATGAACGGTAAAAAACGTAACGCCACTCCGGCTCGGACCGTCCCGATGATGGACGCCGAAGCGATCCGGCGCGCGCTGCGGCGGATTGCGCACGAAATCATTGAGCAAAACGCCGATTTGAAAACGGTTGTGCTCGCGGGAATTCCTTTGCGTGGTGTCGGGATCGCACGCCGGCTCGCCGACTTCATTCGCGAAGTCGCGAAGATCGATATCGAAACTGGAACGATCGATGTCGCGATGCACCGCGACGACGTCGGGACACGCGCTGAGCTGCCGATCGTTCACGCCTCGAAACTTCCGCTGCCGCTGGAGGATCGTACCGTGATCATTGTTGATGACGTGCTCTTTACCGGTCGGACGGTCCGTGCGGCGCTGGACGCAATCAGTTCCTTTGGCCGACCGGCGCGAATTCAACTCGCCGCACTGGTCGATCGTGGGCACCGCGAGCTGCCCATCCGTGCCGATTACGTCGGCAAAAATTTGCCGACTGCTACCCGTGAGCAAATCCAGGTCCGCTTGCAGGAAATCGATAACGAGCCGGATGCGGTCTGGCTGTTGAAAGAATGACGACGCGTTGGACACGAAAAGATCTGCTCGGACTGCGTGACCTTTCCGCGGACGAGATCAATTTCATTCTCGAAACCGCCGACGCTTTCAAACAAGTCGGCACTCGCGAGATTAAGAAAGTTCCTGCGCTCCGCGGGAAAACGCTAGTGAACTTCTTCGTCGAACCGAGCACGCGCACCCGCACGTCGTTCGAGCTCGCTGCGCACCGGCTCAGCGCGGACATAATCAACATTTCCGCTCCGACATCAAGCTTAACCAAAGGTGAGACACTCAAAGACACCGCGCGGAATCTCGAAGCACTTCACGCCGACATTTTCGTGTTGCGTCACAGCTCGGCGGGCGCGCCGCAGTTTCTCGCACAACGATTAAAAGCGAGTGTGATCAATGCCGGCGACGGCGCGCATGAGCATCCAACGCAGGGTTTGCTCGACATCTACACGATTCGCGAGAAACGCGGCAGGGTCGAAAATCTCCACGTCGCGATTGTCGGAGATATTTTGTTCAGCCGCGTCGCGCGCTCGAACATTTTTGGTTTAACTAAACTCGGCGCGCGCGTCACGCTCGTCGGACCGAGCACGCTCGTCCCCCGCGAGTTTGAGAAACTCGGTGTCACTGTCTCACACAAGATCGACAACGTGCTCCCCGAGGCCGATGTGGTGAATCTGTTGCGGATTCAGCACGAACGTCAGCGGAAAGAATATTTCCCGGGGATCGGCGAATACACCACGCTCTTCGGCCTGACGAAAGAGCGGTCCAAACTCTTGAAGCCCGATTGCCTCGTCATGCACCCCGGCCCAATCAATCGCGGCGTCGAGATCGACAGCGAAGTCGCGGACGGAATGCAAAGCGTCATCCTCGATCAGGTCACCAACGGCCTCGCCGTGCGCATGGCCGTTCTTTATCTCTGCGGAGGAATTTCAACGTGAGCGTCTCACCCAAGCTGGATCGCGATCTCCGAGGGCGATCTGAATTTGGAAAACCGCGCCCGGAGTTCGCGGTCCCCCAATGAGCGCGACGATTATCAAAAACGGCCGCGTTATCGATCCCGCCAACAGACGGGATGAAGTCGCGGATCTCTACCTCAAGGACGGAAAGATCGCCGCGTCGAAATCAGAAATCAGAAATCAGAAATCAGAAGTCGATGAGATCGACGCCAGCAATCTCATCGTCGCCCCCGGTTTAATCGACGTCCACGTCCATCTCCGCGAGCCTGGGTTCGGTCACAAAGAAACAATCGCGTCCGGGACGCGGGCGGCCGCGGCTGGTGGATTTACGACGATTGTTTGCATGCCGAACACTTCGCCGGCCGCGGATAATCCGGCGACCATTGCTTGGATCAAGGATCGCGCCGCCGAGGCGGCCTGTGTGAACGTTTTCCCGACCGGCGCGATCTCGAAAAACATCGCGGGCGAGGAATTGGCGCCGATCGGTTCGCTCGCGAAAGCCGGCGTGGTGGCGATCACCGATGACGGTCATTGCGTCCAGAGTCACGAACTGATGCGACGCGCCGTCGAGTACGCGCGGATGGTCGGATTGCCGGTGCTCGATCATTGCCAAGATTACAATTTAGTCGGCAACGGCGTCGTAAATGAAGGTTACTGGAGCACGCTGCTCGGTTTGCCCGGCTGGCCGGCGGCCGGCGAGGAAGCAATTGTGATGCGCAACATTTTGCTGGCGGAGCTTTGCGTTCACCACATTCACTGCCAGCACATCAGCGCAGCCGGAAGTGTCCGGTTGATTCGTGAAGCGCGTGCGCGCGGGGTCAAAGTAAGCGGCGAAGTTTGCCCGCACCACATCGCGCTGACCGACGAAGCGATCCGAAACTTCGACACGAACTACAAAATAAATCCGCCGTTGCGATCGAAAGAAGATGTCGATGCAATCCTGGAAGGAATCGCCGATGGTACGTTGTCGATCTTGTGTTCGGATCACGCGCCGCACGCCGAGTTCGAAAAAGAAATCGAGTTCGACCAAGCGCCGTTCGGGATCGTCGGACTCGAAACCGAACTTGGATTGTTCATCGATCTGCTGATCCACAAACATCGCAAGATCGACATCGGTCGGTTGATCGAGATGTACACGGTCGAGCCGGCCAGGTTGCTCAAGGTCGACGCCGGAACGTTGTCAGTCGGCGCGTCGGCGGACGTGACGCTGATCGATGCGAATCTCGAATGGACAGTCAGGCTCGATCAGTTCCAATCTGCCTCATCCAACTCGCCGTTCGACGGTTGGAAATTAAAAGGCCGCGCGGTGCAGACGATTGTTGCCGGAAAAACAGTCTGGAACTTGTAGCGGCGTTTGTGTCAAACCCCGAACTACAGGCGCTTGGCCCAAGCGCCTCTACAACTCACATCCCGTAGCCGCCGGCGATGTAGCTTTCCAAATGCGCGATGGTCGCGCTTTGGCAGGAGATCACGTGCTTGACCAGATCGCCGATTGAAATCACGCCGACCACCTTGCCACCATCGACTACCGGCAGGTGACGAATGTGTTTCTCTGTCATTAACCGCAAACATTCGTCCACGCTCTCTGACGGTTTCGTAGTCGTCACATCACTCGACATGATCTCATCCACGCGCGTTTCCTTCGATTTTTTGCCGCGCAAGAAAACTTTCCGGGTGTAATCGCGCTCGGAAATAATCCCGACCAGCTGCTCGCCCTTCATCACCAGCAGCGCGCCGACGTTTTTGTCAGCCATCATCTCGATCGCCTTAAACACCATCGCGTCCGGCGCAATCGAAAAGACGTTGCCGTCTTTCTGATTCAGAATCGCGCCGATATGCCCGCTTACGTCCATTCTTTTGCGAAAGGGGAACCAAAATACAACACGGTGAGTCGCCGTTGCAAAAGGATTCTTGAGACCGCCGCGGTCTGTTGATTACGCGGCGAACTTGGCCTCAATCGATCGATTCAAATAGTCCGCAATCGCGGGTTGCTCGAGGCGCTGGATCACTTCGTTGAGGAAACCGTTGACGATAAGACGCTGGGCGATTTTTAGCGGAATGCCGCGTGAGCGGAGATAAAACATTTCGTCTTCGTCGATCTGGCCGCTCGTCGCGCCGTGGGTGCAACGGACGTTGTCGGCTAGAATTTCCAGTCCGGGCATTGAGTTCGCTTCGGAATCGTCGCTCAAGAGAAGGTTGCGAACTTTTTGGTAGGCATCGGTGAAATGTGCGTGCGGTTCGACGCGGATGAGTCCGCCGAAGGTGCAACGGGCGCGATCGTCGAGCGCGTTCTTGTAGAGAAGATCGCTCGCGCCGTGTGGCGAAATGTGATCCTGCAAAGTGCGTGAATCGAACTCCTGCTCGTTGGTCGCAACCGAAACCGCAAGCATATCGCTTCGCGCGCCTTCTCCGATAAGTCGGCTCAGACCTTCGAATCGCGCGTATCGCGCCCCGAGATTCAAATTCAAACTCATTGCCGACGCGTCGTGATCGACGGTGGTCGAATTCAGTTGCAGCGCGATGACGTTACTACTCCACTCCTGCGCGCAAATGTAAGCGACCTTCGCACCGGGACCGGCGATCAAATCGTTCACTCCGCAGGCGAAGCCTGGGGCCTTGCGATCACATGAGCGGAAATGTTCGATCACCGTAACTTTAGCGAGCTCATCGGTGACGAGAAGCAGATGCGGAAAGATCGACATATTGTCATGGCGCAACCAATGAAAGATTTCGATCGGCTGCTCGATCTCAACGGCGCGCGGCACGAACAGAAAGGTTCCAGACGAAACCAGCGCCTGATGGAGTGCGGCGAATTTGGCCGAGCCGAGCGCCGCTTCCGTCGACATGAAATATTTTCGAAAGAGATCGGCATGCTCGACCATCGCGCGCTCGAGCGGCTGGAAAATCACGCCGCGTTTCTTCAAATCTTCGGAAACGATGCTGCGTTCGACCAACTGATCGTTGGCGAAGATCATTCGCCCAGCGAATTGATCGACGCCCCGCGAGTATTTCAAAATATTCGTGCGATCGTCTTCGGAAAGTGGACCACTTATTTTGTAGGGCGCAAGATCGAGCAGAGCGACATTGGAAAACCGCCATGGCTGATCTTTGCGCGTCGGTCGCGGGGTCGATTCGAATTTTTCCCAGGCCACGCGCTGTTGTTCACCGAACCAGTCGGGAAGGTCGGCAGAATCGTTCGGGCCGGAAAGAATCGAGCTGGTGGCCCGATCGGTTGTCATTTGAGTTTCCATTTTTGCGTTCTGGTGGATCGGCCGCTCCGCGGACGATGATCAAACTTGCGGCTTCGCCGGCTCAGGTAACGTCGAGCAGGGGACTGCTCGATCCATCTACAGACATCGCTATCCAACCGAGCCTTCCATCTCGAGCTCGATCAGGCGTTTCAGCTCGACCGAATATTCCATCGGGAATTGACGGACGAGATCGTTGACGAACCCGTTCACGCTCAAGCTCATTGCCTGTGCTTCGGTCAAACCGCGCTGTTGCATGTAAAAGATTTGCTCGGCGCTCACCTGGGACACGCTCGCTTCGTGCTGGACGGCGTTACCCGTGCCGCGGACCGTGATCGCAGGATACGTGTCCGTCCGCGAAGTCGCGTTGATCAGAAGCGCGTCGCACTCAGTGTTGTTTTTGCAATGCTTGAGGTGTTTCGGCACGTGCACCAGTCCGCGATAAGTGGCGCGGCCCGTGCCGATCGAGATCGATTTCGAAATGATGTTCGAAGTCGTTTCGTCGGCGGCATGGATCATTTTCGCGCCGGTGTCCTGGTGCTGACCGTTATTGGCGAGCGCGATCGACAACACTTCGCCCCGCGACTTGCGGCCTTTCAAGACGACGCTTGGGTATTTCATGGTCAATCGCGAGCCGATGTTGCAATCGATCCATTTGATCTCCGCATCCTCCTGGGCAAGCCCGCGTTTTGTTACCAGGTTGAAGACGTTGGCCGACCAGTTTTGCACGGTGATGTATTGGATCTTGGCGCCTTTAAGCGCGACGAGTTCGACCACGGCGCTATGCAACGTCGCCGTCTCGAATTTCGGCGCGGTGCAACCTTCCATGTAAGTCACTTCGCTGCCTTCATCGGCGATGATGAGCGTGCGCTCGAATTGGCCGAAACTTTCGGCGTTGATCCGGAAATAGGCTTGCAGTGGATGTTTCACTTTGACTCCGGGTGGGACGTAGATGAACGAGCCGCCGCTGAAAACCGCCGAATTGAGCGCGCTGAATTTGTTGTCGCCGATCGGAATGACTTTGCCGAACCATTTCCGGAATATTTCCGGATGATGTTTCAAGCCTTCGGTCGAGCCGACGAAAATCACGCCCTGCTCGCCGACCGCTTTCTTGATGTTCGAATAAACCGCTTCGCTGTCGAATTGCGCTTCGACACCGGCCAGAAATTTGCGTTCCTGTTCGGGAATGCCGAGCCGCTCGAAGGTGCGTTTGATGTCTTCGGGGACTTCTTCCCAACTGCGTTTCGCAGCCGTGCCTGGGGCGAGGTAATAACGAATTTTGTCAAAGTCGATCGTCTCAAGATCTTTGCTGGCCCAGTGGGTCGGCAGCGGTTTCTCGAGAAAGGTCTTCAATCCGCGCAGGCGGAACTCGCGCACCCAATCCGGATCTTCTTTGACGTCGGAAATGAAATGAATCGTTTTCTCGCTCAGGCCGCGTCCCGCGTCGCGGGTGTAGACGACGTCGTAATAGAAATCGCCTTTGTTCCGATCGATATCGACTGCTTTGGCTTCAGGTTTCATTGTCGATGTTGTTGGTTGTCAATCTTATCTGGCAAACGCCGGATCCCGCGCACTTTCCCGCGCCCAATCGTAGCCGCGTTCCTCGAGTTCAAGGGCGAGATCTTTTCCGCCACTGCGAACGATCCGGCCCTGCACCATCACGTGAACATGATCGGGAACGATATAGTTCAGGATGCGCTGGTAATGTGTAATTAACATTATCCCAATGTTGGGACCGCGCAACGAATTGACGCCGTGGGCCACAGTTTTAAGTGCGTCGATGTCGAGACCGCTGTCGGTTTCGTCGAGCACGGCATACTTCGGCTCGAGCATCGCTAGCTGTAAAATTTCGGTGCGTTTCTTTTCGCCGCCGGAAAATCCTTCGTTGACAGCCCGTGATGTGAACGAGCGATCCATTCCGAGCAGCTCCATCTTTTCGTAAAGTTTCGCGTAGTAATCCGTGGCTTCGAGTTCCTCGCCCTCCGGCAAACGTGCTTGCAACGCCGCGCGGAGAAAATTTGCAATCGTTACACCTGGAATTTCGCTCGGATATTGGAAAGCAAGAAAGAGTCCTTTGCGCGCGCGGTCGTCTGGCTCAAGTGCGAGAACGTCTTCGCCGTCCATGGTGATTTTGCCTTTGGCCACTTGATAATCGGGATGCCCCGCCATCACCTTGGCCAGAGTGCTTTTGCCCGAACCGTTTGGCCCCATGACGGCGTGCACTTCGCCACGAGGAATGGCTAGACTAAGGCCCCGGACGATCTGTTGATCGCCGATGGAGACATGGAGGTTATCGACTCGAAGTTCGTTCATAGGCGGGGTCAAAAATATAAGGCGGTTTCGGAGGGATTGCGAATTGGATTTCGGGCATGGTGGCGAGCGTCGGCAGCGACATGTTGGCGCACGCACGCGTCTTTATTATTCCATCAAAAAGGCATCCGCTTTGCTTCTGAGGACTGCGTGAATTCCGACGGCAAATCGCCTCCGGCGCCGCGCAAACCGGTCTCAAAAGAGTTCGTTTCCAAGGCGACCAGCGAGCTAAATAATCTTTTGCAAATCATTTCCGGAACCAGCGCCGAAATCGGCGACGTTTGGAAAGGCGCTGCCGGCTCGGAGCACTGTCGGGACATGTTGCGGTCGAGCATCGCCCGGGCGGAAGCGGTCGCGGCTCAATTAGCGGCGCAGGCCGGAGGTGCCGACCAAAAAGTGCTGATACATCCCGAGCTGGCTTCGTTTTTGAAACCGAAGACGATCCCGGACACGCCGCGAGTAAAACCGACCATCCTTGTGGTCGATGACGAGCAGATGGCGCTTGTTTTGATGAAGCGGTTGTTGACCGAGGCTGGGTATCAGGTCGTCACCGCGCAATCAGGATTTGAAGCTCTCGATCTCTTTCGGCGGCAGCCGCGCGGGTTCCAACTAGTCCTGCTCGATCTGACGATGCCGTTCATGGACGGCGAAGAAACGTTTCAACGGCTGAGGGAAATTCGCAGCGACATACCGGTAGTCCTTTGCACTGGATTCATTCCCCGGGATCGGCTGGATCGCATGATGAACGCTGGTATCACCGGATTTCTGCGCAAGCCACTCGCGCCGGATGAAATTGTCGATCATGTCCGCGGAGTGCTGGCCGGTGTGAAGTACGCGCAAAAAAGCGGCTTGCTGCCGGACGGTTCATCGGTCGCAGTTAATTCGAATTCGAAATGAAGGGGACACAACGCGTCCGAAGCATCGAACGATTTTACGAGAATCAGCTGTTCGATGGCATCGAGCCGGCCGTGCTCGAGCGGGTTGCCCCGAAGGCGATTGTCGAGGCGCACGGCGGGAAAATTTCCGTCCGTAGCGTCGCTGGAAAAGGCACTACGGTCGACATTCGCCTACCCAGGCCGAGCTCGGAATAATTGCGGCGGGGATTTCTGCGCTTACTGTTCCGCGATCCAAAATCGGCAATCGCAAATCGAAAATTGCCTTGCCCTGTGGTGTAACGGTAACACAGCGCCCTTTGGAGGCGTTATTCTTGGTTCGAATCCAAGCGGGGCAGCCACCCTCTTGAATGACGATTTACCTATGAGAATCGCCGACCTTGCCATTGCGCGACGAAACGCATCAAAACGCACGAAATCACCATCTATTTGGCAAGTATTCGGCAAGCGGCTTCCGCAACGGATCAGCCGTTTTTGGAATTTTCCGTCTGGCTCTGCGAATCCATTTCAGAAATGGACTGTGCTGGACGCAGGGAGGGGGTTTCGGCGCGTTTCGGAAGCAGCTTGTAGCGGGCGTTGAAATCTTCCATCGCATCGACATGGACGTGAGCGTGATGATGTTCGACGATCACCTGTGCGTCACCGCGCAGGAGCACGGCCTTGTCGATTGAGACGCCATAGATCAGGACTGCGAGGTTAACTGGAACCTTGCCGGCTTCGAGAGCATCGGTGAGCACTTGGGCAGCTAGGGTGGCGTTTAGTTCGGCTTGGGCTGCGATTCTTTCCTTTCGTGCTGCCACTTGCTGCCATTCGGCCTCGGCTACGGCATCAACAGTGTGATTGCTGACACTGAGTCGCCGAGCGATTGAGCGCTTGCTTTCCCCATTGGCTAAAGCGGTGATGATCGCCTGCCGCTTCCGGCCGTCCAAGAGCTTCGCGTTGTGTTTGTGTACCATTCTCGACTATGTTCAAATGGACGTTTACGACCGTTGATGAAACAACGCAATTGATCTGTGAGGAAGATCGGAACTGTGGAGCGCGTTTACGAAATTAGGCCGCGGAAAGACAAACGAGGTGTCGATCTGATTTCCGACGCCTTGCCGTTTGGTAACCTTTGGTACTGCGGTTCAATCGGCGCAACGGCACTCATAACAAGCCCCGTGGTGCCGGCGCCATTAAACAGCGGATAGAGAATCCGGTGCACCCGGTGAACATGGTGCTTCGCGCGCGCGGAACGGTGCACAGAGACGGCGCGGAAGTTCGACGTCGAAATGCTCCGTGCCCGAAGGGGATGCCGGTAGACGATAAAAAGAGAGCGCCCGCGAGGTACGCCCAGCACGAACGCTTCTCCCTTTAGCGTGGTCACCAAACACGGCGGGCCATGGATCGATTTCTTTACAAAAGCGATCAAGCGCGGAAGGAATTTCTTATGAAAACAATACGGCACACGGTCAACGTCCCAGGTCAAATGGAACAGCTGCTCAACGAACGCATTCAAGATTACCGAAGTCTTTCCGGCTATTTCGTATCGCTCGGTTTCACCGATTTGCTCTATCTTCCCAAGCGGCCGATCGCAAAAGCCTTCGCGAATGCGAGCTGGCAACAGCAACGCAACGCGATTGAGAACATCATCAATCTGCGCAAGCACGGTTGGAAGGGCGTTAACATTCAACTGCATTTGGACGCAGCTACCCAGGTAGAAAAAGTTGCCGTGAAGTGCCTGAAACAGGGCGACTGGGTGCTCGATCATATCGAGGAAGAACTTGCCTTTATGCGGGGTGCGGATCTGCGCCGGTAGTCGCGCTGCGCGGCGCGGCGTCGTGCATGTAAACGCAGCGTTATACATGCCAAATTGTGGGTGAAAAGTTACGGATAAAGATAAAAGTCCTGTCTGTTCCCCAACGAATATCGATCTTCCAGGGAGCGCACTCGGCCCCGTCGATTTGATTTCAAAAGGACACAACCAACTATGAAACCCGCTCGCAAAATGGATCGTAGCATTCGTTCTTTTTTTGGGGGCATAACGCGAAAATCAACACCATGAAAAGATTATTAATACCGCTAATAGCCGCCAGCGTAGCCATCGGGGGGAACTGCACCAGTTCTGGCTGACGATGAGCTACATGCTGCAACCAACGACTTTGCTATATTCATCGACGGCAAAACTAAGAACATAGAGCTATGGGTAACCCCTAATCGGGAGGGGGCTGATCGGTTAATCAAGAACAGCGGGTTACATAGTTCTACCGTAACACCCTATCAGACCGGTGAGGTCGTGAGATTGACGGGAGGCGGGGTACATGGACCTGCTGGGCTGTTTTCATATGACGGAGCAGGTGGAAGAAGAATAGGTAGAGGAAAATGCAGCCTTCCCCCCAATAGCTCTATAGGTGCATTTCGTAATACATCGTTGGACTTCGTGACGGGGATAATCTTCGAGTACGAGAGCAGTAGAAAGAGAAATTCGAAGCTCGTTACAAAAACTGACGAACTAAGAAAAGATGGGACTTATGTCGCTGTCATTGAACGGACGACGCTAGGTTACCACCATTAACCTTACAGATAAAGAGAAGAGTCCTGTCTGTTCATCCCTCCCCTGTCTGTTCACCCAACTATGAAAAAGACTATCTTCTTGTGGATCGCAGCGGGCGCGCTCGTCGCTCTGCTACTGACCGGCTGCGAGACGCGGATTAACAATCCGCACGCGGCGTCGACCGCGGCGTTGACGGCGCGGCAAGCGGAGCTGCAAGAGAAAGAGCGCGACGACGCCTACGGAATCTACTACGGCCCGGCGCGATGGATAAGCCATGCTCTGGACGAAAAGAAGTCGAGAGACGAGCTTCGCTCGATCGACGCCGAGCTTGCGAGCAGAGATGAAAACGGCGTCCAATAAAACCCTAACCATGGCAAGCGCATGGCGTCGCGTATTGATCAGCTTCATTGGCCTAATGTTCCCTCCGACTCGCTTGACTAAACTCTATCTTTGTACCGCGATCGCGGGCGTTTGGTTCGCCATTTCGCTCGCCGTCAGCGCTGTGGCAACCAACCATGAAAAACAGTCAACCCCGTCCCACCAGCCACATTGTTTATCAGCTACCGCGAAGGCACCAATTAAAGCGGAAAAGGCTTAGAGCAAATAATGGCGAAGCCCGGGGGAAACTCCAGCGTCCCGTGCTGAGCCGATTTATGAAACGAACGATCTTGTTAATGATGGCGGTTG